>DASZEK010000154.1:0-48748 GCA_035941045.1 Pyrinomonadaceae bacterium | reverse complement strand
CCCCCCCCCCCCCCACGACTAGTCTGCGAACCTGACCACCAGCCAGAAAAGACAAGTCCGGGAAAACAACCTACAATTAATTCGGTCACTTGGACGAACCGGCCGCCGTCGTCAGTAGAAAGCGGCTCGGACTTATAAACCCAGGCGCGGCCTCAACCGCGAGCCGGTTCAATTAAGCACCGGTCTGCGCTTTGGTCGGCACCGGCAACTTACATCAGTATGCTGAATCTGCATGAGCACCCCATCTGCTTTAGGTTACCCGAACGCCTGACCCCTTTGACCACGTGGCAGGAGCACATCCCCTTTGCGATGTTCCTTGTCGATGTCCTCAGGCCGGGGGTGATCGTTGAGTTGGGGACGCATGCCGGGGACTCCTATTGCGCCTTCTGTCAGGCCGTCAGCGAACTCAGATTGAACACGCGCTGCTACGCCGTCGACACGTGGGTGGGCGACCCGCACGCAGGTCTTTACGGGGCCGCAGTCCTTGAGGAGTTACGGCATCATCACGACTTGCGCTACGGGAACTTCTCCAGCCTCATCCAATCGACTTTCGACGAGGCCCTCCAGCACTTCTCCGACGGGTCGGTAGACCTTCTACACATCGACGGCTATCACACCCGCGAGGCGGTCGAGCAGGATTTCAGCTCGTGGCTCCCGAAGTTGAGTTCGGAGGCCGTCGTCTTATTCCACGACATCAACGTCCACGGGTGCGGTTTCGGGGTCCGCCAGTTCTGGCGAATCATCAAGGAAGACTACCCCCACTTCGAGTTTTTCCACGGCTACGGCTTAGGGGTGCTGGCCGTCGGCGAGGTGCGCTCTAAGGAGTTACAATCCCTACTCCGCGCCACCGACGAGGAGGCGGCGGTCATTCGCTCCTCCTTCTCGGCGCTGGGACAACGGCTGACGCTCAAGCGCTCCGCCGAGGTCAAAGAAGAGATGGTCAGAGAGCGCGACGGCCGGTTGGCCGAGCGCGCCGCGGAGTTAGACACTCTTAAAGCCTCACTCGCTCAGCTCAGTGACAGGGAGAGGAGTCTCGCCGCGGAACTCGGTAGCAGGCCCGCGGAGGAAGAGAGCTTTTTGCAACTCTTCTGGCCGACCGAGTCCGGCTACTCGGAGGAGAACTCGGTCAAAGAGCCGCTGATAACGAATGGGGCTTTCCGTGAATACTGTTTTCCGCTCCCGCTGAAGTCAGCCGGGCCGCTGCGCATAGACCCCGGCGACCGGCCGGCTTACGTCGAGATTAAGCGGCTCGCGCTCTATGACCGCCGCCCCCGGCCTTCGGGGGAAGAGACGCCCGTGCTTGAGTGGTCTGCCGCCAATGGGTTCGGCGGGCTGGAGGCGGGGCCCGGCGTCCTGCGCCTCCCCGCCGAGCAGTACTTCAGCTTTCTCACCATTGGCCCCGACCCGCAGCTTCAACTGAGCGTCCTGCCGGAGCCCGAAGGGGGTCAGACATACTTCCTCAAACTCGTGCTGAAGGTTTCTGAAGAGGTTCAAGAGGTCGTAGCCGAGGAAATCCAGAGGCTCCGTCAAGGGCTAACCCTTCTGGAGAAACAGCACGCGGAGGCGCTGCTGGAGCATGAAGCCCGACTCCGAGAACTGCTCCTACGTAAAGACGTTGAACTTAGCCATCAGGCTCAGGAGCTCGCACGCGCGCGGGTTCAGCTCCAAGTCGTCACGGAGTCGCTCTACTCCAGGTTGGGGGAGCAGGAGAAGCTGGCCGAAACTCTTCTGGCTCAGGGCAGCGAAGCCCGAAAGGCCGCCGCGATAGAGCAGCAACGGAGGGAGGTGGCGGAGTTTAGGCTCTCGGCGGCCGAAGAGGAGGCGGCGCGGAAGAGCGGGCTGCTCAGGGAAAAGGAGGACGCGCTGTGCGCGCTCTCCGCTCAGTTGGAGGAGACGCGGGCGAGCGCGGACGACCTGCGCGCGAACCTTGAGAGGCAGGCAGAGCTACAGGCCCGGCTCGTCTCGGAGCGGGACGACTTCGCGCGCCGGGCGTCAGAGTTTCAGGGCATCTTCATGACGCGCGCGGGGAGGGCCCTTGCCGGTTATCGCCGGATTAAGGGCCGTATCTTGGGGACGGCGCTGCCGGAGCCAGTGCAGGAGGAGCCGGCGGGGTCCGCGGCCGGAGCGCCCGCCGCCGGAGCGCGCGGCTTGCGGGCGGGGCTCGGCCGGAGCGCGTACGAGCCTTCGCTTGAGCCGCTGCACGCGTTACGTCCGGTTGACGGCGACGGGGCGTGGGAATCAACCGGAACGGACCCGCAGTTTAATCTGGTCGGCCGATGGCCGACGGGTCTGGTTGAAGTCGAAGTCGAGATGGAGACGGAGGCGCAGGTGAACGGCCGCCCGCGCCTTTACGTAGACCGTGGGGAAGGGTTCAGCGAAGCAGACAGTTATGAGTTTAATGAAGTCGATGGGGCGCTGGTCGCTCACGTGACGCTCGGCCCCGAGGTCGTGCAGTTGCGGCTTGACCCCTTTGAATCCGAAGGGAGGTTTCGGATCAAGAGTGTGGCCCTCCGGGGGGTGAGCGGTAAAGGGGGCGGCGGCGCGGCGCGGGCCGCGGGAAAAACGGAGAGCGGGCTCAAGCACTTCGCCACGTTCTCACTCGGCAGGATTCGCCATTTCCGCGAGGAGCACGGACGCCTGCCTCGTTTAAGTGAGCTGCCGTCGGCCGTCGCCAGAACGATGACCGCCTGGAAGAACGAGAACGGCCAGCCGGACTCGCCTGCTAAAAACCTCGTCGAAAAGATAATCTCCCGCCTCACTTTCGAGCCTCCCGAGGCGCTCGACCCGTACGCCGCTTGGCTTGAAGTGAATGAGTGGAATCAGCGTCGGGAAAATCTGCTGCGCGAGAGGCTCGGCGCGCTGCGCGAGCCGCCGCTGTTGAGTATCTTGATGCCCGTTTACAACCCGCCGCTCGACCTCCTGGAGAAAGCCCTCGGCTGCGTGGTCAATCAGGTCTACCCGGAGTGGGAGCTTTGCATCGCCGACGACGCCAGCACGGACGCGCGCGTCAGGCCCTTTCTGGAGGAGTGGGCGCGCCGCGAGCCGCGCATCCGGGTCGTGTTCCGCGAAGAGAACGGGAACATCAGCCGTGCCACCAACAGCGCGGCCGAACTCGCCGCGGGAGAGTTCGTCGTCCTGATGGACCAGGACGACGAGATCACGCCTGACGCCCTCGGGGAAGTGGCGCTCCACGTGGCGCAGCACCCGGAGACGGACGTTCTTTATTCGGATGACGACAAGATAGATTTGGCCGGGCGGCGCTTCAGCCCGCAGTTCAAACCGGACTGGTCGCCCGAACTCCTGCTCTCCTACATGTACTTCAGTCACCTCTTCGTCCTGCGGCGGAGTTTGTTCCAAGAGGTGGGGGGAATGCGCTTGGGGTTCGAGGGCTCGCAGGATTACGACCTGGCCCTCCGGGCGACGGAACTGGCGAGACGCGTCGGCCATGTGCCGAAGGTGCTCTACCACTGGCGCGTCGTGCCCGGCTCGACTGCCTCCTCCGGCGGGGCCAAGCCGAATAGTTTCGGCGCCGGGCTGAGGGCCGTGCAGGAGGCCCTCGTGCGGCGCGGGCTGAACGCCAAGGCGGTGCAGCCTGAGTGGGCGCTGGCGGCTCAGTGCGGCATCTTCTCGCATGAATTTTCCGACGACGGCCCCAGGGTCGCCGTCATCATCCCTACGAAGAACGGCTTGAACGTGCTGAAGGCGTGCGTGGCTTCGCTGGAGCGGACGACCTACAAGAACTACGAGGTAGTCATCATCGATAACGAGAGCGATGATCCGCGGACGTTGGAATACCTTCGGCAGACCCCGCACCGAGTCTTGAGAATCCCGAACTCCGAGGGGAAGTTCAGTTACGCGGCCATCAACAACCGCGCGGCCGAGCAGGTCGATGCCGACCACCTGCTCTTCCTCAATAACGACACCGAGCTGCTCAGCCCGGAGTGGATGAGCCGGATGATGGGGTACATGGGAATCGAGGGAGTGGGCGCGGTCGGCGCGCGGCTCCTCTTCCCCGACAATCGGATTCAGCACGCGGGCATCGTGCACGGTTACTACCACGGCATGGCCGGCCCCGCCTTCAAGCTCCACCCGGCGTGGGATAACGGCTACTTGAGTTACGCCGTCGTCACCCGGAATTACTCGGCGGTGACGGCGGCCTGCATGCTGACCCCGAGGAGTCTCTTCCTCGAAATGGGCGGGTTTGACGAGCGGAGCTTCGCCGTCGCCTACAACGACGTGGACTACTGCTACCGCCTGCAAGCGGCCGGGCACAGGGTCGTCTACTGTCCCGCCGCCGAACTCACGCACAAAGAGGGCCACTCCCGCGGGCGCGTTGATGACCCCGCGGAGCCCTCGGCGTTCCGCAAGAAATATGCTCACTACGAAGACCCCTTCTATAACCCCAATCTGTCGCTTGAGCACGAGCGCTTCGCCGTCGATTCGAGGACGGTCGCCCCGAACGACCTGCCCCCCGTCAGGGCGCTGATGTGCGCTTTCAACCTGAACTGGGAGGGCGCGCCTTACAGCCAGTACGAACTGACGGTTCGACTCAAAGAGATGGGGGTCATCGAGCCCATCGTTTACTCGCCCAACGACGGCCCGCTGCGGCAAGCCTACGAGGCGCAGGGGATTCGCGTGGAGGTCTTCGACCACCCGCTCTCCGGCGTCTTCAACGTCGAAGATTACCGGCGGGCGGTAGAAGCTTTCGCCGCGCGGATTAAAGGGTTCGATGTGGAGCTGGTTTACGGCAACACGCTCCAGACTTTTTACGCCATCGCGGCGGCCAAGCAGCTCGGGCTGCCCTCCGTCTGGAACCCGCGCGAGAGCGAGCCGTGGAGGACTTACTTCAACTTTTTAGGCCCCGAGATCGCGGCGCTCGCCCTGGAGTGTTTTCGCCACCCCTACAAAGTCGTCTTCGTCGCCGACGCCACGCGCGAAGGCTGCCGCGCGCTCAACACCAGCCATAACTTCATCACCATCCATAACGGGCCGGACAGGGAGCGGCTGCGCGCGGCCCTCTCGGGGGTCTCAAGGGAAGAGGCGCGGCGCACGCTGAAGCTCTCTCCGGACGAGATTATGCTCCTGCTGCTCGGCACCGTCTGCGAGAGGAAGGGGCAGCTCGATCTGGTCGAGGCCCTGCCGCACTTGAACGAGGCGACGGCCCGTCGTCTGCGCTGCTTCATTGTTGGCGACCGGGAGGGAGACTATAGCGAGCGCCTGCGCTCGGCCCGCGAAGGCTTGCCCACGTCTAATCGGGCGGCGCTGGAAATCATCCCCGAGAGCCCGGATGTTCACCTTTATTACGCGGCGGCCGACATCTTCCTCTGCACCTCCAGAGTCGAGAGTTACCCGCGCGTCATTCTGGAGGCGATGTTCGCCGGGCTGCCGATCATCACCACGCCCGTCTTCGGCATTCCCGAGCAGGTGCAGGAGAACGTCAACGCCCTCTTTTATCAACCCGGCGACGTGCGGGCCCTCGCAGCCGCGATGGAGAGGCTCACGGCCGACGACGAGCTCAGGGCCAGGTTCGCCAAGGCCAGTCCGCTCGTGCTCGACTGCCTCACGGATTACGACGCTATGGCCTCCGCCTACGGGAAGGTATTTCGGGAAGCGTGGTTAAGCGGGAGGTCACGCTGATGTGCGGTATCGTCGGGCTGATTGACGCCGTCGCCGGAACGGTCCCCCCGCCCCTGCTGTGGGCGATGCGCGACGTTATGTTTAATAGGGGGCCTGACGGCGAGGGCGAGTACCTGGAGGGCAGCGTCGGGATGGCGATGCGTCGCCTCTCGATCATTGACCCGGCGGGCGGCTGGCAGCCCTTCTTCAGCCGGGGGGGCGAGGTCGTCGCCTTTCAGAACGGGGAGATATACAACTACCGGGAACTGAAACGGCAACTCGAAGCTAAAGGCCACCGCTTCTCCACCGAGAGCGACACGGAGGTGTTGGCGCACGGGTACACCGAATGGGGGGCGGAGGAACTCCTCAAACGCATCGACGGCATGTTCGCCATTGCGATTCTCGACCGCGGGCGGAAGGAGTTGCACCTGGCGCGCGACCGTTTCGGCGAAAAGCCCCTCTTCTACGCCTGCGCCGAAAGCCGTTTCGGTTACTCCTCGAACCTCTTGGCGTTGGCCGCCCTGCCCTGGGTGAGTGACCAGGTGGACCCGGAATCCCTCAATCGCTACGTGGCCCTGCACTACGTTCCGGGCGAGGCCACGATCCTCAAATCGGTCAGGCGCGTCCTGCCGGGTGAGCGGCTGGTCGTCCCCCTCGACGACCCGAAGCCGCGCCGCTTCCGTTACTACACGCCGAGCCTCCGTGATGAACGCAATATCTCTGACGGCGAAATGTTCGAGTTGCTTGACGAGGCCGTCGGCTCGCGCCTCGTCGCCGACGTTCCGGTCGGCGTGTTCCTCTCGGGCGGCCTGGACAGTTCCCTCATCGCGTCGGTCGCGGCTCGCAAGAAGCCGAACATCGCAACCTTCTCGATGGGCTTCTCCTCCTCCGCACACGACGAGAGCCCTTACGCCAAGCTCGTCGCCAAAGCCGTCGGGAGCCGGCACCACCACTTTCAGTTCGACGAAAAAACGTTCCGGAGCTTACTCCCGAAGGTGGTGCACGCGCTTGATGAGCCCATCGGGGATCAGGCGCTTCTGCCCCTCTACTGGCTCTGCCAGGAGGCGCGCCGACATGTGACCGTCGCCCTCTCCGGTGAAGGGGCGGATGAAATCTTCGCCGGCTACGGTTACTACCGAAGGTTCCTCGCGGGTAACGGCTGGCGCGGCAGACTTAAGGCGAGGCTTGGGCTTCTACAGTCGGCGGCCCCCCGAATCGACAGCCTGACCGACAACGCCGAACCTATCTCTCCTTCCGGCTTCCCCCTGTTGACAGACCGGGCGGGCAGGCACAGCCTGATGAACATGGCGGGGGCGTCGCCCGACGAGTGGGAGCGCGGCCTGTTCGCGTGGCTGAACGACTCGGCCGACACCCTGCGGCGCGCGACTGCGACGGACCTTGCGACGTGGCTGCCCGACGACCTGTTGGTGAAGTTCGACCGGATGTCGATGGCGCACAGTCTTGAGGGGAGGGCGCCCTACCTACATCCTAAACTGGTCGAGGCGGGACTGAGGCTCGGCCAGGCGCAAAAGATTAAGGGCGAAGACAGCAAGGTCGTGCTGAGACGGATCGCCCGCAGGTGGCTGCCCCAGGAGATTCTGGAAAGGCCGAAGAAGGGGTTCGTGCTGCCGATGGCGGAATGGTTGTCTCAGTGGTTCGCCGCTCAGCCCTCGGTCCACGACTATTTTTTGATGCGCCCCGTGCCCGGCCTCGACGCCGCGAGGGTCGCCAACCTCGTCGAGCATGACCTCTCGGTGGGGGTGCAGCGGGAAAGACTGCTCTTGGCCTTGGTGCTGCTCATCGAGTGGTATCAATCATTCAAAAGCCGGCAATATCAGTTAACCAAAGAATACCGCGAGGCGGCCGGCGCCGGCTCCGTCCGGTAGGGGCGGCGCGCCACACGTGGCCGAAGGGTTTGAGGGATGAGGATAAACGTCGAGAAATGTCACTTCGCTATTGACGCGCCGAGCTTGCATGAGAAGACCACGGAAGTCAGTTCGCCGTTCATTCTCTCCGGTTGGATAATACCGAACGAGGACCATCAACTGCGCGGCCTGAAGGTGCTGGTTGACGGCGAGTTGAGGGCGCTGCCGTCGCACAGCTTGAAGAGGCAGGACGTTGCCGAGGCGCTCGGTCTTCAAGGACAGGAAAGCGCCGTCTGGAGTGGTTTTTTCGCGGAGATTTTCTGCGACGATCTTCTGAACCGCACCGCGACCGTCTCGCTGGTGGCCTGCCTCTCCGGTCACGAGGAGACTATTCATCAGTTCCGCATCCGCGTCACCGAACTCGCCGGACTGACGGAGCCTCGGGCGCGGACATGGGACTACGCTCGGGTATTGGCCTGCTCGGTCTGCGGAGGCTCCCTGGCGGAGCGGGCGGCCGATTTCAGGTGCTCCCAGTGCGGCGAGTCCTTCGAGAAGAGGAGGGGCACGCCGCTCTTCGTCTCAGGAGATAACCTAGTCCATTCCAGGTTGCTCGAAAAAAATCCGACCAACCCCTTCAGCCTTGAAAACCGGCGCTGGATAGAAGCCTCGCCTGGGGCGCTGATTCTGGACTTCGGGGCCGGTAACCCGCGGCCGTCCGAGCACTACCCGAACGTGCTCTTTCACGAGATGCTCCAATACGCGTACACGGACGTGGTTTCGGCCGGCGTCCGACTGCCTTACCGGGACGAGAGTTTTGACGCCGTCATCAGTCTCTCCGTCTTCGAGCACCTGCCCAGACCTTGGGAGACGGCCGACGAGCTGCACCGCGTGCTCAAGCCGGGGGGCGTCGTCTACATCGAGACGGCCTTCATGCAGCCGCTTCACGCCGACCCCGGCCACTGGTTTAACATGACGCTGCCCGGCATCCGAGAGATTTTCAAAGGCTTCACGCATCTCGAAAGCGGGGTTCAGCCTCACCAGCAGCCCTCCTTCAGTTTGCGCATGCAGTTCGAGACCTTGCTTGAGCACCTGCATTCCGAAGACTGGGGGCGGAAGTTTGAGGCTTTACGCGACTCCATCGGCTGGGATTTCGACGACTGGGTGGATAAAAAAGGGAAAGAGAGTTTAGCGGCGGGCGTCTTCTTCAAGGGGAAGAAGTGAGCGCCGGTAAGACAGAGGCGGGCGGCGGGTCGTAATCCGGCCGGCGCGTCCGGCGCGCGTCAGCCCACCTTTCGGAGTATCACCAAGTCTTGCATGTTACCGATGTAGGCCGGGATGATGTCAACGACCTCGAAGAAGCGAGACCAGTTCTGGCGGATGTATTCGGTCGTCATGCAAGTGTTCACGTAGTAGCTGTCGTCTTCGATGTAGCCCTTCAAATCCAGGTTCTCGTGGGCGATGAAGCCGGTCGTCTGCCACTCGCGCACGACGGAGGGGCTGTACCGCGCGCGGCTCACCGCCGCCGCCCCGAGCACCGTCATCAACAGCACCCCGCCGGTCTTCGCCACGCGCATCAACTCATAGAGCCACTCGATCTGGTCGCGCATCTTCAGATGCGTGAAGACCGAGATGCCGATGATGAGGTCAAACGCGGCTCTCTCAAGATCGACGGGCGGGTGTAGGGGCACGTGGAGAAATGTGCCCGCGGCAAAATTCTCCTGACACCACCTCACGTTATCCGGGTCGATGTCAATCCCGGTCACCGCCGCCGTCCCCGACTGTAGAAGGTAACGCGTCACCCGGCCGCAGCCGCACCCCCAGTCCAGCACGCTGGCGAACTTCGAGATGCCTTTATTGAAGGTCCTGCGCAGCGCTCTGTCTAACTTTATAAAAGTGGTGAAGCCTTCGAGGCGGAAGACCTCGGCGCTCTCCCCGCCCGAGACCCTCTTGCGCCGCTCGACGCTCGGCATCGGCGGCTCATCACGCTCACACGGATAGAAGTAATCAAACTCCTCCCGAAACGGGAGCCGCGTCTCCCGATGCACGCACCTGAGATTAAGATACCCCCGCGCGCGAGTCTCTTCGGGCACCCGCCCGCTACGGCAACGAAACTGTGCGAGAGCCGCGCCCCGTTTATACCAGAACACCTCGCCGATATCCGGTCGCGGCAGCGGGAAGCTGATCTCTTCAAATTCCCGGTCGTTGACCATGAAGGTGACGGCCGCGTGCTGCCCCTCCGGGGCCAAGGCCCAGCCGGTGATCTCTAATACCCCGTCGCGGTAATTGAGGTCGTCGATACACCACGGCTCGGCCCCCAGCATGGATTGCAAATGAGCCTCGTAGGTTTCAATGTCTTCCCAGTGATACAAGTTGCGCGCCTTTCTAAAATCAATTGCCACTAAGGGCGAAATATCAACGTTGCGCCCACCCGCCGACTACTGGGAGGTCGCCCTTGGCGCCGAACGGCAGGGTGAGGTCCGGCTCCCCGGCCGTGTTGCTGTTGCGCAGGTAGAAGATAGATTGCGCGGGGCGGTAGACGCCGACGCTCCACCTGCCGTCGCCGTCCCAGTCCCCCGACAGCGGCACGTCCCCGGCCGCCCCGAGTTGCACGGTCAGGTCGGGCGGCCCGGCCGCGTTGCTGTTGCGCAGGTAGAAGACAGACTGCGCCGGGCGGTAGACGCCGACGCTCCACTTGCCGTCGCCGTCCCAGTCCCCCGAGACGGGAATGTCCCCGGCCGCCCCGAGCTGCACGGTCAGGTCGGGCGGGCCGGCCGCGTTGCTGTTGCGCAGGTAGAAGATCGACTGCGCCGGGCGGTAGACGCCGAGCACGGTCGGCGCCTTGCCCGCGGCGCCCCCAGGCTGTTTCGGAGTGCCTGAGGTTTCGTTCGTGTCCGTGCCGCAGGAGAGCGTCGGGGCAAGCAGCGCCAGCATCAAGATAGGCGAGAGTCTGGGGAGTGAAGTCCTCATATATCTCCTCTGTCGGAATGAGAGGCGGAGTTTATGAAAGGTCCCGCGGCGACGGCGGCGATTTTCAGACAGCAGATTCCGCCACCGGGGGTTGGTCCGTCTGTCTCTCCCGTCCGGATTGAGTGGTCCAGTCCAGGAGCGGTCTGACGGCGCCGGGGATTGGCCCGACGGCATCGCCGCGCGCCGAGTCCTTATGGAAATTGTCTACGACCTGAAAAGTGACCGTGTTGGTGTTATGGGCGTGAACCGAGATGGCCGGGTTGAAACAGACCAGCGAAGCGTGAACCAGCACGTTGCCCTCGGACAAGAAGTTGCCCGGAATCCAGAGGGTGCTCTGATACTGGTCCGCGTCGCGCGGCCTGGACCGCCATTCCGAGGTGACATCGTAAGTAGTAAACAAATGCACGCCCGCGTCGCTGACAAGATCGAGCTTCGGCGTAAGCACATAACCGGGTTGTAAGACGACGTAGCTGACCTCAATGCCGACCGGGTGGCGTATGTCAAAGGAGTCGGTCGTTTCACCGTCCTTATTCGTGACGCGCACGCGCCGCAGGCGGACCACTTCGTTACCGGGCGCCTCCGCCAATTCGGGCCATTCACGTTCCGCGCCGACCTTCCAGCTTGAGCCGAGATAATCGTTGACCACGCGCGCGGCCGGGCCGTCGTCAACCACCTGACCTTTGTCTAGTAGGATGACTCTTTTACAAAGCCGGGTGACGGCTGCCATGCTGTGAGAGACGAACAGGATCGTCCGGCCGTGTTTCCTGATGTCGTGCATCTTGTCCATGCATTTCTGCTGAAAGCTGACATCCCCCACGGCCAGAACCTCGTCCATGATGAGGACTTCGGTGTCGAGGTGTGCGGCGACAGAGAACGCGAGACGCAGGTACATCCCGCTCGAATACCATTTGACTGGCGTATTGATAAATTTCTCGATGCCGGAGAAGTCTACGATCTCGTCGAACCTTCGCCGGATTTCAGCCCGCCCGATTCCTAAAACCGCGCCGTTCAGAAAGATATTTTCGCGCCCCGTGAGGTCGGGGTGAAAGCCCGTCCCGACTTCGAGTAGGCTGCCGATTTTGCCGTAGACTTCAGTCCTCCCGGTGGTGGGGATGACGATCCGGGAAAGAACTTTCAGGAGCGTGGACTTTCCTGCCCCGTTGTGCCCGATTAGGCCGACGACCTCGCCCTGCTGAACGTCAAAACTCACCTCCCGCAAAGCCCAGATGGTTTCGGCCGGGGGCTTACGCCGCCCCCACAGGCGTCTGAAAGGGGCGGCCATGAGTTCGCCCGCCCTCTCACGAAAGGTCAAGTAACCTGCGTCGAGTCCACCGATTCGGTAGCACTTGCTCACGTCTCTGACCCTAATCATTGGTTTCATCGCCCGGTCAGATCAGATCGGCAAAACTCTTTTCGGTGCGCCGAAAGCTGTAGGCCGAGCACATCAGGATGATGATGACGACGGCGGCCGAGAGCAAGAGAGAGGGTCGATTGAACTGCTGTCCGGCCAAGGAGGCGCGGACTCCCTCAACGATTCCCGTCAGCGGGTTAATATACATCACCCAACGCCATTTTTCGGGCACGACATTCAGCGGGTAAATGATCGGGGTTAAAAACATCCATAACTGTAGAATAAATGGCAGCGCGTGACGAATGTCTCTGTACTTGACTGTTAAAGCCGCCAGCCACGCCCCGAGACCGAACGCCAAAAGTACGGTCAGCAGAATTAGGATCGGCAGCATTAGAATGTTAAGCGTGATTGGTATCCCATAGCAGAGCACCATGCCGACGAGGATCAGCAGGGCGATAAAAAGGTCTATCAACCCCGCCCCCACGGCAGCCGCCGGGATGATAATTCTGGGGAAATAGACCTTCGTGATGAGGTTTGAGTTCCCCACCAGGCTCATGCTCGCGGTCGAGATAGAATTGGCGAAAAAAGTCCAGGGCAGGAGACCGCAGTAGTAAAAGATGAGGAACGGCATCCCCTCGGTCGGGACGCCGACGAAGATGCCGAAAAAGACGGCGAAGGTGAGCACGAGGGTGACCGGTTGAATGATGGCCCACGCCGCCCCCATCGCCGTCTGCTTGTAACGCACTTTAATGTCACGCCAGACAAGAAACTGGAGTAACTCTCTGTACGCCCACAGGTCGCGCAGGCTAAGACTCGCGCGCGAGTCAACCGCCTCATTAAGGACGACGGGCTTATCCGGCATCCGAGATAATGCCGGAGCATGAGGCGACTCAATTTCCACGTCAGTCTGAGGGGACGCGTCTACGTCTTCCAAACTACTAACACCTTCACGTTATGCCGATCAATAGTAGAGCAGCCGGCATGGCGGCAACGGCGCGCGCGCTGTTTTTCTAAGAGTGAGGGGGCGCATGGAGTGATGCTCGAACCCCATACCGAGCGGCACAACCGCTAACATCAAATCTGAGCCTCCACAGATTTAGACGCCCCCCCGGTGCCGCATTTCCTGTTGACTAAACTTTCCTCAGAGAATATCATGACAACCTCTTGATCAGGTGATTTGAAGCCGCCACCATCCTGGCTCACACATAGGACGACATAGGACGGTTTCTCAGATGGCGTAACCTTACTTTACCAAGTTTTGATAGGGTTCTGTAAGCTAGCCTAGGACGTGTTCGCCTTTCTGCAACAAAATCCTGACTGGAGTTATTGAACTCTAACCGACTTATAAATCGCCTAGACCTCATGTTACCTACTAATTAGCAAGGAACCACTAGAGCGGAACCACGATGTTAGCACGAAGACCGCCCCGCCTCTAATGGATTTTACTGTCCGGGAGTGCCTTAATCGTGTTCGGGGTGGCGTCTGGCAAAGCAGGCGGTTACGCTTTCTGATTGCCGTGCGCCGTGGCGGCACAATCAGTTCAAAAGCTCTCGTGCGCATGGACGCAACACTTGGCCCGATCGACGGCGATGACTGTGTAAGCCGTCTTTTTTAGTTGATGAAGGTGGGATACTCGTCCATCAGGAGCTTCCGCACCATCCGGAAGCTGTAGCTTGAGCATCATGCCTACTGGATGCAGAATTCTTGAGCTTTAAGGCAGGCGTTATGAGGATTTCGGTCGCACTGTGTACGTACAATGGGGAGTCGTACTTAGAGCATCAGTTAGAGAGCATCGCCCGGCAAACTCGGAAACCGGATGAATTGGTCGTGTGTGACGACCAATCCAACCCCGTCACGAAAAAGATTCTGAAAGACTTTGCGGCTCGCGCCTGCTTTCCCGTCCGCCTATTTTTTAATCAAGTCAACCTCGGGACATTCAAAAATTTTGAGCAGGCTATCGAGCTCTGTACGGGAGACGTGATAGCCCTCTCGGACCAGGATGATGTCTGGCACCCCCACAAACTTTCAAGGTTGGCATCAGTTTTCTCTGCTAAGCCGAAGGTCGGTCTGGCCTTTTCGGACGCCGAAGTGGTTATGCATGATCTGCGCCCTGCCGCTTTTAATCTTTGGGAAAGAACTTTCTGCCCCCAAGATCAAAAACTGTTCAAAGCCGGCAAGGCTTTCGAGGTACTTCTGAAGCGTAACGTCGTTACCGGCGCGACCATGGCCTTCCGCTCACAGTTCAAAGAACTGATTCTGCCCATTACTGAAACCGTTTACCGTTATCACGACGGCTGGATAGCTTTGATGATCGCCGCCGCCGCCGAAGTGGAGTTTATCCCGGAGCCCCTGATTCTTTATCGCCAGCATGATGAACAGCTAGTAGGTCTGCGCCCACAGCCGAATAGCAAGACTAAACCTCGGTTGAGCTACGATGGCCTCCATTCGCTTGTTAGCCGCGATTATAATTACTCGCACGATATCACCCAGCTTGACATCTATTTCAAGAGGCTATTCTCCAGACGTGGGGCCTTCGATTGCCGGAGAAGTCTTCTGTGGCTGGAGAATCTCATCAATCATTATCAGGCACGAGACCAAATGCCCTTGAAGAGGATGGAACGCATCCAAGTCATCCTTCACGAGCTGAAGAGCCGTAACTACTTCTATTACTCGAAGGGGTTCCGTAGCATCTTAAAGGATCTTTTATGCTAACGCATGAACACAGCGGTAGTGTCGTAGGAATCGCCTCTAAGCTACTATCCCCCTTCAGTTGACCTATCACCCTCTGGGAATCATACCCTTGGAGCAGAACAAGTCACCGTTCAAGTGGTGCCGCTTCGAGCCCACCATCATCCTTTTAAGCGTCCGCTGGTACTGCCGGTATTCCCTCCTTCCCAAGCCGCTAGACGCTCAAAGTCAGCCAAGCGGATAGGGAACAGATTGCGCCTCCCTTCCTCCTTCTCGACCTTCCGAGCGCGGAGTATTTCTGTCGTCACCCACTCGCTCCGCATGCTGCTCTCGTACGGCCTCCAGCCCGATAGACCCGTTCAGATTAAGGTCACTGAACTCCGTACTGTTGGCAACAGAACGGGTAAATATTGTGCGCGAGAGGATTGCACCGGAGAATATCGCGCGGTAGATGATCGTGCCAATCAGGTTTGTGTTGGTGAGGTTCGCGCCCGTCAGTGTCGCGCCAACGAAATCCAGCTCTAGTTGTCTAGCGGTATTCAGTGAACGGGGTCACGCTGCTTGGTGGCGCTTCAAGTACTCAACTTAATGCTCGCTTAACACGTCGTCCCGATGAATTACCCCCAATTTTCAATCCTCACACGGCAACTTAGTGTTGATTTTCAATTAAAACGCGGTTAGCATAACCGCCCATGACAGACCCTTTCAGCACATCACCATCGCCTGGCTTCCTGTACCAGACCCAGGGGATTCGGGCTGCGCTCCACAAGACCCGCTACGCGATTGACAGGCGTCAGGGCTTGACGGCCATCCTTGGCGACGTTGGAATGGGTAAGAGTTCCTTACTTCGGCTTCTTTACGGCGACTATGCTGCGAAGGACGACATGGTGGTGTCATTCATGCCGACCCCCTCGGCCACGTCGGAATTCGCCTTTCTGAAGGAAATCACGGGGGATTTTGGCCTCGCCCCGAAGCGCAGCTACCAAGCGCAGGAGGTGGAGCTACGCGAATTCCTCATCAGCCAGTATAAGGACGGCAAGAACGTGGTCGTCTTCATAGATGAGGCCCAGCGGCTCAAGAACCCCATGCTTGAGATAGTGCGGGCCATGCTCAACTACGAGACGAACACGGCGAAGCTGATCCAGATAGTGCTCGCCGGGCAGATCGAACTTCGAGACCGATTGCTCGACCCGAGCCAGAAGGCCATACGCTCGCGCATCTTTGCCCCCAGCGTGCTCGCGCCCCTTACTCTAGGCGAAACCAAGGCTATGCTCGAATTCCGATGCCAGCAAGCCGAAATCCCTCTCCCCTTCACCGATGATGCGATACAAGCTATCTATGAATCGTCTAATGGCGTCCCCCGCGAGATTCTGAAGGTCGCGGCCATCTCCTTCGAGCTTGCCCGAATGAACGGCCTGACGGACGTGACAGCCGAAGTCGCGCAGGTCGCGGCCGGCGAGGCGGTGCTTCATGGCTGACAGTAAATTTAAGGGCGGCAACGCCCTCATGAATCTGGAACCTCCGAAGAAAAAGATTCTGACCTTCGGCGAGGCGCCCACCCCTCCTACTCCGGTACCGGAGTACCGCGGTACCGGAGTACCGGACCATAATCAAACTATTGATTCAAAAGAACAAATTGGAATTATTACTCCGGTACCGGAGTACCGCGGTACCGGAGTACCGGAGCACCGGAATAGTGTAATACCGGAATCTCGCTTCTACCGTAAGGCGAACGAGGCATCAGATACGCTCGACCGCAAGCTGACGGCTGCTGAGAGCAAGGTGTTTGACCAGCTTCTACGACTTACCGTAGGTCTTAATAAGGACGAGAGGCAAGTCCGCATATCGGTACTTCAGCAGCGCACCGGCTACGGATCCGACAAGACGATTAGGACAGCATTGGCCGGACTCCTAGCTAAAGGCGTGATCGCCCGCGTGGGTCGCCCTAATAACCCCGGTGGTGACATTTACCGAATTCTCTCCTACTCCGGTACCGGAGTACCGGAGTACCGGAGTACCGCGGTAGAATCTACCGCGGTACCGCGGGTAAAAATTACCGGAGAATTAAATACAGATTTAAAAGAACAAACTACTGATGATGAGCTGCGCCGCTCTTTAACACCCCTACTGGAAGCCGCCCACAAATTGACAGGCAGGGAAGCGTCTGACTGGCGTGAGGTTGCCGAAGTCTTGGCCGCCGAGCTGAAAATCGCCGCCGGCCGTACCACCGTCTCCAGCGCGCCGGCCTTCCTGGCTGAGCATCTGCGCCGCCGGCTCTGGAAGAAGGAGAAGCGGGATGTGGACTACTTAAGTTCGGAATCGGAAAAGGCCGTGAGACCTTCGGATAGGGTAGATGCCTCCGACTGCCCAGATTGCTACGGTACGGGTATGTGTTACCCGGAGGGTTTTGATAAAGGTGTGGCAAGATGCACTCACCCGAAACTGCCCAAGCCCGAATCCGTCGGGGACGGAAGTAACTAGGCGGCAGTCGGCAGGGATTAAACGAGGAGGGCTGTCGGATTTAAGCCTAAGCGGGAGGCCGTGAAACAACGAGGCGTTAGGAAAGGGCCATGAGATGGACGGAAGCGTTTGAGGAGACGGGAGAGGGTATACAAACGCCTCAGTTGTGTGCCCATCTTGCCGTTAGTAACTCTCCAAGTCTGAGCCCTTCCGCAGCCATATAAAGGCCGGTTTTGCTCTATCCCGACGGCACGATTAGAGGCTAAAAGGCGCCCTCAGAGCATCCCAAGGTTCAGAGGCCGCCGTCGTGTTCAATATCACGCTCACCCGCCAGCAGCTTTATGAACTCTATAATGAGTGTTCGGATGTGACCATCCACCTGATTGAGAGCCTGATGTGGGAACTCGCCGACTTCGAGCAGATAATCGGCGGCCGCCAGCAGCGGGTCAGCGAGCCTCAGCACAAGCGCAACCAGCGGCAAGCCCGACAGGTCGAGCGCGTCAAGGAGGAGCTGTGGCGGCAGCAGTCGCTGAACTGCCAGTTGGCGCGTCACATCCGGGCACTGGGGGCAGCGCTGGAGCGGGCTTTGGGGGGGAAGCCATCACCTTCAAAGGCTTACCCGGACCTGAATGGTTACTACTAAACCGATGGAACACGGATAAGGGCGCGGCCGACGTTTTGCGCCGGCCGCGCCCTTGACGGCCTACGGGCGGTCTAGGGCAACGCCTCGATCACGATGAAAAAGCGGAAGGTGCCACCGGCCACGACGCCGAGCACGAACTGCACGTCAACGACGTTCTCCCGCTCGGGCGTCGCCGGGTCGTCGGTCGCCGGCAGCGGGTCCGCGAGCGTCACCGCGTCAACCGAGACCGTCGAGTTAAGAGCCCCGCCGTTCGGCTGAGTGATCGCGGCCTGTTCGAGCTTCAGGCCCCTCACGACGTTGAACCCGGCCGTGCAGGGGTCGCCGACCACGGCGTCGGGCGAGGTCAGCAGCCTCAGGTCGGCGGTGGTGGTCGTCGGGAACGTGGTGAGCGTGATGACGCGGAAGCGCAGGCGCGTGATCGGCCCGCCGGTGTTGTTGATGAGGCGCCGCCTGACCGTCAGAGTGCCGGAGTCGTAGGTTGTCGTCGGCGTCAGCGTGTCCACGTAAGGGTCTGTGTAGCGTTCGCGGTTCGGCGCCAGCGACCGATCCATGCAGGGCGAGAACAGCTCGACGGGCGTGTCGGCCAGTTCGGTCATGCGCGGGCTGGAGAGGTTCTCCGGCCCCGGCGCGCCGAGTTGCCGGCCCGCCCCCGCGTCCTCGCCGTCGGGCGAGACGAAGACGAAGTCGGCCGCGTTGTCGCCCGTGTCCTGCGGCCTGCCTGAACTGAGGTTGCGATACCAACTGTAGTTAATCGAGCGCCCGATTAAGTTCGGTAGTCCGGCGCCCTCCCTGTAGAGCGGGTTCGGCTCGCCGCGCGACCCGACGGCGTCGAGGCGGTTGGCGAGCGTGAAGTTGAGCGGGAGGGTGGTGCGGAAAAGCGCGACCCCCGCCTGGTAAGGCGGCGAGGGGCCGGCGCCGTCCGGGTCGGGTTCCGGGAGGTCGAGGACGAAGAAGGCGTCGCCCGTGGCGGTCGTGCCGTGGCCGGCCGGGTATGACGCGAGGCTGTAGCCGACGTCGGGCGTGTTGTTGACGCAGAGGAAGTGGCCGCGGTTCGGGATGACCGTGCCGTTCGGGATGACGCACCGGGCGACGCCGTCGGAGGCGACGAGGGCGTAACCCGGCGAGCCGTCGGCGGTCGCGACGTTGATGGCGCGGCCCGAAGCGTTGTAGACCTCGACGAACTCGTCGAGGATGCCTCGCGGCCCGCGCCAGCGCACCTCGCTGATGATGAGTTCGCCGGGCTGGGCTTGCGCGAAAGTGACTTGGGCGGCAGAGAGGAGGATGATGTTGAGTAGGAGCGCCGCGACGAGCGCGCGGCAGAGTCGAGTGAGCAGACGCATAAGCATTCTCCTCTAGTCTGTGCGAGGCGTCGGGTATGTTGTGAAGCGGGGGCTCGTTCGGGGAAGGGCCGCCATGTTACCACACGTCCGCTTTCGCGCATCTCCTTTCTTCCTTCGGCGCGGCCCCGGCGCGCGAAAATTTCTGTTGACAGTCGCGCCTTACCTGCACTACTCTTCGCGCCATCCCCACGACCCCTGAAGTGACGCTTGACACCTTAGCCGAAGCCTCTGCCAGCTTCCTGAGATGTTCCGCTGACGAGTACCCGACCCCTTCGTCAGCCTCAGCGCCCGACAATACTGAGCGGAAATATTGAGCGGAGTTTAAAGAGGCTGCCTCCTCGCGCCCCGCCTCATTTAAGACACTGACATTCGACCCGCGGCCGCGGCTCGCACGCCGACCGCGATAGACCCTGAGAAGCGGAAACCCCGCCGCCACTGGCCGGTGGCGGCGGGGCCTCTCGAACAACACGAGCCTGCCGCAACTGCTGCGCGGGAGGTGCGTCGTCCTTCCAGCCCGCATCTTAGCGCGCAGAGCGGCGGTGACTCAAGCACCACATAAGGAGTCACGCCATGACGCGCACCACCTTGTGTGTCGCGCCGCGCCGCGCGCGCCGCCGCCACGCCTCCCGCCGCCTTCAGACCTGGTTACGCGCAACCGCCGCGCTCGCGCTCGCAGGGGCGCTACTCGTGCCGCCTCCCTCGCTCGCCTCCAAGGCCGCCGAGGGGGGCGGGGCACTCGCGCCGCATGGTTTCGCCTGGGGGCTGGCCTCCGTCCTCGAAGGGGTCGCGACGGTGCTCTCCGCCGGCCTGCTCGGTCGGCCGGCCGCGGGCGCCCTCGGCGCGGCGCCGCGGACCGTCGCGCCGCGGTTGCCGCCGACGAGGCAGGAGCGCGAGGCGCAGGTGACACAGCTCGCAATCGCCGGGCTCCCGCTGAACCTGACGCCCCCGCCGCTCGACCCGCCCGACCAGAACGTGCAGGTCTACGGCCCGCTCGTCCTCCAACAGCAGGAGCCGATCAACCTCACGGCCCTGCCGCTCGACGCCGACGGCGACGCCGTGCACGGCGTCACGCCGTGGTGGTATTCCAGCGACCGCTCGGTCGTCTTCGTCAGGAAGGACGGGCAGGCCCTCGCGGGCAACCCCGGCACGGCGCTGCTGACGGCCCACGTCAACACGATCAAGGCCGTCGTCGTCGTCACGGTCGTCCCGAACTCGCAGAAATACGGCGGGCAGAAGCCCGACAGCACACGCACCCTGCCGGCCACGCCGCCGCTCCTCGGCCGCCGCGCCGACGCGGGCGTGCGGTTCGTCAACGCCGCGTGGTCGCCGGACTCTGCCCGGCCGACCGCGGCCCGCGCGCCGCGCGCGCGCCTCGTCAAAGCCGGCGCGGCGGCCGCGCAGCTCACGACGCCGCGAACGGGCCGGCGCCGCCCCGATTATGAGGAGCGTCTGCCGGACGACGAGAGCGAGTCGCTCTACGAGCCGCGCAACGACGTGGGCACGCCGCCGCACAGGACGGAGCCGGGCGCGCCGACGCCGCCGGCCGCCATCCCCTCCGCCATGGAGACGCCGGGCAGCGATAACTTCAACTTCGTCGTCCCGGCCGTCGGCCTCGGCGGGCGCGGCCTCGATATCTACCTGGCCCTCACCTACAACAGCCGCCTCTGGCACCGTTCGACCGACCGCGCGGGCGGCGCTCACATGACCTACGACGTGGACGCGGGCTGGCCCGCGCCCGGCTTCCGCCTCGGCTACGGCTACGTCGAGGCGCAGGGCACCAACGGCTTCACGCTGGTCCAGCCCGGCGGCTCGCGCCACCGCCTCGTAAAGGTCAACCCGTTCAACCGCAACGACCACACCTACGAGACGACAGACGGCACCTTCATCCGCTTCGTCGGCGGGCGCGGCTGGGGCGCGGTCACTTACCCCGACGGGACGCGGGTGGACTTCGGCGCGGCCGGCGACAACCCGCGCAGCTACCCCATCAAGATCACCGACCGCAACGGCAACTACGTCCTCATCAGCTACCGCGACGGCGTCGGCCCTCACCTCTCGACGGTGCAAGACACGATGGGCCGCTACGTCCGGTTCCGCTACCAGGGCAACGAGCTGGTGAGCGTCACCGCGCCGGGCTACGAGGGAGGCCAGGACCGGCAGACCATCCGGCTCTACTACGAGGCGCTGCCCATTACGGGGACTTTCACGGCCGACCGCGTCGCCCCCCCCGCGGCGCGCGTCATCCGCTACGTCTACTTCCCCGGCACGCGCTCCGGCTACCGCTACGACTACTCCTCCTACGGCATGATTTACCGGATGGTGGACCTGCGCGGCATGACCGTCAGCACGACGGAGGAGGAGGTGATGGGCGCGGTGACGGGCGAGGGGCAGGCGGCCGTCACGACCGAGTACGACTACCCCGTCGGGCCGGCCCTGCTCACGGACGCGCCCATCTACACGCGCCGCACCGACGACTGGGCCGGCCGCACGCCCTTCCACACCGCCGGCCCGCCGGTCCACCTCTTCAGCAGCAACAAGGAGCAGGGCATCTCGACCGTCACCTCGCCCGACGGCACGCAGACGACCACCCAGACCGTCGTCAACCGCGGGCAGTGGGACGACGGCCTCGTCCGCCAGATCGAGGTCAAGCAGGGCGGCAAGATCTACCGCCGCACCGTCAACACCTGGGAGCACGACGGCGCCTCCCGCAACCCCCGCCCGCGGCGGGTTGACGTGGTGGACGAGCGCAACGAGATGCGCAGCACCCTCTACAGCTACGCCGCCTTCAACAACGTCAGCCTGCTGACCGAGTTGGGCTACGGCGGCGAGGAGCTGCGCCGCATCCAGACGGCCTACGAGACGCGCCCCGAGTACATCAACCGCCGGCTGATCCACCTGCCCGTGAGCGTCAGCATCTTCGACGGGCGGACGGGCGTGCAGAAGTCGCTCGTCGAATACACCTACGACGGCTCCGGCGACGGCCTCGTCCCGCGCCCCGACATCATCATGCACGACCCGGCCTCGCGGCCGCAGTCGCTCGTCGAGGACGAATGCCGCTGGGAGCCGGACCCGAACGACCCGGACACCTTCGGGTGCGAGGGCGGCGGCACCTGCGACGGCGTCGTCAGCGACAGGTACGTCTGCTCGCCGCGGAGCCAGCACCGGCCCGAGACCAACTACCGCGGCAACCCGACGCAGATGACGACCTACACGCGCGCCACCGACCCCTCGCCCGAGACTGCCATCGTCTACTCCTATGCCTACGACGTGGCGGGCAACTTGCTGCGGGAGACGGCCGACTGCTGCCAGCAGAAGTCCTACACCTTCGAGAAGGCGTATGAGTACGCCTACCCGACCGTGTCGGCTCAGGGCGACGCCGAGCAGTTGAAGACGAGGTCGCTCTACGACTTCAACACCGGCCTCGTCAGGCGCGTCACCGACCCGAACGAGCAGGCGTCCGTCATTGACTACTACCCGGACTCGCTGCGCCACCTCCAGACGACGCGGCCCGACGCCGGCTACACGCGCACCGTCTACGGCGACGAGGCCATGAGCTTCGTCAGGGACGAGACGCTCGTTGACCGGAAGGGCGACTTGGAGCAGGTGATGACTTCGCTCCGGCGCTTTAACGGCCGGAGCGAGATGGTCCGCTCGGCCGTCTCGACGCCCGACGGGTGGGCCATCGTTGACGTGGCGTACGACGAGATGCGGCGGCTGCGCCGCACGTCCAACCCTTACTACGCCGCCGACCCCTTCGGCGCGAACGTCAACCCCTCCGGGGCCGAGACCACCTACGCCTACGACGCGCTGGGCCGGCGGACGGAGATGAGGATGGCCGACAACACGGTGGCGCGCACCGACTTCGACGGCCGCGTCACGACCGTGACGGATCAGGAGGGGCGGCAGCGGCGCATGCTGACCGACGCCCTCGGGCGCACGGAGCGCGTTGACGAGCCTGACGCCTCGGGCAACCTCGGCCCCGTCGGCTCGCCCGTGCAGGCCACCTCCTACGCCCACGACGTGCTCAACAACCTCGTCCGCGTCACGCAGGGGGCGCAGCAGAGGTTCTGGCGCTACGACTCGGCCGGGCGGCTCACGCACGAGCGGCAGCCCGAGCAGGACGCGCCCATCTCCGCGCCCGACCCCGAATCCGACAACGTGACCCACTGGTCGCGCCGCTACGAGTACACGCCGCGCGGCGAGGTCAAGCTGATTCAGGACGCGCGCGGCATCACCACCACCTTCACCTACGACGGGCTGAACCGCATCAAACAGATCACCTACTCGGACGCCACCCCGGCCGTGACCTACACCTACGACCAGCCCCGCGAAAGGTTCTTCAACCTTGGGCGGCTGACGAGGGTCGAGACGGCCGGCGCGGCGGCGCCGCCGGGCGTCCCCGTGACCGCGCAGGAGTTCGACTACGACCAGATGGGGCGCGTCTCCACGCAACGCCAGTGGGTTGACCGCGCCCTCTACGAGATGAACTACTCCTACAACTCCATCGGCCAGACGGAGAGCCTGCGCTACCCGAGCGGGCGCATCGTCGTTTACGACTACGACACGGCCGCGAGGATGACGAGCGCCATCGCCCTGCCGAGCCGCATCTACGCCCAGAACATCCGCTACGCCGCGCACGGCGCCCCTACCTCCGAGCAGTACGGCAACGGCACGACGCACTCGATGGGCTACAACCGCCGCCTGCAACCGAGCGCCATCACGCTCGCGAAGGGCGCGGCCGTCCTCCAGCACTACGCCTACGCCTACGGGCGGGTTGACATGAACACGGGGGCCGTTGACGAGACGAAGAACGCCGGGCAGATCGGGCGCATCGAAGACTACGTGGGCGGCACCGGCGCGGCCCACAAGCGCAACGACCAGCGCTTCCTCTACGACTCGCTCGGCCGGCTCGACCTGGCGGCCGAGCGCAACGCCGGCGACGGCGCCCTCAACTGGCGCCTCGACTACTCCTACGACCGCTACGGCAACCGCCTCCAGTCGGCACAGCCCGGCCACCAGAACTTTAACATCGGCTACTTCGCCGTCGAGCCCGGCGAGGTCAACCCGGCGACCAACCGGCTCCAGTTCGCCGCCAACAACTTCGAGTACGACGGGGCAGGCAACGTCCGCACCGACCCGCGCTTCCGCGGCCTCCGCTACGACTACGACGGCGGCGGCCGCATGACGAGGACGACGAACCTCGACGGCGGGGCCGAGACCACCTCGGTTTACGACGGCCTCGGCCAGCGCGTCATTAACACGGCCTCGGGCGAGTCGCACCACTTCGTCTACAACACGGCCGGGCAGGTCATCGCCGAGTACGGCCCGAACGGCTGGGAGCGCGACCGCGTCTACCGCGGCGGGCGGCTGCTGGCGACCGAGGAGGCCGTCGGCACCTGCCGCAAGACGGTCGGGCAGTTCGTCGAGGCTTTCTACCGCGGGGCGCTCGACCGCCCGCCGACCGCAGCCGAGGCCGCCGACCGGACGACGCGCCTGCGCACCGCCCAGTCGCAGGGCCAGAGCGCGCTGCTCGCCGAGGCCCGCGCCCTCGGGCGCGCCCTCTTCGAGTCGGCCGAGTACGCGGCCCGCGCGCGCACCGACCAAGAGTTCGTCGCGGACCTCTACTGGGGCTACTTGCAGCGGGCGCCCGACGCCGGGGGCTTCCTCTTCTGGCTCGACTACGTGCGCGTCAACGGCCGCGCGGCGACCATCACGGCCTTCGGCGCGAGCATCGAGTTCGGGGCCAACGTGGAGAACCTCTGCGAGACCAACGAGGTGACGGGCCAGACGCACTGGCTGCTGCTCGACCACCTCGGGTCGGTGCGCGTGGTGACGGACGCGAGCGGCGCCGTCATCGGCCGCCGCGACAACCTGCCCTTCGGCCAGCCGGTGCTCGACGTGGGTCTCGCCGACGACACCGGCCAGGGTCAGGGCCCCTCGGCCCTCGGCGCGGAGACCGCCGGCCCGACCGGGCTGTGGACGTGGCACAACGCCGTCCGGCCCATCTACGCCGGGATGGAGAAGGACGTGGGGACGGGCCTCGACCACACGCTCTTCAGGAAGTACGAGTCGGCCTTCGGGCGCTGGACGAGCCCCGACCCGCTCGCCGGCAGCATGAGCGTGGCCGACCCGCAATCGTTCAACCGATACGCCTACGTGCGTAACGACCCCGTCAACTACATTGACCCGCTCGGGCTGCTGATGGCGCTCTGCACCGAGACGACGACGTGGAACGAGCGCACGGCCACGCTGACCGTCAGGACCTCCTGCATGATTATTGACGACGGCGGCGGCTTCCGCGGCGGGGCCATCATCCCGCGCGATCCCATCGGCGGCGGCTTCCGCGGCGGCGGCGGCCCCGGCCCCGGCGCCGGCCCCGGCAACCAGGGCAACACCGGGCAGGACGCCTCGCAGAACACCACGGCGCAGGCCGAAACCGACTGCAACTTCCCGTCCTACGACAAGCTCAGCCCGGCGCAGAAGGCCCTGCTCGGCAAGAACGGCGAGCAGACCTACAACAGCCTCCACGAGGCCCTGAAGGCGAACTTCCTCAACATCACCGGCGCCATGACCAAGGCCGGCATCAACTTCTCCGGAGCCAGCTTGCAGTACGCCGGCATCCGCACCGACCGACTGATGTTCAACCCCGGTCCGGGCCTCGCCGACATGCGGGCCAGCGTCCAGGCCGGGATCAACAGAGGGACCTTCAAGAAGGACACGCCGGCCAACAGCGAGCACCCGCTGATGAGCGAGTTCGGGGCGCGGCAGAACGCCACGGAGCTCTCGCTCCAGGTGGGGTTCGGCCCGGTCGGCGCGTTCGCCGACATAGACCTCGGCGGCTGGGGCGTTGACGTTGTGGGTTCGCTCATACACATCGGCGAGGTGGCGACCCCCGGAAGCACGGACCCGTTCCACGTGGGCAGGGAACTGGGGTCGGGGGTCACAGGCTACACCTGTCCGCAGGGGAAGAAACTATAGTGAGGGGGAACCGTCTATGAACACCGGGTCAAGGGCCGGGTGGCCGCTGTCGCTCGCCGCCGCCATCCTCCTGCTCGCGCAGGGGGGGCGGACGGCGTCGCCGTCGCCGTCGCCGCCCCGCCCGCCCGCGGAGGGGCGCATCAGTCTGGTCGCAGAATACCGGGACGACATCCTCGGTGATATCTCCGCGGACGGCCGACACCTTCTGCTCTACCGCACCGAGCAGCCGACGCGGAGTTACACGCTGCCGCTGACGGGGGGCGGGCGGGCGGCCGCCCCCGGCCCGACCCGCGGCGACGTGCTGCGCGTCGTCGAGCGCGAGACGGGCCGGGAGGTCGGGCGCACGGGCGTCAGGTTCTTCCCGCTCGGGGCGCAGTTCATCCCCGGCACGCGCGAGGTCTTTTACGGCGAGCCGGCCCCGCCCCCGGCCGTCGCGTGGCAGTACAAAATCTGGGACCCGCCGTCGGGCCGGACGCGCCTCTGCTTCGACGCGCCGGAGGGGAACCTCGCCTCGCTCGCCTTCCTCGACTCGCGGAGGGCCGTCGGGGTGGTGTCGAAGAAGGACGGCGGCGAGCTGCTGGCGAGCGTGAACCTCGCCGACTGCACGCGCGCGGTCTTAGGCCCGGCCGACCCCGAGTACCCGCAGGGGAGGACCTGGAGCGGGCTTCAGTTGTCGCCCGGCGGGGGCTTCCTGGCCTACACGACCTACGCCGGCTCCGAACTCTTCATCTGGGACCTGGCCGCCGGGCGCGTGGCGCGCAAGCTCACCGCCGAGCCCCTCGCCTTCGGCGACAAGTTGGCCTATTCGCCGGACGGGAAGCTGCTGATCGTCGCGGCGAGCGCCAACCCGCTCGCTGCGGGCGCGAAGAATTACCTTCTGTTCTACGACACGCAGGACTTCCGCCGCGTGCGCACGCTGGAGGTGCCCGAGCTGAGCGCCATCGCCGTCTCGCCCGACAACTCGCTGCTGGCGGTCGGCCTGTTGAACCGGCGGCCGGGCGCCCCGCCCGCGGACTCCGGCACGCCCGGCATCGTCTTATACGACCTCGCCGACGGCCGGGCCGTGGCCCGCGTCTCGCCCCCGGCCGGGGGTGAGCCGCGAACCGACCCGCTCGCGGCGAAAATCAACCGCCTGGCCTTCACGCCTGACGCGAGGGGGCTGCTGTCCGTCGCAGGGCACACCCACATGTGGCGCATAGACAGGTGACTCGTCCTGCTTTAAGCTCGTGGCTCGGCCTAAGCGGAGGAAGTAAACACTTGAGACGGGCCTTCATCATTCTCGTCATCCTCGCCCTGTCGCACGCCGGAGGCGCGGCGTCGCGGCAGACGCGCGAAGGGAAGTCGCAGGCCGAGATGGTGAGCAACTGGGGCTACGTGGATAAGACGGGCAGGTGGGTCATCAGGCCGCAGTTCTACACGGCGGGTGATTTCTCCGAGGGGCTGGCGGCCGTCGGCAGCCACGAAGGCAAGTGGGGTTACGTAGACAAGGCCGGCCGGATAGCCATCAAGCTACAGTTCGATTGGGCGGACAGTTTTTCCGAAGGGCTGGCCCCCGTCCGTGCCGACGGCAAGTGGGGCTTTATCAACCGCGCGGGCGAATTCATCATCCGCCCCCGATTCGATTACGCCTACCCTTTCTCCGAGGGCCTCGCCCCGGTCAGCGTCGGGGGCAAGTGGGGCTACGTCGACCGCGCCGGAAAGCTTCCCATCGAGCCGCGCTTCGACGCCGCCTTCGCCTTCGCCGACGGCCTGGCCTGCGTGCAGGCGGGCGTGCACTACGGCTTTGTCAACAAGAAGGGCGCCGTGGTGATCGCCCCCCGGTTCGACTACACCTACGGGTTCTCCGAGGGGCTGGCCGCCGTCCAGACCGGCGACAAGTGGACGTACATCGACAAGGCCGGGCGGCAGGTCATCAAAGGTGCCTTCGCCGAGGCCGACAAATTCTCTGAAGGGCTGGCGGGCGTCAGGCCCGCCCTGCCGCGGCCGGGCCGGGCGTGGGGCTTTATCAACAGGGCGGGCGAGCTGGTCATCGGGCCTAGATTCGGCGCGGCCGGCCGCTTCTCCGAAGGGCTCGCCTACGTTCAAACCGAGCGGGGCCGCTGGGACTACATTGATCGCACGGGGGAGACAGTCCTCAGCCTGCGCTCCTACCTTGTCGGCCCCTTCTCCGACGGCCTCGCGCGCGCGCACGCGACCGAACAATAGTCGTCTCGGTAGTGTTGCAAAAAATTCCGAACCATATCAGATGTTGTGCCGGCAGGCAGTGTTGCAAACCTTGACTTGAGACCAGCAGAGGCTCGGTGACCACTCCGGTTAAGCGGCAACTCCGAATAAGCTCTCGACAAACCTCGCCTGCCCAGTCGAGTCTCTGCCGTCCAATCTTTTGACGTGTCCTTTCCTCATCATGTGAGCCGCCTCAATCCCTTCTATTGTCCGCTCCGCGGTAGGGACTGAAGAAGGTGGCGGCGGAAATGAGCCTGACGGTGCTGTGTTACAACCTGAGGCGGGCGCTAAACATCGTGGGCGTTGACGGGCTACTCGGGGCGGTCACTTAAGTCAGTGCCTCTGCCGGGCCAGAGCTGGTATGCGGCGCGGCCCGCTACAAGGTGCGTCAGGTCGGCAAGCAGCACACCGAGTTTTCACACAGTCTGAGACGGTCGTATGGTCCACCGATAGCCCGCGCTCCTGCATCATCTCCTTGAGGTCGCGGTAGGAGAGCGAGTAGCGGCAATACCACCGGACGCACAGGAGGATGACCGCGGGCTCGAAGCGGCGCCACTTGAACGGGGACTTGTTCTGCTTCACGAGGATGATTCTAGGAGAGTAATGGCCGAACTGGAGGGCAGGTTATAACCGAAAGGCTTTCCTGCAACACAACCAGCCGGGCTGCATCTGACGCTCCGTGACGCGTCTACCGGTTGGACTCTACATTAGAGGGCAAAAGCCGCGCCGACTTACACCGCGGCAACCAGCGCATAGGCATCTCCTTCTTCTGCCGCTCGGAAAACTCCCGGCGGAGGTCGAACCTGCAAACAGACGAGACTAGTTGGAGGGTTTGGCGGGGAAAGGCGTCAGCTAGGGGACGGTCTAGTCGAGACGCGCGTTGACGGTATCGCCCCGGCATGGTAGTACGGCCTGATGATGGGCATGACATACAGAGAACCCCGGTCACGGGCGTAACCCGTCGCTAGCTTAATAAAGGCTCTGCCATTGCGCGAAGAACGAATAAGGTTCGGCATCACCCGCGTAGCTCTTCGGCATACATGAGAGGTGCGGGGCGGAAGAATAAGTCTGTAATTGCCTGGCCGGCCGCCTAGTCGTGGAAGACTCCGCCGATTTTCTTCAGACCCTTCCCGAGCCAGCGGCCGGTCTTCTTGGCGCCCGAGGCGGCCTTCTCATGCACGCCGTCATCACGCGACGCGGCGCGCGCCGGCGCGGGGTTGGCGCGCGCGGGCGCCGGGGCCGCGGCCGGCCGGCTGATTGTGCGGGTAGCCCGCAGACCTGCACGGCCTCGCACGTCGCCGGCCCGTCGTGAAGCCCGCACGGTTGCCCTTGGCACGTCGTCGTCTTCGGCAGCCTCCGCCTCCGCCGTGCCTTGAACCTCTTCAATTACGGCCGTCTCGGCGGAGGCCTCGGGGGCGGCCTGCTCGGCCTGCGGCTCGGCGGGCTGGGCGGCAGGCTGAGCGGCGGGCGGATTGTTTTCGGGCTGCGTCGGGGCCGCGGCGATTGTTTGCGTCGGTGCGGGGGCGGCCTCCCCGCCTGACCTGTGTAAAGCGAGTTGGGCGGCGCTGCCAGCCACGAAGGCCAGCAGGCACAGCCCTACAAGAAGATTCTTGTTCATGTTCAAGTCACCCCCTGCCGCGTAGCGGAATAAGACGGCATTCTGCTTTCTTCCGGCAGCAGCAAATTCGACACCAGAACACGCGTTTCTGCCGCGTTTGATTAATCGTACTCGAAGGCCCCGGCGTCGGGTGCCCGGCCGGCGTTACGCGGGCGGTCGTCGAAGTCCACGCCGACGGTGAAAGTCCCGCCCCGGTCGTCGCGGAACGGGGCGAGGGGGCGGCCCTTGTCCACGGCGGGCGAATTACTCGTCAGGCGGAAATCCTTCCCCGGCGCCGAGACGAAGCCGCGCGCCGAGGGCATCCAGACGTTGTTCCTCTCGACGGTGGAAGACCGTACGGACTCGTCGTAGATGCTCATGTTGTCCGAGTAGCCGAGGTTGTTCAGGACCTCGACGGAATTCCCGCTCCCCGAAAGGTAGACCGAGTGGCGGTTGCCGGCCAGCGTGTTGTGAGCAAGGACCACGTTCTGCACGCCCCGCCTGCCCGGCCGCCGCGCGTCGTCCCAGAGGAAGAGGCCGGCCTCGCGGTTGTCGTAGACGACGTTATTGTAGACCCAGACGTGTTGGGTCGAATAGCTCGCGTCCTCCGAAGAGACGCCGACGCCGGAGCGGTTCCCGTAGACGAGGTTCCGGTGGATGCGGACGAAGGAGGCGCCGTCAACGTAGATGCCGGCCGCGCCGTTGCCGTGGACGGTGTTGCCCGTGACCTCGCCGTACCGGGCGCCGAGCCAGATGTCGATGCCCTCGGTCGCGTTGTCGCGGACGGTGTTGCCGCTGACGAGGAAGCCGTCGGCGATGAGGCTGACGGCCTGGCTGTTGCCCGCCAGCGCCGCGCGCGCCACCACGTTGTCGCGCAGCACGACCCGGTGAATCATGGTCCCGCCGCGGCCCCGGTAGTTGTTCTGGCGGTCGGTGTCGGTGCTGATGCCGTGCAGGCGCGTCTCGGCTATCTCGCAGCCCTCGACCGTCAGGTCGTCGGCGTCGAGCAGCACCCCCGTGTTCTTCGAGTTAACGATGTGCAGGCCCGCGAGCTTGACGAAGGGGTGGCGAAGCTCCACCAAGCCCTGGTTCTGTTCGGCGCCCGCGCGCCACTGAAGGCGCGAGCCGTCGATGACGGCCGTGCCGTTGAAGCTGCGGACGGTTATCTCGGCGCCCCTGCGCCCGGCCGTGCGCGTGACGACCTGCTCGTAGTACGTGCCGCCTTCGACGAAGACCGTCTCGCCGGGACGCGCGCGGCCGAGTGCTTCGGAGACGGTGCGCAGAGCGCGCTCGGGCGAGGCGCCGTCGTTCGTGTCCGAGCCGCGCGTCGAGACGTAGAGGCCGTTTGACTGCGCCGCCCGGCCCGGCCGCGTCAGCTCGTAGACGCCGACCGCCGCGGCAAGCGCCGCAAACATCAAGAGAAGGAGACCGGCCGCACGCCTTGTGCGGCCCCGGTTCAAATCCATCAACTCGTCAGACCTCATGCCGGCGCGCCTTCAGTTCGGGAAGCGGTAGAAGAGGCCGAGCCCGCTCTCGGTGCTGGTGAAGGTGCGCGTCAGGCGGTTCGAGTTGTTGTCCGTGTGGTAGACGAAGCCGAAGAGCGAGAAGCCCTTCCCGAGCTGGGCCGTGCCGTAGAACGATATGTCGTGGCGGCGGTCCTCGCGGTTGAAGTTAGAGACCGTCGGGTCGTCGGTCGTGTAGTCGCGGTCCGAGAAGCGGTAGCGGAAGCTCAGGTAAGCCACGTCCTTGATGCGGCTGCTGGCGAGCAGCGCGACCGCCGGGCGCGTGTAGGAGAAAGCCTCAGACTCGGCCCTGCCGCGCAGGTACTCGAAGCCGACGCCGGGCGTGAAGTAGGGGCTTATCTGGTAGCGCACGTCGCCGCTCACCTCGTGGCGCGAGAGGTCGCGCTCGGAGAAGCGCGAGAAGGTGTCGCGGGCGAACTCGTAGCCGCCGCGCGTGCGCCAGCGGCGGCCGAGGCGGCGCGAGTACTCGGCGCCGAATCCGTTCACCTGACTGTAGACGTTCTGGCCGCCGACGATTGAAGCCAGCCGGCGCGGCGTGCCGAAGTATTTGAAGTTCAGGCGGTTCGGCCGGAAGTCGTATTCGAGGTTCAGGTCCACGTCGGTCGAGTCGCCGCCCGGCAGGTCGCGGAAGAGGTTGCGGCGCACGCGCACGCCGCCCGTCAGCGTCCGGCCTTCGTCGCGCACGAAGTCGTACTCGGCGTGCGCCGAGAGCGAGAGGATGGTGACGGAGGTGACCGGCACGGGCGTCGCCCCCGGCTGGAAGTCGTCGAAGGTCTGGAAGTAGTTGCTGATGTGGCGCGGCATGATGCCGACCTCGACGTGGTAGCGGCTGTCGTCGTCACCGCGCGGCCGGCGCGGGGCGCTCGCGGTCCTCTGGTCGTCGCCCGAGGGGTGCGCGGTGTCGTCCTCGTGCCGCTCCTGCCGGTCGCGCGAGCGGCGCCGGCTCGTGTTCCGGTTCGAGTCGGAGTTCTGGTTCTGGTTGGAGTTCTGGTTCTCCTGCCGCGCGGCCGTGCGCGGGCGGCGCCTGGCGGCCGAGGCCGTCTGCGTCTGCCCGTCGCCGTCCGAGTTGGACTGCGGGGCCGAGCCTCCGGATGCGAAGCCCACGGCGGTCGCCAGCCACGCCGCCGACAGAAGCGCGAAGACGAGCGTCAACGTCTTGATGCTTTTCATTTATCCCTTCCCCCGGTTTGCGTCCGTCTCACGCTGCGGCTGCCAGACCGAGATGCGCTCGCCCCGCAGGAGCGAGAGCACGCCGAGCGTGGCGGCCGCGTTGGCGAGACAGAAGTAGAACGGCCCGTAGAGGGCCTTGAGCCCGCCCCAGCGCGTCTGCCTCAGCGCGTAGCCCAGAAGCGCCAGCGCGTAGAAGAGGACCTGCCCGAGCAGGAGCAGCGTGTAAAGAGCGGACCCGCGAGCGAGCGCGGCGTTCGCCGCGAGCGCCGCGAGCGCGAAGAGCGGCACCATGTAACGCAGGACCTTGTGCGACCAGACCTCGACGGCGTAGAAGCCCGTCCTGAAGGGGTTCAGGGCGCCTTCGAGGTTCAGGAAGGCGCGCATGCAGTGGTTCGCCACCCGCATCTTGCGGCGGAATTCGAGGTCGCTCCGCGCGGGCGGCGGCTCGTAGGAGACGGCGCGCGGCTCGTAGACGAGGCGGCGCCCTTGCGTTACCACACGCGCCGAGATGGCGATGTCGTCGGCCTGCGCGCCGTCTTCCAGAGGCACGTACAACTCCCTGCGCAGCGCGTAGATAGAGCCGTCGGCGGCGACGGTGCTGCCGAGCTTCGTCTCAAGGCGCTTGATGAACTTGTCGTAAGTCCAATACAGGTTCTCGCCCGCGCCCGCGCTGTCGCCGCCGCGGCGCGGGGCGAACTTCTGGTTGCCGCAGACGCCGCCGACCGAAGGGTCCGCGAAGGGCGACAGCAGCTCCTTCAGCGCGCGCCTTTCGAGCATCGCGTTGGCGTCGGTGAGGACGAGAACCTCGCCGCGCGCGTGCGCCACCGCCTGGTTGAGAGCGCGCATCTTGCCGCAGCGCACGAGCGGCAGCAGCTTCACGCCGCGCTCTGCGTAGCTCGCTACAATCTCTTCTGTCCGGTCGGTCGAGCCGTCGGAGGCGACGACGACTTCGAGAAGCTCGCGCGGGTAGTCGAGCGCCAGAGTGTTCTCAAGCTTCTCCGCTATCTGCCCCTCCTCGTTGTGCGCGGCGATGATTACGCTCACGGACGGCGTCACGTCGCCCTTCCGCGGCGGCCGACCCGCGACGCGCCCCGCCGCCCACAGAAAGACTGGGTAGCCCGCGTAGACGTAGAAGCAGAGCGCGACCGAGGCCCAGAAGACTATTTCGAGAGGGAGCATCCTTTAAGCCTCATTCTACATGCGGTCGGCCGGCAGCGCCTCGCGCGGCGCCCTCCCTGTAATCCCGGCGTAAACGCGCTGCACGCTCCGCGCGATGCGGCCCCAGGAGTATTCGGTCTCCGAAAGTTCGCGCCCGCGCTCGCCCATGCGCCGCGCCCGCTCGGGGTCGCCGAGGAGTTCGGCCAGCGCGGCGGCCAACGCGCCCGCGTCGCGCGGCGGCACGAGCAGCCCCGTCTCGCCGTCCGACACCGCCTCCGAAAGCCCACCAACGTCGGTCGCCACCACCGGCTTCCCGAAGCTGTAAGCCACCTGTAGCGCGCCGCTCTGGTAAATCATCAGGTAAGGGAAGACGACCACGTCAGACGCCGCGAAGAGCCCGGGCACGTCTTCCAAGGGCACGTAACGCAGGTAGAACTTCACCGCGCCGGAGATGCCCGACTGCTCCGCCCGCGCGCGCAAGGCTTCAACGTCAACGTCCGGGTTAGGGAAGCCCGCGACGACCAGTTGCGCCTCCGGCAGCCGCCGCCTCACTTCGGCGAACGCGTCCAGCAGGTATTCGAGGCCCTTGTACTTCGTCAGCGTGCCGAAGAAGAGCGCCGTCGGCGCTCCGGCTTTAAGCCCCAACTCGCCCGCCAGCCCATCGCCCTTACCCTCACCGCCGCCCGGCGCGACGAACATCCCCTCGTTGCCGTGCGGGATGACGTGGATGCGTTCCGGCGGCCCGCCGTAGAGTCGCACGAACTCCCGGCGGTTGACCTCTGAGTGGACGAAGACGGCGTCGAAGCACGCGTAGATGCGCCGGAAGACGGCGCGGTAAACGCGCGACTCCTTCGTGATCTTCGACGAGTCGGCGCTCACGTCGAACGGCGCGACGTTGTGGCAAACGTCGGCGAGGCGTGCCCCGCTCGCGCGCAGTGCGAGCAGCGGCAGAAGGTCCGTGGCGAACCTTATCTCCCCGAACTGCACCACGTCCGGGCGCTCGCGCCTAACGAGCCTGACAAGCCGCCACCAGTCGCGGTAATACATCGCCGCCCGCTTCGAGCGCCGCGCGAGCCTTACGACCCGCGCCCGCAGAGACGAAGACCACACGACGCCGCCCTCGGGGCGCGGGTTCCAGAGCTTGAACACCCGGCGGACGGCGAAGTTGTGAGGCAGCGTCTCCAACTCGTAGTCGTGGTCAGTCAGCAGCTCGACCCGCGCCCCCTCCTCGGCCAGCGCGCGGCAGAGCTGGTACGCGTAATGAACCATCCCGCCGCGCCCCAAGAATTCGACTACCGAGACGCGGAGCCTCCGGCGCCCTGCCTCTTCCGCCGACTCGTTCCCGACGGCCCGGCCCTCGGCTTCAGTAACGCCGCCCGCGACGCCCTCGTAAAGATGCACGAGCCTGTCCGCCCAAGCCCGCGCGCTGAACTCGCTCTCGGCACGCTCTCGGCCCCGCTCGCCCATGATGCGCGCCCTCTCGGGGTTCTCGAAAAGCTCGGCGACGGCGCAGGCCAACGCGCCCGCTTCGGGCGACGGCACGACGAGGCCCGTCTCGCCCTCGACGATAAGCTCGGACGCCCCGCCCGAAGCGACCGCCACGACGGGCAGGCGCGCGGCCATCGCCTCCATGACGACGGTCGGCAGCGCGTCGAACTGCGAAGACGGCAGCACGAACACGTCGCCCAGCGCCAGCATCTCGGCCGCGTCCGCGCGCATCCCCGTCATGTGGACGTTCGCGGCCAAGCCCTCCTCCTCGATTCTCCGGCGCAGGGCCGCTTCGAGAGGCCCGCCGCCGACGAGCAGGAAGTGTGCTCCGGGCAGACGCTTGAGCACTTCGCGCGCGGCGTCGAGAAGAAGGTCGTGCCCCTTTCCCTCCCTGACGACGGCCAGCGTGACGGCTACGGCCGCGTCCGCCGGGATGCCGAACTCCGCGCGGCGCGCGGCGCGTGAGAAGTCTGCGGGCAGATCGAAATTCTCAAGCTCGATGCCGTTGCGCACGGTGACGACGCGCGCGGGCGGCAAGCCCGCCTCCACGAGCCTGCGGCGCAGCGCGTCCGAGACGGCGACGACGGGGCCGCCGACGTTCTTCCTCACGAACCGCGCGAGAGATTCGACGACGCCGTCACGCCGCGATGGGTCGTTCGGATTCGTGTAGCCCTGCACGTGGACGGTCGAGACGACGGGCCGCCGCGTCACGCGGCCGGCCAGCCGCCCCCACACATCCGCGTAAGTCAGGTGCGCGTGAATCAAGTCAATCTCCTGCTCGCGTATCAGCCGCACGAGGCGCCGGAAGGCGCCCGCGTCTCTCAAGTTCCGTGCGTGCAAGACCGTCAGCGGCACGCCCGCCGCTTCGATCTCACGCGCCAGAGGGTTGCCGTCAATCTCCTTCAGACAGGCGACGCGAAGGTCCAGGCGGGCGCGGTCGTGCCGGCGCGCGAAGACGGCCGCCAGCCGCTCGGCCCCGCCCACCGTCAGCGAGTCTATGAGCCAAAGCACGCGCCGCCGCCCGTGCGCGCGTACTCGCGAAACAGCGTCTCCCACGTCCCCCCGCCCCCGGCCGAATGTTTGCGCGAACCTGTTTGGCGTCCGCGCGCCCTCTCCTCCAACGCTCGCCCCGCAAGGAACGCCGGGAAGAAGACTTCCAAAAGCTTCCGCGAGAGCCCCATCGAGGCACAGTAGCCGAAGAGATGCCTACGCACGAGCCTCGACATCCAGCCGCCGCGCAGGTACGTCGCGCGAAAGGCGACGGCCGGCTCGGCCCAGCGCCCGACCCGCCACGGGTAGCTCAGCCCGTAGCTCGTCGTGAACAGGAAGAGGTCCGAGAAGGGGTCGGCCGCCTCGGCGTAATTCTCCCAGTCGAGGACGGCGAGCGCGTCGCCCTTCACCATCAGGTTGCGCGCCCAGAAGTCTCCTTGCCTCGCCACGACCGGCACCCTCTCGCCCCGCAGCGCGTGCGCCTTACGCAGAACCTCAGCGACGAACCTCTTCTCGTCGTTCGAGGGCGAGCAGGCACGCTGATACTCCTTAAGCGGCCTCGCGATGACTTCCCTGATGCGGCCGGCGCCGAGCGCGGACTCGTCCGAGGTCGTCTCCTTCTGGAAGCGTTCGAGCCAACGACGCGCCAGCCTGAAGTGCAGGTCGGCGCGGCGGCGCGGCAGCCATGCGTTGCGCATCTCGAAGTACATCGAGCGGCCCGGCACGTACCCTTCGGCGAAAGCCTTCAGGCCGCCCTCCTCGACCGTCGCCAGCGGCGCGGGCAGCGTCGCGCGCAATTCTTCACCGAGCCGCGCATGCAGGGCACGCAAAGCCTCGTGCTCGCGCGCGAGCGCCGCCGCGTGCTCCGCGCTGCCGCTCACCTTCGCCACTACCGAAGGGGCCCGCTCGCCGCGTCCGAAGAGGAAGACGACCATCTTCTCGCGCTCCGAATGGCGGTAGTCGTCGAGCGTGATGGCGGAGGCCGCGCCGACCGGCGCGAGGCCCGCCTCCTTCAGCCTCGCGCCCAGACTCTCTACCAGCGCGTCCGTCGCCGCCCCCTGCCCGCCGGCCGGCGCCGCCCCTTTACCTTTGAGCCTGTCGGCGGCCGCCACGCCCAAGAGCGGCAGCGCCGCGCGCCCCGCACGCGCCGACGCTCGCGCCACGGCCGCCCACAACATCTCCCGACGCGAGTGCGGCACGAACAGGTTGTCGAGGTAGAAGCGGAGCGCGGACGGGTGGTCCAGCGGTATCTTGAAACGGTCGTGCCAACCGTACCTGATGCCGGTCCTCCCCGCCCCGAGTTTGACAGCCCCGTAAGCCATTCAATTAACAGTGCGCCGGGCGCGCGGAAACGGTCAGTACGAAAGGGGACAATTTACGCGGCCCTCCTGAGCGAAGTCATGACCGTGGCCCTCGCGTGCTCTATCGTCTCGCGCCCCACGACCCAGACGGTCACGGCGTAGACGGCCGCGCCCGCGAGGACGCCGGCCGCGAGGCCGGCCCACTTCGGCATCCCCGCGAGCGACGAATGCAGGAGAGCCAGCGCCACGACCATCACGACCGACCCGAGCGCGGCCGTCTTGAACTCCGCGAGCAGCGCGAGCGCCGAAAGCTTCAGCACGCGTCCCGCCACGTACAGGTTCAGGAGCGTGCTCGCCCCCGTCACCAACAACTGCGCCACGGCCACCCCGAATATCCCGTATCGCGCCCCCCAAATCATCGCGGGGATGAGCACGCCCGCGCGCAGCAGCCCCAGCTTCGTCAGGATGCCGGGCCGCCCCGTCGCCTTGTACACGTCGCCCGCGTGCGAGCCGAGCGAGCGCAGCGCCCCGGCCCCGGCCAAAGCTTGGAGCGTTGCTACGGCCTCGACCCACTTCTCGCCGTAGAAGGCGTGGACAAAGAGCCCGCCGAGCGCGGCGAGGCCGAGCCCTGCCGGCAGCGTCACCAGCGACAGGTAGCGCAGCGTCATGAGGAACGCCTGCCGCAAGGCCGGCGGGTCGTCGCGCAGCTTCGAGTAGACGGGGAACGTCACCTTGCCGATGACCCAGATGACCATCGTGATGAAGAACTCCGGCGTGCGGTACGCGAGGCTGTAGAGGCCGAGCGCCGCGCTCCCAAGCATCCTCCCGACGATGATGAAGTCCGCGTCGTGCACCACGGCCGAGACGACGTTGACCGAGACTATCTGGCCGCCGTAAGACAACATCCCCCGCGCCGTCTGCCACGACGCGCGCCAGCGCGGGCGCCAGGGCACCGTCAGCCACAGCGCCACGGTCGCCGCGGCCGTCCCAATGAGCTGCCCCCACACGAGGCTCCACACGCCCCAGCCCGCGAGCGCGAAGCCCACCGAGCAGAGGCCCTTCAGCAGCGCCATCGCGAAGTCGGGCACGAGCCGCTTCTTGAATGCGAGGTCGCGCCGGAGCAACGCGTCGTGCGTGTTGCCCAGCGCGTTGATGACGAAGACGAGGGCGGTCACCCGGAGGATGGAAACGACCGCCGGGTCCTGAAAGAAATCCGCGACGAGAGGCGCGGCGAAGAAGGCGGCGGCGAACCAGACGAGCCCCGTCAAGATGCTCACGACGAAGGCCACGTCGGCCGCCTCTTCGGGGCGCTCGCGCTCGTAGATGAGGGCCGAGCTGACGCCGAAGTCGCCGACCGTGTCCATGTAGCTGATGACGAGGAGCGCGAAGCCGACCTGCCCGAACTCCGACGGCACGAGCAGCCGGGCGAGTATCACCGTCGATGCGAAGACGAGGAGCTTGCTGCCTGCGAAAGAGACGTAAGTCCACAGCACGCCCTGCACGGCCTGACGGCCGAGCCCCTCCGAACTGCGCGAAGGGGTCTCGGCGCCGGCCGCGCGCTCCGTCGGTTTCGTCTCCTCCTGAATCAAGTCAGCCTCTCCGCGAACCAGCGGTCGTAAAACCCGAGCCTCTGCCGTCGCTTCAGAGTCGCACGCCACGACCCGCCGCCCTTCAGCACGGGGCTGTGCGCCATGATCTTCACCATCGCCACGAGCATGTAGAAGTCGAGCCGCGCGCGGACAGGCTCGCCCTGTGCCTCGTAGCCTCGCAGGAAATCTTCGGCGAGCGACCTTTTCATCGCGCGGCTCAGGTGGTACGCGGGCGTCGCCTCCAGCATCCCGAGGAAGTAGCAGAGGTCGTCGTAGAGGACGCCGTCCTGCAACCCCTCGAAGTCGATGACGGTCAGCCTGCCTTCCGTGACAAGGACGTTGTAGGGCGCGAAGTCGCAATGGCGGCCGACCGTCTTGTGCCGGCCGTCGAAGGCCGCCCGCTTACCTTCCTCGAATCGCCGCCTGACCGCCGCCGCCAGCGGCTCCTTCATGCCGACGGCGCGGCACATTTCCACTTCTTCAAAAAACTCGCGCTCGATTCTTTCGTAAACGGGCCGCGGGTCTTCGTAGCGCGCCGTCACGCGGTGGAAGGTAGCCAGCCACTCGCCGCACAGCGCGAACCAACGCGGGAGCGCGGCTCGCCTCTCGCCCTTCAGCCGCGCCCAACGCGTCGCGCGCTCAAGCTTCTCGCCCGGACACTTCTCGATGAGGAGCGCGGCGCTCTCCGGCCTGAAGTCGAGTGGGCGCGGCACGGCCAGTTTTTCGGAGCGGCGCGAGAACTCTTCCCAGAGGAACGAGAGCGCGCGGAACTCGTTGCCGGCGTGCTCGCGCCCCCGCTCGACGCGCTCGCCTGCGCTCGCCCGGTGCGGGCGGTGCAGCTTGAGGACGACGTTCTTATCACCCGCTGCGGCCAATTCGTACACCTCTGAATCGCGCCCGCCTCCCAGACGACTTAGGCGCAGCCCGTTGCCGCCCGCCTGCCCCCCAAGCTTCGTCTTCGCCCACTCGACCACTTCCTCGTCGAGCGCGCCCGCCCCGCGCGACGCCTCCTCGAACAGCTCGCGCAGACGCGCGACGTTCTCTCGGAGCCCGAACTCCGCCTCCACCTTCTCCCGCCCGCGCTCGCCGAGACTACGCCGCAATTCGGGGTCGTCGCAGAGCCGCCCGATAGCTTCCGCCAGCGCCGCCTCGTCGGCCGGCGGCACGAGCAGGCCGCTCACTCCGTCCTCGACCAGCTCGGGGATGCCCGAGAGGCGCGTCGAGACGACGGGCAGGCGCGAGGCCATCGCCTCCATCAGCGCGACGGGGATGCCCTCCATCTGGCCCGTCGGCGCGACGACGCTCGGCAGCACGAACACGTCGGCCTCGCCGAGCAGCGCCGCCACCTCGTGCTGCGGCCTCGCGCCAAGGAGCTGGAACGCTTCGCCAAGGTTAAGTTCCGAGATGAGTGCTTCCAGCTCCGGCCGGTCGGCACCCTCGCCGACTACGCGGCAGCGGAAGCCGGGCACCCGCGTGCGAACGAGCGCGCAAGCGCGCACGAGGTACTTGATGCCCTTGTACGGCTGAAGGGCGGCGACGCAGAGCGCAGTCGGCCCGTCCCCGCTCGGCTCAGGTTCGGCCGCGGCTTCAGGACGCGGGCCGTACTTCTCGGGCTCGATGCCGCAATGGACGACCTTGATCTTCTCCGGCTCGACGGCCGGCGAGCGCCCGAGCATGTAACGCTTGTTGAATTCGGAGATGGAGACGACGAAGCGCGCCCGCTCTATCTTTTCGGCCAGCATCCGCTCGTGCAGGAAGATGTCGTGGGCGTGGGCGGTGAAGCTGTAGCCGACTCCCGTCAGCTCCGAGATGACGAGCGCGGCGAGGGCCGGGTGCGTCGCGAAGTGTGCGTGGACGTGGGCGACGCCAAGCTCCTCGACGAGTCGCGCGAAGTAGACCGACTTCGGGAAGATGCCGAGGGCGCCGACGAACAGGTTGGCCGAGCCCAGATTTCCTTTCAGCACCCTCCGGAGCAGGCGCAGGTAGCGGCCCGGCGCGCGAAGCAGTTGGCGCAGGTTGGCCCGGAGGATAGGGAGCGAGAGGAAGGGCGTGTAATGAACCTCGGCCTTCAGCCGCCCGACCTCGGCGTGCCGGACCTTCGGGCGCGCACGCAGCAGCGGGAAGACGGCGAGGCGCAAGCCCTGCCGCTCCAGCTCAAGCATCTCCCGCAGGATGAACGTCTCCGTTATCAGCGGGAAGCGCGACATGATGTAAACGACGGGCGAATCGGGCGCCCGCCGCCTCCCGTTGTCCATAGACTTTTCGTGCCCTACAGGGACGGCCGCGCCTCCGCGCGCGAGACGTTTCGGGCGGCGGCCGCGAGCGCGACCAGCAGCCAGAGGTGCTGAATGTAGTGGCCGTGCAGGAAGAGGCTCGACGCGAGGTAGCCGGCGAGCGCGAGGGCCACGGAGGATGCGAGCGACGCCCCGCCGGGGTCGCCCCTACTTCGGAAACGACGCGCCGCGACGAGCGCCGACAGCAGGGCGCCGCCGACCGTCAGGAGGAAGGCGACGAGGCCCAGCGTGCCCGTCTCCGCCGCGACTTCCAGATAGAGGTTGTGCGGGTAACGCCGCTCCGCGAAGTTCTCGTAGCTCGGCGTGGTGGAGCCGACGTGCGCCGAGAACTCGCCGAAGTGTTCGGAGTAGTTGCCCGCGCCGACGCCGAGCACCGGGCGCGCGTCGAACATCTCCCACGCGGTCTGCATCAGCAGCTTGCGCTGCTCGAACGAGCTTTCGGCGTGGACCGTCACGGCCTCCTCGTCCTCGTCCGGCAGCAACCGTTCGAGCGTCTCCAGCCGCCCGCCGAACTCCGCCGGCGCCCACAGCAGCAGCAGCACGACGAGCGCCACCCCCGGCAGCACGAGCCGCAGCCGCACCTTCTTATCCAAAGCCGCCAGCGCCAGCACGAGCCCCGCCGCCACCGCCCCGCCGCGCGAGTAAGTGAAGACCAGCGCGCCGCCTATCAGCGCCAGCGCCAGCACGCCCAGCCCCTTCAACACGGCCCGCCGCTCGTCCCACGCGCGGTAGAGCGCGAGGGGCACGAGCGCGACCAGTATCTGCGCGTAAAAATTCGGGTCAGAGAGCGGCCCCGCGATGCGCTGCTCGCGAACACCACCGACGATCTGCGCCAGCTTCACGCGCCCGAAGCCGCCGAACTCGCTCCCGTATGAACGAGTCAAGACCTGCACGACGCTGACCGCGCCGAGGAACGCGCCCGACAGCACGAGCGCCCACACCACGCGCCGCAAGCTGGCCCGCGTGGTCGCAAGGTTCGTGACGATGAGGAAGACGGCGAGGCCCTTCAAGTGTTCGGCCAGCCTCTCGTCCGCGAGCGCCGTGTCTCTGGCGACGAGCGTGGAGAGGAGGACGACGGCGCAGTAGGCGACGGCCGGGAAGAGCAGCGGGTCGAAGACCATGCCCGGCCGCACTTCGTCGCCCGAGAGCTTTCTGAGCGCCCACCCGGCCACGACCGCCGCCGCCAGCAGTTGCAGGAGCGAAGGGACGCCGTAGCTGCGCACCGCCACTTCGGACAGGTTCGTGTAGAGGACGGCCGCGAGCAGAACCAACCCCGCCTCGGGCCGCCTCAAAATCACCAGCAGGCAGAACACACCGGCCGCGAGTGCCAGCACGTGGAGCGGCCCGGCGTCGTCGAGCCCCGCGGCCAGCCAACCCGGCCCGCCCGCAAGGTAGTAGCCTGCGCACACCGCCGCGAGCGCCGCCGCAACGCAGGCGAGCCCGTGCCGCGCGCCGTCTCCGCGCAGCCATGAGGTGGCGGCCCCGGTCGTCAACATACGACCACCCTAGACGTACCTCTCCACCCTCTCTTCGCGGGCGGCGGCCGCGCCCGACCGGCCCCTCAGCCGCCGCAGGTAATCGATGACCGAGGCCACGCCGACGCCTATCAGGAGCCCGAGGACGGCGCCCACCAGCAGCGTGCGGGAAAGGCCCGGCCCGACCCGCTCGGTCGGCTCCTGCGCGCGGTCGAGCACCTTCATCCCGTAGATGTCGTAGAACTCTCGCGTGTACTGGGTCGTCTGCTGCGCGACGGCGTCGGCGAGCGCGGCGGCCGTGCGAGGGTCCGGCCCTTCGACCGAGACTTCGAGGACGTTCGTGTCGGGCACGACGACGGTCCTCACGTCGTAGGGTTTGAGCTGGGCCTCGTTGAGCTGGAGTTGGCCTTGCGCGCGCTCCCGCACGGTGCGGCTGGAAGGCAGCTTGGCGAAGGTGGCGACGACGCTGCGGCGGTCGAGCGTGTTGAGGCTGTCAACGACCTCGCGCGGCGTCTTCAGGCTCTCGTTAGGCCCGACGACGAGCGTCGTGGTGGCGCGGTAGGTCGGCGCGCGCAAGCTCGTGAAGGCGGCCGTCGCGCCGAAGCCGAAGGCGAAGGCCGAGAGAATCAGCCACCAGTAGCGTTGCAGAAAGAGCTTTACGAACTCAAGGCTCATCGTCGGGGTTTACTCAGGTCTAAGGCGGTCCGCCGAAGCCCTTCAGACGGCGCCCTCGCCGCGGACGACGACGGGCACGGTCTTCAGGAGCAGTTTGAAGTCGGTGGCGAGCGACCATCCTTCGACGTATTGCAGGTCGTAGCCGATTCTCGCCTCGTCGGTCGTGTTGCTGCGCCCCGATACCTGCCAGATGCAGGTCAGGCCGGGCTTCATGTCGAAGCGCCGCAGGTGGTCGGGGCCGTTGAGCCTCTCCAACTCGTGCCAGAGGACGGGGCGCGGGCCGACGAGGCTCATCTCGCCGCGCAGCACGTTAATGAACTGCGGCAGCTCGTCGATGCTGTACTTCCGCAGGAAGCGCCCGACCGGAGTGACGCGTGGGTCGTCCTTCGGCTTGAAGAAGACGGCGCCCTCGCCCCGCAGCTCGCCTTCCTTCCTCTCCGCGCCCGGCACCATCGTCCTGAATTTCCACATCACGAAGGGCCGGCGGCGCAGGCCCGGCCGCGACTGTTTGAAGAAAACGGGACCCGGCGACGTGAGCTTGATGAGCGCCGCGACGGCCAGCATGAGCGGCGCGAGCAGTAGCAGCGCGGCGAGCGCCGCCGTGAAATCAAATGCCCTCTTCAGGGCCAGCTTCGCGTCGTCGAAAGAGACTTCGTAGCGCGCGAAGCTCGGGATGTAGTCGAGCAGGTCAACCGGCTGCCCGACGCTCACCAACTGACCCGTCGGCGTCAAGAAGTGGCGGACGCCCGCCTGCGAAAAGCCCGAAAGCTCGGTCTTAAATGGTCTACCCATCTCTCCCCCCGGTTCGTTTAAATCTCTGTCACTTTTTTCTAACTTTCACCTCCGTCTCCTGAGCGACTGAACCGGGCGTCGTCTTATTTACAGACGGCCCCCTAAATCGAGGCCAATGTTCTGTTTATCTTTAAGCTGGCGGGGAGAGTCCGCACGTTAATAAACTCGCCCGACAGACGCCGGATACCTCTCAGTCCTCAAATGAGACAGAAGTCTTTTCGCCGCGCGTTTAGAGCAACGTTCATTCCCGTTCAGGCGTACAGAGGGGGCCTAAAGGCAGTAAATACAAGACATGATCAAATCACAACAAACTCGTAATGTTCGGCTCCGGCCGGCACGCGGCATGAGAAAAGGGCGGCGACCTTCGGTGGCCGCCGCCCTCCGGGCGAGATGTCGAAAGCGCTTAGTGTGGCTTCAGCGGTACTCAAAGGCGCCTGCGTCCGGCGCCGCACCCGAGGGGCGCGAGAGCCCTTCGAAGTCGGTCGAAACCGTGTACGCGTTGCCGAGGTCGTCGTAGAAGTAAGGCGCCACGGAGCCCCTGTCGAGGGCGGGGGAGGCCGCCGTCAGGCGGAAATCCTTGTTCGCGGCGTCGGCGAAGCCCGTGAGACTCTTCAGCCAGACGTTGTTGTGTGTGTTGAAGGCGGAGTTGGTGGCGCTGCTGTAGATGGTCGCGCCGCTCGTCTGGCCGAGGTTGTTCATGATCTCGGCCGAGTTGCTGTCGCCCGAGAGGTAGACGGAGGGGCTGTTGCCCGCGAGCGTATTGTGCGCGATAAGGACGTTCTGCGAGCCCTTGAAGCCGGGGTTAGAGCCGTCGTCCCAGACGAAGACGCCCGCGCCCGCGTTGTCATACACCACGTTGTTGTAGACCCACACGTCGTGCGTCGGGTAGTTTGCGTCCTCCGATGAAACGCCGATACCCTTCGAGTTGTTGAAGACGCGGTTCGAGTGGATGCGGACGTAAGAAGCGCCGTCCACGTAGACGCCCGGCGCTTTGTTGCCGTGGACGGTGTTGCCCGTGATCTCTCCGTGCCTGGCGCCGAGCCAGATGTCGATGCCCTCGGTCGCGTTGTCGCGGACGGTGTTGCCGCTGACGAGGAACCCGTCGGCGATGAGGCTGACGGCTTGCGCTCTGCCGGCCAGCGCCGCGCGCCACACCACGTTGCCCCTCAACACGGTGTTGCGGATCATCGTCCCCGCCAGGCCGGGGTAATTCGTCTGGCGGCTCGTGTGCGTGCTGATGCCGTGCCGCTGCGACTCGCCCACCTCGCAGCCCTCGACGGTCAGGTGGTCGGCGTCGAGCAGCACGCCCGTGTTCTTCGAGTTGACGACGCGCAGGCCCACGAGCCTGACGTAAGGGTGGCGAAGCTCGACCAAGCCCTGATTCTGGTTACCGCCCGCGGCCCAATCCTGGGTCGAGCCGTCGATGACGGCCGTGCCGTTGAAGCTCCTAAAGACGATTTCAAGTCCTTCGAGCCCGCCGGCCTTCGTCGCGACCTGCTCGAAGTAGGTTCCGCCCTCGACGTAGACGGTCGTCCCCGGCACGGCGCGTGCCGCCGCGGCCGAAATACTGCGCAGCCCAGTCTCGGGGGAGGCGCCGTCATTGGAGTCGCTGCCGCGCGTCGAGACGTAGATTGAAGGTGCGGCAGAAGGCACCGTGCCGCCGCCGGTCAAGGTCATAAAGAGCACCGCACACAGGCAAGCCGTAAGACGGACGACTGCGCGCGCAGTCGCGCCGGTAAAGGGGAACTTCTCCATGCTGGATTTCAACTTCGGAAAATAAATGTTGAGGCAGGGCTAAGGGCTTGCGGGCCGTCTACAAAACTAATACACGCGCGCCGGCCGCGCAATCCGGGCCGTCGGAAACGTGGTCGCCGGCGGACCACTTATAGATGAAAAACTAAGGTGCCGAGTTGCAATAACCCTCCCCGTTAGCGCACACGATGGTAGACGTACTTGACTCCTATGACGGCTTCCTAACGGTACTGTTGCTATAAAATTTCTGTCTACACCGGACGGGCGGTCTTTACGCATGATGGACCACTACTAATTGCGGCCGAAATACTTTGTTGCAACACTACCGATGAGGGGCGAAGCAGACCCCAAGGCGTTGTTCAGTCACGTCAAAAAGCCCCTGCCGGACCCTGAATTTCGAAACAACGCGAGGGGCAGGTCCGTAATGCGATATGACCAAAACGTGATTCGGGTCATCAGTCAAGATTTCAGGATTCAGAAAGTAGAAGCGAACCTATGAGACGATTGATTATTTCTTGTGTGGCGGCGGTGATCTCCGTCTTCATACCGGCGGCCGCTTCGGCGCAGCAGCCCGCGGCCCCGAGCCCCGCGGCCGAACAGCGAGTCAAGGAGTTCGTCGCGCTCGTCAACTCCGGCGACCGCAAGGCGGCACGCGCATATGCCGAACAGAATCTGACCCCGGCGGCCCTCGGGCGCGTGCCGGCGGCGGGGCGCGTCAACACCATCTCGACACTCCACGACGAGACGCGCGGGGTCGAAATCCACTCCGTCGCCGAGCCGAAGCCGGGCCAGGTCGAGGCCGTCCTCCGCAGCCGGCTGGCGGGCGAGTGGTGGCGGCTGAACCTGTTCCTGGAGCCGCAGGCGCCTCACCGCATCGACCGGCTCGGCATGAGCCTCATGTTCGTTCCCCCCGCCGGCCAGCAGTCTAAAAAGCTTTCGGACGAGGAGATTACGCGGGAACTCGACGCCTTCCTCGGCAAGGTGGCCGAGGCCGACGGCTTCTCCGGCGCGGTGCTGCTGGCGAAGGACGGCAGGGTCATCTTCGAGAAAGCATACGGCGTGGCGAACAAGGATTTCGGGGCCCCCAACCGCACGGACACAAAGTTCAACCTCGGCTCGATGAACAAGATGTTCACCGCCGTCGCCGTCGCCCAACTGGCCGAGGCGGGCAAGCTCTCCTTCGACGACCCGCTCGCCAAATTCCTCCCCGACTTCCCCGATAAGGAGTCGGCCGCCAAAATCAAGATCAAGCACCTGCTCACGCACACATCCGGGCTCGGCAGCTACTTCTCCAACGAGCGATTCGGCGAAGGGTCGCGCGCGCGGTTCCGCACGGTGGACGATTTTCTGGAGTTGGCGAAGGGCGAGAAGCTGGCCTTCGAGCCGGGAACGAAGTGGCAATACAGCAACACGGGCTTCCTCGTCCTCGGCAAAGTCATCGAGCAGGTGACGGGGCAGAGCTATTTCGACTACGTGCGCGAGCGCATCTACAAGCCGGCCGGCATGGTGAACTCCGGCTCTTACGACCTCGACCTCGTCAACCCGAACCTCGCCGTGGGCTACCAGAAGGAGTACACGGACGACGGCGTCAGGTTCCGGAACAACATCTTCATGCACGTCATCCGCGGCGGGCCGGCGGGGGGCGGGTACTCAACCGTCGGCGACCTCCTGCGCTTCGCCTCGGCGTTACGCTCGGGCAAACTCCTGAGCGAAGCCTCCGTCAAGACGCTGCTCACGCCTAAGCCCGAGCTGAACTCGCCCAACTACGGCTACGGCTTCGGCGTCACGCAGGCGCCCGCCGTCGCGGGTCACAGCGGGGGCTTCCCCGGCATCAGCGCAAACCTCGCCATGTTCCTCGACAGCGGCTACACGGGTGTCGTGCTGTCTAACTACGGAAGCGCGGCGGACCGCGCCGTCGTCAAAATGCAGCAGCTCCTAACGTCCGGCGAGAAGCCGCAGGCGAACTGACCGACCGGCCACGCGGACGAAACGAAGGGGGCGCCGCCGCATGTGAAGTGCGGCGGCGCCCCCTTTACGCGACGGCGTCGGAAGCATCACCCGGCAACATGTCCTACGGCGACACGGCGGTAATAAAACTCAGGCCGGGTGTGATTTAAGGTTAAATTATTTGGGCGTGTGGAGCACTATATATCTGATTGGGAACACTGGCGGGTAACATGTCGTGTAGAAAAGATACTCGATGATCCAGTGACTTTGAGTTGAGAGGAGGATCGGGCATGAAACGAATTCTATTCGTCGTTACCTTCTTGGTGCTCGGGTGTCAGATGACGAACGCCCAAATCTACCGCGTGGCGCAGATGAACGCCGAGCAGATACGCGCCCTCGACAGGCAGAAGACGGTCGTCGTCTTGACGGGCGGCATCCTCGAAGAGCACGGGCCGCACCTGCCGTCGTTCACCGACGGTTACTCGAACGAGTGGTTGGCGCAAAGGCTGGCCGAGGCGATAGTCGAGCGCACGGGGAGGCCCGTCCTGATGTTCCCGACCATCCCGTTCGGCCACGAGGGCGCGAACGAGATAGGCGGCAAGCACGTCTTCCCCGGAACTTACTCCGTGCGCAGGACGACGCTCAGGGCGGTCTTCATGGACTTGGCGACAGAGCTTGGGGAGCAGGGGTTCCGCCGCGTCTTCGTCGTGCACGGCCACGGCGCGCCCTTCCACAACCTGATGCTCGACCAGGCGGGCGACTACTTCCGCGACACGTACGGCGGGCTGATGGTTCACCTGAGGGGGCTGGAGCCGACCGCCGAGCAACTCGCCCGGCTGAACCTGAGGCCGCCCGATTTGAACCTTTCG
>DASZEK010000153.1:0-2656 GCA_035941045.1 Pyrinomonadaceae bacterium | reverse complement strand
GCCTGAAGGCGCCCGAGCAGTTCGACCGTCTCGAACGAGAGCCCCTTGGCGAGACTCTCTTCCGCCATTTGCAGCGCACGCTTCGGGTCGCGCGCCGTGACCTGACCGGCCAACTGCATCTCCAGACTCAACTCCTCGTGCGGCGGCGTCGCAGCCGCGGCGCCGCCCTCGCCCGGCGCGGCCGGCGGCGTCTGTCGAGTGGCGCGCAGCAGTTCGAGCGCGAGTTGCGGGTCGCGGCGCGCGACCGTCCGGAGCATCTCCAGCCGCAGCGTGTAGACGGTGCCCTGCCCGTACCTTCGCCGCTCTTCGTCGCGCGACTTGTTGGCCGCCGCCGCCTCGTTCAGATAGCTCGCCACGTCGCGGAACAGCGAGCGCGCGCGCTTCTCGTCGCGCGGCCAGAGCAGGTCGGCGGCCGACGTGAGGACCCTGACGCGGTTCTCCAGAATCTTGAGCGCGCGGGCGTCGATGATGAGCCCGTCGAGCATTTCGACAGCCTTCTTCTCAAGCTCCTTCTGCGCGGCCTCCTTCTCCTCGGCCGTCTGCGAAGGCTGCTCTTTCTGTCCGGGCGGCACCTCCTGCGCGAACGCGACCGGGGCGGCGACGAGCGGGAGGAGGACGAGGAGTGCGAGGCACAATCTCTTCAAAATCATATTGAGGCTCCAGCGTGACCTGAGCACCGGCGGGAAGACGCCACCAAAATAGCCCCTCCGGGCCGCGCCCGGCAAGGGCCGTCCGGGCCCGCGAGAATTCCGTTGACAAGAATTTCGGAAGAGGAGTATCGTCTGCCCACTTCACTGTTCCTGACAGCAGCCGTCAGTCTCCCGGTTCGCTCTCCCCCGCTCGCTTCTCCCCATTCTCTTCTCCCCGCAGCCCCGGCGCCCGACTGTAGGCCCGACGACGCGCGGCGCCGACAACTCCTCATCTGAAATTCAGAAGAAGTAAAGGAGTCACAACCATGAAGCGCAGTCTGATTTACCTACTCACGGTCGCTTTGTGTCTTCTGTCTTTCCCCGTCGCCGCACAGGGCCAGGGGAGGCCCGCGGAGCCGCCCGGCAAGTTCCGCCGCGCCGCCCGCGCCGCCATCCCCGGCCAGTACGTCGTCGTCCTCAACGACGACACGCCCGGCCCGCGCGTGCCCGCCATCGCCGCGAGGATGGCCGGCGAGCACGGCGGCCGGATCAGGTTCGTGTACGAGCACGCGCTCAAGGGCTTCTCGGCCCACCTGACCGAGGAGGCGGCCGTCGCCATCAGCCGCGACCCGCGCGTCAAGTACGTGGAAGAGAACGCCCGGGGCTCCGTCGTCGACTCGCAGTTTAACCCGCCCTGGGGGCTCGACCGCATTGACCAGCGGCTCGGCCTCAACGGCGTCTACACCTTCAACGCCACGGGCGCGGGCGTTAACGCCTACGTCCTCGACACGGGCGTCCGCGTCACGCACGTCGACTTCGGCGGGCGCGCGTCGGTGGCCGTGGACTACGTCAACGAGGGCTGCCTCGACTGCTACGGCCACGGGACGCACGTCGCGGGCACCATCGGCGGCGCCACGTACGGCGTCGCCAAGGGCGTCCAAATCCGCTCGGTGAAGGTCTGCGACGGCGGGGGCTTCTGCGACGTGGACGTGGTCGTCGCCGGCATCAACTGGGTGACGGCCAACCGCGCCAACCCCGCGGTCGTCAACATGAGCCTGCGTTGGTGGGGCGAAGTCACCGCCATCAACGACGCGGTCCGCAACTCGATCAGCTCGGGCGTGACCTACGTGGTCGCGGCCGGCAACGAGTCTGACGACGCGAACAACTACTCGCCGGCCCGCGTCCAGCAGGCGCTCACCGTCGGCGCGACCGACATCAACGACTTCCGCGCGTGGTTCTCCAACTACGGCCCCCTGGTGGACGTGTTCGCGCCCGGCGACAACGTTCTCTCGGCCTGGGCCACGTCCGACACGGCGACGAACACCATCTCGGGCACCTCGATGGCGACGCCGCACGTCGCGGGAGTCGCCGCGCTCTACCTACAGAACCACACCGACGCCAAAACGTCCGCGCCCGCCTTCGTCAACCAGATCATCAAGGCGAACGCCACGCTCGACGCCCTCTCGGATGTCGGCTTCGGCTCGCCGAACCGCCTGCTCTACATGGGGTTCACGCCCGCGCCCGCCAACCCCATTGACGACACGCGGTTCTTCGTCTGGCAACTGTACGGCGACCTGCTCAACCGCGAGCCCGACAGCGGCGGCATGGGCGGGTGGTCGTCCTTCGTCGAGGGCTGCGGCGGCGACCCGCAGTGTCTCGTCTCCAGGCGGACGGAGACGGCGCGCGGCTTCATAGACTCGGGCGAGTTCCGCAACAGCCACCCGCTGCTGCAAAACCCGCCGGGCTCGCCCGCCTACAACGAGGAGTTCGTCAGGCAGTGCTACCTGGTCTTCCTCCGCAGGACTTACGACCAGGGCGGCTACGACGCCTGGCTGAACTACCTGAACACGACGGGCGATGAGCTGGGCGTGATTCATGGGTTCATCTACTCCTACGAGTACCGCAACCGGTTCGGCCAGCCTTAGAGGCTAAAACGGGCGCGGCCGGCGCGTGAGGGCGGCCGGCCCGCGGGAAAGTGCGCCGGCCGCCCAGAATGTCGCGGCCGGCGCCCGTTTACGCCCCCTCGG
>DASZEK010000152.1:0-60905 GCA_035941045.1 Pyrinomonadaceae bacterium | reverse complement strand
GCTGAGCCCTTCGGCCAGTTGTTTCAGGACTTCGGGCGCGTGGTCCCTTAGAAACATCTCGCGGCAGCGGCCCTGCCAGCGGACGTGGCTCGCATAGTAGACGTTGCCGACGAGGTTCGTCTCCTCGAAGCCGACGACGTGTCGGTATTCGTAAGCCTTCATCTTCTTACCTCAACGAGCACCGTGACGACCAGCTTGGACTCGAAGCCGACGACCTCGGCCGCGCAGGTCAGGGCCGTGTATGACGCGGCCTCGAAGACGACCCACGAGCCCGATTCGACGGGGCCGAGCGTGAGCGGCGCGTCGTCGGCCGCCCCCGCCTTCTTCAAGCACTCCTTCGCCGTCCAGACGCGCGTGGCCGCGGAGTCAAGGCTTTCGCCGGCCTCACGTGCCGTCAGCTCCGCCAGCGCGAAAGGCTCCGCGCCTAGCAACTCGCGCCAGAGCGAGGCGCCACGCGCAGCGACCGTTTCAACGTCGCACGCGAGCCCGCGCCCGCCCGTGACCGCGAGCGTCAAATCGCCGCAATGCGATAAGGAAACGTGACGGCCGGACGAAAGCTCGGGCTTGCCGTCGGGCCGCCGCGTGAGGCGGACTCCAGGGCCGGTCAAACGTCCGACGGCGCGGTCGCTCCGCGCGCGTCGTTCGGCGACCGACCCGTCCTGCTCGACCGCCACCGACACGTCGGCGCCCGGCATCAGCTCGCCGACGCGGCGCTCGACGTAAGGCCCGAGCAGCGGCGCGGCCAGCGGTCCCCTGAACTCGGCCCCGCCGATGACGCGCAGGCGCAGGCCCTCCCAACGCTCCCAGAGACTCCCGCCTTCGCCCCTCACCTCAACGTCGTAGGTGAAGGTCTGTCCGTCGAACGCCCTCTCGCTCGCGCGCACGAGGCATTCGCCGGTTGATTGATGGGGCGCGACTTCGAGCCTCGCCACGCCGACGGGCAGGATGGTCGCGCCCGGCACGCAAGCCTGTATGGCGTGAATCGTGGCGTCGCGCCGGCCGGGGTCGCCGAGCAGAATCTCTCGGGGGTTGTAGCGCCCGAACCATTCGGTCGTGCCGTCGCGCTCAATCTCGGCGACGCACGCCGTCGAGGCCAGCCGGCGGTAAGCGCGCACGCGCCGGAAGCGTCCTTCGTGGAAGAGGACTCCGCCGTAGAGGCCGCGCGCCGGGTCGAGCGCGACGGGCGGCGACCCGGCCGCCTCGTCCTCCACGAGACGCTCGCTGTTCTGAGTCGCGGGCGTCACGCCGAAGCGGATGACGGCGCGGAAGTGGTCAACCTGAAAAGCGGTCTGCTCACTTCGCAAGGCGACCTCGACCTCGCCCGTCTCGCGCGCGAGCGCGGCGATGCGGACGGTCGTCGATGCGCCGCTCGTCACCGCGACGGGCCGCTCGAACTTCACGTCCTCGAAGCTCGGCGGGCCGGTCGCGCCCGTGAGCGCCGAGGCCGCTTGCGTCATCGCTTCCAGACCCATCACGGCCGGGAAGAGTTGTTCGCCCTGAAAGACGTGGTCGCGCAGGTAGGGGTCGGCCTCCGCGGAGAGCTTCGCCTCGACTATCAGCTCGACGCCGGGGTAGAAGACTTTGCACTCCTCAAGGAAGCGCAGGAGCGGGAGCGGCGGGTGCTCGACTTTCAGCGTCGGCGGCTCGCCGAAACGGCCCGTCACGACGACAGCCGTCTGGCCCGAGCTTCGGCCGAGCAGCCCGCGAAGAACACGCACGCCTTCGTCCGTCGGGATGGGCGTGATGCCCTGTTGCGCCAGCGCGTCCACGCGGCCGAGGCGCTGCCCCATGCCGACGCCGGACCAGACCGACCACTCGACGGCGAGGCAGCGGCAACGTGGGTGCGCCGCCCGCCAGTCGGAAGTCAGGTCTGTCAGCCACTCGTTGGCGAGCGCGTAGTCGGCCTCGCCGCGCATCCCCGTGCGCGCGATGATGGAGCCGAAGGTCAGGAAGAGTCGGAGACGTTCGGGGTTGATTGACGCGAGGACGTTGCGCGCGCCCCGCAGCTTCGGCGCCAGCGTGCGCAGGAAAGTCTCCTCGTCGAGCGCGCTCAACAGGCGCGGCGCGTTCAGGCCCGCGCCGTGCAGGACGGCCGTCACGCCGCCCAGCTCGGCCTCCGCCCGAGACACGGCTTCGCGCACGGCGTCGGCGTCCGTCACGTCGGCGGCGAAGTAGCGGAAGCGGACGCCCGCGGCCGTCATCCTTTCGAGATTGGCCGCAAGCTCTCCGTCCGTCTCGGGCCGCGAACGGCCGAGCAGCGCCAGCCCCGCGCCCGTCTCACGCGCGAGCGCGAGCGCGCATTCGGCCGCGATGCCCTTCCCGCCGCCGGTCACAAGCAGCACGTCGTCCGGCCCGAGCGGAGCTTCGCAACTCTCCGCGGGCGGCAGCAACCTCAATATAGGAACGCGCCTGACGCCCGCTTCGTCGTAATGCGCCTCGGCGTAAGGCCCCGCGGCGCGCGTCTCGGCGAGCACCCACCCGGCGGCGCGCGCCTCGCCCTCGGGCACGTTGACGACGCGCACGGCGACGTGCGACATCTCCTGTTGCAGCGTCCGCGCGAACGCCGCCGCGCCGCGCCCGTGCTGGACGAGGACGAACCGGCCCGCGCCCTCTTCGCCCGCCGTCGCCCGCGCCGCTTCGAGCAGCAGCCCGACGTGACTCTCGTCAACTCGCGCCGGAAGGCAGACGACCACGCCGCCTCCTTTGTCATGTACGAACGCTTCCCGCAAAGACTCCGCGAGTGAATGACCTTCCGGCGCGAACACGCGCCACTCGCCGCGGCCCGTCGGCTCGGGGCCGGCGCGCAAAGGCTCTTCGACCAGTTCGACCGTGAAGCCGCGAACCCACGAATCAACGCCCGCCGGATGCCTCTCCGCCGCCGTGCCTTCACCGCTCGCGCTCAACTCCTCCAAAGCGGCGGCGGCCTCGGCGACCGTGGCGTGCGCGTACTCGGTCGGCGCGACCGGCGGCGAGAATCCGAGGAGGCGCGCAGCGTCCACGACAAGCTGGCTCACCGTAATCGAATTCAGGTGGAGGTCGCCGAGTAGCGTGTGCTCGTCCTTCACCGCTTCCAAAGGCAGCTCGGCGCGCTCGGCGACGAGGCGCCGCACCACCTCCAGCGCCGTCTCGTCCGACGGTCGGCCCGTCGGCTCATCCACGACAGCACTTTCGACAGCCTCCCTCTCAAACTCGACGCGACGCAGAGCCGGGGACTCGGGCAGCGGCGCAAGCTCGCAGGGGTTCATAAAGAAGCGCGGGCGCCAGTCGAGGTCGAAGGGCCGCGCGAAGCGCCCCGCGAACAGCGCGCTCGGGTCAACGCCCGCGCCCGCGGCGAAGGCGGCTCCGAAGGCTTCGAGCAGCCCGCGCAAAGACTCGCCGCCCGCGTCCACTGAGACGCAGGGCACGCCGAGGAATTCGGACGCGAGGTTGCCGAGGATGCGCCCCGGCCCGACTTCGACGAAGAGGTCAACGTCGTTCGCCGCCTCGCGCGCCGCCTCGACGAAGCGGACGGGCGCGGTCAGTTGACGGCAGAGCAACGCGCGCAAGTCTTCTTCGGAAGTTAACGCGGCGCCGTTGACGGTCGAGACGACTTTGCCCTGCAAGCTCCCGAACTCTTCGCCCCGGAGTCCGTCCGCGAGGAGCGGCGCGGCGCCCGACATGAGCGGCGAGTGGAAGGCGTGCGAAACGTCGAGGGCGACGACCGTGTGACCCGCGGCCTTGAAGCGCGCGGCCAGTTTATCAACGGCCGCCGACTCTCCGGCCAGCACGACCTGCGACGGCGAGTTGAAGCCCGCTATCCCGACCGGGTCGCCGTTCAGTATCGCTTTGACCTCCTCCGGCCGCGCGCGGACGCTCAACATCTTCCCTTCCGTACCCGACGCCGCCGTCATCGCCCGCGCGCGCAAAGAGGCGATGCGCAACAACGCGCTCTCGTCGAACGCACCGGCCCAACAGAGCGCCGTCAACTCGCCGAGGCTGTGCCCGACGGCCACGCCCGCCTCGATGCCGAGCCTTTCCAGCACGCGCAGGGCCGCCGCCGAGGCGGTGACGATTGCGGGCTGCGCCAGCAGCGTCGAGCGCGTGTCGCCCGACGTAGGTAGACCCGCGCGGTCGTACAACTCCTCCACACACTCGAAGCGACGCGCCCACGCGCCGCCGTTCAGGTAGACGGGCGCGGCCTGTCCGGGGAACAGAAAGCCCACGCGCGGCGTCGCGACCGCGCCGAGGAAGACGCCGACCCGCGCGTCGAGCTTCGCGCCGGCCGCGCCGTCGGCGAGCCGGTCTTTAAGAGTTTGAAGTTTGCCGACAAGCTCCGCGGGGCTCGACGCGACGACGGACGCGCGCCACGTCCGCGGCTCATCAGAAAGGCTGTTGGCGAGCGCGGCGGCGAGGTCCGTCATCTCCGACCTTGAGAGTCGTGCCGCAAAGACAAGCAGTTGATTGACGCGCGCGAGCAAGCCTTCGCGGTCGGGCGCGGCGAGCAGGAACAGCTCGGCGTCCTGCGCCGACGAGAGAACGGCGCGTTCGCTTTGACTCGTCGTCCGGCGTCGCGCCGCGGGCGGCGCTTCGAGGGTGACGTGCGTGTTGATGCCGCCGAAGCCCATCGCGCTCACGCCCGCGCGCAAGGGCAAGGCTTGCGGCCAGCGTTCACCTTTACGAAGCACGCGCAGCGCCGGCCGCGCGCCCGACAACTCCGCGTGCGGCTCGTGGCAGCCGGTCGTGGGCGGCAGCGTTTGCGTGTGCAGCGCCATCACGGCCTTCAACAGTCCGGCGACGCCGGCCGCCGCCTTCGTGTGGCCGATGTTGGCCTTGACGGAGCCGACGACGGCGGGCGGGGCCGAAGCGTCTGCGCGGCGCCGGGCCTCCGAGAGCGCCTTCAACTCGGTCGCGTCGCCGACGCTCGTCCCCGTGCCGTGACCCTCGAAGTATGTGACCGTCTCGACGCCGTAGCCCGCGCGCCTGTATGCGCGTTCGAGCGCGAGCATCTGGCCTTCGACCTCGGGGCGCGTGATGCCGCCGTCGCCGTCCGAAGAGACGCCCCAGCCTCGAATGACCGCGTAGACGCGGCGAGAGGAGGCCAGCGCGTCTTCGAGCCGCATCAGCACGACGACGCCGCAACCCTCGCCCGGCCAGAAGCCAGCCGAGCGGCGGTCGTAGACGCGCATCTCGTCCTTCGCCAAGGCCCCCGCCTTCGCGAACCCGACCAGCTCGAACGGGTCAACGCTCAAATCAACACCGCCTGCGAGCGCCACGTCCAAGTCGCCCGCGACGAGGGCCGAGCACGCGCTCGTCACCGCCAGCAGCGAAGAGGCGCAGGCGCCGTCAACGGTGTAGCCGCCGCCCTTGAGGTCGAAGTGGTTGCAGACGCGCCCGGCGATGGTGTTCGACAGCCCGCCCGCCAGCGTCTCCGCGCCGACGGCCGGGAACGGGCGCTTATACGTCTCTTCCAACTCCGACAGAATCTCCCCGCACTCCGCGGCCGTCATCCCTCGCGCGCGCAACGTCGCCTCCGCGACGCGCCGCACGTAGGGCCAGCGCAGGCGCAGGACGCCCGCGCGCGAGAACTCGCCCGTCAGCGTGTTGCCGATAAGGACGCCCGCCGACTCGCGCGGCATCCCTTCGCCTTCGGGGAAGCCCGCGTCGGCGAGGGCGCGCGCCGCCGTGTCGAGCGCGAGCCAGTGCGCGAGGTCGGCCGAGCGGAACAGGCTTCCGGCGACGCGGAAGCGCACGCGGTCGAACTCGAAGCCCTCGATGAATGCGCCCTCGGAAGAGTAGACGCTGTCCTCGGCCTGCGGGTCGGCGTCGAAGTAGTCTTCCACGCGCAGGCGCTCGGGCGGTATGCGCCGGAACGCGCGCCGCCCGGCCAGCACGTTCGTCCACAGCCCGGCGGGCGTGTCGGCGTCAGGGTAGCGGCAACTCATGCCGACGATGGCGATACTGCTTTTCATCGCTCATGCCTCGCCGGCCACGGCCGGGGATTGCGCGCCGAGTTTCGCCGTCTCCCGCTGCCGCGCCTCCAAAGCGTCGAGGCAGAGGCCGACGCCGCGCAGCGCGCAGACGACGGTCAGCGCGAAGAACATCGCGAAGACGACGTGGCAGGCGACGAGGAAGCCGTAACCGCCCGCGACGCCCGCGCCGAATAGAATCTGGCTCCGCGTGCGCGAAGGGGTCGTCGCCGGGTCCGTCACCATGTAGAAGGTGAAGAGGATGAAGGCCACGCCCGTCATCGGCGTCAGCGCCGCGAGCAACGGCGTGTCGAAGACTAGGGCGCGCACGCACGCTTGCAGCGCGAAGCCGCCCACCCACGCCGCAATCAGCGGCAGCCGGCCCGTGAACTTCGCGTTCAGGAAAGAGCCCGTCAGGATGATGACCGAGGGCAGCACCCAGTCGCCCGCGCCGAGGAAGTGTTCCGTGAACTGATAGGGCGGGGCGATGCCGACGACGGGAAAGAGGAGCAGCGTCGCCGTGATGCCGAAGTTCGACGGGTTCAGGAAGTGACGACGGCCCCGGCCGACGGGGACGCGCAGCACGAACTTCGACGAGATGGCGGCGGCGGTCGCAAACACAATCATCCAGTGCTGCTCGTTCGCGTAGATGAGCATCGCCACCGCCAGCGCCGTGATGTGCGCCGGCAGCAGGAAGTCCACGAAGCCGCTCCACGAGCCGAGGAACTTCGGCCGCCGCCTCCGCGCCCAGGCGTCAACGGATTCGAGCGCCAACTCCATGCCGTACGCGGTCAGGAGTGCGACGACGGGCTGCGCCCAAGCGGGCTCGAAGCCGAAGACGGTGTGACCCAGAATGTTGAGGGCGGTGATGGCGACGGCGAACCGCCGCAGGCCGCCGAGACGTTTCGCCTGTTCGTCTTTCTGCATGGCGTTCCTCTCTTCAATTCTTCCCGACCGCCTAGCTCCCGAGCAGCAACGTGTGCCAGCCCGCTCCGAGCCGCAGCGTTTCCCGATGCGCCCGGCCCCCGGCGTCGCGCCATTCAAGCTCGACGCGCAGCGGCCCCCACGTCATGCGGCCGAGGCCGAAGTGCAGGCCCGGACTGCGCTTGCCCGAGTGGCCGCTGCCGCCGTCCACCTGCGCCGTCATCCTGCGGCCGTCGGGCAGATGCACGGTCGCGCGCGCGCCGATTGCCGGGTAGCCTCCCGCGCCCGCGCCCCGCGCCGGCAGCAGCAGGTTGAGCCCGATGAAGCCGCCGGCCTGACGGCTGCGGTTGAGGTGGACGTAAGAAGACATCCACTGGTTGGCGAGCGCGAAGTCGAGACGGCCGTCGCCGTCAACGTCGGCGACGGCGACGCCGCGCGTGACCTGCGACTGGTCGAGCCCGAGGTCGGAGGCCAAGTCGTAGTAGCGCCCGTCCGCGGCCTTCACGAAGAAGGGGTCGTGGCCGTGCCCGCTCAGGTCGTCGCCCGGCTGCAGGCGCGGCCAGAAGCGCAGGTCGCCCTGCAACTGGTCGTTGCTCAAGGCCACCTCCTGCAACTCCGCCCAGCGGTCAACGCTGCCCCTGGCGAAGCCCGTCGCCTGCACCGCCTCGGGCGTGCCGTCGTTGTCGAAGTCGGCGAGCCGCGCGTCCCAGCCCCAACCGCTGCGCGCGAGCCCGAGTTGCTCGCTGCGGTCAACGAAGGGCGCGATGCCCTCCTTCATCAACTCCGTGCGGCCCGTGTTGACCCAGACGAAGTGGCTCTCTTCAAGGGCGTACTCGTCGGCGATGTTGCTGACGTAGATGTCCGTCAGGCCGTCGCCGTTCACGTCGCCGAAGTCCACGCCCATGCCTTTGAAGGAGTCGCGCCCGAGCACCTTCGAGTGCGGCGTGCTGAAGCCCTGTTCGCCTTCGAGCGGGCGGAAGCTGAGGCGGCCGGGCGTCGAGCGGTTGTGAAGCAAGCGGTCGGGGCCGAAGTCGTTGGCGAAATAGATTTCGGGGAGCAGGTCGCCGTCCAAATCGGCCGCGCCGACGCCCAGCGTCCACGCGCGCGAGACCTCGTCCGTCATCACGCCCGCGGCCTCTTCGTAACGCGCGGCGGGCTCCTGACCGGACGAGGCGCCGGCCCAGAGGAGCAGGCGGTTGCGCCCGCCGTTGAAGGCGCGCGAAAGCGAGGCGGCCATCTCCGCGCGCCCCTCGGCCTTCGCGTCGAGCACGCGGGCGCCGTCGGGGAAGTAGTTGCCGATGACGAGGTCAACGTGGCCGTCGCCGTCGAGGTCGGCCTGCGTCGCGCAGTTCGTGAACCAGCGTTCCCGCGTGGGCATCAGCTCTCGCGCGAGGTAAGAGTCGCGCGAGAGCACGCCGGGCGAGGACGCCTGTTGCGCGCGGCGCAGGAAGACGATGGGCGTGCGACCCCAGTAGTAGACGAGGATGTCGGCGCGGCCGTCTTCGTTGAAGTCGCCGACGAGGCTCCCCATCGGCGCCGTCGTCGCGGCGTCGTAGGGGAGCGCGCCCGCGTTCAGCTCGAAGGGCGCGTAGCGCGCTGGCGTCCCCGGCACGGGCGCGACGATGACCTGGTCGCTTCGCGTGTCCACGTAAGCAACGTCGTCGGGGAGGCCGTCGCCGTCGAGGTCTGCGAGCGCCACGGCCGCGCCGACGGCGGAAATCCACGCCGAGATTTTTTTCATCTGCGGGTGGACGGCCCGCGCCATGCGCGCCGACTGGTTCAGCTCCGGCAGCGTGTGCCGCTCGAACGCGAAGCGCCCGGCCAAAGCGGCGCGCTCGGCCTTCGACACCGTCGGCAGCCGCGCGAGCCCGTAGACCGTGAAGACCGCCGCGACGGCGAGCAGGTGCGCCGTGTAAGGGCGCACGCCTTCGACTAATCTTTTCATGCTCGTCACTCCCTTTAAGCTCCGCACTCAGGCGGCCTGTTTCAAGCGCGCCAGTTCGCCCGCGATTCTCCGCCGCCAGATTTCGTAGGCGGGCTCGTCGCCGTCGTGCGGGAGGTGTCGCAAAGCTTCGTCCGTCACCCGCGCCGCAGCTTCGGCAGACAGTCTGCACAGGACGCGGCACGCTCTGTCCGTGTGCGGCGCGGGATTGCCCGCGCGCTGCCTCGCCTTGGCGGCGAAGGCCGCGCCCTGCGCGAGCTGCGGCGCGAAGCGGCCGGCCCGCACGCGGAGGGTTTCAATCCCCTCGCCTTCGACGCCGCCCGCGTAAGCGCAGGCGAGGCCGACGCCGCTCCAGAGGTCCGCGCGCCGCTCCACTTCAAAAGCTTCGACGGTCGCGGCGATGCCTTCAACGTCCGCGCCCTCGACGAACCAAAGGCTTCTTCCCAAGCCCTGGTCGAAGGCGCGCAGCGCGTAACCCTTCAGGCGCCGCGGGCGCTTCCGCCGCGTGACGTAGTCGGGCCAGTGAAAGTAGCCTTCGTGGAATCCGTAACCGTCCACCGCCAGCCAGCCGAGCAGCGGGTCGAGGCTCATCACCGGGCGCGCGGTGCCGCGCCGCAGCCTCGCCAGCGACCACCCGGCGCCGACGAACACCATGTAGGCGTGGGCCGCGCCCGCGCCTTCGACGAAAGTCCTGAGCCGCGTCCGGCGCCACGGAGTCAACGTGTCGAGCAGCGCGAGTCCCATCGCGGCCCCCTCGAAGGCGAACCCGCGAAGCTCCCATTCGACCGCGTCGAGCCGCGCCGCCAACTGCGCGCCTTCGACCTCCAGCGCGGCGTGATAGCCGTGCAGGAAGGTCCGGCCGACGTGCTCAAGCCTCGCCCGCGCCCGCTCGTCGCGGCACTTGAAGCCGCGCGTCCGAAAGCTCGCCTCCTCGGGCGAGATGCCGAAGATGATTCTGCTGAGTCCGCCCATTCGAGTGACCGCCGTCTTCTGCCCCGCGGCGCCGGGACGACGCTTCCGCCGCCCCGGACGCGCGCGAGGGTTGGAGTTGATTGCTTACGGCTGCGGCTGAAGCGTCGTCGTCTCGGTCGAGGCGCAGATGGCGCGGGCCGAGGAGACGTTCTGGCGCGAGGCCGTCCCGTCTGCGGGCTGCACCGTCGCCGTCGGGCAAGGGGTCGGCGCCGGCTTGACGCCGTGGCTGGCGAGGATGCTGTCCTCCGAGCCGGGGTTAATCACCGTCACCGAACCGGACTGCGACCACGTCCCGTTGGTGCTGGAGAGGTTGATGGGGGCCGCGCCGCCGCCGCTCCCCGTGTCGAGCGTGCGCGCCGCGGCGCCGTAGCGCGTGAAGGTGTATTTGGGGTAGATGGACAGGCTCGAAGTGAACGTCCCGTCCGAGTTGAAGTGCATCGTGCCGGCCGAGCCGGTCGTGTTCGAGGCGCCGACCGTGACGTTCCAGCTCTCCGTGTGGCCGTCGGAGAACTGCACGGTGATGGGCGCGGCGCTCACGAACGAGAGCCCCGTGACCGAGAGCGACGTGTCGCCGGGCACGGTCACGGAGTTGTTCCGCTTGATGACCGTGTCGGCGCTGCCGAACTGGGTCGAGTCCACGGGCGGCCCGCCCTTGAGCGTCGCCCGGCCCGTGTAGGCCAAAGACCCGTTGCCGAAGAAGCCGGCCGGGACCGGGTGCGACGAGAAGTCGTCGAAGGTCCGCGCGTCGTCGGGCGTCACGAAGGTGTCGTAGCCCGCGGGCACGACCACCGCCGCGCCTGCGCCGCGTATCGCCGCCGCCAGCCCTCCCGCCATCACGATGAGGCCGACGACCAACGCCAGCCCCACATTTTTTCTCAGAGCCGTTCTCATTTTCTGTCTCCTCCTTCTAAGTCAAGCTCCCCGCTCGGGGCGCGGGTTAACAAGCCGCGCTTCTTCGACTCGACGGCGCGCGCCATCCTCTCGGCGACGCGCAACGAGACGAAGACGCGCACTTCGTCCTTCTCAAACTTCTGTGCGACCGCGAGGGCGCGCTCGAAGTCCTGCGGCGCGAGCGCCGCCAGCTCCTCGCCGAACTGCCTCACCAGCTCGCCCCAGACGTTTCCGGCAAACGGTTTGAGTTCCCCCTCCTTGAAGCAGTCGGGGCCGAACCCGTCAACGACGGCCGCCGCGGCGAGCAGTTCGTTGAGCTGGTCGGCGAGGTCGGCGAGGATGGCGAACCCGCGGGCCGGATCGGCGGCCGAGTAGGCGTGTGCGATTTGCAGTTGGGTGAAGAATTGGGACGCGTTGCGGACGCGCCCGCCCGCGAGCGCCAACGCTTCGGAGAGGAAGCGCCTGGCGAGGCCCGCGTCGTTCCTCTGGCCCGCCAGCGCCGAGAGGTACAGGAGGGCCGCGACGCGCTCTTCGGCCGTCGCGCCTTGCGGGAGTCGCTGCGCGGCGTCCTCCAGCTTGCCGCGCGCGAGCGAGCGTTCGAGCAACTGCTGTTCGAGCAGCTTCGTCTTGAGCGCGCGGCGGTGCGGGTCGGAGATGTTGCCGAGGAGCTGGCGGGCGCGGTCGGCGTCGCCGCCGTCGAGGGCCTTGAAGGCGGCGTCGGCGTAAAGGTCGTCGCCGACCTCGGCGGGCGCCTTCGCCGCCGCCTCGGCCAGAGCTTCGGCCGAGCCCTTGCGCCGCAACTCCTCGTACTTCTGCCAAGCCCTCGTCGAAGGGTCGAGCGAGCGCCTGAACTCTTCTGCCTTCGCGCGCACCGCCGCGGCTTGGGCAGGCGCGTACCTCTCCACCTCTGGAATGATGGCGGCGAGGCCGTTGTAGAGGATGTGGGCGTTGCTCGTGCGGCCGGCGTTCGTCTTCGTCGCCGCGGCGACGACGGCGTTAACGAGGTCGCGGCGCGTCGGCTCGTCAATCGTTATCGAGCCCGCCGCGTCGGGCGACGCGGGGCGCGTCATGCCGAGAAGGCCGAGCGCGACGATGACGGGGTCGCCGTCCGTGGAGAGGTCTTCGGATTGAATCCTTCTGGCCGTGTCCGTGGCGAGCGCAGACGCCGCCTCGCGGTCCGCGGCGGCGAGCTTGCGCAGCAGGCCCAGCAGCTCCGCGACGACCCCGCCCTTCAAGCTCTCCCCGGCGACGCGCGCCGCCTCCCTCGCGTCTTTGGCGGCGAACTCCGCGGCCAGCGAAAGCTCCAGAGCCGTCTCGCGGTCGGCGGGCCGCGCGCCCTGAGAGAGACGAACGGCGGGCCGCTCCTGTCGCGTCTCGCGCAGGAAGGTGAGAGCGAGTTTCGCGTCGCGGGCCGCGACCGCCCGCACTATCTCGAAACGCAGAATCGTGTACGCCTGCTCCTGCCCCGCGGGCTGCGGGTCGCCCCTGTCGGCGCCCGCGACGAGCGCGGCGAGCGTGCTCATGCTCTCCTTTATGATGGCCCGCGCTCGCTCCTCGTCGCGCGGCCAGAGCAGGCAGGCCGCGGCCGTCTGCAACCGCACTCGGTTCTCCGCGAGCCTGAGCCCCTGCGCCCTCGCTGCCGCGTCTTCGAGCAGTTCGTACAGCCTCTCTTCGGCGCGGGCGTCGGCCGACGCTGAAGTGTCCTGCGCCTCCGCCTGACCGCCCGCGGCGGCGACGAAGAGGACGCCGAGACCAAACGCCAATAAAGAGATGCGACGCGACTGGTTCATCACGAAGTCACCCGAAGCTATAAGGATGAGTCTCCCGCCGACGCGGCGGCGCGGTGCGGCCCGTCAACGGTCCGACGCTGTGAAGGGAGAGCTAAATGTGACGAGGTCTTTCGGGACGGGATTCGGCCCGGAAAGCGCGTGCGGGCTGTACGCCGAAGGGGTTCGCTGGCGGGAGATGGAAGGGTAGCGAAGAGCGCGCATCATGGGACAGCCCCCGAGAGGAAACGTGTTGAGTCCTGCCCCGTTCTGCGTTAAGATGCGTGCTATCCGGGCAATGCATCCTTTGCGCCGAACGGGGCAGAGGTTGAATTGTCGCAAGGCCCCTTCGTCACCGCCACGTGATGAGGGGGCCTTAATCATTCGGCCCTAATGAAACATAAGATTACCCCGCGGGGCTTCCCCGCTCGCGAAGACGACCGTGCTGATGGGGCGTTCAAATCATTCCTTGAAGGAATCGATGAGGAGCGCAGGGGCGAGATGACTGCTTGCCGAAGAACCGCTGAGGAGCGGTCAATATAGATTGGTAGTCAGGCGATGTCAATCAAATTTATTGTTACAAATTCGTGGCGTCGGGCCTCTCTGCGTTCTGTGAGATAACAGCCCGAAACGGCCGCCGCCAACCTTCAATTCTCCGGCCGCGGCCTGAAAAAGAGCGACGCGATTAACGCCAGCGCGGCCGTCAAACCCGGCAACAATAAAAAGAGACCGACCCACCCTTCGAAGTACAAACCGACGGGGACGCGCACGAGCAGCGACGCGGCCTGGTAAATCAGAATCACCGCGCCGACCCACAAAGGGACCCGCCCCCACGGGTTGCCGCTTACCGTGTGCGCGTACGTGCCGACGGCCACGAGGAGCGCCGCGCAGGTCGCTACGCTGAACAGCCCGAGGTAATCCGAAGGCGACGCGGCGGGCCGTAAGACGTACAGCGCAAGCGACACGCCCGACACGCCCGTGGCTATCCCGCCGACGAGTTCGGTCAGTCCGGCCAGTCTCATAAATTTGACCGCGGGAATAATTCGAGGAGGTCGAGGCAGGCGTCCTGCGCCTCGCGCAGTCGCCGCCGGTACGCGCGCTCCGAAGCCTTCACGTCAACCCCGCAGAAGGGGCACGTCCGCTCTCCCTTCTTAACGTGACGGTCGCAGGCGCGGCAGAGCACGAGCGTCGGGCGTGCCTTCGTGATTGTCGCGGCGGCCTTCAAAGTCTTCTTCCCGGTCCCGCCGATTTGGACGAGGTCCGACTGCGGCGCGTGTTCGGTCGAGACGGGGCGCCCGTCGGCCGTCTCAAGCAGCAGCGCGAATTGCCCGTGGTCGAAAGAGCGTCCGGGCGCGGGCGCGACGGGCACCACGCGCTCGCGCAGGCCGCGCGCTTCGAGTTCGAGTGCGCGGTGATGGCAGTAAGGGTTGTTGCCGGGCCGCCCGAAGAGCGAGTGGCTGAGCCACGTGCAACCGCCGCGGCAGGAGTCGGCGTAGTAGCAGCCGCGGCAGAAGCCCCAAGCCTCTTCGCCGCCGCGCGTCAGGTTGAAGTTAAGCTCCGGCGCGTCGCGCCAGATGTCTTCCAGCGTCAGGTCGCGCACGTTGCCGCCCGAGTAACCCACGGTCGGCAGCGACGGGCAGCCTTTGATGGTCCCGTCGGCCTCGACGCCGAGCGTGTTCTCGCCCGCGTTGCAGCCGGGCCAGTGGACGGCGGCGTCGCCGCCGCCGCGCCACAGAGACTCGTAGGGGCCGAAGTAGCCGACGTTGTTACCGGCCTGCAAGAGCATCCCGCCCGCGGCGCCTTCGCGGAACAGCTCGGCGAGCAGCGGCATGAGTTCGAGGAGTTGGTAAGGCTGCAAAAGCAGCTCGGGGTGGTCGGCGGCCCTGCCCATCGCGACCGTCAACTGCACCTGCCAGTTCTTCGCCCCGGCCTCTATGAACAGCCCGCACAACTCGCGCAGTTGCGGCAAGACGTGCGAAGTGATTTGCGTGTTGACGCTCGGCGTGATGCCGTAATCCCGAAGCAGGCCGAGCGCCTTGAGGGCGGCGGCGAACGAACCCTTCACGCCGCGCAGCTCGTCGTGCAACTCTTCGAGGCCGTCGATTGAGACGCCAATCCCTTGAAGCCCGGCCTCGGCCGCCTGCCTGATTCTCTCTTCCGTCAGGTGCAGGCCGCCCGTCTGCATCGTGCAGTCCATGCCGTGCCGGCGGACGGCGCGCACGATCTCCAGCCAGTCGCGGCGCAGGTAGGCTTCGCCGCCGATGAGACTCACCTCGCGCGTGCCGAGGCGCGCGAGCTGCGCGACGAGGTCGAGACACTCCTCGGTCGTCAACTCGTCCGGGCGCCGACGCCCGGCCCGTGACCCGCAATGGTTGCACTTCAGGTCACAGGCCAGGGTCAGCTCCCAGACGACGTGCACCGGGGGATAATGCTCGCGGTCCTCGCGCGCGAGGAAGCGTGAAGGCTGTGCCATGACTCCCTACTTGCGGCCGCCCACCTTCTCGATGCGCCCCTCTAACTTCTCAAGCGCGGCCTGCGCGTCCTTAATCCACTTGCGGGCCGACGCCGCGACGCGGCGCATCTCCGCCACGTCGCCGCGCGCCGACGCCTCGCGGATAGCGACGCCGTACGGCGGCAGCGGCCCGCCGCCCGTCGCCGCCCGCGCCGACGCCCCGCTCTTCTTAGACGCGCTCTTCTTACTGGCCCCGCCCTTGCCCGCACTCTTCTTCGTGCTCTTGTAACTGGTCGCCATGTGCTCCTCCAGATTTTTATTGTCGGAAGATAAAGCCGCGCCGCTTGTTCGGAATGATGTGATGAGGTGTCTCGGGCGCCATCTTAATAACACGACGCGGCGGCCGCGCCAAGCATTAATTTCTGCGACCGCCGCCGCGAGGCGCGAGGAAGTGTCGGAGGATGCGAACCGGCCTGCTCATCAATTATCCTCCTGTGGGTCGAAGTTGTTTCCGTGAAATCAACCGGCGCAAGAACGGCTGCGGGTATGCAGAGCAACACCTCCTTGAAGCATCTCTGTGCGTGGACGCTAGCCACGCTGTTCTTATTCACGCCCGCGCGAGGTCAGGGCGCTTCGAGGTCCGGCGTTGACAGGGGGCGGCTGGCCCGGATTCCCGCGCGGATGAAGACCTTCGTCGAACAAGGGGCCATCGCGGGGGCCGTGATGCTGGTCGCGCGGGGCGTCGAAGTCGTCAGCCTTGAGGCGGTCGGCTATCAGGACGTGGCGAGCAAAACGCCGATGCGGAAGGACTCCATCTTCGACATCCGGTCGGTGGCGAAACCCGTGACCGCCATCGGCGTCATGATTCTGATGGAGGAGGGCAAGCTCGCGCTCGGCGACCCCGTGGGGAAATACCTTCCCGAGTTCGGGGCTCCAGGCAAGACGCAACCCGTCACGATTCGCCACCTGCTGACACACACCTCCGGCATGCCCTTCAACCGCCCGCAGGAGATTGAAGACATCACGGTCAGGCGCGACAAAACTTTAAGTGAAGTGGTGGCTATCCTGTCTAAGCAGGAGCCGGAGTTCGAGCCGGGCACTCAGTTCAGGTATTACAGCGGAGGTTTCGCCATCCTCGGGCGCATCATCGAAGTAGTCTCCGGTCAACCCTACGAGCAATTCATCGCCGAGCGAGTCTTCGGCCCCCTCGGCATGAAAGACAGCTTCTTCTTCGTCCCGCCCGAGAAGCGGGGTCGGCTCGCGTCCGTCTACCGGACGCGCGACGGCAAGCTGGAGAGGTGGGAAGAGCTGGAGGCTTTCGGCAGGGTCGCCAAATACCCCGGACCGGAGTTCGGGATGTATTCGACGGCTTCGGACCTCGCCGCCCTCTGCCAGATGATGCTCGACGGCGGGACGTTTAAGGGCCGGAGGATTCTTTCCAGATTGTCGGTCGAGGCGATGACGCGGAATCAAACGCCCGGCCTGAAATCCGCCCTCACGCAGCGGCCGGCCTATCAGGGCTTGGGCTGGGGCCTGAGCGGCAGCCCGGAGGACGACTTCCCGCTCACCACGCCGGGCAGCTTCGGGCACAACGGCGCCTTCGGCTCAATCGTCTGGGTAGACCCGAAGGAGAAGTTAATCAGAATTTTCCTTCAGCACCGGTTCGGCCCCGGCAGCGAGAGCGACATCTTCATGGCGATGGCCGGGGCGTCGGTGTCGAATTAGACGAGCCTTCCCGGCCGCCGCCCCTGCCGCGCCGTCCGCGCCGCTGCCCCTGCCTCTCGCCCATCGCCTGCTGAAACTGCTGCCACTGGTCGGGCGTCATGATTTGCCGCAGACGCTCGTCGGCCTGCCTCCTGACTTCGTCCTCGCGGCTCTCGGACTCCCTGCGGATTGAACGGAACTGCTCGCGCGCCTCGCCGAGAGTCTGCTGCACCTGAGTCTTCTGCTCGGCGCTCAGTTGCAGGCGGTCAAGCATCTGCTCGAACCTTTCGCGCTGGCGCTGTCGGCCTTCGCGGAACCACGCGCTGTAGGCGCGGGGCGCGAGGGCGCCGGCCGCCGCGCCGAGCAGGAAAATCAGCAGGGCGGCGGCGCGCAGCTTCCACGTGTTTCCGAATCCGATGTTCATAGTCGCCCGGCCCCTCACTCGCCCGCCTCGTAGATGGTCGAAAGCACCTGCTCGTAAGTCATCTCGTTTTCCGAGACTTCGTCCGGCTGGAGCAACAGTTCTTCCGCCGGGTAAGTTTCCGACACCGCGGCGATGTCGGGCGCGTCGGACGGCGCGTCCGCGGCGGCGGGGCCGAGGAACGTCAGCGCCGCCAGCGCCGCGACCGTCAACGCCATCGAAGAGACGAGCGCGCCCGCGGCCCTCCAGAGTCGGGCGAGCGACCACGACTCCTTACCCGCCCTCCGCTCTCTGAGCGCGGCCATGACCCGCGTCTGGAAGAAGGGCGACGGCTCGAACCTTTCGGCGGCGCGCTCCCTGAGCATCAGCGCCGAGAGGCGCGCGGCCTCGTACGCGCGGGCGCAGGCTTCGCAACGCGCGCCGTGTGCGCGGACGGCGGCCAGCTCGCCCTCGTCAAGCTCGGAGAGCGGACCGCGCTCAAGCATCTCGATGATGTGTTCGTCTCTCATCTCTCTCCCGCGCTTTCAGCCCAACAGTTTCTCCAGCGCCTCGCGCATCCGGCGGCGGGCGCGGAAGGCTTTCACCTTGACGTTAGACTCTGTCCAGCCCGTCGCCTCCGCCACCTCCTTCACGGGCGCGTCCTCGCCGTCAATCATCGTCAGCACCAGACGGTCGTCGGGCGAGAGGGTGTCGAGCACGCGGTCGGCGAGGTCGGCGGCGACGGCGCTGCTCACGGCCCGCTCGTGCCTCTCGGCGGCGGCGCCGGCCGTGTGCGTGTCGAGCCACGCGCCCTCGTCTTCGGTCAGGTCGGAGAGCGTCAGCTCGGGCCGGCGCTTGGCGCTGCGGAGCATGTTGAGGCACGTGTTGGTGGCGATGCGCGTCAGCCAACCCTCGAACGAGCCGCGCCCCTCGAAGCTCTCAAGCTCGGTGAACGCCTTCAAAAAAACTTCCTGCGAAGCCTCCTCGACCTGCTCGCGCCGACGGAAGAAGCGCGAGGCGGTGCGGAAGACGCGCGGGCTGTGGCGCCGCACTATCTCGGAGAACGCGGCCTCGTCGCCGCCGCGCGCGAGTCGCACCAGCTCCACGTCCGACGCCTGTCCCAAGTCGTCTGCCAGAGGCGTTACCCGTCAAAGTCGAGCGGGAGGCGGCCCGCCCTTCATGCTTGTTGAAGGGCGGGCCGCCGGCCCCGGTTATTAGAGCTGCTGACCCTGCCCGCGGCCGCCGCGCCCGCCGCGACGCGCCTTGCGCTCGGCGCGGCGCTGCTCAAGCTGCGTCCGCTGCTCGGGCGTGAGCACCGACAGCGACTCTTGGCGGAGCCTGAACTCCTCGCCCATCAGCTTCGCCTGAAGGGCGGCGGCCTCGGTCAAACGCTGGGTCGCCAGCGCCTCGTTGAAAGTGCCGCCCTCGCCGGCCTGACGCACCTCGTGGTGCTTGGCGCGGAGCTGTTCGCGCAAGCCTCGGGTGCGCTCGCGGAAGCCCTGATGGAGTTGCTGAAGGCGAGTCTTCTGCTCGTCCGTCAGGTTGAGGCCGGCGAACTCGCGCCCGCCGAAGTGGCCGCCGCCGCGCCCGCCGCGGTGCCCACGGCCTTCGCCGCGGTGCGACTTCTGTTGGCCCTGGTCGCCATCGCCCGTCTGGGCGATGGCGATGGGGGTCGCTAGGGCAACGGCCGCCAGCGCGGAGATTGCCAGTGTCTTAATCTTTCCGACTCGGTTCATCTTTCTTACTTACTCCTTAGTTTAGTCCGTGTCCACGGAGAGAGCCAAAGTTAAGGCCGCCGCGCGTAAGCCCGAAACAAGCCTTCCGACAGTCAAGACACCGCGCCCGCGCGAACGGTTACAGCCCGTTTTCGGGCCGGGCTGTAACCGCGCTCGGCGCCGAGGTGTCTGGCCTTTGGACGGTGGAAACAGGTGGGCACGCGTGAATAATAAAAACATCTTACATCTCATCCTTTTCATCTTCGCCCTGCTGGCAGGCGGCGCCCGAACCGCGGCGCAGACTCCGGCCGGCGGGGTGATGCAGACGCGTGCCCACCTGGTTGACGCCTCTAAAGAGTACAAGGCGACCACGGAGGAGCTGTTGCGGATGCAGGAGGCGGAAGTCGAGCGCGCCGCCGCCCGGCTCGAACAGCTCCGCCAGCTATACGCCGAAGGGCTCCTCGCGAAGAAGGAGTTGGAAGAGGAGGAACAGGCGCTCGCCGGGCTGCGCTCGAAGCTGGAAGCCACGCGCGGACAGGTCGCCGCCGCCGCCGAGGCCATCAAGGAGGCCGAAGCCGCGCTCGAAGCGGCGAAGAACCCTCCGGTAAAAAAGGCGAGCCCGCCCCTGACTCTCGTCGCGGCGACCGGCCCCGCGCCTTTCTGGACGACCGGCAACAGCACGATTGACAACCTCATCCGCCACCACGGCGGCCGGCACGGCGTTGACCCTTACCTCATCTACTGCGTCATCCATCAGGAGTCGGGCTTCCGCGCGGCCTCCGTCAGCCCGGCCGGCGCGCAAGGCTTGATGCAGTTGATGCCCGCCACCGCCGCGCGCTTCGGCGTGACGAACCCCTTCGACCCGGCGCAGAACATCTCCGGCGGCACGCGCTACCTGAAATACCTTCTGGAACTCTTCGACGGCCGCGTTGACCTCGCGCTCGCCGGCTACAACGCGGGCGAAGGCGCCGTGATGAGGTACGGCAACCGCGTCCCGCCCTACAGCGAGACGCAGAATTACGTCCGCGTCATCACCGCGCGCTACGCGAAGTTGAGGGTGTAACCGAACGCGGCCCGCCGGTGTCTGGCATAGAGGGACGGTGAGTAGAACAATGAAGAAACTGAAAGCACAGTTAAAGCGCAGGAAGAGTCTGGCGGCGTTGTTGGCCGTCGCGTTGCTCGGGGTCGCGGGCGTATACATGTTCCGGGGCGGGGGCGCCAGCGCCGCCGAATACACGACGGCGCGCGTCGAGCGCGGAAACCTCAGGAACACAGTCACCGCGACGGGCACCCTTCAGGCAGTCACCACCGTTCAGGTCGGCAGTCAGGCTTCCGGGACCATCTCGGCCCTCTACGCCGACTTCAACTCGACGGTCAAGAAGGGGCAGGTCGTCGCCCAGCTCGACCCCTCGACGACGCAGGCGCAGGTTGACCAGGCGCGCGCCAATCTCGAACAGGCGCGGGCCGGTCTGACGCAGGCGCGGGCCGGGCTCACGCAGGCGCAGGCCGGCGTCACCGACGCCCGCGCCAAGGCTCTGGCCGCCGGCTCGACGACTCAGAACCAGCGGGCCGGCGTGACGAGCGCCGAGGCCAACCTCGCCGTGCTCAAAGCCCAACTCGACGACGCGGCGAGCCTCCTCCGCCAGCAGGAGTCTCTGGCACAGAGCGGCATCATCTCGCGGCGCGAGTACGAGACGGCGCTGACGAGCTACAAGACTGCCGAGGCCCGCTACAAGCAGGCGCAGGCGCAACTCAATCAGGCCGTCCTCGGCGAGCAGTCGGCCGCGGGCGCCGGGCAGGCGCAGGCCGGGGCGCAGGTCGAGCAGGCGCGGGCGCAAGTCCAGCAGGCGCAGGCGCAGGTCTTGAACGCACAGGCACAGGTCGAGCAGGCGCAGGCCGCGCTCCGCCTCGCCGAAGTGAATTTGAATCACACGACGATTCGCTCGCCCATCGACGGCGTCGTCGTCTCGCGCGACGTGGACGTGGGGCAGACCGTGGCCGCCAGCCTCTCGGCGCCGACGCTCTTCACCATCGCGCAAGACCTGACGCAGATGCAGGTCATGGCCGACATCGACCAGGCCGACATCGGCCTCGTCGAGAAGGCGAAGGCCGTCCAGTTCGACGTGGACGCCTTTCCGGGCGACGAGTTCAAGGGCGCGATTCGACAAATCAGGCTCAACCCCGAGAGCGCGCAGAACGTCGTCACCTACAACGTCGTCATTGACGTGGCGAACCCCGAGCAGAAGCTCAAGCCGGGCATGACGGCCAACCTAACCGTCACGGTTGACGGGCGCGACAACGTCGTCAAGGTTCCCAACTCCGCGCTCCGCTTCTCGCCGCGGGCCGCGCAGGGCCAGACCGCGGGCGGCAACAACTCCGCTCAGGGCGCCCTCCGCGCCGCACGCCGGCAGGGCGAGCAGGCGGGCCAGCGCGGCGGCGACGTGACGCCTCCGACCGCGCCCGTGCTCGAAGGGCAGACGCGCCGCGTCTGGGTGCTCGGCGCGGACGGCCGGGCCCAGCCGCGCCGAATCAAGGTCGGCCTCTCCGACGGCGTCTCGACCGAAGTCGTCGAAGGCGAGCTGCACGAAGGCGACATGGTCGTCACCGGCCAGACCGTCTCCGGCCAGCAGACCGGCACCACCAGACAGCAGGGCGGCCAGTCCACGCCCCCCGGCTTCGGCGCCGCGCCGCGCGTGGGCGGGGGCGGCGGCGGTCGCCGCTAATAAGGAGGGTTTGAGAGATGCAGGCGACTTACGAAATCGGTCGGCCGAAGTTTGAGACGCGGGCGGGGCTGTTCGTCCCGCGTGAAGAGGGGCGGCCCGTCATCCGTCTTGAGCAGATTCACAAGACTTACACGACGGGCGACGTGGAGGTGCACGCGCTGCGCGGCGTCTCGCTCGACATCCGCGAGGGCGAGTTCGTCGCCATCATGGGCACCTCGGGCTCGGGCAAGTCAACGACCATGAACATCATCGGCTGCCTCGACCGCCCGACGCGCGGCGCCTACGTCCTCGACGGCCGCGACGTGTCCGCGCTCACCAAGGACGAGCGGGCCGACATCCGTCTGCAAAAAATCGGCTTCGTCTTTCAGGGCTTCAACCTCCTTTCGCGCACCTCGGCGCTTGAGAACGTCGAGCTGCCGATGCTCTACGCGGGCGTCGAGGCCGTCGAGCGCCGCCACCGCGCGATGGAGGCTCTGGCGTCGGTCGGCCTCGCCGGGCGCGAGCACAACCACCCGAACCAGCTCTCGGGCGGCCAGCAGCAGCGCGTCGCCATCGCCCGCGCGCTCGTCAACGACCCGACGCTCATCCTCGCCGACGAGCCGACGGGCGCGCTCGACTCGCGCACGTCGATAGAAGTGATGGAGATTTTCCAGCGCCTGAACCGCGAGCGCCGGATCACGCTCGTCCTCGTCACGCACGAGACGGACATCGCGTCTTACGCCGGCCGCGTCGTCGTCTTCAAGGACGGGAGAATCCAGAAGGACTCGACCGTCGAAGAGCCGCGCGACGCCGCCGAGGAGTTGAAGAGGCTGCCGCCGCCGGAACAGGAAGAGGACTGACGTGAACATCCTGATGATTATCCGCATCGCCTTCCGCGCGCTCGTCCGCAACAAGATGCGCGCCGCGCTGACCATGCTCGGCATCATCATCGGCGTCTCGGCCGTCATCGCGATGGTGAGCATCGGGCAGGGCGCGCAGGCCAGCGTCCAGTCGCAGATTGAGGGCATGGGGACGAACCTGCTCTTCGTCACGGCGGGCGCGCAGAACGTCGGCGGCGTGCGCACCGGCTCGGGCGAGAACAGCGCCGGCTCGCTCACGGCCGAAGACCTCGAAGCCATCCGGCGCGAGGTGCCGAGCGTGTCGATGGTGAGCCCTTTGGTGAACACGCGCCAGCAGCTCGTCTCGGGCAACCTGAACTGGAACACGCAGGTGCAGGGCACGAGCGAACAGCTCCCCGGCATCCGCAAGTGGACCGTCCAGAGCGGCGACTTCTTCACCGACTCGGACGTGCGCACGGCGGCGCGCGTCATCGTGTTGGGGCAGACGGCGGCCGAGAACCTGTTCGGCGGCGCGGACGCCGTCGGGCAGACGGTGCGTGTGAAGAACCTGCCGTTCCGCGTCGTCGGCGTGATGGCCCGCAAGGGGCAAGACCCGCAGGGGCGCGACCAGGACGACACGGCCTTCGCGCCTTACACGTCGGTGCAGAAGAAGCTGCTCGGCAGCACGCGCCTCCAGATGGCGAACGTCTCGGCCGCGTCGCCCGGGCTGACCTACACGGCGCAGGCGCAGATTACCGACCTGCTGCGGCAGCGGCACAAGCTCGCGGCGGGCGAGCCCGACGACTTCACGGTCCGCAACATGTCGGACGTGGCCGAGGCGGCGAACGAGACGAACAACACCATGACGGTGTTGCTCGGCTGCATCGCGGGCGTCTCGCTCTTCGTCGGCGGCATCGGCATCATGAACATCATGCTGGTGTCAGTCACCGAGCGGACGCGCGAGATAGGCATCCGCATGGCAATCGGCGCCCGGTCCTCGGCCGTGCGGACGCAGTTCCTCATCGAGTCGGTCGTGCTCAGCCTGACGGGCGGGATGGCGGGCATCCTGCTCGGCCTCGCCGTCTCGCTCTCCATCCCGGCGCTGCTCGGGTGGCCGACGCTCGTCTCGACGCCGGCCATCGTCGGCTCCGCGCTCTTCTCGGCCATCGTCGGCGTCTTCTTCGGCTACTACCCGGCCCGCAAGGCCGCGGCGCTCGACCCGATTGAAGCCCTGCGCTTTGAATGAGCCTTCAGCCGCCGGTCGAAGGGATTGCCGTTACTGCGTCGCCCCGGCCTCGCGGAGCAGGCGGACGACCTCGTCGTGCCCGCCCGCCGCCGCCACAGAGAACGCCGTCTGCCCCTCGTCGTTCTTCGCCGCCGCGTCGGCCCTCGCCACCAGGAGCGCACGCACCACGTCGCCGTGCCCGGCGCGCGCCGCCTCGATGAGCGGCGTGTTGCCGCGGTCGTCCCGGCCGTTCACGTCCGCCTTCCCTCCCGTCAGGAGGCTCTTCACCGTGTCCGCGTGCCCGGCCCGCGCCGCCTGTAGAAGCGCCCCCGTCTCGGGGCTCCTCTGCGCGCGCCGCACCTCCGCGCACCCCGCCGCGACCAAGAGCAGAGCGAGTGTGATTATCATTCTCCGTTTAACCATCGACGCCTCCTGTCCCCGATTCGGGCTCGGGCAATTCTCGCAACGCGAACGCCATAAGTCCACACCTCATGATGAGGGGCGTGCTTCCTGATTTTGTCAGCGCCCGCTCCGCCTGTATAATCCGGCGTCGCTCCCGGTGGGAATTCTCACGGGCAGGTAAGACGCGGCCGCATCCCACTTCGGAGTGTCGCGTGACGCCTATCACAGACGTTATTCCCTTTCAGCTTAATCATCGTCAGTTAATTTAAGGAGACGGACCCGCACGCCGGAGCCCTGCGCCCGAGCCCGTCCATCACCTCGTAGACGTAAGGAGTCGGTTCATGCCTCGCATCGCATCTCGAAGGAATCTCGCCCCGAGGAAGTCACACCTTCCCTTCTTCCTCGCCCTGCTCGGACTGGCCGCCGCCGCCGCGCTGACGCTGCCCGTGACGCGCCGCGCCGACGCTTCGTCCCCGCCGCCCGCGCGGGCGAAGGCGGGCGCCGCCGCGCGCCTGCTCGATTCATACGGGAGGCTGCCGCTGCGCTTCGAGGCCAACCGTGGTCAGGCGCGCGCCGATGTCCTCTTCACGTCGCGCGGCGCCGGTTACTCGCTGATGCTGACGCGCGGCGGGGCGGTCCTCAACCTGAGCCGGGGCGAGAGCACGCTGCGCTTCGGGCTCGTCGGCGCGAACCGCTCGCCGAAGGTGGTCGGGCTGAACGTGCTCCCCTCGAAGAGTAACTACCTCATCGGCGCGGACCGCCGCGCGTGGCGCACGGGCGTCGAGAACTACGGGCGCGTCAAATACGAGGCGGTCTACAAGGGCGTGGACCTCGTCTACTACGGCAACGAGGGGCGGCTCGAATACGACTTCCTCGTGGCCCCCGGCGCCGACCCCTCGCGCGTCCGCCTGAGCTTTGAAGGCGCGCGCGAGGCGCGCATCGACGAGGGCGGCGACCTCGTCCTCTCGGCCGACGGCGGCGAGGTGCGCTTGCAGAAGCCTTTCGCCTATCAGGAGTCAGACGGACGGCGCGCGGAGGTGGCGGCGCGCTACGTGAAGGACGCGCGCGGCGCCGTCGGTTTCGAGCTGGGCGAGTACGACCGCACGCGACCGCTCGTCATCGACCCGGTCCTGATTTACTCCTCCTACCTCGGCGGGCTCGACACGGACCAGGGTCAGGCGGTCGCCGTTGACTCAAGCGGCAGCGCCTACGTCGCGGGCACCACCGCCTCGACGAACTTCTCCTCGGCCAACGCCTTCCAGCCCACGAAGAGCGGCTTTAACGACGCCTACGTGCTCAAGCTGAGCCCCGACGGCAAGTCTCTCGTCTTCGCCACCTACGTCGGCGGCGGCGGCGACGACTTCGGCAACGCCCTCGCCGTGGACGCGGCCGGCAGCGCCTACCTCAGCGGCGCGACCGGCTCCGGCAACTTCCCCACCACCGGCGGCGCCTTCCAGATGAGCAAAGACGGCGGCCTCGACGCCTTCGTCCTCAAGCTCGACCCGTCCGGCTCGTCGCTCGCCTACTCGACCTTCATGGGCGGCGGCGGCAACGAGCAGGGCTCCGGCATCGCGGCCGACTCATCCGGCGCGGCCTACGTCGTCGGCCGCACCGACTCTTTCACCTTCCCCCGCATCCCCATGGCCGTGCGCGCCGGCAACCCCGTGCAGGCGAGCACCGACGGCGCCGCGACGTGGGCCGCGAGCGGCGCGGGCCTGACCGCGGCCGGCGTCTTCGACTTCGCCGTCGCGCCGAGCGCCCCGCAGACCGTCTACGCCGCCACCAGCTCCGGCGTCTTCAAGAGCACCGACGGCGGCGCCAACTGGCACCTGACCGGACAGGCGCGGACCTCGACCGCGCCCTTCTCCACGCGCTCCGTCGTCGTTGACCCGACGAACCCTTCGGTGGTCTACGCGGCGACGGGCGGCGGCGCCGGCATCTACAAGAGCACCGACGGCGGCGGCCTCTACGAGACGAAGGGCTCCGGCCTCATCACCCCGTCCGTCAACTCCCTCGCCATCGACCCCTCGACGCCGACGACCCTCTACGCCGCGACCCTCCTCGGCGTCTTCAAGACGACGAACGGCGGCGACACCTGGGCACAGGCGGCAGGCAACCTCCCCGGCAGCACGCCGAACGTCAACGAGGTCGTCGTTGACCCGACCGCCCCGCAGACCGTCTACGCGGCGACGACCAACCGCGGCGTCCTCAAGAGCACGGACGGCGGCGCCAACTGGACGCTCGCTAACAACGGGTTGACTCCCACCGGCTTCATCAACCCGACGGTGCGCACCCTCGTCCTCGCCCCGTCGCAGCCCTCGACGCTCTACGCGGCCGTGACCAACCCCACGGCCGCCGTCTACAAGAGCACGGACGGCGGCGCCAACTGGACGCTCGCCAACAACGGCCTGAGCTTCATCAGCTTCAACGGGCAGGTCAACCCGCTCGGCCCCGCCTCGCTGCTCGTTGACCCCGCCTCGCCCTCGACCGTCTACGCCGGGACGAGCGGCTTCGGCGTCTACAAGACCACCGACGGCGGCGCGAGCTGGGCGCCCTCGAACACGGGCCTCACGAGCAAGTCGATTCTCGCGCTGGCGTGGCGGCCGGGCAGCCCGGCGGCGCTCTTGGCCGGCGCCGCCGTCGGCAACGACGCCTTCGCCCTGAAGCTCAACCCGGCCGGCACGTTCCCCGAATACGTGCGCCTGCTCGGCGGCGCCGAGAACGACGACGCCCGCGCCGTCGCCCTCGGCCCCGGCGGCACCGCCTACCTGACCGGCTTAACCTCCTCCTCCGACTTCCCCACGGCGAGCCCCTTCCAGCCCGCGCGCGGCGGCTTCGGGGACGCTTACGTCGTCAAGCTCGACGCGGGCGGCGCCACCGCCTTCGCGACCTACCTCGGCGGCTCGTCCTCCGACCAGGGCGCGGGCATCGGCGTCGGCCCCGACGGCGCCGTCTACGTCGCCGGCACGACCGGCTCGACGAACTTCCCCCTCGCCAACGCCCTTCAGAACACCATCGGCGACATCGGCGGCGGCGACGCCTTCGTCACCAAACTCGCCGCCGACGGCCAGTCACTCCTCTACTCGACCTACCTCGGCGGCGAAGGCTTCGAGCAGGGCCTCGGCCTCGCCGTCGGCGCCGACGGCAGCGCGCACGTGACGGGCACGACCTCCTCGGAAAACTTCCCCGCCGTCAACCCCGTCGCCCCCTTCGGCGGTTTCTCGGACGCCTTCGTCATCAAACTCAACCCGGCCGGCTCGTCCGTCCTCTTCTCCACCTACCTCGGCGGCGCCAACACCGAGCAGGGCAACGGCATCGCCATCGACGCGGCGGGCGGCATCTACGTCGCCGGCACCACCACCTCGACGAACTTCCCCGTCGGCAACGCGCTGCGGCCGACCTACGGCGGCGGCAACAGCGACGCCTTCGTCGCCAAGTTCGGCCCCGGCGTTGACCTCGAACTGACCATCGCCGACTCGCCCGACCCCGTCGCGCTCGGCGCCGACCTGACCTACACCATCGGCGTCAGGAACCGCGGCGACCTCCCGGCCACCGGCGTCACGCTCACCGACGTGCTGCCCGCGGGCATGACCTTCGTCTCGGCCACGACGAGCAAGGGCTCGTGCTCCGGCACCACGACCGTCGTCTGCGACCTCGGCACGGTCGGAGGCGGCGAGTTGGTCACAGTCACCGTCGTCGTCAAGCCGCCCGCCGTGCGGCTCTTTATCAACGGCGTCTCGGTCAACCTCAACGAGACGGACGCCGACCCCTCCAACAACGTGGCCTCCGCCGCCACGACCGTTGACTTCGCCGACATCGCCCTCACGAAGTCCGTCCTCTTCGGCACGGCCGCGCCCGGCTCGAAGGTGGTCTTCATGCTCACGGCCACGAACAAGGGCGGCACCACGGCCGCGCCCGTGACCATCACGGACACGCTGCCGGACGGGTTGACCTTCGCCTCCTGCGACGCGCCGCGCGGCACCTGCGGCGGCACGGGCAACAACCGCACCGTCACCTTCAACTCCGTCGCCGTCGGCTCGACCGAGAGCGCCGTCGTCTTCGCCACGCTCAGCCCCTCGGCCGCCGCCGGCACCGTCTTCACCAACACGGCCGCCGTCGCCGCCACGCCCGGCGACCCCGACACGTCGAACAACACCGCCTCGGCCTCGTTCACCGTCGGCGCCGTCGGCCCCACGCCGAAGTCGAACGGCAAGATTGCCTTCATGAACTGGGAGGCCCCGACGACGAGGCTCATGGTGGTCAACCCGGACGGGACCGGCCTCGCCGGCTTCACGCCGGGGCAGGAGTCCGACCGCCTGCCCGACTGGTCGCCCGACGGCTCGAAGCTCGCCTACCGGACGACGACGCACACGGGCAGCCCCGGCAACCCCGAGAACGTCGTCGTCGTCAACGCCGACGGCACCGGCAAGACGACGGTCGCCACCGACGCCGCCTTCGACGCGAAGCCGACGTGGTCGCCGACCGGCGACAGCATCGCCTACGTCGGCTTCGTCCCGTTCGTCGGCACCTTCTCCGTCAACGTCGTCCGCGCCGACGGCACGGCCGCGCCCTCAAGGCTCGTCGCCAACACGGGCCCCATCTCCGGCCTCGAATGGTCGCCCGACGGCTCGCGGTTCGCCTTCGTCAGAAACGGCGCCCTCTTCGTGATGGACATCGACGGCGCGAACCAGCGCCAGTTGACGACGCCGCCCGTCACCTCCGACGGTCAGTCTTCAGACTCCGACCCCGACTGGTCGCCCGACGGCTCGAAAATCCTCTTCACGCGCTCGACCATCAACGGCTCGAACGCGCTCGTCATCAACGCCGACGGGACCGGCCTCGTGCGCGCCGCCAACATCGACCAGATGAGCAACGCCGCGTGGTCGCCTGACGGCTCGAAGGTCGTCTACACCCTCGGCAACGACATCTACGTCGCCAACCTCGACGGCTCCGGCCTTCCCTTCCGGGTCGCACCCAACGGGCGCACGCCCGCGTGGCAACCGCTCGCGAACGCCAACCCGACGCCGACCCCGGCGCCCGCCCAGACCTTCACCCTCTCCGGCCGCGTCAAGAACCCTGACGGCACGGGCCTGTCCGCGCTCGTCAGGCTCTCCGGCACGCGCACGGCCTCCATCGGCACCGACGCCGACGGCAACTACACCTTCGTCAACCTCCCGCGCGGCGGCACCTACACCGTCACGCCCTCTTCAAACCTGTCGAACTTCACCGTCTTCGAGCCGGGCAGCCGCACCGCCTCAGACCTTCAGGACAACGTGACCGGGTTCGACTTCGTCGGCACGAACGTCACGCACAAAATCAGCGGGCGCGTGACGAACCTGCTCGGCCAGCCGCTCGCGGGCGTCACCGTCTCGCTGACGAGGGGCGGCACGCAGACGACGACGACCGACGCCGACGGCCGCTACTCCTTCAACATCGTCAACGGCTTCGGCCAGTTCAACCTCCAACTCTTCCTCTCCGGCTACTCGTTCGACGGCGGCCGGGGGGTGCTGCGCGACCTGACCGGCGACGCCGTCGTCAACTTCGTCGGGACGCCGTTCAGCAACGCACGCGGCATCGGCGGGCGCGTCGTTGACGCCGAGGGCAACCCCGTGGCCGGCCTGACCGTCACGCTCGGCGGGGCGCGCAGCGCCGCCGACAGGACGGACGCCAACGGCGCCTTCGTCTTCGCCAACCTGCCGACGGGCCAGACCTACACGGTCACGCCCTCGACGGCCTCGGGCCTCGCCTTCTCGCCCGCGCAACGCGTCTTCGACAACCTCACCCTCGACCAGTTCGTCGGCTTCACGGCGACCACGGCGCAGGCCGTCGCGCAGTTCGCCTCGGCCGAGACGAGCGTCGCCGAGAACGCGCGCTTCGTCGAGCTGACGGTCAGGCGCGCGGGCGACGTGTCGGCCGCCGCCTCCATCGAATACGAGACGGCGGACCTGACGGCCTCGGAGCGTTCGGACTACATCGCCGCCTTCGGCACGGTGCGCTTCGAGAGGTTCCAGTTCGACGCCACCTTCCGCGTGCTTATCACGGACGACAACCTCGTCGAAGGCGAGCGGCTCTTCCGCGTGACGCTCAAGAACGGGAGGAACCTGCGGCCGGGCTCGGCCCTGACGACTACCGTCCGCATCACCGAGGACGACGCCGCGGCCTCGCCCGCCAACCCCATCGACTCGGCACAGTTCTTCGTCACGCAGCACTACGCCGACTTCCTCAACCGCGTGCCCGACGACTCCGGCCTCGCCCACTGGACCAACGTCGCCGACAACTGCGGCGACCCCGACCGGCTCGTCTGCCGCATCAACGTCTCGGCGGCCTTCTTCCTCGCCATCGAATTCCAGGAGACGGGCTTCCTCGTCTACAGGGCGCACACGGCGGCCTTCGGAACGGGGCGGGAGCTGCGGCACAAGACGTTCCTGAAGGACACGCAGCAGATAGCGCGCGGCGTGATAGTCAACCAGGGCGAGTGGCGGGCGCAGCTCGACGCCAACAAGGAGGAGTTCATGAACGACTTCGTGCTGCGGCCCGAGTTCCTGAACGCCTACCCGGCGACGCTCGCGCCGGCCCTCTTCGTCGACCAACTGAACGCCAACACCGGCGGCGTGCTCACGCAGGGAGAGCGCGATTCGCTCGTGGCGGCGCTCTCGTCGGGCGCGGCTTCGCGCGCCTCCGTGCTGCGGGCCGTGGCCGAGAACGAGGAGTTCACGAGGCGCGAGAAGAACAAGGCGTTCGTCCTCGTCGAGTACTTCGGCTACCTCCGCCGCGGCCCCTCCGAGCCGCCCGACTCCGACTTCTCGGGCTACGACTTCTGGCTCGGCAACCTCAACCACTTCAACGGCAACTTCATCCACGCCGAGATGGTCAAGGCGTTCATCACGTCCACCGAGTACCGCAAACGCTTCGGGCAATAAACGGCGAGCGGGACTAAACGCGGAGGGCACGGAGAAAGACTTTCTTCTCCGTGCCCTCCGCGCCTTCCGTGGCGAATCCGCGCCACCCGGTCACTTCTCGGGGTCGCCGTGGTCCGTGCCGAGGGTCCAGGAAGGCGGGTCGCTGGCCGGGAATGTTTGCGCCAGCGTTTCGTCAATCTCCGACTCGCTCATGGTTTCGGGTTCGCTCGGCCGGGGCAGGAGTCTGGACAACTCGCCGTGCGCGAGGACAACGTCCGGGGACTGCTGCAAAGCCTCTCGATACCTCCGGCCGAACTCCCCTCCCCCGCCGGCCGGCCTGATAAGCTCCTCCGCCTGTCTTAAAGCGGCCCGCGCCTCCGCCTCCGGCGCCGGCTCGGCCGGCTCCAGCAGCTCGTCGATTCGCACGACCAGCTCCGACAGCGGGCGGAGCCACGCGAACCACGGGTCGTTGAGCACGAGTTGCAGGAACTCGCCGCTGCCGCCGACGCTCCCCCTCCCGCGCTCGTACGAAACCCGCTCGGCGTCGAGCAGTGTCTTATGCAGCCGCAACAGCGCCCGCCGCACGTCATTCAGCCGGCCCCGCGTCGGCTCCGACAACGGCTCTTGACGGACCTCATCTTCAGCCATAGCACTCCTCCTCGTCGCATTCTAAACCATCACGGCCGCGCCCGTTTGCTAAACGGCCCGAAGGGCTTTAGCATAATCGTTTATTTTTCGGGCGGGAGGACCGCCTGTAGTCCGCAGACATGGAGCAAACGAGATGATGGGATTCGGCAAAAGAGTGTCTTACGCCGCCCGCTGCTTCTTCGCGGTACTCTCGCGCGGCGAGGTGCCCGAGGACATCGCACCGGAAGTGGTCAGGCAAACGGCGGCTCCGACTGCGCCGGAGCCGGCGGAGCTGCCGCCGCCCGCGCCGGAGCCCGCGGAGGATTCGGCGGACCGCGCCGTGCAGCTCCTCGCGCTGCTGCAACGCGACGGGAGGCTCGTTGACTTCCTCAGCGAAGACATCACGCCTTATCAGGACGCGCAGGTCGGGGCGGCCGTGCGCGAGCTGCACGCCAACTGCCGCAAGTCGCTCGCGCAGTACGTCACGCTTGAGCCGGTCATCGAAGGCGAAGAGGACCGGCCCGTCACGGTCGAGGAAGCGTTCGACCCGGCCGCCGTCAAGCTCGTCGGGAACGTGACCGGGCGCCCGCCCCTGCGCGGCCTGCTCCGTCACAAGGGCTGGCGCGTGGCGGAAATCAACCTGCCCAACCTGCCGCCGCGCGGGGCCGGCCGCGCCGTCGTCGCCCCGGCCGAGGTAGAAATTCAGTAACAGAGTCGTGAGGTGAATTCTTTTGGACACACGTTTCATCGTCGGCATTGACCTCGGCACCACCAACTCGGCCCTCGCGCAGTTCGACACGGCCGCGCCCGAGGAGACTGCCGTTATCACCGTCGAGCCCGTCCCGCAGTTAACCAACCCCAGCGAGGTCGAGGAGCGTACCTTGCTCCCTTCGTTCCTCTACCTGCCGGGCGAGCTCGACTTCCCGAAAGGCGCCCTGTCGCTTCCTTGGGAGCGCGAGCCGCAGGTCTTCGCCGGTGAGCTGGCGCGCAAGCGCGGCGCCGAGAACCCGACGCGCCTCGTCGCCTCCGCCAAGTCGTGGCTCTCCTACTCGGCGGCTGACCGCGCCGCGCCCATCCTGCCGTGGGGCGCGCCCGAAGAGGTGCGCAAGCTCTCGCCCGTCGAAGCCTCGGCCGAGTACCTGCGCCACCTCCGCCAAGCGTGGGACGCGCGCGTCAACGCCAAGAAGAACCCGGACCTCGCCTTGAGCGCGCAACAGGTCTTGCTCACCGTGCCCGCCTCCTTCGACGAAGAGGCGCGCGAGCTGACGCTGCGCGCCGCCGAGTCGGCCGGCCTCACCCAAGTGACATTGCTCGAAGAGCCGCAGGCCGCCTTCTACGCGTGGATTGACGCGCAGGGCGACGCGTGGCGCAAGCGCGTGAAGGTCGGCGACCTCATCCTCGTCTGCGACGTGGGCGGCGGCACCACCGACTTCAGCCTCATCACCGTCTCTGAGGAGGACGGCGCGCTCACGCTCAAGCGCGTCGCCGTCGGCGAGCACATCCTGCTCGGCGGCGACAACATGGACCTCGCGCTCGCGCGCCTCCTCCAGCAACGTCTCGAAGAGGAGGGCCACCGCGTAGACACGTGGCAGTTGCAGGGGCTCTGGCACCAGTGCCGTCTGGCGAAGGAGAAGCTGTTCGCCGACCCGAAGAGTCAGAAGCAGCCGGTCACGCTGCTCGGCAAGGGCTCGAAGCTCGTCGGCGGCACCGTCAAGACGGAGTTGCGCCGCGAAGACCTGGAGCGCGTCCTCGCCGACGGCTTCTTCCCCCTCGTCGGCCGCGACGAGATGCCCGCGAGGCAGCGCCGCATCGGCTTTCAGGAACTCGGCCTGCCTTACGCCGCCGACCCGGCCGTCACCAAACACCTCGCGCGCTTCCTCAGCCAGCAGGCGTCGGGCGGCCCCGAGGCCGACCAAATCCGCCGCGGCCCGAGCGGCTTCGCCTGCCCGACGCACGTCCTCTTCAACGGCGGCGTGATGAAGGCCGGCGTGCTCCGCTCGCGCGTCATCGAAGTGCTCGACAACTGGCTGCGCGACGAAGGGTTCGAGCCGCTCGGCGAGCGCGGCGTGCTCGAAGCCCCCGACCTCGACCACGCGGTCGCGCGCGGCGCCGCCTACTACGGCCGGGCCAAGCGCGGGCGCGGCGTCCGCATCCGCAGCGGCGCCCCGCGCACCTACTACATCGGCGTCGAGAGCGCCATGCCGGCCGTGCCGGGCCTGCCCGCGCCGCTCAAGGCGCTGTGCGTCGTGCCCTTCGGCATGGAGGAAGGCACGGAGGCCGCCATCCCGTCGCGCGAGTTCGGCCTCGTGGTCGGCGAGCCGGCCGAGTTCCGCTTCCTCAGCTCCACCGTGCGCAAGGCCGACGTGGTCGGCCAGATGGTCGAGGACTGGGGCGACGAGATTGAGGAGTCGAGCCCGCTCGAAGTCACGCTCAAGATTGACGGCAAGGAGGACACGGTCTTGCCCGTCCGCCTTGAGACGCGCGTGACCGAGGTCGGCACGCTCGAAGTCTGGTGCGTCTCGCGCGACGGCGCGCAGCGTTGGAAGCTCGAATTCAACATCCGCGAGCAGGACGAGAGTTAATTTGAAATTTCAGATTTCAAATCTCAAATCATGAGATGGAAGCCTCCGGCCGTTTCCTCATCGGCATAGACTTGGGCACGACTAACTCGGCCGTGGCCTACGTGGACACGGAAGAGAAGCCCGCGCGCGGGGCGCCGCCGCCCGTCCGCGTCTTCGAGGTGCCGCAGCTCTTCGAGGAAGGCGAGGTCCGCGCGCTCCCCTCGCTGCCCTCGTTCATTTACTTCACCGACGAGGCGGAGGACGCGGCGCCGGGCCTCCGCCTGCCGTGGGAGGAGCAGAACGACGGCGCGCTGGTCGGCGTGCTCGCGCGCGAGCGCGGCGCGCTGGTGCCCGGCCGTCAGGTCGTCTCGGCCAAGTCGTGGCTCTGCCACCCGTCGGTAGACCGTACGGACGCCATCCTCCCGTGGGACGCCGAAGGCGGCGACAAGGTCTGCTCGCCCGTCGCGGCTTCGGCCTATTACCTCACGCACCTGCGCGACGCGTGGAATTTTTTGAAGGCGACGGACGGGGGCGGCGCCGTCAACGACGGGCTGCGGTTCGAGCGGCAGCAAATCGTGCTGACCGTGCCCGCCTCGTTCGACGAGGAGGCGCGCGAGCTGACCCTGAGCGCGGCGCGCGAGGCCGGGCTTGAGAACCTGACGCTGCTGGAGGAACCGCTCGCGGCCTTCTACGCGTGGCTCGCCGCGCAGAAGGGCGGGCTCAAGCGGCAGCTCAAGGACGGCCAGCTCATCCTCGTCTGCGACGTGGGCGGCGGCACCACCGACTTCAGCCTGATTCGCGTCCGCGTCGAAGACGGCGAGCTGCGTTTCGAGCGGACGGCCATCGGCGAACACCTCCTGCTCGGCGGCGACAACGTTGACCTCGCGCTCGCACGCCTCGTCGAAGAGAAGCTGGGGCGCCCGCGCCTCTCGCTCCGGCAGCAGAACGCGCTGCGCCGCCAGTGCTGCGCGGCCAAGGAGCGGCTGCTCGGCGACGACGGGCTTGAGAGCGCCCCCGTCACCGTGCTCGGCGGCGGGCGCTCGGTCGTGGGCGGCGCGCTCTCGACCGTGCTCACGCGCGCCGAAGTCGAAGGCGTTCTGGCCGAAGGCTTCCTGCCGTCGAGCGCGCCCGACGACCTGCCGGCCTCGGACCGACGCGCCGGCCTGCGCGAGCTGGGGCTGCCCTACGCGAGCGACCCCGCCATCACCAAACACCTCGCCGCGTTCCTGACTCAAGCGGCGCTCGCCATGAAGGCGGGCGGCCACGACCCGGCCGGAGGGGAAGAAGACGCGGGCGTGCCGGCGCGGCCCGACGCCATCCTCTTCAACGGCGGCTTCTTCTACCCGTCGGTCGCGCGCGAACGCCTCGTCGCGGCGGTCGCCGGTTGGTTCCCTCAGCAGGGCAAGCGTTGGCGGCCCAAGGTCCTTCACAACGAGACGCCCGAGACGGCCGTCGCCGTCGGCGCGGCTTACTACGCGCGCGTCCGTCGCATGGGCGGCGTCCGCGTCAGCGGCGGCAGCGCCCGCGGCTACTACATCGGCGTCCAGCACGGCGGCGGCGTTGACCCGTCCCGGCCGACCGCCGTCTGCGTCCTGCCGCGCGGCACCGAAGAGGGCACGCGGCTCGAACTCGGCGGCAGGGAGTTCACCGCCCTCACCAACCGCCCCGTCTCGTTCACCCTCTACAGCACGACCACCCGGCAAGACGAGCAGGGCGAAGTCGTCCGCTTTGAAGATGAAGAGATGCACCGCCACGCGCCTCTCGTCACGGTGCTGCGCTACGGCAAACGCTCGCGCCACATCGAGCTCGACGTGCACCTGACGGCACACTTCACCGAGGTCGGTACGCTTGAGCTTTGGTGCGAGTCGCCGAAGACGGGCCACCGCTGGCGGCTGCAATTCCAGCTCAGGAGGGCCGACGCGCCGCCGGAAGAGGTCGCGGAGGGCGAGGAGGCGGAGTCGCCCGAAGAAGTGACCGGCGTCGTCATCACCGACGAGTCGGCGGGTGAGGCCGAGAAGCTTATCCGCGCCGTGTTCGGCGGCCCGCGCGACGCGCTGGAAGGCGAGACGCTTTCGCCCGAAGCCCTGCCCGGCAGGCTGGAGGCCGCCCTCGGTTACAGGAAAGATTCGTGGCCGACGGCGACCATCCGCAAGCTCTGCGACGTGCTGGGTGAACTCTCCGCCGGGCGCCGGAAGGGTCGCAACTACGAGGCGCGCTGGCTCAACCTCTTCGGCTTCTGCCTGCGGCCGGGCTTCGGCGCCGTGCTCGACGAGTGGCGCGTGACGCGCGCGCGGAAGGTCTATCACGAGGGGCTCTGCTTCGAGAAGGACGTGCAATGTCAGGTCGAGTGGATGATTCTCTGGCAGCGCGTGGCGGGCGGCCTGAGCGCCGGCCAGCAGCTCGAAGTCTACGAGCGCCACAAGAGTCAGCTCGGCGTGGGCGGCCGTAAGACGAAGGGCAGGCTGAACCGGCAGGTCGAGCGCGAAGGGCTGCTCATGCTGGCGAGCCTTGAGCACCTGCCGCCCTCCGTCCGCGTCGAACTCGGCGAAGAAATCCTCGCCCGCATCGAGGAGGAGCCGGGCAACAAGAGCTTCACGTGGGCGCTCGGCCGACTCGGCGCGCGCGTCCCCTTCTACGGGCCGCTCAACTGCGTCGTGCCCCCCGAGGCCGCCGCGAGATGGGCCTCCTTCCTCCTCACCCTGCCGGAGCTTTCGCCGCACATCGCCACGGCCGTCTCGCAGTTGGCGGCGCTAACGGACGACCCGCCCCGCGACGTGGAGCCGCAGTTCAGGCAGCAAGCCCTCCGACTGCTCCGGGCAGCGGGCGCGAGCGAAGAGGTTCTTGAAGGCTTGCAGTCTTACGTCCCGCGCAACAGGGCCGCCGCCGTCCGCATCTTCGGCGAATCCCTGCCCGAAGGCTTACGCCTCAAGGGCTGAGTGCCGGCTCAATCACGCCTCCGAACCTTTTCGTTGACGGGCCGCACGGGCGGGCGTATGATGCGCGGCATCTGAACCGGGGCGGGTCATGACTTTAGAACCTCTTGACTTTCACGCGCGCCGGAGCCTTCCACAACCTCGCCTCATAGGACGTTGACAACCAGTCGTCGCAGCCCGCGCGCCGTCAGAGCCTCAACCGACGGCGGCGGCTGAATCCTTACCAGCGCGCCGCTTCTCTTCTGACGCGCCACCCGCGGAACCCGAGGAGAGTGCCCCGTGAACAACGTCATGCTCAAGCGACTCGCCCTGGCCGGCTTCGTTCTGGCCGCGTCTTCGATGGTGATGGCGCCTTCGTGCGAGCCGCGGCCGAGGTCGGGGCGCGTGCTCGACGAGGCGCGGGCCGCCGGCCGCGCGCCCGAATCCTTCCCCGCCGCCGACGAGGACTACTTCCGCGACATGGACGGCGGGCTGCCGTTAACGAAGGAGGAGGTGAAGGGGCGCAACATGTGGAACGTGTGGACCGGCGGCAACGACCGCTTCTGGGACACGATTACCGTCAACAGCTTCGGCTCCGTTGACCTGCTCAAGACGCTCTCCTCGCACCCTTCGCTGAAGTTCAGCCGCTCGAACCGCTGGGTCTACCTCGGCCTCGTCAACGAGCCCTGCTTCGAGAAGGCCACCGGCCCCGACCCCGCGCGCCACAACCTCTGGCTCGACAAGCGCATCAACTCCCCCGGCTGCGCGCCCGACCCCTTCGAGAACGAGGCCAAGTACCCCGGAGTTAAAACCGGCGCGCGCGGCAGGAACATGCCCGTCGGCTCCTTCTACGGCTGGGCGAGCGGCATCGTCGGCCTGCGCCTGTTCCCCAACCCGGCCTTCGACGAGAAGGCGGCGCGGAAGTGGGACGCGAAGCGTTTCTACGAAGACCCGACTTACTACAACGACAGGAAACTCGTCCGCCCCTACCGCGTCGGCATGTCGTGCGGCTTCTGCCACGTCGGCCCCGACCCCCTCAAGCCGCCCGCCGACCCCGAGAACCCGAAGTGGGAAAACCTCTCTTCGAGCGTCGGCGGCCAGTACGTCTGGATAGACCGCATCCTCGACTGGAAGGCCGACCCCACGAGCTACGTCTTCCAGATGTTCCGCACCTCGCGCCCCGGCACCGTTGACACCTCGCTCATCTCGACCGACAACATCAACAACCCGCGCACGATGAACGCCATCTACCTGCTCGGCCCCCGGCTCGAACAGGCGATGCGGCTCGGCAGGGAGACGATGTCGGGCGGCGCCCTCAACAACAAACAGCTCAACGACTACCTCCCGCCCGGCGACCCACTCAACAAGCTCTTCGTCCCGCCCGCCACCGTCTACTCGCCGCGCGTCCTCAAAGACGGCGCGGACTCGGTCGGCGCGCTCGGCGCCTTAAACCGCGTCTACATCAACATCGGCCTCTTCAGCGAGGAGTGGCTTCTCCACTTCAACGCGCTCGTCGGCGGCGTGCCGACGACGGCCATCGAGATTTCCGTCGCGCGCAAGAACTCGGCCTACTGGGGCGCCACCGAGATGCAGTCGCCTTACATGGCGAGCTTCTTCCTCAAGGTCGGCCGGCCGCACAAGCTACGGGACGCGCCCGGCGGCGGGGCCTACTTGACGAAGGACCAGAGCCAACTCGACCGCGGCCGCGTGGTCTTCGCCGAGAACTGCGCCCGCTGCCATTCGAGCAAGCTCCCGTCGCCCGACCGCCCGCTCAAGATGTTCGAGACGGGCGGCTGCTCGGGGCCTGATTACATGAAGTGCTGGGACGAATACTGGGCGTGGACGAAGACCGACGAGTTCAAGTCGAAGATGCGCGCCATCGTCGCCCGCCCCGACTTCCTCGACGACAACTTCCTCTCGGCCGAGCACCGCGTCCCCGTCACCCTCCTCCAGACCAACGCTTGCAGCCCCCTCGCCACCAACGGCATCCGCGGCAACATCTGGGACAACTTCACCTCCGAGACTTACAAGCAACTGCCCCCGGTCGGCGACATCACCGTCTACAACCCCGAGACGGGCGAGCCCTTCAAGTTCAAGGCGCCCGGCGGCGGACGCGGCTACACGCGCCCGCCCTCGCTCGTCAGCCTCTGGTCAACCGCGCCCTTCCTCCTCAACAACGCGCTCGGCCGCTTCTACGAGATGCCGACCGTCGAGGACCGCATGAAGTCCTTCGACAACTCCGTCGAGCAACTGCTCTGGCCCGAGAAGCGCCGCAAAGACCCCGTGCTCGAAAAGGCTTTCGCCGAGCGCGGCATCAAGGACTTCCCCGGCCACATAGACCGCACCACCCAGCGCAGCTACATCCGCATCGCGCCCGGCTACGTGCCCGACGAGCTGCGCCCGCTCGTCGGCATCGGCCGGCGCCTCGCCCCGAACGTCTTCCGCGGCGACGGCGTCGAGGTCGGCCCCATCCCGCCCGGCTTCCCCATCGGCCTGCTCTCCAACCTCAGCATCCTCCCGGAAGAGATGGAGAAAGACCCGGCCGAACGCCTCAAGTACAAAACGAAGGTGCTCGACTTCATTCTCCGCTTCAAGAAGGCGCTCAAGGAACTCGGCCCCGACCCGACCGACGAGCAGGCCCGTCAGGTCTTCGCCGGCCTCGTCGGCCCCATGCTGGAGCTGAGCAAGTGCCCCGACTACATCGTCAACCGCGGCCACTACTTCGGCACCGGCTACGACGGCGAGCCCGCGCTCTCGGACGAAGACAAGCGCGCCCTCATCGAGTACCTGAAGACCTTCTAAAGAAATCTCCTCGCTCCCGGACACGACCGCCGCCCTCAGGAGGTCTCGCATGGAGCTTCACCGCGCCCGCCACGCGCGCCGGCGCATCGCCCTCCCCGTCTTCGCGCTCCTCTGCTGCCTGCTCTGCCTCGCGGGCGACGGCTCGGGACAACTCCTCCGCCGCGACCCCTGCGCCGAGGCGCCCGCGCGCACGCCCGCCGACGACTTCCGCCTCGCCCCGCAGCAGTTCAACCCCGCCGCGCCGCAGTACGACGTGAACAACCTGATGCTCAACCCCCAGTGGGGCTTTCAGATAAAAAACCCGGTCGCGCCCGGCGCCGCCCCGAAGCGCGAGAACTTCCCCGACAGCGTCTCGACGGCCGTCTGCGGCAACGCCTGCTTCCGCGACTGCGCGGGCGGGCAGCCGACGACGATGGACCGCCCCGAAGGCTGCTTCATGTGCAACCTCGCGCGGCGCCGCGAGGGCCGCGCCGTCGGCCACGTCAACTGGTTCGCCGCCACCTACACCGGCCGCGTCTGCTTCCACAATTGCAGCTACCCCGACATGGACTTCACCTTCAGCCTCATCCCCAAAGGCGGCGCCGGCCTCACGCGCTGGAACCACCCGAGCAAGCCCGACGGCGAGAACGACCTCGTCCCCGTCGCCATGCACATCGAGATGGACTCGCGCGAGACCGTCAACCGCTTCAAGTCGCCTTTCTGGTCCGACTTCAACTCGAAGGCCGCCCCCTGCGCGGCGCAGGACGTGGGCGTCCCCGGCAAGAACTCCTGCGACATCGCCGCCGCCAAGAGGATGATTGAGCGGCGCCGCGCCGTCGTCGTCGGCCTGATGGGGCTCGACTCGGCGCACAGCGTCTACAGCGAGCTTCACCCCATCTACGCGATGGCAATCGAGGTGAACGCGGACCCGAACGACAACACCTGGATAGTCTTCGCGCGCAACACCGGCAACGAGGGCGCGTGCGCCGTCGAAGACCACCCGCTCCAGTGCCCGCCGGGCGGCGACGCGACGCTCCGAAAACTGTCGCTCCTCATCCCGCCCCCCGAGGGCTCCGCGGGCTTCCCGGCGGTCGCGCGCACGGCCAAGACGCAGTTCTACCGAAACACGCGGACCTGTCCCGAGCTCAGCTACTTCGTCAACCCGGACTCGAAGTACACGGACGAGAATCAAGGCGTCCTCGTCTCCTTCGACCTCGGCGACTGCGAGGGCGAAGGCTGCCTGCCGCTCGTCGAAGGCGAAATCCACCTGAGGTGGACGGGCGTCCCCGCGCCGCCCCCGCAAGTGCCGGCGCCGTCGGTCGGCAACAGGCATCAGGACGCCTGCATCGTCGGCGATGACGAGTTGGAAGAAGAGAACGACAAGTTGGGCAGGCCGACCTCCGCGCAGGCCGCGCGCCTGCTGGCCGCGCTCGCGCAGGAGCGCCGCGCCTTCGTCTCGCAGATGGTCAAATGCGGGTTCGACGCGGACGCGCCCCTTGAGCGCGGCCAGCCGCACGCGCCCGCCTGCCCCGTCATGGACCCGCTCGCGGCCCCGCCCGCGCGGCGCGAATCGAACACGAGGAAGAGGGTGGCCGACCTCCGCGAGACGATTGAGAGGATTCTGAAGGCGAAGTCGAAGTAAGAAAGGTCGTGCGCCGTGCGAACCAAGCTCCTGACCGCCCTGCTCCTCCTCGCGTCCTTCTGCGCCGCCGCGCCGCAGCCCGCGCGGGCACAAACCCCGACGCCTACACCTCAAAGGACTGAGGACGACGCCGAGTTTGACGCCACCCTCACGCTCGCGCGCCAAATCCGCGAGACGGTGCGCGGCTGGCTCGCCTTCTCGAAGACGACCGAGGAGAAGCACTTCTTCATGAGCCCGGCGCTCTCGGCGCCCGGCGGCTTGACGGGCGAGATGGGCGCGCACCCCGTCCTCTTCAAGACCAACCCCTTGAAGATGAACCGCCCCATCAACCAGATAGACTTCGGCATCAACATGGCGAAGGGCAGCGCCAACCGCGCCGACCCGAACTTCTTCAACATGGGCCTCAACTTCCGCAAGGTCATCCCGCTCCGGCGGAAGGAGGCGAACGAGCTGATTGACGCGAGCGAGAGGATAGAGCAGTTGGTCGAGCGGGCGCGGCTCGACGGGAGGCTGAGCGAGGACGAAGCGAAGTTGCTGGACGGGACGCTCTCGTCGGCGCTCAGGGACATCGACGAGTTCCGGCAGAGCTTCGTCCGCGCGCTCGTCATCACCCCGCTCAGCCCGCGCGTCGAGATGAACCTGCGCGCGCTCCGCCCCGGCCCCGTCATTAACTTCGTCAACACGACCGACTTTCAACTGCGGACCGGCACCAAGCAGATGATGCACCCGAGCATGTTCTGGAGTCTGAAGCTCACGCCCGCCGCTTTGGAGTCAGGCGTCACGCTGCGCCAGCAGGACCTGCCCGCGCTCAAGGGGCGCGGCATCCTGCGCCTGAACCACGCCGCCGAGGCCCGCCTCGCGCTGCACTTCCCGTGCATGACGGACATCCTCGCCAACCGCATCCAGTTCGACTTCAAGGCCGTCAACCGCCACCTCTTCCGCGAGGAGAGCGCCTTCGACCGCGCCACCGGCCGCTACGCCGCGCTCGTTCGCGGCAACCGCTACACCCTCCAGGCCGACGCCCGCTACGTCTTCGGCTTCACCACCCCCATCCCGCGCTTCCGCCGCCGCCCCGCCCTCGTCGTCACCTACAAGAACGGATTCTTCCCGCCCTCCTACATCTTCAACAACGCCGTCACCTTCCACTTCGCCCTTGAGTCCGCCGACAGCGACAACCTCGGCGACCTCACCGCCCGCTGACTAGGGCGGGCGTCAGTCGTCGGCCTTTCGTTTCAGGAAGCGGCCTCTTCGACCTCGCGGGCCGCGCGGTTGCCGGATTCGAGCGCGCCGTGCATCCAGCCCGGCAGCGAGGAGGCGTGCTCGCCCGCGAAGTGGATGCGCCCCTCGGGCGTCGCGACGTGCGGCATCAACGTCTCCATCTGCCCCGGCGCGAAGCAGGTGTAGGCGCCGCGCGCCCACTCGTCCTCGTCCCAGCACTTCGACGCGCCGCCCTCGAAGTGTTCTTTGATTGACGGGAAGAGTGCCGACGCGCCTTCGACGGCGGCCGTCAGCCTCTCGCGCTCGCCGAGCGAGGCCGTGTGCCGAGCGTGGCGCCCGGCTTGATAAGTTTCGAGGATGCCGCGCCCGCCCGGCTGGTTGAAGCTCTTGTCGTAGACGCCCATCACGGGCAGGTCGGTCGTGGCGTTACCGTTCAGCCCCTCGGCCAGCCAGAACCTCGTCCGCGTTTGGAGGAAGACGCGCGCCACCGAAGTCGATTGGAGCTGCGTTATCGCCCGCCGCTTCGCGGCCGAGAGCCCCGACACTTCGATTCGCTTCAGCACGGTGAACGGCACGGCGCACACGACGCGGTCGGCCGAGACGGACTGCCGCCTCCCCGCCTGCGTGAACCAGACACTTACCCCGCCCGCGCCCTGTTCAACACGGACGACGGGCGAGCCGTAATGAATCTTCTCGCCGAGCCGCGCCGAGAAGGCCAGCGGCAGACGGTCGCAGCCGGCCTTGATGGTGAAAGACTGTTTGCGCCGCTCCCTTTGCAGCAACTCCCGCAGCAGGTCAAGCGCGGAGACGGCGTCGGCGCCCTCGCCCAACTGGTCGGCCGTGCCGAGCCTCAGGAACGCCACCGCCTCCGGCGACGCGCCGCGCCCGCGCAGGAACTCGGCGAAGCTCAGGCGGTCGTACTTCAACGCCTCGGGCGGCGGCCAGCCCGGCGCCTCCGGGTCGCCTATCTCTTTCATGGCGGGCGCGACGTACTTCTCCCACATCCCGCGGCGGCCCATCTCCCGCTCGTCGGCCCTCAGCGCGTAAGGCCACTCGATTTTCTGGCCCGCCTTCGACAGAAGCCTTTGGCCGCGGACGAGGTAGACGGAGGCGAGTTGGGAAGGCTTGTAGGCTTCGAGTTCGATGTCGAAGAGGTCGAGATACTTGCGCGTCCAGTGGTGGTTGTCGAAGACGTTGGTGGCGCCTGCCTCGGCGTAGAGGCCGTCGGCGAAGGGCCCGCGAACGGTCTGGACTCGGCCGCCCGGCCTCGTCTGCGCTTCGAGCACGGTCACGTCGTGGCCCGCGCGCGTCAACTCGAAGGCGGCCGACAGGCCCGCCAGCCCCGCGCCCACGACGAGCACCTTCTTAGGTTTCGCGGCCACCCTCGCCAGCGAGAGCGCGGGCGCCGCGGCAGCGAGTTTCAGAAAGCCCCTGCGGCCCAGCACACGTTTCATGCCTTCAAGCCTTCGATGTGAGATCGGGAGAACGGCCGATGATGGCACGGGCGACTCGCAAATTGAAAGGAAAAGCGTACGCCGCCGCCCCGCGCCTGAGTACGTTCAAAATGAGCTTGTCGGCGCGCGTGTGGGCGCGGCGCCGATGCAACGGCGAATCCGGCTCGCGTATCTAAATAACGGTTCGCTTGACGCCCCTACGACAAATGCTCCCCAAATCGCCGCCGTTCGCTCGTCAGGCAGATTCTTTTTTCCTTAGCAATCACGGAGGGTTCGAGATGAAGTCTGTCCGCCGTCCCCTGAACAGTCTCGCCGCCGCCTTCTTCGCCGTCCTTTTACTCTCGACCGCCGCCTCGTCGCAGGTCGCTCAGCACCACCCCCTCTCCGACGTTCACATCAAGAACTTCGGGCAGATGGACGACCGCTTCTACCGCGGGGCCGAGCCGAAGCACTTTGAAGACATCCGCGCGCTGAAGGAGTTGGGCGTCAACACCGTCATCGACCTTCAGTCGAAGCCGGAGGCGGCCGAGCGCGGGTGGGTCGAATCGCTCGGGATGCGCTACGTCAACATCCCGATGGTGGAGAAGACGTACCCGCGGCCCGAGTGGGTGACGGCCTTCATGAAGGCGGTTGACGACCCCGCCACGGGGAAGTTCTTCGTCCACTGTGCGGGCGGGCGCCACCGCACCGGCTCGATGGGCGCCGTCTACCGCATGGAGAAGTACGGCTGGGGCTTCGACCGGGTCTACGCCGAGATGAAGAAGTACGACTTTTACACCTCATGGGGCCACGGCGACTTCAAGACCTTCGTCCAGGACTACGCGCGCGACTACCAAACCCGCCACACCACGACAACCGACGCACACGCCGCCGCGGCCAAATAGCGGGCCGGAGTTTTCAACACGGAGGGCGCCGAGAAAATCAATTCTCGGCGCCCTCTGTGAGCCCTGCGGGTTAGAACCCCTTGTCCGCTCTTTACTGATAGAAGTACGAGGTCGTCTTCTGCTGGCTCCACTCGACCTTGTCCACGTTGTCGGGGTCGGCGACGAGGATTTCGTCGCTCAGGCGGTCGGTGCTGATGAGCGGGCTGACGTTGACGTTGTAGACGACGTTGCCGAGCGAGTCCCCGCCGTCGGGGCGTTCGATGGTGCGCAGCTCGGCGTCGAAGCCGTGCTTCTTGAAGATTTGAAGCAGCACGTCCTGCGTGCGGTCGGCGTCGCGCGTCGCCACCGACAGCTCCATCGAGCGGTGCACCAGCTCCGGCTCGCGGTACTCCAAGCCCCACAGCAGCAGCAGCGAGAAGAAGGCGAGGATGAGCGCCAGCTCCCACCGGCCGACGCCCGTCGCCAGCCCGATGGCGAGGCTCAGGAGCAGGACCGTAATCTCCTTCGGGTCTTTGATGTTCGTGCGGAAGCGCACCAGCGACGCCGCCGCGAAGATGCCGAAGGCGCGCGCCGCGCTGTCGCCCACCACCATCATCAGGGCCGAAGCGACGACGGCCAACAGGATTTGCGTCTGCGCCACGAACGGGTTGCGCTTCGTGAACAGCGCGAAGCGGCGCGGCCGGAAGGCGAGCATCGCCGCCAGCAGCGCCGCCAGCGTCAGCCTGATAATCACGCTCGCCAGCGTGTCCAGAAGCTCCGTCGGGTGGCCCGCGCTCGCCGCCGGGAACTGCTTGGAGTCGATTATCTTCTCAAGCTCGCTCCGGTCCTGCTTGACCCACGCGCCGCCCGGCCCCTGTGCGGCCGCCGCCGCCGCGGGCGACGCTTGAGGCGCGCCGGCCTGCGCCTGCGTCTGAGACGCGACCGGCAGGGCCCCCTGCGCCGGCTGCTGTTGCTGCGGCGCCGTCTGACTCCAACTGCCGCGCAGCAGCAGCGCCATCAGACCGAATCCGATGACGGCCGCGCCCACCGCGATGGCGATGCCCTTCCAACTGTTCGACCTCTTCACTTCTGCCATCAGTTACCCGTTAACCCCTTGCTCCTGATTCAACGCGCGCCTGCCGCCTGCCGCCCGACCGACGCCAGCTCGGCGATTCTCTCGCGCAGCGCGGCCGAAAGTATGCCGACCTCCTCGGGCGTGTAGTTGGCGGCGCGGAAGGCGTCCTCAATCTGCCGCCGGCTGAGCTTCGAGAAGAGCGAGCCTATCCAGCGCGCCTCATCGACGCGGATGTCGTCGAAAAGGTCCTGCCGCTTGCCCTTATAGAAGAGGAAGACCTGTCCGCCCTTCACGTCTTCGAGGAAGGGGTCTTTGCGGAAGTCTTCGGGCGTGTTGCGGCTGCGGGCGAGGCGCCAGAAGCCGGGAACGTCCAGCTTGACGCGGCCGAAGGTGGCGCCGAGGTCGCTGACGACGTAGCGCAGCTCGCCGCGGCCCGCGGCGTCGCGGACGAAGAGCACTTTGTTGTTCGTGTCTTTGATGTCCCAGTTGTTCAGGAGCGCCATCGAGACGATGAGGCCCTGAAGCTCCTTCGTGCCGACGAAAGGATTCTCGGTCCACTTCCACTCGTCGAGCCGCTCGACGCCCTCGGGCCGCGCTTCGAGCCGGGCGTTCTCGAACACGCCCCTGCCCTCGATGTTGAGGCGCGGCACGAGGTAGTTGACCTCCGTCACGTAGCCGACGGCCCAGAGCAGGCGCACCGCCGCCGTCTCCGACTGGGCCTCCTTGCCGACCTTCGCGACCCACTCGCGCCCGCTCGCGTCGCGGACGCGGTACTTCGTCGAGTAGCCGCCCTTCTCCTCCTTGATGAAAGTCACGCGGCGCAGGTCCGGCCGCATCGCTTCGCCGCCCGGCCCCGCGAACAGGTCGCGCGCGGCGATGTCGTCGGGCGCGCGCCACAGCACCGCCCGCGCCCGCGACGTGTCAACGTCCTTGCCCTTCCCCTTGTCCTTGCCCTGCGCGGCGGCGGCCGGCGCCGAGAGCACCGCCGCGAGCAACGCCGAGAGGAGTATGAAACCCTTGGTTCTGTTTATCGCTTTCACCTCTGTACTACTTCCTGGGAGAGCCTGGTGTCGGGGTGGGCGTCGGGGTCGCGGTCGGCTCCGGAGTCGCGGTCGGCTCAGGGGCCGGCGGCGCGGACGGCGTCGGTTCCGGAGTCGGGGCCGGGGTCGGGGCGGACGCCGCGGTCGCCTCGGCCGGGGCCGGGCCGGCGAGTTCGTTGAGCTGTCTGATTCTCTCCTTCAAGGCCGTCGCCAGCAAGCTGACTTCTTCGGGCGAGTAGTTGGCGGCGCGGAAGGCGTCCTCTATCTGCTTGTCGGAGAGCCGGGCGAGCAGGGAGCCTATCCAGGCCGCGTTCTCCACCGTGATGTCGTCGAAGAGCGACGAGTTCTTCGTGCTCAGGTCGAAGTGGACCTTGCCGCCCTCGACCTTCTCGACGAACTTGGTCTTGGCGAACTTCTCCGGCTCGTTGCGGCTGTGCGTGATGAAGTTGCCGGTCTTGCCGAAGGTGGCGCCGAGGTCGCTGACGATGTGGCGCAGCTCGCCCGGCGCGCCGTTCGCGCCGGGGACGTAGATAACTTTGTTGTTGTCGTCCTTCAAATCCCAGTTGTTGAAGAGGCCCATCATGACGACGAGGCCCTGAAACTCCCTCGTCCCCTTGAAGTGGTTGCTCTGCCAGCTCCAGGAGTCCAGACGCTTCACGTCCTCGGACCGCGCCTCGAAGCGGACGTTGGCGAAGCCGTTATTCTCGCAACGCTTCACGTCCTTCTTCGGCTTCGGAGCGCCCTTGATGACGACGCACGGGGCGAGGTAGTTGACCTCGGTCGCGTAGCCGACGGCCCACGAGAGGCGGACGGCGGCCGTCTCGGGCTGCGCCTCATTGCCGAGCTTCGCCACCCACGTCCGGCCCTTCCCGTCGCGGACGCGGAACTTGACCGAGTAGCCGACCGTGCTCTCGTCCTTCAGGAACGTCACGTCGCTCAGGTCGGGCCGCATCTCCTCGCCGCCGGGGCCGACCAGCAGGTCGCGCGACTCGATGTCGGTCGGCTCCTGCCACAGCACGTGCGCGCCCTGCGGCATCTCCTCGGCCTTCTTCTTCTGCCCGGCCGACACGTCCGACTCGAACGCCAGCGCCGCGACGAGAAGGAGCGCGAAACAAATCCTTTGAAGCCTGTTCATGGCTGCCGATTCCCCTCCAAAAGTTTCCCCCTCCCGGCTCACCCCGGCTCGGGGGCGGCGATGAAATAAAGCTGGGCGTTGAAGTCCTCTTCGCCGTCGGCGCGCGGGGGGCGCGCGTAAGCGCCGTCCGGCCGAAGCTCGCGCGCCTTGACGTTGTCGCGCAGGTAGGCGGCAAGTAACTGGTCCTTCAGGTAACTCTTGAGCGCCGGGTCGCGGACGGGCGCGACCGTCTCGACGCGGCGGTTCAGGTTGCGCGGCATCCAGTCGGAGCTGCCCGTGTAAAGCTCCTCTTCGCCGCCGTTGTGGAAGTAGAAGACGCGGCTGTGTTCGAGGAAGCGGCCGACGACGCTGCGCACGCGAATCCTCTCGGAGAAGCCTTCGACGCCGGGGCGCAGCATGCAGATGCCGCGCACTATGAGGTCGATGTCGACGCCCGCGCGCGAAGCCTCGTAAAGCTCGCCGATGACCTGCGTGTCGGCCAGCCGGTTAATCTTGGCGACGATGCGGGCGGGGCGGCCCTGCCGGGCGTGCTCGGCCTCGCGGCGGATGAGCGCCGTCATCTTCTCGCGCAGGTTCGAGGGCGCGACGAAGAGCCTGCGGTACTCCTTCTGGCGCGAGAAGCCGGTCAGGAAGTTGAAGAGGTCGGTGGCGTCGGCGCCGATGTCTTCGTCGGCGGTGAAGAGGCTGAGGTCGGTGTAGAAGTTGGCGGTGACGGGGTTGTAGTTGCCGGTGGCGACGTGGACGTAGCGCCTGAGGTTGTCGCCCTCCTGTCGGACGACGAGCGCCACCTTACAGTGCGTCTTCAGGCCCATCACGCCGTAGACGACGTGGACGCCTGACTCTTCGAGCCGCTTCGCCCACTCGATGTTGTTCTCCTCGTCGAAGCGCGCCTTCAGCTCCACGAGCGCCGTCACCTGCTTGCCGGCCTCGGCCGCCTCGATGAGCGACTGCGGGATGGGCGACTGCTGGCCCGTGCGGTAGAGGCAAATCTTGATGGCCGCCACGTCCGGGTCTTTGGCCGCGCGGTCGATGAAGTCGGTGACGAGCTTGTAGGTCGTGTACGGGTGATGGAGCAGCAGGTCGCGCTCGCGGATGACGGCGAAGAGGTCGTCGTCGCGGCCCGCGAGGCGCGGCGGCGTCTTCTGCTCGAAGGGCTCGTCCTTGAGGTCGGGCCGTTCGAGCTTGTAGAGGCGCATCAGGTCGGGGATGTTCAGAGGGCCTTCGATTCTGTAAACGTCCTCGGCCTTGAGCCCGAGCGACTCGGTCAGGTAGGCGACCATCTCGTCGGGCATGGTGGCGGCGGCTTCGAGCCGGACGGCGGTGCCGAAGCGGCGCTTGCGCAAGGTCTGCTCCATCTCGCCGAGGAGGTCGTTGGCCTCCTCCTCGCGGACTTCAACGTCGGCGTCGCGCGTCACGCGGAAGGCGTGGCACTGGCCGGCCTTCATGCGCGGGAAGAGCGTTTCGAGGTTGGCCGCGATCAGCTCTTCGAGGAGGATGAACTTGTCTTCGCCGTCGCCGACGGGGACGACGCGCGGGACGAGCGGCGGCACCTTGACGCGGACGAAGCGCGGCTCGACCTTGCCCGTCAGAGAGCGCGTGATGCCGTGCTCGGGGATGGGCTCGACCATCAGGCCGAGGTTCAGGCTGCGGCTGGAGATGTAAGGAAACGGGTGTCCGGGGTCAACGCCCTGCGGCGTCAGGACGGGGAGGACCTTCCGCTTGAAGAAGTCGCGCATCGCCTGCCGCTCCGGCAGCGACAGCGTGTGGTAGGAGACTACGCGGACGCCGGCCTCGGCCAAGGCCGGCAAGACATCTTCGCGCAGGCAGCGCGACTGCTCGGCGAAGAGCGGCAGGAGCCTTTCGCGGATTTCGAGCAACTGGTCGGACTGCCCCATGCCGTCGGGCGAGAGGTCCGCGACCTGCTCCTCGACGGCTTCCTGAAGGCCGGAGACGCGAATCATGAAGAACTCGTCGAGGTTCTCCGTGAAGATGGAGAGGAACTTCAGGCGCTCAAGGAGCGGCTGCCGGGGGTCGAGCGCCTCTTCGAGCACGCGGCGGTAGAACTCGATCTGGCTGAACTCGCGGTTGAAGAGCGGCAGCGACTCGCCGCGCGCGGCCCTGCCCGGCTGGCGCGAGCCCTCCCGCCCCTCTTCCTCCGGCAAAGGCTGTGTGTTGATGTTACCCGTCATGAGTCTCCAGAGGACCGCAAATTTATGTATTTCGACGGGTTGGATGCCGCCGGAGCGGCCCCGCGTGGGCCGCAACCTGCCGGCCTGCAAAGCACCCGCCCCTCCATAGCAAGCACCGTTCCCACGGCCCCGTCTGTTTCGGTTGAATCCTTGAAACTCATTGTACCCGCAATACTTAACAACGGCAAAGGGGGCCGCGCGCGGCGACCCCCTCCCCCCGGCCTGTATCGATTTCGGCCTCCCAAGTAGCTTTGACTGAACGGCTCCGCCGGCCTTTACTTCAACCTCAAAGCCCCGGCCGCGACGCCCGCGTCGAGCACGCGGACCACGTCTTCGAGCGTGACCGTGCCGTAATACCAGCTCCCGGCGGCGGCGGCCTCGGCGTAGACGGCCTTGTAGATGTCGAAGTAGGAGCGGCGGCCGTCAACGAAGTTGAAGACTTCGGCGCGCATCAGGCCGTGGAGCTTGCCCGAGGCCGAGTAGGGGACGCGGGCGCGGTTGGCGAAATACTCTTCGAGCCGGGCCGCGTTGGCGGGGATTTTCTTCGAGGCCGCCTGCTCGGCCGCCGTCAGCGGCGCCGGCAGCAGAGGGGCCGAGCCGCGCAGGCGTTTGTAGAACTGCGCCAGCTCGCCCCGCGCCGCCTGCCCCTGCGACAGCGCGCGCTTCATGTCCTCGATGACCGCGGCCGACTCGGGACTCGTGGCGAAGACGCGAATCGAGTCGAGCGCGCGCTCCTCGCGCAGCAGTCCCGCTTCGACGACGAAGGCCGCGCGCTTCCAGCCGCCGTCCGGCTCGCCCCTGCTTTCGAGGAGAATCCTGAAGGCGGCCTGAAGGTCGGCCGCGACGCGCTTCGACCCTTGGGCGTAAGTCTCGGAGACGAGGAGCGGCACGTCGCGCTCGTCGGCTTTTGTCAGGAAGTAGGCCATCGCGCCGATGAGGAAGTTGTTGCGGCGCAGCGTCGTCTGGTCTATCTGGAAGAGGTCGTCGTCGGAGGAGTGGATGAAGGGGTCGTCCCAGTTAATCATGCCGACGGCGGGGATGCCGATGGCGCCTTCGAGGAAGACGAGGTGGTCGGAGGAGCCGAAGTGCGGAACGAAGCGGGCGTTGTAGCCCTGCCGGGTGCCGCGCGTCGAGTAGAGCGGGCGCGTGTGCGGGCGCGGGAGTCCGCCTTGCCGGCTGGCGGCGAGGAAGGGGTTGTTGGTCTGGATGAGGAAGGTGCCGACGCTCTCGAAGAGCGCGTCGAGGTAGGAGGTGCGCGAGTGGGGCGCGAAGATGAGGTGCTGCACGCGGCTGCCCATGGCGAGGTTCGCGCCCGTCATGTCTTGATGGACGTTGGCGAGAATCTTCTTCGCCTCCTCGGGGCGGTCGCGGAAGAGGCGGTACTCGGAATAGATTTCGTCGGTCCACCAGAAGCGCAGGTCGCGCGTCGGGCGCTTAATCTTGCCCTCGCGGATGAGCTTGTTGAAGACGCGCGCCAGTTCAATCAGGTTGGCGCAGCCCGAGCCGTCGTCGTTGGCCGAGCCCTGCTCCTCCTGCAAGTGGGCGGTCAAAACTATCTGCTGCGTGTCGGGCCGCGTGCCGCGGATGACGGCCTCGACGAAGCCCGTGCGCCCGCGGTCGGCGGGGCCGAACTCGGTGTCAACTTTCGCCTTCACGCGGACCCGGCCGCCGGGCGTGACCTTGCCGGTGGCGAAGTAATCCTGCGGCGCGGCGGAGGCGAGGATGCGGCGCAGGGCGTCGCCCTTGCGCGGCGGGAGGACGAAGGCGAACGTGTCTCGGCCGCCCGTTGGGGTTTCGCCGTCGATGCGCGACCACGCGACCTGGTCGGGGAAGTCCATCGGGCTGCGGCCCTCGGAGGTCTGGTAAGTGACGACGCCGAGGGCGCCGCGCTTCCTGACCGCGTTCTCGACGGCGAGTTGCGGCGGCCCGGTCGTCAGGACAATCTTGCCCGTCACGTCGAGGCCCTTGAAGTCTTCCTCCTCGCCTTCGCCGACGAAGACGAGGTCGGCCGTCACGTCGGCGTCGTGGCTCCCGTCGGCGAGGTAGACGGCGTGCTCGCCGATGTCGGCGAGTTTGACTTCGACGGGCTCGACCATCCAAAGCTCGGCGGAGCGCGCCGTGTAGTTCGCCCTCGGAAGCGGCTGCTCGACGAAGCGCACCTCGTCCACGCCCGCCTCCTTCAACGCCTGCATGACGTAGTCGCGGGCCTTGAAGAAGCCTTCCATGCCGGAGTCGCGGTGCCAGTGCGTCAGCCAGCGGATGTGCTCGAAGGCGCGGTCGCCGGAAATCTCGTTCGAGAGCGTGCGAATCTCGTCGTCGGACAGGAACGGCGTCGTCTGCGCGCGCGCGGCCGGGGCGCAGACGAGGCCGAAGACGGCGGCGGAGAGCAGAAGCAGTCTTTTCATCGCGTTCTCCAAAGGGTGTGGGCTAAACCTTCTTCTGGACGAGCACCTGAAAACTCGAAGCCATCCGGCCCGGCAGAATCATCTCGCGGGCGCCGAGCCGGAGGCGTGCGACCTCGGCCTCGTCTGCGGCGAGCGCCGTCTCGCGCTCAAGCTGTTCGAGCAGGCCGGCGCGGAGCAGGAACGAGTCCTGACGTTCGAGCAGGAGTGTTCTGAGGCCGGCGCGCTCGCCCGCGTTCTTGATTTGGGTCCAGTCAACGGTGGTGGTCAGGTCGTGCTCGCCGGGGTCGCTCAGAACGTCCTCGACGAAGGCGTGGCGGCGGAAGGCGCGCAGCGTGCCTTGCCCGCGCTCGGGCGCGCGGTAAAGCTCCGTGGCCTCGGCGCCGTAGTCAACCGTCACGACGTAGCCGCCGGTGGCGGCGGCGCGTGCGGCGCGCGCAATCCAATCTTCGGCGTCGAGGTTGACCTCGGCCTCCTGACCTTCGGCGAGTTCGCGGCCCGCGCGCGCGAAGTGTTCGGCGAGGCGCGGCGTCGAGGGCTCGGATTCGGCCCAGATAAAATTCCCTTCACCGTCGAGGCCGACGAACAGCTCGCGCAAAACGCCCGCGCTCATCTTTACGCGGTGGACCGGCAGCGCGTCGAGCAGTTCGTTTGAGAAGACGACAGACGCCCCGGTCACATCTTCAAGCGCGCGGAACTCGACGCGGTCGGCGAAGGGCGCGAGCAGGAGGGCGGCGTGCTGGCGCGAACGTTCGCTCACCTCGTCGAAGACGTAGAGGGTTTTGCCGAAGACTTCGGGCCGGTCGCGTTCGAGCGTCGAGAGCAGAACGCGGGCGAAGTGGCCTGCGCCGCCGCCGGCCTCGACGAGAAGAAGGCTGTCGGGGCGTCCCAGCTCTTCGTGGAGCGCGGCGAAGTAGCGGGCGAAGGTGGCGGCGAAGAGCGGGCTCACTTCCGGGCTCGTGCGGTAGTCGCCCGCGCGCCCCCACCGCTCGACGCCGCGCCGGTAGTAACCCTCGCGCTCGTCGTAGAGCGCCGCGCTCATCCACTCGCGGAAGCTCAAGGGGCCTCCGAGCCGTACGCGCTCGCGCAGTCGTTCGGCGAGCGGGCGCGGGTCGGCGGCGCTCCGGTCTTCGCCCTCACTTCTCGGGCGACTCATTTGTCTGTTTGTCGAGCAGGCGCGTGGTGTGGTCAACGACGCTGGGGGGCGGCGTGACAAGCTCGCCGGTGTCGAACCTCCGGGGGCGGAAGCCCGCGGCCGGCTGCTGCGCGGGCGGGAGCGCCGAGCCTTGGGCGGGCGTGCCGAGGTAGTTGGGCGGGACGGCCGGCGGCACGTAAGACGGGAGTGCCTGCGCGCCCGGCGCCCCGCCCTCCTCTATGAACTGGGCGTAGAGCATGCGGAGGACGCCGCCGACGAAGCAGATGATGGCGGCGACGGCGACAAGCTCGCCCGGCAGGCCGAGGAGTCCGTAGCCGATGATGGCGATGAGGGGAACGACGAGGAAGGTGCTCGCCAACAGCATCGCGCCCTGCCGGAGTCCCTTCTGCCGCGGCGTGACCTGGGCGGGGCCGGCGGGCGCTGGCTGATGCCACCCGAGTTGCCCGTTGGTCGGCAGCAGTTGCGACACGACTTCGAGCCCGAAGCCGCAGTAAGAGCAGAAGCGTGTGCCGTCCGAAAGCTGTTTTTGGCCGCACCTTGGGCAGAACATCTATCTCTCCTAATTAGTCCGAGCGGGATGGCGCACAAACTTTACAGCCAGCGAAATCTTACGGCAACCGCCGCGCCGGGGTTCCCCGGCGGTCGCCTAAACTTCGGGCAGGCGGGCGTCGGAGAAGAGGCGGAAGGTGGCGTAGGCGCGGCCCTGATGGTGTGCGGCGCGGGCGAGGGTTTCGAGGGCGAGGGCGAAGAGCGTGCGGGGCGGCCCGGCGGGCGTGGCAATCTCTTTGGAGAGGTCGGCGTCGGAGCGGAAGAAGGAGAAGGCGCGGCGGCGCGTGGCCTCCGCCTCTTCCAAGTAGCCGAGCACGCTCTCCGGCGTCGGGAGCGTCTCGGGCAGCGTCCACTCGAAGGGGTCGTCCCAGAGGTTGACGGTGATGCCGCCGAAGGTCTGCTCGACGGCGGCCGACGCGCGCAGGACGTGCTCGCCGCACGAGTAGACGGGGAAGAAACGCCGGCGCTTGGCCGGCGGCTGCCAGTAGAGCCTCTCCGGCGGCAGGGCCTTGACGAGCGCGACCGAGCGCGCGTGCAGGCGCGCGAACTCTTCGTCGAGGCCGCGGACGAGTTGCATCGGGAAGGTTATTTCGTGCGGCGGTCGGATTCGCGGATCGCCACGCCGAACGTTCGGCCGCGCAGCGCCGGCCCCGAGAAGACGCGGCCCTTGGCGCCGACCTTCGCGCCGCGCGAGGGCACGGTCCGCTCGGTGACAACCCAGATGCGGCCCGTGCCGTCGTCCAACTCGTAAGCGCCGCCGACGAAGGGCACGCCGTAGCTGTCCGTCACGGTGCCGGCCACGCCGACCTCCTTGTCGAAGTAGCGTTGCGGGTCGGCGTTGATTTTGTTGATGGTGGTGCGGCTCGGGCAGGCCGTCAGCACGAAGGCCGAGGCCAGCAGGAGCGGCAGCAGAAACAGTGTCCGGCGTGTGCGCATACGCGTCCCTTCCTTCCCGTCGAAAGAGTTGTAAGGGAGAGCCCCCGCATCATAGCACGCGAAAAACTTCCGCCGTAGAACCCGCGTGCGGTGCGGGCGCCGGTTGGTGTATAACAGGCGGGTAACGCACCGCAGCCTCGGCGCCTGACGCGCCCCACTTCAAAAGTTTTCGCCTGCTGTTTCTTCTGACCGGGGAGAGGTTCCTATGCGACCCTTTGTAGCCGCCTCGGCGCGGCGAGTTGCCCGCGCGCTGGCGTTCCTCCTTCTGCTCTGCCTCCCCGCCCACGCGCGCGACAGCTACCCGCGGCTCGACGCCCTCGACGCCGTCCACTACCGCCTCCGCTTCGACCTCAAGGACGCCTCCGGCGAAATCGGCGCCGAGGCCGAAATCGTCTTCAACGTCAACGGCGACCTGCGCGAGATACCGCTCGACTTCGGCGCCCTCGCCGTTGACTCGGTGACGGTTGACGGCGCGAAGGCCGCGCACAGGCGCGAGGGCGAACGCCTCCTCATCACTCTTCCCTCTCCGTATCAACGAGGCCGTCAGCTCTCCGTCGTCGTCAAGTATCACGGCCGCCCGACCGACGGCCTCTTCATCAAGAAGAGCAGGCACGGCGACCCGACCGTCTTCGCCGACAACTGGCCCAACCGCGCGCACCACTGGTTCCCCTCCATCGACCACCCTTACGACAAGGCCACCGTCGAGTTCTTCGTCGTCGCCCCCGCGCGTTTCGATGTCGTCGCCAACGGCGCACTCATCGAGACGACGAGCCGGCAGGACGGCACGCGCCTCACGCACTGGAGCGAGCGCGTGCCCGTCCCCGTCTACTGCATGGTCATCGGCGCCACCGAGTTCGCGGTCGTCAACGCGGGCTCGTGGGACGGCACGCCGCTGCTCCACTACCTCTACCCGAAGGACCGCGACCACGGCCTGCGCGACCACGGCCGCGCGCTCCGCATGCTCGAATACTACTCGCAACTCGTCGGCCCCTACCCCTTCGAGAAGCTGGCCCTCGTCCAATCCTCCACGCAGTTCGGCGGCATGGAAAACTCCTCCGCCATCTTCTTCGACGAGAAGGCGTACAACGGCACAGGCAGACTTGAAGGCACGGTCGCTCACGAGATAGCGCACCAGTGGTTCGGCGACTCCGTGACCGAATCCGACTGGCACCACCTCTGGCTGAGCGAAGGCTTCGCCACCTACTTCGGCAACCTCTTCTTCGAGCACGCCGAGGGGCGCGAACGCTTCCTCCGCGAGATGGCGGACGACCGCAGGCGCTACGTCGAAGACAAGGAGGCGCCGACGCGCCCCGTCTACGACCCCGCCGTCACGGACCTCTTCAAGCTCCTCAACCGCAACAACTACCAGAAGGGCGCCTGGGTGCTGCACATGCTGCGCGGCCTGATGGGCGACGAGAAATTCTTCGCGGGAGTGCGCGACTACTACCGCACCTACCGCGACCGCACCGCGCTCACCGAAGACTTCCGCCGCGTCATGGAGTTCCACCACGGCCGCCCGCTCGACTGGTTCTTCCGACAGTGGATTTACGAGCCCGGCCACCCCGTCTACGACGCCGCGTGGCGCTGGGACGAGGCCGCCAAAACGCTCCGCCTCCGGGTCGCGCAGCGCCAACAGCCGACCCTGTTCCGCATGCCGCTCGCCGTCGAGTTCAAGACGGGCGACACGGCCAAGCGCGAGACGATAGAAGTTAATCAACGTCAGCAGACCTTCGACTTCAAGCTCGACGCCCGGCCACAGTCCGTCGCCCTCGACCCCGACGAGTGGGTCCTCAAAGTACTCACGCTGCGGGAGGAGTAAAAGATGAAACGCCGCCTCTTAACCTTTCTTCTTCTCTTAATCGTCTCCTCGGCCGCGCGCGGGCAGGTGACGGCCATCCGCGCCGGGCGCCTGATCGACCCCGAGACGGGCGCCGCCGCCGCGCAGAACCAAATCATCCTCGTCGAGAAGGATAAGATTAAGGCCGTCGGCCCGGACGTGAAAATCCCCTCGGGCGCCGCCGTCATCGACCTCTCGCGCTCGACCGTCATGCCCGGCCTCTTCGACGCCCACACCCACCTCTGCATGTCCGTCAACATGCAGCGCGACCGCGGCAGCTACTACTACACGACGCTCAACGACCCCGACACCTTCCGCTCCGTGCAGGGCGTCGTCAACGCCCGCACGATGTTGGAGTCCGGCTTCACCACCGTCCGCGACGTGGGCAACGAGGGCAACTACGCCTGCGTCAGCGTCCGCCGCGCCATCGAGCAGGGCATGATTCCCGGCCCGACGATGCAGACGGCCGGACGCATCATCGCCCCCTTCGGCGGCCAGTTCCACGTCCGCCCCGACAAGCGCGGACTGGCCGAGCCCGAATACTTCTTCGCCGACACGCGCGACGAGCTGCGCAAGGCCGTCCGCGAGAACGCGCACTTCGGCGCCCGCGTCATCAAGCTCGTCGTTGACGACCAGCCCTACATCTACTCCGTCGAGGACATCCGCTTCGTCATCGAGGAGGCCCGCCTGATGGGCCTCAAAGTCGCCGCCCACTGTTGGACTCAGGCCGGGGCGCACAACGCGGCCGAGGCCGGCGTCGCCTCCATCGAGCACGCCAACGGCATCTCCGAGGAAGACCTCGCCGTCGCCAAGCGCAACGGCGTCGTCATGGCCTTCACGCCCTTCCCCGAGTGGATGCTCGGCCAGTTCCGCAGCGACAAGGAGGGGATTGCCAAGGAGTACCGCGACGTGATTGACCGCCTCGGCGCGGCCTACCGACTCGGCCTCCCCATCGCCTTCGCCACCGACGCCATCCTCGACCTGCCTGAGTACACGCGCGGCACGCAGAGCATCACCTGGGTTGACAGCTACGTGGCGGCCGGGATGCCGCCGCGCGAAATCCTGAAGGCGATGACGGCGAACGCGGCCCGCCTGCTCGGCGTCGAGGCCGAGCGCGGCGCGATTCGCCCCGGCCTCTTCGCCGACATCATCGCCACGCCCGACAACCCGCTCGACAAGATAGACGCCCTCAAGCGCGTCCACTTCGTCATGAAGAACGGCGCCGTCGTCAAACACGACAAGCGTTAAGGCGGCCGACCCACCGGAGGACTCATGAGCAAAAAACTGAGAAGGCGCGAATTCCTCGGCCGCACCGCGGCGGCCGGGCTGGTGCTCGGCTATTCAAAGAAGACGTTCGCCGGGCCGTCGGTCTTGAGGCAGGGCGTGCGGCCCGTCGTCGTCGCCTCGGCCAACGGCAACGTCTACAAGAACGGCGGCACGGAGACGTGCGTCGAGCGCGCCTTCAAGATGATGACGGGCGGCGCCGACGTGCTCGACGCGTTGATTGCGGGCGTCAACATCGTCGAACTCGACCCCTTGGACGACAGCGTCGGCTACGGCGGCCTGCCGAACGCCGACGGCGTCGTGCAGCTCGACTCGTCCTGCATGCACGGGCCGAAGAAGCGCGCCGGGGCCGTCGCCGCGCTCGAAGGCGTGCGCACGCCCTCGCTCGTCGCGAAGGCCGTCATGGAGAACACGGACCACCACCTGCTCGTCGGCCACGGCGCGCAACTCTTCGCCCGCAACATGGGCTTCCGTGTAGAAGACGACCTGAACACCGAACACTCGCGCAAGCTCTGGCTCGAATGGAAGCGGCGCACCGACCCCGGCCACTACCTCGACCCCGCGAAGCGCGCCGAGCTGTGGCGCCGCGAGACGCTGAAGATGGTGCGCGAGGGACTCATCCGCGAGGAGCACTTCTACGGCACCATCAACTGCAACGGCGTCAACTCGAAGGGCGAGGTCTGCGGCGTGACGACGACGAGCGGGCTGTCGTGGAAGATACCGGGGCGCGTCGGCGACTCGCCCATCCTCGGCGCCGGCCTCTACGTGGACGGCGCGGTCGGCGCCGCGGGCTCGACCGGAAGAGGTGAGGCCAACCTCTTCAGCCTCGCCTCCTTCCTCATCGTCGAGGAGATGCGCCGCGGCCGCTCGCCCAAGGACGCCGGCATGGAAGCCCTGCGCCGCATCAAGGCCAACACAATCGAGAAGCGCCTCCTCAACAAGGACGGCAACCCCGCCTTCGGCATCAACTTCTACGTCGTCAACGCGCGCGGCGACCACGCGGGCGTCACCATGTACGAGGGCGCCAAGTACGCCGCCTGCACCGAGCGCGGCCCCGAAACCCTCAACTGCGAGCCGCTTCTGCCGAAGCCGCGGGTGTGATTCGATGAGCGACATCTTCATCAGCTACGCGCGCGAAGACCGGCCTAACGCCGAAAGGCTCGCGCGCGTCTTCGAGCGGCAGGGCTGGACGGTCTGGTGGGACAAGGTCATCCCGCCGGGTCGTCGGTACGGCGACGTGATAGCCGAGCAGTTGGCCGCCGCGAAGGCGGTCGTCGTGCTCTGGTCGCGCACCTCGGCGGCGTCGGACTGGGTGAAGGACGAGGCGCAGGAGGGCGCCGCTCGCAACGTCCTCGTCTCGATGCTGGTCGAGAAGGTGACGCCGCCGCTCGGCTTCCGGCAGTTCCAGATGGGCGACCTCTCGGAGTGGGACGGCTCCGACGACGACCCGAACCTGCAAGACGTGCTGCGGGCCGTGGCCGACCTCATCAAAAGGCCCTACGACGCGACCGGGGTCGTCAGCCGCCCCGCGCCGCCGCCGCGACTGACGTGGCTCTACTTCGCGGTCGGCGTCGCGCTCGTCGCGGCACTCGGCTTCGCGGCCTTCCGCATGTTGCGCGGCGGCGGCCCCGGCCCGGTCGCGAACGACGGCAACGTCGGCGGCCCCGTCGTGAACAGCTCGCCGCCGAAGCCGGGGCCGAGCGGGTGCAGCCGCGACGCGAGCCAGAAGGCCGCCGACCTGACCGGCAAGGGGCTGACCTTCATCGACAAGGACGGCAACCACGCGGCGGCCGTCTTACAGTTCAACGAGGCGCTGGCCGAGTGCCCCAACTACGTTGACGCCTACTTCTACCGCGGGCAGTCCTACGCCGTCCTCGGTAAGAAGGAGCGGGCCGTCGGCGACTTCAACAAAGTCGTCCAACTCTCCTCAGACCCGGACATCGACTACGAGGCGCAGGAGCTAATCGCGGGCCTCACCGGCGCGCCGCGCCCGACGCCGACGCCGCCCCGGCCGCCGCCGCCGAGCGACCCCCTCGGGGGAACCGCCACGAACACCGCGGCCCCGACGCCCGCGCCCACAGCTCAGAACGCCAACGCGACGCCGCCGCGCCCCGCGAACCCGGCGAAGGTCGCCGACATCTTCGCCGCCGACCGGGGCACGCGCATCGGGGCCACCACGCGCCTCATCATCGAGAAGAAGCGCGACGCGGGCGCCGTCAAAGAGGCGGTCACCTCCGCGCTCGCCGACCCCGGTAACAAGAGCGGCGTCATCAACACGCTCGTCTACCTGGAGAACGTGGACCCCGAGGTCCTCAAACAGTACCGGCCCGAGATAGAAAAGCTCTTCGCCGTGGCGAAGGACAACGGCCCCGAAACCGTCAAGCACATCGACAAGGTCAGGCAGCGCATGGGCGGCTGACGGCCTCTGGCACGTCATCTGCAACTCACCGTTTTGTTTCCCGCGTG
>DASZEK010000151.1:0-5252 GCA_035941045.1 Pyrinomonadaceae bacterium | reverse complement strand
ATAATATTTCTCCGCGCCCTTCTCTTTTGTCGTCACTGTCCGTTGAGGTGGAAGTCGGCGATGAGAGGGAGGTGGTCCGAGGCGACGAGCGACATGCGGCTGCGGTGCAGCGAGAGGCGTTCGAGCGTGAGCAGCGGGTCGTAGTAGACGTGGTCGAGGTGGAAGAGCGGCAGCGGCCCCGGATAAGTGCGGCGCGTCCGGAGGTGCTGCCTCACGTCGGCGCTCTTCAACTCCTCCCCCAGCAATCGGGAGGCGAGCCCGTGCGTCCACTCGTTGAAGTCGCCGACGACGACGCGCGGGCCGTCGAGCCGCGGGTCGCGCAGCACGTGCTCGCTCACCAGCCTTCGCCCTTGCCCGCGCCGCTCCATGAAGGCCGTGCCCAGGTGGACGTTGTAGAAGTGCATGACGGGCGAGCCGGGCGCCTGGCCCATGCGAACGTCCACGCGGAGGCAGCCGCGCGGCTCCCGCCAGCGCCACGTGATGTCGTAGTTGCAGCAGCGCTCGACGGGCAGGCGCGTCAGGACGACGTTGCCGTAGGCCCCGCCCGCGTGCTTGCGGTTCTCGCCGATGCGGAACTCGTAGCCCAACTCCTCGGCGATGAATCGCGCCTGGTGGTGCTCGCGCCGCTGGTCGTCCTCGACGTTGACGACCTCCTGGAGTCCGACCACGTCAGCATCCAACTCGCGCAGCACGGCCGCGATGCGCGCCGGCCGCGTGCGCCGGTCGAGCCCCACGCACTTGTGCACGTTGTACGTGACGATGCGAATCCTTCCGTCCTTCAACGTCCCCCCTCGTCGCCCGCCCCTGCTAAGACCCGATTAGTTCGCCCACGTTCGCCTCGAACCCCGCGAGCACCACACCCTTAACGGTGTCGCCTTCGCCCAGTTCCGTCACCACGAAATGCTTCTTGCGCAGGACGAGCTGCGTGATGCTCCGCTCCCGCGCGTCAACTATCCAATACTCGCGCACGCCGCACTTTTCGTAGAGCGCCCGCTTCGTCATCGTGTCGTGCTTGACGGAGCCGGGCGACAGAATCTCTATCAGGAACAGCGGCACCGCCTCGACGCGCTTGGCGCCGAGTGCTTTCTCAGTCTGCTTCGGCGTGAGAAGGAAGATGTCAGGCTGGACGACATCGCCCGTCGGCAGCACCACATCAAGAGGTGAAGTGAACACGCGCCCCAAGCCGACGCGTTCGACGAAAGTTCGCAGCACGTAGTAAAGGTTCCCCAGGACTGCTTGATGGAGTACGGTCGGCGTAGGCGGCATGATGATTTCTCCGTTGACGTACTCGGTAGGAAGTACGGACTCCGGCAGCGCCCAGAACTCTTCGACGGTCGCGCGCCTGCGCTTCAACAGAGGTTCGGCCGGCTGCTCTCGCCCCATGACTTCGGTAGCCATTTCGTCTTGCTCCTTCGTAAAGGCCCGAGTAGTTGTCTGCGGAGGGGTGGCTTCGCTCGCGGGGGATTTTATCACGGCGCCGCGGCGGCGTAGCGCCGACGGATGCGGACGCAGCGTTCGAGCCCGTCGGCGGCTTCGAGCACCTTGCGCCGCAGGTCCTCGTCCAGAGTCTTCTCGCTTTCGAGGAATCCGCCGACGGCCCCGAGCGCGCGCTCGTCGCACTGGCCGCCGATGAAGGAGGCGAGCCAGCCGTTGACGAAGAAAATCTTGCGCGTCCGCTTCAGGGCGGGAAGCTCCCCGAGCGCGGGCGCGAGGTAGGGGAAGGTCAGCGCCGACTGCCGCGGCGAGTTGAAGGATGAAAGGCTCGCTTCTATCCAGCTCTCCGGCAAATCCTTGTCGCCGAGGTACTGCTCGAAATACTTCTTCTTCACCTCGGGGTCGTTCCCGGCGGCGCGCGCCGCGTAGGCGTAGCGACGCGCGTCGTCGCCCCCTTCCTCGCGCGCGGTGCGCTCGACGTACTTGTCGATGTCGTCGAGGATTTTTCTGTCCGCGGGGTCGGGGGTGCTCCGCTCGTAGAAGACTCTGAGGATGTCGAAGCGGTCGCGCGCGCGCAGGGTCATGCCCGGCACCTGAAGCTTGCCGGTCAGGATGTCGCGCAGCGTCGCCACGGCGTCGCCCGTCGCCACTTCGCGCAGGGTGCGGAAGTAGGTGATGCGCAGGCCCGCCGTCTCGGCCTTCATCATCCGCTCGCCGAGCATCGCCTCGAAGCGCGGCGCGAGCCGCTGGCGCTGCTCTTCGGAGAGGTAGCGCGTGAAGGCGGTCGCGGCGCGCGAGAGGATGAACTGGAGGGCCACGTCGTCGCGTTCGCGCGCGGCCTCGCGGATGGCTAGCTCGACGAAGTCGGCGGGCGCCATCTCGGCCTCGCGCACCGAGTCCCAGAGCGAGCCCCAGAGGAGCGCGCGCAGGAAGTCGTCCCTGACGGCGCCGAGATTCTTGACGACGTAGGCGCGGCTCACTTCATCGAGGAGGAAGCGGCCGTAGCCGTAGTCCTCGGAGTTGGCGAAGACGAAGGACGGCCGCCCGCCGGGCGACGCGACGTTCACCGCGGCGGTGTCCCCGGAAAGGAGGACCGGCGCGACGTGCGCGGCCCCTCCTTCGTAGACGAGAATGACCTTCACCCGCATCGGCCAGACGCCGCCCTCGCCGAGCACGTCGCGCTGCTTGAGAATTAATTTGACGGAGCGGTCGCCGGGCGAGTAGTCCCAGCCCGCGCGCACGTCCGGCATCCCGCGCCGCTTGACCCACGCGTCGGCCCACGCGCCGAGCTTTCGTCGGGACGTGCGCTCGAAGGCGCGCACGAGGTCGTCCCAGGTGGCGTTCGCGTAGGCGTGCTCTCGGACGACGAGGCGGACGGCGTCGCGGAACTCGCGCTCGCCCAAGTAGAACTCGGCCTGCCGGAGCATCGAGGGCGCCTTGCGGTAGACGATGTTGCCGTAGGCGGATTTGGCCGCCGAGAGGTTCGCTATCTCCTGAAAGATGGGCGTCGTCCCCTTCGTCACGTCCGTCAGGTAGGCGAGCGGCTTGTTGCGAAGGTGGAAGACCTTCCAGGCGTCGTACTCGGGCATCAGCGCCGCGACCGCCTTGTAGGCCATGAAGGTGGCGAAGCCCTCCTTGAGCCAGAGGTCGTCGAACCAACGCATCGTGACGAGGTCGCCGAACCACTGGTGCGCCGCCTCGTGCAGCATCACGTCGGCGCGCGAGAGCAGGTCGCCGGCCGTCGGGTCCGAGGGGAAGAGGACCGACTCTTCGCGCAGGAAGGTCGCGCCGGCGTGCTCCATGCCGCCGTAGGCGAACTCAGGCAAGAGCACGAGGTCGTACTTCGTGAAGGGGAACTTGTGCGCGAAGTAGTCCTCGAAGAACTTCAGCGCGCCGCGGTTGAGGCGGAAGACTTCCGCGCTCTCCTTCTTCGCCCGCTCGGCCTTCGAGCGGCGCACGAAGAGGCGGGTCTTGTAGGCCGAGCCTTCGTCCTTGAACTCGGCGAACGGCCCGGCGGCGAAGGCGAACTGGTAGGTGCTGACGGGCTCGGTCTCGGCGAACCAGTGCCAGCGCGCCCCCGCGGGCGGCGACTGCGGGAGTCCGCCGCTCGTGTCGTCGAACTCGGGCTGCACGCGCCCCTCGGCGTTCGAGACGACCGTCCAACTTTCGGGCGCCGTGACGCGGAGCGTGAAGCGGGCCTTCAGGTCCGGCTGGTCGAAGCAGGGGAAGGCGGTGGAAGCGTCCGAGGGGACGAAGAGCGTGTAGACGTACTCGGAGTTGTCTTCGCGGTCGAGGTAGCGGGTGACGGCGCTGCCGGAGGTGCTGACGGGCGAGGCGAAGCTCATCGTGACGACGTTCTCACCCCTCTTCAAATACTGCCGGGGGATGCGGACGTGCTCGTCCTCGAAGCGCGCGTCGCGCACCTCGCGGCCGTTGGCGTGGATGTCGGAGACGCGCGAGGCCGGGTCCACGTTCTTGTCCGTCACGCGCCAGTCGAGCACGAGGTCGCCGGCCGCCGAGTCGAGCACGACTCGGATTCTCAACTCGCCCCGCATCAACTCCGCGCCGCGCTCAAGGCGGACCGAGAGCAGGTAACGCACGTCGCGGTAGTGGGCCGCGCGCCAGCGGGCGAGCTCGCGCGAGACGCCGGGGCCGGGTCGCGGCGGTTCGTCCCCGCGCGCCGCGGCGCACAGGAGCGAGAGGAGCGAGAGGGCGAAAAGAAGTCGCACGCACATAAGGCTTTGTAAAAGTCGGACGGGGGATTTATTGTCGCCCCGTGCGCGAGGCAGAGGCAAGCTCAGACAAAAAGGGAGGACCATTCATGGCTGACGACAAGGACACGGGCGGCGACGCCGAAAGCATCACGGGCGGCACGGACAAGGTCGGCGAGGGCGCGCTGCGCGCCTCGGACGAGCCGAAGGAGGCCGACACGGGCGTGCGCGAGACGGGCGACCTCACGGGCGCGACATCCACGCACGCCGGGGCTGGCGGCGTCTTCGGCAACATGGGCGGGACCGGCACGGCCCCGACCGGCGACCATTGAAGCCGGCGCCGCACGATACCATTCAGGCCGTCACGATTTCGTATAAGCGGGAGCCTTCCGCCGCCCTACAAAGCCTGGCGTCTCAAGAATTTAGGCGGGTCGCCGCGCGGCACGCCGGTTGTTAAGAGTCGGGGCGGAGGGAAGTGTGAAGATGAAAAAGTTTTACGGCAATTTCGGGGCGGCGAGGGCTCTCGCGGCCCTTCTGTTCGTGGCGGCGCTGGCGGCCGGAGCGCAGGCTCAGGGGCGCGGGCAGGTCGGGCGTTTGGGCGGGCGGCTCGTTGACATCAAGGTCGGCGAGCTGACGCTTGAGTCCATCGACTTCCGCGACCAGACGGCGCGGCTGAGCGTCGGGCTCGACATCTCGAACGGCCTGCTGCCGGTGACGCTCAAGGACTTCGACTACCGGCTGCGGCTCGGCGGCCACGAGACGATTGAGGGCTTCCACGACGGCGCGCTGAAAATCGGCGGCCGACGCGGCTCGCGCGTCAACCTGCCGGTGGTCGTCCACCTGCGCTCGATACCGGGCGCGGTCTGGTCGGCCTTCCGCAACAACGGCCGCGTCGCCTACGACCTCGACGCCGGCTTCACGCTCCCGCTCTTCGTCACCGAGCAGCGGTTCGACCGCACCTTCTCAGGTCAGGTCCCGCTGCGCACGCTCGTGGACGCGGCCTCCATCCTCCGCGCCAGCCGCATGACCGGCGCGGCGCAGGACATCTACTCGCGCCCGCGAGGCAGCATCTGGCCCTTCTGAGAAAACGCGTCGGGGGGGGGGGGG
>DASZEK010000150.1:0-26993 GCA_035941045.1 Pyrinomonadaceae bacterium | reverse complement strand
GCCCCCCCCGCTCCGGTTTTAAAGCTTTATGAGTTTCCTCAGGCGAGCGAAGGAAACTTGATGACTTGCGCGGGTTTACTGTCGCGGCCGGAGCCGTTGCGCGCGAGGCGGTGGCGTGCGACCGTGACGGCGTGGTGGAGGTCTTCGAGTTGTTCCGCGTCGAGGCGGATGGTCTTCTGGCAGCACCAGCCGAGCCCTTCGGTCCACGTGTAGGAGCGCAGCGCGAGGCGCTCGCCGTCCTCGAAGACCAGTTCGACTTTCTGGCCGGGGCGCGCGGGTTGGAGGAGGTGCGCCGCTGTGGTGTTTGACTGCATTTCCTGTAACACCTCGGAAGAATCAAGTATGAAATGAAATCCAATCTACTTGAAAATGGATTTCAATTTCTATTATCCGGAGCCGAGGCCCGCCTGTCAAGAAAAATTTCCTCCCCGTCTGCAACGTGGGCCCGACAGCTACTGCTCGCGGTTTTGTTCAAGGGCGGCGAGGCGTTGTTCGAGGGCGCGGACGGTGCGCTGCATCTCGCCGAGGCGGCGGAAGGCGGCCGTCGAGCGCAGCCAGTCGCGGTTGTCGAAGGCGGGGATGCCGGAGAGGACTTTGCCGTTGGGCACGTCGTGGCTGGTGGCGCTCTTGGCGGTCAGGACCACGTCGTCGCCGATGTGCAGGTGGCCGGCGACGCCGACCTGCCCGGCGAGGATGACGCGGCGCCCGATGTCGGAGCTTCCGGCAAGGCCCACCTGTGCGCAGAGCAGGGAGTCTTCGCCGACCGAGCAGGAGTGGCCTATCTGCACGAGGTTATCAATCTTGACGCCGCGCGCGATGCGCGTCTCGCCGACCGAGGCGCAGTCAATCGTCGTCCCGGCGCCTATCTCAACGTCATCCTCGACGACGACTCGGCCGGCCTGCGGAATCTTGAGCCAGCGCCCTTCCTCGTCCTTCGCGTAGCCGAAGCCGTCGGAGCCTATGACCGTGTTGTTATGGATGCGGACGCGCGAGCCGACGCGCGTGCCTTCGCGCAGGGCGACGCCGGAGTGGAGGACGGTGTCGTCGCCGACGGTCACGTCTTCATAAATCGTCACGTTGGGGAAGAGGCGGACGCGGTCGCCTATGACCGAGCCGGGGCCGACGACCGTGCAGGCGCCTATCAAGACGCCTTGGCCTAGACGGGCGGTCGGGTCGATGACGGCGGAGGGGTGTACGAAGGCTTCAAAGGCCGGCTCAGGGTGGAAGAGGCGGAGGGCGCGCGTGTAGGCGAGGTAGGGGTCGCGGGCGCGCAGCACCGCGATGTCGGCGCGGCCCGGTTCGACCGATTCGGCGAGGTAGACGGCCGAGGCGCGCGTCGTCTGCACGCGGGGCGTGTAGCGCGGGTTGGCGAGGAAGGTGACTTGGCCCGCTTCGGCCACGTCGAGCCCGGCGGCGCCCGTTATCTCGACCTCGGCAAAGTCGCCTTCGAGGCGCGCGCCCGTCTGCTCGGCAAGCTCTGAAAGTCTCATGGTGAAAATTTATCGCACAAAGGAGCGGGGAAGTTCAAAGTCACATGAGGTTGATGGGGTCTATCTCGACGTTGACGGAACCCACGTCGCAGCCGGGCGTGCGGGCGGCGTCGGAGAGTGCGATTTCGACGAGCGAGCGCAGGCGCGGGCGGTTGCGCGACTTGAGGAGGATTTGGAAGCGGTGCTCGCCGCGCAGGCGGGCGATGGGCGCGGGGGCGGGGCCGAGGACGCGCACCAGCCGGTCGGCGTTGGCGTCGTCGAGGGCGCGCCGGACTTCGGCGGCCGTCGCCTGCACGCGCGTCAGCTCCTCGCCGTGGACGAGCAGCGAGGCGAGGGCGACGAAGGGCGGGTAGGCGAGGTTGCTGCGGTAGTTAATCTCCTCCTCGAAGAACGCTTCGTAGTCCTGAGCGCAGGCGTGGCGCAGAGAATAATGGTGCGGGTGGTAGGTCTGTATGAGGACGCGGCCGGGCAGGTCGCCGCGTCCGGCGCGGCCCGCGACCTGCGTGATGAGTTGGAACGTCCGCTCGGCGGCGCGGAAGTCGGGGAGGGCGAGTCCGGCGTCAACGGAGACGACGCCGACGAGGGTGACGTTCGGGAAGTCGTGACCCTTGGCAATCATCTGCGTGCCGACGAGCATGTCCAGCTCGCCGGCCGCGAAACTCAGAATCGCCTGCTCGTAGGTGGAGCGGCGGGCGGTCGTGTCGCGGTCGAGGCGCGCGATGCGGAGGGCGGGGAAGCGCGCGCGAAGGATTTCTTCGAGCTGTTCGGTGCCTTCGCCGATGAAGTAGATGAACTGGCCGCGGCACGAGGGGCAGGCTTCGGGAACTCGCTGGCGGAGGTTGCAGTAGTGGCAGATGAGGGCGCGCTCGCTGCGGTGGTAGGTGAGGGTCACGTCGCAGTTGGCGCAGTTGATGCGCTCGCCGCAGGTGCGGCAGAGGACGAAGCTCGAATAGCCGCGGCGGTTGAGAAGGATGATTGACTGCTCGCCGCGGGCGTGCGTCTCTTCGACCGCTTCCAGCAAGGCGGGCGCGAAGACTTCCGTCTTGCCTCCGGTGCGGAAGACTTCGCGCATGTCTATGACTTCGGCGCGGGCCATGGCGCGCCCCGCCACGCGGCTGGGAAGGCGGAGGTGCCGGTACTTGCCGGCGCGGGCGTTCTGGTAAGACTCCATCGAGGGCGTCGCGGAGCCGAGGACGACGACGGCCTTCTCCTTGAGCGCGCGCACCACCGCCGTGTCGCGGCCGTTGTAGAAGGGCGATTCCTGTTGGCGGTAGGAGCCTTCGTGTTCCTCGTCCACGACGATGACGCCGAGGTCGGAGACGGGCGCGAAGACGGCCGAGCGGGTGCCGATGACGACGCGCGCCTCGCCCTTCTTCAGCCGGCTCCATTCGTCGAAGCGTTCGCCGGTGGTGAGTGACGAGTGGAAGATGGCGACGGCGTCGCCGAAGTGGGCGCGCAGGCGTCGGGAGAAGACGGGCGTGAGGGAGATTTCGGGGACGAGCATCATGGCCGTCCGTCCGCGGCGCAGCGCGTGGCGCATGGCGCGGATGTAGACCTCGGTCTTGCCGCTGCCGGTGACGCCGTGCAGGAGGAAGGCCGCGTAGCCGCCGCGCTCCTGTGCCGCGTTGACCTCTTCGAGCGCGCCCGCTTGCTCTTCGGTCAGGGGGAACTCGTCGCGGTCGGGCAGGCGCGCGCCCGCGAGTGGGTCGCGGCGAACTTCGCGGACGAAGACTTCGAGGAGCCCTTTGCGTGCGAGCGACTGGACGGTGGAGACGGAGGTGGCGGCTTCTTCCAGAAGCTCTGCGAAGAGCATTTCGCCGCCCGCGGCGATGAGTGATTCGACGACTCTCTTCTGCGCGGCCGGGAGCGCGAGCGCGCCGTCCGGCGTTTGAGAGTCGGGCTGGAGGAGGCGCACGGCCTTGCGCCGTTTCGCCTTGGCCTGAGCGCTGCGGGCGCGGTGGGCGACGGTGACCCAGCCGTTCTTGGCAAGCTCGCGGACGGCCTTGGCGGCGCGCGGTTGACCTAGTTCGCGCGAGGCGTCGCGCAGCGTGGTCGAGCCTTCCAAGGCGGCGAGCCGTAGCACCTGCGCCTTCGGGGTCGCGGCGCGGTGGCGTGGGAGTCTCGCCAACTCGTCGCGGCCGGCGGGAGTGATGGTGACGATTTGCTCGATGGAGGAGTTGAGGCCGGCGGGGAGCGCGGCCTTGAGGACTTCGCCCCAGGGCGCGGCGTAGTAGTCGCTTATCCAGCGCGTGATTTCTAAAACTTCCGGCGTCAGAAGCGGGTCGGCGTCGAGCAGTTCTTCGGCGTCTTTGATTTCGGAGTCTTCGATCTCGGCGGCGGGGTCGAGCGCGTCGTGGAGGGCGACGACGTAGCCGGTGGCGAGGGTCCGGCCGAAGGGGACGAGGAGTCGGGCGCCAACCTTCGCGTCCTCGCGCAGCGCGACGGGGAGGCGGTAGGTGAACGTCTGCGTGAGCCGCAGGGGGAGCGCGACCTCGGCGTAGAGCGGGGCGGCGGGGGCGACGTTTTGGGGCTGAGAGGCGACGCTGACCACGGGCGTCTAACTTAACGCGAAGCGGCGAAAAGGTGAAGCAGGGACCGTCCGCGTCTGAAAGGTGAGGAGGTTAGCCTCGTCCTGCGAGGAGAGGGCGGCGAAGGCGTCGCGGGCGGCCTGCGCCTCGTTGATTGCCTGCCGGCGGATGGCGCGCGGGCCCGAGGCCATCTCGTCGGCGAGCATCTCCTTGAGGCCGAGGCCGAGGAGGGGCGGGGCGCCGGGTTCACTTGGCGGAGGAGGTGAGGAGGGCGCGGATTTTCTTCATGTCCTCCCAGACCTCGCGCTTCTTGGAAGGGTCGCGCAGCAGGTAAGCGGGATTGAAGGTCGGCATGAGCGGCGTGCCTTCGTAGTCGTGGAACTCGCCGCGCAGTTGCGAGATGGGCTTCTTCGTCTTAAGGAGCGCGCGCGTCGGCGTGTTGCCGAAGGAGATGATGACGCGGGGCCGCGCGGCCGATAGCTCGCGGTGGAGGTAAGGCGTGAAGAAGGAGAGCCACTCGGGCGTAATCTCGTCGCCCTGGCTGATGGCCTTGACGACGTTGGTCAGGTAGCAGTCCGAGCGGGCGAGGCCGATGCTTGAGAGGATGCGTTCGAGCATCTGGCCGGCGGGCCCCATGAAGGGTCGGCCCGAGTCGATGTCGGGCGGGCCGGGCGATTCGCCGACGACGGCCGCGCGCGCGCCCGTCGGCCCCTCGCCGAAGATGAAGATGCGCTCCTTGAACTGCGGCAGGCTCTTGGCGCGGCGCAGAAGCTCGGCGTTGACCTTGTCGGGCGTCTCGTCCGACTCCGTCGGTTGCCTTATGAAGAGGCTGTCCTGCATAACCGGACGGCTTACAGAATAGGTCCCTAGGCGGTTGAAGAAAATGCCTCAGAATTAAGAGAGCGCCACGTAAATCCATGTGGCGCTCTCTTAACGCGGTCTCTCGAACTAGCCTAGTCGTCCTTCATGTCCTGAACGTTGACTACGACTCCGTTCTTGTCATAAGTGACACGTTGCGGAGAGCCGCCAAACCAGCCATATTCTGTTTCGACGTGACTATGCTCCCTCATACTACCGTCACGTTCCCGCGTTTCGGAGTAGGTGCCGTCGTTTGTGCGGTACGTAGTACTCCCGTCACTGTGATGCTCCTTTGGCATGCTTCCACTCCTTTCAGAAATTCAACACCTTCTTCATAACTCGCAAAGCCCAAGAAGTGCCAGTTCACTTAGCGAGTTATTTTGAGACCCCACGTTTAGAGAATATATTGCCGAGCTGCTCAAGTAGTCAAATCGAAGCAATGCGAACTCATTTCCGCGTTTCATTCAGGTAGTCGCGGACCTTCTTCATGTCGTCCCAGACCTCGCGCTTCTTCGAGGGGTCGCGCAGGAGGTATGCGGGGTGGAAGGTCGGCATGACCTTGATGCCGCGGTAGTCCTGGAACTGTCCGCGCAGGCGCGTGATGCCTTCCTTGGTGTCGAGCAGGTTCTTCATCGCCGTGTTGCCGAGGACGACTATCACGTCGGGCCGGGCGATGTTGATTTCGCGGAGGAGGAAGGGCTTGCAGGTGCGCGCCTCTTCGGTCGTGGGCGTGCGGTTCTGGGGCGGGCGGCAGCGGTTGACGTTGCCGATGAGCACGTCCTCGCGCTTGAGGCCGATGGCCTCGATGATTTTATTAAGAAGCTGGCCGGCGCGTCCGACGAAGGGGCGGCCGGAAGCATCCTCGTCGGCGCCGGGCGCCTCGCCGACGAACATGAGGCGGGCCGTCTGGTTGCCCTCGGTGTGGACAATCTTGGTGCGGCCCTCGTGGAGCGGGCAGCGGACGCACTCGCCGATGTCGTCGCGGATGTCCTCGAAGGTCTCGCCGGGGCGGCCGAGGCTCAGTTCGTCCTTCGGCGCGATGTCGCCGAACAAAGTCTCGCGCGGCGCGGGCGGGTCGGGTGAAGGCGGTCGGACGGGTTTTTTAGGCATCGCTGATTGATGGAGAATCGTGGGCTCGCCCGCGGGCGGTGGAGGCGGCACGGCGGGCTTCGTTATCCTCGGGGGCGGCGGCAATTTCGGCGCGGGCGGCGGCCTGACGGCGGCGGCGTTGCGCGCGAGCGCGGGCGGCATGGCGGGCCGCGGCTCCGTCGGCGCGGGTCGCGCGGGCGCCCTCTGCTCGCCGACGGGCTCGGCCGCGGGCAGCGTCACGCCCTCCAGACCTTCGACGCCGAGCTCGCGCAGGTACGAAGCGGCCTCGGCCAACTCGCCGGCGAGCGCGCTCAGCTCCTCACTCAACTGCGACTCTTCTTTCATCGGGACGGGCGCATTATCGCACGACTCGCGCCCGACGCGCAGCAGGTTTGCTCAACCGACTACCGGCGGCGCAGGCGCACGACTTCGTCGAGGACGCGGTGCGCGGCTTCGAGCTTCGAGAGGAGCGGGAGCGTCCGCGGCTCCTGCGAGTCGCGCGTCAGGAGCGTGATGACGTTGGTCTCTTTGTCGAAGCCTGCGCCGTCTTGCGTCAGGTCGTTGGCGACGATGGCGTCGAGGTTCTTGCGCAGCATCTTTTCGCGCGCGTTCTCCGCGACGCGCTCGGTCTCGGCCGCGAAGCCGACGACGAGCAGACCGTCACGGCGGTTGAGGGCGACCTCCGCGAGAATGTCCGGCGTGGGCTCAAGGCGGATGGTGAGGGCGGCGTCGGACTTCTTAATCTTGTTCTCGGCGCGCGCGGCCGGGCGGTAGTCGGCGACCGCGGCGGCGGCGATGAAGACGGTCGAGCCGGCGACCTCGCGCATGACGGCGGCGTGCATCTCGGCGGCCGACTCGGCGGCGACGACGCGCACGCCCGCCGGCCGCGGGGCGCTCGTCGTGCCTGCGACGACCGTCACCTCGGCGCCCCGCGCCCGCGCCGCCTCGGCCAGCGCGAAGCCCATCCGGCCCGACGAGCGGTTCGAGATGAAGCGGACGGGGTCAAGCTCCTCGCGCGTCCCGCCCGCGGTTATTAAAACTCGCTCGCCCGACAAATCCGACGCGCGGCGGCCCGCCTCGCGCAGCATTTCGAGCGCGGCCGAGACTATTATTTGCGGCTCGCTCAAACGCCCCGGCCCGATGGTGCCGCAGGCCATCTCGCCCGCGTCCGGCTCGACGATGCGGACGCCGTCGGCGCGCAGCCGCGCCAGGTTGCGCTGCGTCGAAGGGTGCAGAAGCATCGTCGTGTTCATCGCGGGCGCGACGAGGACGGGCGCGTTAGACGCGAGGTAGGTCGTCGTCAAAAAATCGTCGGCGACGCCGTTCGCGAACTTGGCGATGATGTTCGCCGTGGCGGGGGCGACGACGAAAAGCTCGACGGTCTGCGAGAAGGTGATGTGGGCGATGGGGTCGGGGTTGTCGGGCGCGTAGTCGTCAACGACGACGTGCGAGCCGGAGAGGGCGCGGAAGGTGAGCGGCGTGACGAACTCGCAGGCCCGCTTCGTCATCCCGACGCGGACGGCGCAGCCCGCGCGCTGCAACCCGCGCAGGACTTCGCAAGCCTTGTAGGCGGCAATCCCGCCCGAGACGCCCAGCGCCACGCGCCGCCCCGCGAACTCAGGCCCCGCCCCCTTCTGCTCCTCAGACGACATAGGCGGGCCGAATGTAGCACCGCCCGCCGGGGGCGCGCAATTGCTCTTCGGCGCCCGCGGTTTATGATAAACTCACCGTCCGACAAGCCCCGACAACCCTTGTCAGACATGCGGACCTTAAAAGGCGCCGGGGCCTTCGAGCGTTGCGGGAGAGGGAAGTGATGAACCGAGAGGGAGGATACAGGCGGGCGCTGCTGCTGGCGCTGCTCTCGTGCGCCTTGTGCGCGGGCGCGAGCGCGCAGAGGGCGAAACGGACGCGCGCCCCGGCGCCCGACGCCGAGTTCGGCCCCATCGTCCGCGCCTACCTGAGCTACCTGCGCGACCAGCAGGAGGTCGTGGACGACCGCGTCAGCCGCCGCGAGGTGGACCGCACTTACTACCTCCATAACTCGAACCGCATTCGCGCCCTGCGCGAGATGGCCCTCCGCATCGCCCGCTCGAACGACAACGACTTCCTCCCCGAGCTTGAGGCCGTCGCCGAGTCGGAATTCGACCAACTCTTCGACGACCCGCTGCCCCAGCCCGCGCTGCTGCGCGAGGGCGAAACGCTCGGCTACAAGTTCCGCTTCCTCGGCGCCGTCGCGGTCCGCGCGGAGAAGTTCTACCTCTTCGCGCGCCTCGACCCTTACGAGCAGGCCGAGCTGATGCAGAAGGCCGAGGCCGAGAAGAAGAAGAACGCGCAGGCCGCGCCCGACGCCGCGAGCCGCCCGCGCCGCGTCGAAGGCCCTTAAAACTTTTCCCGCGCCAACCAACGATGGACCAGCCGACTTTCTTCGACGGCGACCCGAACGAGAAAGGCCCCGACGCCGAGCGCCTCGTGCTCTACGCCCTCGGCGACTTCCAGGCGCGCGGCCTCGTCCTCGCCGGGCGCGACCTGCCGCTCGACCGCCTCCGCGGGGCGCTGCGCCGCTCGGCCGAGGCCCACGGCGTCGAAGCCCTCGGAGACGAGCAGGCCGTCGCCGCCCTCGCCTCGCTCGGCGCCTCGGTCCGCCGCGTGCCCGCCTTCGTCGCCAAGCACCCTTACCGCGTCGTCGTCTCGGCCCCGCTCGCCGAGCGCGCGCTCGACTTCCTGCGGGAGACGAAGAAGGCGCGCAGGGCTCGCGGCTCCGACACAAAAGCTTGACGAGTTAAGTCGTTGCGCGGGCCTGTGGCCTCTGTTAACATTACTCGCCGCTTCAAAATCCTGAAAACTCAAGCGAACTCCCCGCCTGCGTTGCAGGTCTTCGGTCACAATCATGGGTGCAGACAGGAGCCGTCGTAAATTCATAGGCACCGCGGGCGCCGCGGCGCTCGTCTCCTGCCTGCCGGGAACCCCGGTCGCCAACGCCGCCGCACGCGCGCGGCGGCAGAAGGACGGCCCGCTCAGGCCCTTCGGCTTCGTCATCCACGGCGGCGCCGGCACCATCGAGCGCGACAAGATGACGGCCGAGCGCGAGGCCGCCTACCGCTCGAAACTGACGGAAGCTTTGGCGGCCGGCTTCGAAGTCTTGAGGAAGGGCGGCCCAGGGCTAGACGCCGTCGTCGCCGCCATCGTCCTGCTCGAAGACTCGCCGCTCTTTAACGCCGGCAAGGGCGCCGTCTTCACGGCCGAAGGGACGAACGAACTGGACTCTTCCATCATGGACGGCCGAACGCTCAAGGCGGGCGCCGTCGCCGGCCTGAAGCGCGTCAAGAACCCGATTCGGCTGGCCCGGCTCGTCATGGAGCAGTCGCCGCACGTCATGATGACGGGCGAGGGCGCCGAGACTTTCGCCCGCCAGAAGGGCGTCGAACTCGTTGACCCTAAATACTTTTACACCGAAGAACGCTGGCAGCAGCTCCAGCGCCGCAAGGAGGAGGAGGAGAAGCAGACTCCTCCTAAACAGTCCGATTTGAGGACGCCGGGCGGCCCGCCCGACGAGAAGAAGTTCGGCACCGTCGGCGCCGTCTGCCTCGACCGCGAGGGGAACCTCTCGGCCGGCACCTCGACCGGCGGGATGACTTATAAGAAGTTCGGCCGGGTGGGCGACTCTCCCATCATCGGCGCCGGAACCTACGCCAACAACGAGACTTGCGCCGTCTCCTGCACCGGCGACGGCGAATACTTCATCCGCTCGGTCGTCGCCCACGACATCTCGGCCGCGATGAAGTACGGCGGAAAGTCCTTGCGCGAGGCGGCCGACCTTGTGCTCGCGGGCGTCGGCAAACTCGGCGGCGGGGGCGGCCTCGTCGCCATCGACCGCCGCGGGAATTTCGCCACGCCGTTCAACACGTCCGGCATGTACAGGGGCTTCGTCGGCCCCGACGGCAAGCCGCACGTCCAGATTTACAAGGACTAGGAAGGCCGGCCGCCGCTCTGTTCGGCGGCGTTCGAAAGCCGCGTGACGCGACCCCTGACTCGACGGCAAATTGTTGAAAAAGGGTCAAATTCACAGAAATGTTTGTTGACACAGGGCCTCGTTTCGTGTAAAAAACGGTGGTCTTCCGAAGCCCACAGTGGCGCTCATACCTGCTCTAATGAGATTCCGCGCGGGCTGCTAAATTGAGACGGGTTGGCGAGAAACCAAGAAAAACAAATCGTCTCACACGAGACCTTGTAAAAGGCTTGCAGCGCGCTCTCTCAAAATTTGACAGTTTCACCTACGGGAGGAGAAGTAATGATCAGCAGAACTTGGAGCCGTACGCCCATCACCGTGGCCCTGGCACTCGCCATCCTGTGCACGTACTCGATGGTGGCGCTGGCCGCTCCGCAGGGGCAGACGGGCCCGACCGGCGACCTCTCGGTCGTCGGCGAAGTCTCCGTTAACGGCACGAGCGCCATCTCGGGCGCCACCGTTTTCTCCGACAGCACCATCACCACCGCCCAGAACTCCAGCGCCGTCGTCAGCCTCGGCAAGCTGGGCCGCGTCGAGTTGCTGCCGAACTCCAGCCTCAAGCTCAGCTTCAACGACACCGGCATCACCGCCATGCTCGACCAGGGTCGCGTCCGTCTCTCGACTTCCTCGGGCGTCAACGCCAGCGTCACGACCAAGGACGGCACGGCCGTCGCCGACAACCGCACCCCGAACGTCTTCACGGTTGATGTCGAGTGCGGCAACACGGCCGTCGCCACCCAGTCGGGCCGCGTCGAGCTGCGCGCCGGCGACTCCGTGAAGCAGATCGCGGCCGGCAACCAGGACACGGCCGGCACGGCCGCCCCCGGCACCCGCTGCACCCGTTACTCGACCCCTGAGATGGGCGGCATCGGCGGCGGCGCGCTCGCGGCCCTGCTGCTCGCGGCCGGTGGCGCCATCGCGGCGGCCATCATCGCGGCCACCCAGGACAACGATTTCAACTTCGGCGGCACTCCCATCGTCATCAGCCCGTCCCGCTAAGGTCGCACGCTTCCGGCGACTCTGGCCTCGGTACGTGCTCGGAGACGGTTCCGCTTTAGACAGTCAGAACTCCCCACACCCTTTGCGGGTCACGCGGCGCGCTGCGCGTGACCCGCAAGCTTTTGTCTGAGATAATTGCCCGCTCGGGTTCGCATCATCTCAGCTCCTGAAAGGTTCTTTATAAAGGTAATGCACATCGCAGTCATCGGGACGGGCTACGTCGGGCTCGTGACGGGCGCCTGTTTCGCCGAGTTTGGCGTCAACGTCACCTGCGTTGACCTCGACGCCGACAAGATAGCCAAGCTCAAGGAAGGCGTCATCCCCATCTACGAGCCGGGCCTCGACCAGATAGTCGCCAAGAACACGCAGGCAGGCCGCCTCAATTTCACCACCGACACGCGCTCGGCTGTCGAGCAGGCCCTCGTCATCTTCCTCGCCGTCGGCACGCCCCCGCGCGAGGACGGCTCGGCCGACCTTTCATACATCGAGCATGCGGCCCTGGACGTGGCCCGCTACATGAACGGCTACAAGGTGGTCGTCACCAAGTCCACGGTCCCTGTAGGCACGGGCGAGCGCCTGCGCCGCCTCATCCGAGAGCACCAGCACCGCTACGACTTCGGCATCGTCTCGAACCCCGAGTTCCTGCGCGAAGGCGCTGCCATCGACGACTTCATGCGGCCCGACCGCGTCGTCATCGGCTCGCGCGACGAGGCGGCCGTCGCCATCATGCGCGACCTCTACCGCCCGCTCTACCTCATCGAGACGCCGGTCGTCATCACCTCCCTGGAAGCCGCCGAGCTGACGAAGTACGCCGCCAACGCCTTCCTCGCGACCAAGATTTCCTTCATCAACGAAATCGCCAACCTCTGCGACCAGATAGGCTGCGACGTGCACGACGTGGCGCGCGGCATCGGGATGGACAACCGCATCGGCCGCTACTTCCTCCACCCCGGCCCCGGCTACGGCGGCTCGTGCTTCCCGAAGGACACGACGGCGCTCCTGTCGGTCGCGCGCGAGTACGACGCCGAGGCGCTCATCGTGGACGCGGTCGTCGAGGTCAACCGCCGCCAGCGCCAGCGGATGATTCCGAAGATTGAGAAGCTGGTCGGGGATTTGAAGGGGAAGACCATCGCCGTGCTCGGCCTCTCCTTCAAGCCCGAGACGGACGACATGCGCGAGGCGCCGAGCGTGGACATCATCGGCGAGCTTGTCGGGCGCGGCGCGAACGTGCGCGCGTTCGACCCGGTCGCCGTCCCGCAGGCGCGCAAGATGCTGCCCGACATCGAATACGCCGAGGACGAGTACGCGGCCGTCAGCGGCGCCGATTGCCTCGTCTTCATGACCGAGTGGAATCAGTTCCGCGCGCTCGACATGCGCAAAATCAAGGAGCTGATGCGCTCGCCCAAGATCGCCGACCTCCGCAACATCTACGACCCGCCGGCCGTCCGCGAGCTGGGCTTCGAGTACGTCGGCGTGGGAAGATAAAGAAAAAGGTGTCGGGTGCCGGGTGTCAGTAAAAGTTTACCCCGCACCCGACACCCGACACCCTTCTTATGGCCCTTTCAGGAACCTACCTAGTCACGGGGGGCGCGGGCTTCATCGGCTCCCACATCGCGGCCGAGCTCTCGGCGAGCGGCGCGCGCGTCCGAGTCCTCGACGACCTCTCGACGGGGCACGAGGAGAACCTCCAGGAGATCGGCGGGCGCGTCGAGCTGGTTCGGGGGAGTCTGACCGATCGCGAGGCGCTCGGGCGCGCTCTCGAAGGCGTCGAGCTGGTCTTCCATCAGGCGGCGATTCCTTCTGTGCCGCGCTCGGTTGACAACCCGGAAGAGACGCACCGCGCGTGCGTCGAGGGTACGTTCGCGCTGCTCACGGCGGCGCGCGCGGCCGGGGTCCGGAGGCTCGTCTACGCCGCCTCGTCGTCCGCTTACGGCGACCAGCCGACGCTGCCGAAGGTCGAGGACATGGCGCCGCAACCGCTCTCGCCTTACGCCGCGGCCAAGCTCGTCGGCGAGTACTACTGCCAGGTCTGGGCGCGCACCTACCAATTCGAGACGCTGTCGCTGCGCTACTTCAACGTCTTCGGCCCCCGGCAAGACCCCAGCTCCCAGTATTCGGGCGTCATCTCCCGCTTCATCGCCGCGCTGCTCTCCGGCGAGCGCCCCGTCATCTACGGCGACGGCGACCAGTCGCGCGACTTCACGTACGTGTCGAACGTCGTGGACGCGAACCTGCGGGCCGCCGAGACGGCCGAAGGCATCGGCGAGGTGATGAACGTGGCGATGGGCGAGCAGACGACGCTCAACGAACTGCTGGAGGTCTTGAAGAAGCTGACGGGCAAGACGGACGTGGAGGCCGAGTACCGCGAGACGCGCGTCGGCGACGTGCGCCACAGCCTCGCCGACATCAGCCGCGCCCGCCAGTGGCTCGGCTTCGAGCCCCGCGTCGGCCTCGAAGACGGCCTGCGCAAGACGATTGACTGGTGGAAGCAGAGCCGCTTCGCGCGGGCGTAAGCGGCGGCCTTCACGCGCCCGCGCGCCGCGCTCGCCGCCGACTCACTTCGCCGTCTTGCTCATGGCCCAGCGGAGGGCGTTTTCAAAGTACCCCGCCTGCCGGGCGACCTCCTCCGCGTGGTCGCGGCCGTTGACTATCTGGCGCGCGTTCACGTAGTCGGTCTCGGCGTTGATGTAGTCGGACAGCCTCTTTTTGGTGAACAGCCCTTCGCGCATCCCGGCCCACAGAGCCGTGTAGGCTATCTCCGGCTTGAATAAAGCGTCCGGATTCCGCTCAAGGTCGTTGTCGCCGGACAGCCCCAGCATCTGCGTGTACTTTCTGTAGTTATTCCTCCCGACAATTTGGACGTAGCCCCGGCCACGGTAGCGGTAGCCGTCGCCCGGCTCCGTGTTGCCGAGCGCCTTGCCGGGGCCGGAGTCGGGCGCGTACCGGGTAAACGACTCGGGCTTGCCCTCCTCCTCTCTGGGCCGGAAGGTGTTGCCGCTCTCGAACGCGATGGTGGCGAGGACGTAGGCGGCCTCGCGCACGTCTTTGGGCTGCTGGTCTTCGTTGATGGCGTCCACGATTTTGTTGAGGGCGAAGGCCTGCCGCTGGTCGAGGGCTTGGTGGGACAACTCCTCGTACCGGCCGCGAAACTCCTCGCCGTCGATCTTCGTCAGCGCGTTCGAGACGAGCGGCGACGCGGAAGGCGAAGGCGGGGGCTGCGCGGTCGGCGTCGAGAGGCAGGGGAGTATGGAGCGGCATTGGAAGCTCCGCACCCCGGCGGCGATGAGGAGCAGCAGCGCCGCGGATGCGAGGGCGGCGGTGAGTCGTCTCCGCCCGGCGGCCTTCGGCGTGAGCTTCCTGAGGGCCTTGACGAGGTCGTCCACGTCCAAGTCCCAGCGGCGGTCGGTCAACTCGTGCGCGTTGCGCGCCGCCATGTGCCGCAGCTCTTCCGGGAGTTCGCCCTCGTCGGGCAGGCGCGCGCCGCTGACGAGCACGGGGATGACGGGGACTTTGGCCTCCAGTGCCGTCTTGATTTCGAGCCGCAGGTAGTCGATTCGCTTCGGCGTCTGCTCGTTACTCCGCAGCACCGACAGCCACTCAGGGCCGACGAGGGCGATGACGACGTGTGCCCGCTCGACGTTCGTCTTGATGATGTCGGAGAAGTACTCTCCCGTCTCGATGCTCGACACGTCGCGGAAGACGTTGGCGCGGCGCAGCTTCCGGGTGAGGTCGGCGTGCAGCCGGCCCGCCTGCGGCGAGTCCTCCCGGCGGTAGGAGATGAAGACGCGCATCTGGGGGCTGAGCAGGCCGAGCATCGGCGGGCACCTCTCCTTCGTGCGGCGCGGCGGCGCGGGGCGCGAGGGCTGACGCCCGCTTCAGCCGTTGACGAGACGCCTGAGCGACTCGGTGTAGGGAGGGCGGGCGACGCCGCGGTCGGTGATGATGGCGGTGACGAAGTCGCCGGGCGTCACGTCGAAGGCCGGGTTGTGGGCGGCGACGCCTTCGGGCATGAGGCGCTGGTCGCGCAGGTGCGTGACTTCGCGCTGGTCGCGCTCCTCGATGGGAATCTCTTCGCCGGTCGCGAGCGAGAGGTCAACGGTCGAGACGGGGGCGGCGACGTAGAAGGGGATGTCGTGCTGGCGGGCGAGGACGGCCACCATGTAGGTGCCGATTTTGTTGGCCGTGTCGCCGTTGGCCGCGATGCGGTCGGCGCCGACGACGACGCAGTCAACCTCGCCCTTCTTCATGATGTGGCCGGCCATGTTGTCCGTGATGACGGTGACGGGAATCTCGTCCTTCTGCAACTCCCACGCGGTCAGGCGCGCGCCCTGTAGGAAGGGGCGCGTCTCGTCGGCGAGGACGGCGACGCGCTTGCCCATGTCGCGCGCGCCGCGCACGACGCCGAGCGCCGTGCCGTAGTCGCCCGCGGTGGCGAGCGCCCCGGCGTTGCAGTGCGTCAGCACGGTCGAGCCGTCGGGGATGAGTTCGCCGCCGAAGCGGCCGAGTCGTCGGTTCGACTCGATGTCCTCGCGGAAGATGGCCTGCGCCTCTTCGACGAGGCGCTGCTTTATCTGGTCGGAGTCGGCGCCCTCGGCGCGGGCGCGGCGGAAGGTCTCGCGCATCCGCTCGATGGCCCAGAAGAGGTTGACGGCCGTCGGGCGCGTGCGGCTCATGATGTCGCAGAAGTAGTCGAAGTCCTGCTGCAAGTCTTCGACCGAGGTGCCGACGGCCTGTTTGGTGCCGAGCGCGAGGCCCATCGCGGCCGAGACGCCGATGGCGGGCGCGCCGCGGACGACCATCGCCTTAATCGCCTCGGCCACCTCCTCGCAGGAGCGGAGCATCAGGTACTTCTCCTCGGTGGGCAGGAGGCGCTGGTCGATCATCTCGACGCCCTCGTCCGTCCAGGCGACGGTCTTAATCATGGCAAAGTATCTCCTAAGAATTTCCGGCCGGTGTTTTAGAAAGGGCTATCTTACGGGACGGCGTCAGTCGTTTCAAACACGGAGGGCGCAGAGAAAAACTTATTGTCTTTCTCTGCGCCCTCCGTGTTGAAAACCCTTGCCCGCTAAATTCCTTAATCGACGGCGCGGTTCAGGTCGGCGCGCGTGAGCAGGCCGGCGGCGAGGTAGACGATGCCGAGGAGGATGTGGAGGGTGTGGTCCATCGAGCCGAGTTCGAGTTGGCCGGGGATGACCGCGAGCAGGCGCGAGTCCGTCCCGTGGGAGATGCCGCCGATGGTGTGTTGGCCCGAGCCGCCGAGCAGGAAGCCGGCGATGCCGAGCAGCCCGTAGACGGCGCCGAAGGCGAGGCAGAAGGCGCGCGCCCCGGCCAGCGTCCCCTTCAGCCCGAAGTAGAGGGAGACGGCGCCGGAGATGAGGTGGACGAGGTTGTGAACGAGGCTGAGGTGGGTGCCGAGGAAGCCGGGCGCGATGAACCCGACGAGCCCGACCAGGATGAACGCCACGCCCAGCACTGTCGCGATGGTCTTCGCCATGACTTAAATTCTCCTCAGTGGCAGATTTCTTTTTGGGAAGGCGCGCGGGGCGGCCCGCCTCGCGGTGCGAGGCGTCGGCTCGGCTCCCGACAGCGAAAGTTCAACGCGGGCGCATTGTACAACAGAAGAAGTGGACGCAATGCGCCTTTTTTCTCCCGAATCTGTCGCGTGCTATACTCCCGCCCTCGCAGCGGCGAATGACAACCATGAGAGAAAACTGGGAGGCCGTCATCGGCCTCGAAATCCACGCCCAACTCAGCACCGAGTCGAAGATTTTCTGCGGCTGCTCGACGCGCTTCGGCGACGAGCCGAACTCGAACACCTGCCCCGTCTGCCTCGGCCTGCCCGGCGCGCTCCCCGTCCTTAACAAGCGCGCCGTGGAGCTGGGCGCGCGCGCGGCGCTGGCCCTCGGCCTCCGCATCAACGAAGTCTCCATCTTCTCGCGCAAGAACTATTTCTACCCGGACTTGCCGAAAGGCTACCAGATTTCGCAGTACGACCGCCCGTTCTCGGCCGACGGCCTGCTGGAGATTATGACGGCCGAGCGCGACGAGGGCGGGCACGCGCGCGCGTGGCGGCCGATGACGGTCCGCATCACGCGCCTGCACTTGGAAGAGGACGCCGGCAAGAACGTCCACGAGGGCCTGCCCGAGACGGAGCGGTTCTCCTACATCGATTTGAACCGCGCCGGCACGCCGCTCGCCGAGATAGTCACCGAGCCCGACTTCCGCACCTCTTGGGAGGCTTACGACTACGTCAACCACGTCCGCCGCGCCCTGCAATGGGTCGGCGCGTCCGAAGCCGACATGGAGAAGGGCAACCTTCGCTGCGAGGCCAACGTCTCGGTGCGCCGCAGGGGCGAGGAGAAGTTCGGGACGAAGGTTGAGCTGAAGAACCTGAACTCGGTCCGCTTCATGCAGCGCGCCATCGAGTTCGAGATTGACCGCCACATCGCGTTGATTGAGTCGGGCGGCCGCGTCACGCAGGAGACGCGACTGTGGGACGAGAGAGCCGGCGAGACGCGCGTCATGCGCTCGAAGGAGGAGGCGCACGACTACCGCTACTTCCCCGAGCCCGACCTCCAGCCGCTCGTCGTCGATGAGGACTTCGTCGCGCAGGTGCGCAACCTCATGCCGGAGCTTCCGGACGCGCGCCGCCGCCGCTTCTCCGAACAGTACGGCCTCTCTTACGAAGACGCCTCGCTGCTCGTGCGCGACAAGGCGCTCGCCGACTTTTACGAGCGCGCCGCCGCGGCCTCGAACCCGCGCGGCGCCGCCAACTGGCTGAAGGGCGAGTTGCTGAGGGAACTCGACGCGGCGGGCGTCGCGGCCGACTCGTCGCCGGTCGGGCCTGAGGAGCTGGGGTCGCTCGTGCGCGCCGTCGAGGAGGGGCGCATCAGCGGCAAGCAGGGCAAGGACGTGCTCGGCGAGATGTTCAAGACGGGGAAGGGCGCCGACCTCGTCATCGAGGAGCAGGGGCTCGCGCAGGTCAGCGACGCCGCCGAGATCGAGAAGATGGTGACGGACGTGCTCGCCTCGAACCCGAACCAGCTCGCGCAGTACCGCGCCGGCAAGGAGACGCTGTTCGGCTTCTTCGTCGGCCAGGTCATGAAAGTCTCCAAGGGCAAGGCCAACCCGAAGGTCGTCAACGAACTGCTCAAAGAGAGGCTGAAGGGCGAATGACTTCGATGAATTACAAGGGGAAGAACGCCATCGTCACGGGCGGGACGAAGGGCATCGGGCGGGCGATAGCCGAGGCGCTGCTCGGCGAGGGGCTGAACGTCTGCATCAGCGCGCGCACGGCCGAGGAGGTCGAGCGGGCCGTCGGCGAACTGGGCGACATCGGCGACGCGAACGTGACGGGCGTCGTGTGCGACGTGCGCGTCTACGAGGAAGTGAGGGCGATGTTCGAGCACGCCGACGAGGAGCTGGGCGGCGTGGACGTGCTCGTCAACAACGCGGGCGTCGGCCTCTTCAAGACGGTCGAGGAGACGGAGCCGGAGGAGTTCCGCTCGGTGCTTGAGACGAACCTGTTCGGCGTCTTCTACTGCTGCCGCGAGGCCGTCCCGCGGATGAGGGAGCGCGGCGGCGGCTACGTCGTCAACGTCTCGTCGCTCGCGGGCGCCAACCCGCACCCGAGCATGGCCGCCTACAACGCCTCGAAGTTCGGCCTCAACGGCTTCTCCGAGGCGCTGATGCAGGAGGTGCGCCACGACCGAATCAAGGTCAGCTACGTCATGCCCGGCTCGGTCAACACCGAGTTCGGCGGCGACACCGTAAGCCCGGAGCGCGCCTGGCAGCTCCAGCCCGAAGACATCGCGCGCGTCGTCGTGGACCTCCTGCGCCACGACGAGCGGAGCCTGCCCAGCCGCGTCGAAATCAGGCCGAGCCGCCCGCCGAAGAAGTGACGGAGTCGTTAGAGAAAGAAGAGAGTCGGGATGGAGACTGCCGAGCAGATAGCGGACGCGCGCGCGAAGAGGGGGGAAGGGCAGACGGCCGAAGAGCGTTTCAACTCTTCGGTGGCAATCGTCATCGCGCTGATGGCGATGCTGCTCGCCATCACGAGCCTCGGCGGCGGCAACGCGGCCGAGGACGTGGCGAACAACAACATCCACGCCAGCGACACATGGGCCTTCTACCAAGCCAAGAGCATCCGCCAGACCACCATGCGCGTCGCGGCCGACGAGCTTGAGGCGCAGCTCAGGGCGAACCCGAACATGCCGCCCGAGGCGCGCGAATTCATCCAGTCGAAGGTCGATGAGTACCGCCGCACCGCCGACCGCTACGAGAGCGAGCCCGACAAGGACGACCCCGACAACCCCCTCAAGGGCGAGGGGCGCAAGCAGCTCACGGCCCGCGCACAGGACTACGAGGCGAAGCGCGAGGCGGCGCAGCTACAAGACCCGAACTTCGACTTCGCCGAGGCGCTCTTCCAGATTGCCATCGTCCTCGCCTCCGTCTCCATCCTCGCCGGCTCGCGCAATCTCCTCCTCGTCGCCGTCGCCGTCGGCGCCGCGGCCACCCTCCTCATGCTTAACGGCTACTTCCTCTTCCTGCCGAGACTCTTCGGCTGACGCGAAAGGGGCGCCGACTTGAAGACCATCCTCGCCAGCCTCCTCCCCGTCATCCTCTGCGCCGCCCTGTCGGCCGCGCAGGCCGCGCCGCCGCAATCGCCCGACGCCGCCGACGAGGCCGAGAGCCTGAGCGCCGCCGCGGCCGACCTCTTCAACCAGGGCAAGTACGACGAGGCGGGGCGGCACGCGGAGCAGGCCGTCGCGGCGTGGGAGAAGGCGCGCGGCGCCGAACACGCCGACGCGGCGAAGGCCCTCTACCTCCTCGGCGCCGTGAGGATGGCGCAGGGCCGTTTCGTCGACGCCGACCCGCCGCTCACAAGGGCGCTCGCCATCTACGAGAAGGCGCCCGCCGCCCCCGACCTCGGACTCGCCCGCGTGCTCAACTACCTGAGCGTCGCCCGCTTCAAGCAGGGCCGCGAAGGCGAGGCCGTCAAACTCGTGCAGCGGTCGCTACAGTTGGCCGAAAGCCTGCTCGGGCCGGAACAGGTCGAGCTGGCCGAGTTCCTAAAGCTCGCCGCCGACATCTACCGGATATCACCTACAACTTCGTGTTCATGCCGACCGGCGGGTTCTGAAGGATGAGGGCGGTGCTGCAAAGAGTCTCGCGCGCGTGCGTGAGGGTGGGCGGCGAGACGGTCGGCGAGATCGGCGCCGGCCTCCTTGTGCTGCTCGGCGTCGGCCGCGACGACACGGAAGCTGACGCGCGCTACCTGCTGGAGAAGATTCTGAACGTGCGCGTCTTCGACGACGCGGAGGGGCGCATGAACCTCTCGCTGGTCGAGCGGGGCGGCTCGCTCCTCGTCGTCTCGCAGTTCACGCTGCACGGCGACGCGCGGAAGGGTCGCCGCCCGTCATGGTTCGACGCCGCCGCGCCCGAGCTGGCCGAGCCCCTGTACGACTTGTTCGTCGCCGAGGCGCGCAAAGTGTTGCCGCGGGTCGAGACGGGCGGCTTCCGTCAGACGATGGAGGTCGAGCTGGTGAATCAGGGGCCGGTGACGATACTGCTCGACAGCAAGAGGCTTTTCTGAACTGAGGAGGAAGGTCGGTGAAGGAAAGATTGTTGGTGTGCGCGCTCGGCCTCGTGCTGCTGGCCGCGTGCGGCGGCGGGACGAAGGAGATGCTGTCCGACGGGCCGGGGCCGGGCGTGAAGACGGGCGTCAAGCCGGAGCCCGACGCGGAGGCCGCCGTGATAGAGACGAACTACGGCCGCCTCGTCATCGAGCTCTACCCGAACCTCGCGCCGAAGATGGTCGAGCGTTTCAAGACGCTGGCGCGCGAGGGCTTCTACAACGGCACGACCTTCCACCGCGTCAACCCGCAGGTCATACAGGGCGGCGACCCGAACTCGAAGGACGCCGACCCCCGGAACGACGGGTTCGGCGACTCGCCCTATCCAGACGTGCCGGGCGAGTTCAGCGACGTGCCCTTCGAGCGCGGCACGGTGGGCGCGGCGCGGCAGGGCGCGCGCCCGGCCTTCGGAGGGAGCCCCGCGCTGACCGAGGAGCAGGCGCGCGACACCGCCAACTGCCAGTTCTACGTCACCCTCCGCCCGGCGCCCGAATGGGACGGCAACTACACCGTCTTCGGCCGCGTCATCGAAGGCATGAACAACGCCGACGTTATCGCCGCCACCCCCACCGTGCCCGGCACCGAACGCCCCGAAGGCAACGTCGTCATCAAGAGCGTCACGCTCCAATCCCGCGCGAGCTTCAAATAAAAAGGTGCCGGGTGTCAGGTTTCGGTAAATCCTCTCCGAAACCTGACACCCGACACCCGGCACCTTTTCCGTTCGCTTATATCGTGTCGTCTTCGGTCTTCGACAGCGGGTCGAGCTCGAAGCGGTGGCGGTCGCGGCGCTCGATCTTGTCGAGCACGTCCAACTCTTCGTTGTCCTCGAAGTTGACGCCGACGGCGTGCGCGTTCTCCTCCACATCCGACTGGTCGGGCGTCGGGTTGTCGCCGCCCGCCGACTCCGTGCCGCTGTCGTTCACGCCCTCCCACGAGGCGTCCGGGTCGCCGCCCGCGTCGCTCGGAGAGGCGGCCGTGTTGTTGCGCAGCCGCGACGCCAACTGGCCGGGGTCCCTCGGCGCCCGCGCGATCTCCTCCTCCATGAACTGCTCGATCTCGGGGTCGGGGACCACGTCGGGGTTGTTGCTCAGGTACTCGAACTCCTCCGGCCTCTTCTTCGGCATCTCTCGGACCTCCACTTTGCTTCGCGTTTTAAAGTGGGCCAAATATAACAAATGAGTTGGGGCCCGGCAAACGGACCCCCCGCGCGGACGGCCTGCTTGACGATTGCTGCGCGCGTACTTAAACTGAAACCGAACCCTTTAGCTGTTCAAAATGTAGGCGCGGGCGCACGAGTTCCGCCGGGTTGACTTCCGTCCACAGGGAATCCGTATGGCACATAACCTCTTCAACACTCTGCAAACTTTCACGACGGAGAAGGGCAAGTCGGGCCAGTTCTACTCGCTGCCGCGGCTTGAGCAGGAGGGCGTCGGCCCCGTCTCGCGCCTCCCCGTGTCGATACGCGTCGTGCTCGAATCGGTGCTCCGAAACTTCGACGGCCAGGTCGTTGACGAGGACGACGTGCGCGCGCTCGCCAACTGGCAGGCCACGGCCGAGCGGACCGAGGAGGTGCCCTTCAAGGTCGCCCGCGTCCTCCTGCAAGATTTCACGGGCGTGCCCCTGCTCGTCGATTTGGCCGCGATGCGCTCGGCCGTCCAGCGCATGGGGCGCGACCCGCAGATCATCGAGCCGCTGGTGCCCGTGGATTTGGTCATCGACCACTCGGTGCAGGTGGACTTCTGGTCAACGCCCGACGCCCTGCGCCTGAACATGGAGACGGAGTTCCGGCGCAACCGCTCGCGCTACCAGTTCCTGAAGTGGGGCATGCAGGCGTTTCAGAGCTTCAACGTCGTGCCGCCCGGCATCGGCATCGTCCATCAGGTGAATCTGGAATACCTCGCGCGCGGCGTGATGGAGCGCGACGGCGTCTACTACCCGGACACGCTCGTCGGGACGGATTCGCACACGACGATGGTCAACGGGCTCGGCATCGTCGGCTGGGGCGTCGGCGGCATCGAGGCCGAGGCCGCCATGCTCGGCCAGCCCGTCTACATCCTGACGCCCGACGTGGTCGGCGTGAACCTGACGGGGAGCCTGCGCGAAGGCGTGACGGCCACGGACCTCGTGCTGCGCGTGACCGAGCTGCTGAGGAAGGCGAAGGTCGTCGGCAAGTTCGTCGAGTTCCACGGCGAGGGCGCCTCAAGCATCCACGTCACCGACCGCGCGACGATTGCCAACATGGCGCCCGAGTACGGCGCGACGATGGGCTTCTTCCCCGTGGACGAGAAGACGTGCGAGTACTTCCTCAACACCGGCCGCCCGGAGGAGCAGGTCGAAGCCGTGCGCGCCTACTATCAGGCGCAGGGGCTCTTCGGCATCCCCGCCGCGGGCGAGATTGATTACAGCACGCTGCTTGAGCTCGACCTCGGCGAGATTCGGCCGAGCGTCGCCGGCCCGAAGCGCCCGCAGGACCGCATCGAGCTGGACGACTTAAAGGAGAAGTTCAACGACCTGCTGGCGAAGCCCGTCGGCGAGAACGGCTACAACAAGTCGGCCGAGGATGTCGCCCGCCGCTTCAGCGCGAGAATCGGCGTCAGCGACGCGACCGTCACGCAGCCCATCGTCGGCGGCGGCCATCAGGAACAAGAATCGGCGCCCAACGTGGTCGCCACCGAGACGGTCGGCAGCCTCGGCTCGATGAGCGACAAGAACACGAGCGCGCTCACCGAGCTTGAGATGATGAACAACCGCCCGACGCCCGACCGCGTCACCGAGATTCCGACCGACTCGTTCCCCGAGGCGCGCGTGGACCTCGGCCACGGCGACGTGCTCATCGCCGCCATCACCTCATGCACGAACACTTCGAACCCGTCGGTCATGCTCGCCGCGGGCCTTCTCGCGAAGAAGGCTGTCGAGAAAGGCTTGACCGTGCGGCCGTCGGTCAAGTGCTCGCTCGCGCCCGGCTCGCGCGTCGTGACGGAGTATCTTGACAAGACGGGCCTGCAACCTTACCTCGACCGGCTCGGCTTCAACACCGTCGGCTACGGCTGCACTACCTGCATCGGCAACTCCGGCCCGCTCGACCCGCGCATCGAGGCGGTCGTCAACGACAACGACCTCGTCGCCGCCAGCGTCCTCTCCGGCAACCGCAACTTCGAGGCGCGCGTCCACCAATCCATCCGCGCCAACTTCCTGATGTCGCCGCCGCTCGTCGTCGCCTTCGCGCTCGCCGGCCGCGTCAACATCGACATGGCGCAGGAGCCCATCGGCAAGGGCAAGGACGGCGAAGAGGTCTTCCTCCGCGACATCTGGCCTTCCATCGAAGAGGTCGGCGGCGTGCTCGGGCAGGCGACCGACCCCGAGACCTACCGCCGCCTCTACAGCAACTTCGCCGACGCCAACCCGCTCTGGGACGAGATTCCGAGCGTCACCGGCCTCGTCTACGACTGGGACCCGCAGTCAACTTACATTCAGGAGCCGCCCTACTTCGAGCGGTTCAGCATGGAGCCGGGCACCTTCTGCGACGTTCGCGGCGCGCGCCCGCTCGCCGTCTTCGGCGACTCGGTCACGACCGACCACATAAGCCCCGCGGGCGCCATCAAGCCCAACTCGCCCGCCGGACGCTACCTGCGCCTGCGCGGCGTCGAGATACAGGACTTCAACTCCTACGGCTCGCGCCGCGGCAACCATCAGGTGATGGTGCGGGGCACCTTCGCCAACGTCCGCATCAAGAACCTGATGCTGCCCGGCACCGAGGGCGGCGTTACCGTGCTCGAACCCGTCGGCGAGCAGATGAGCATCTATGACGCCTCCATCAACTATCAGGCGGCGGGCGTCCCGCTCGTCATCTTCGCCGGGCAGGAGTACGGCACCGGCTCGTCGCGCGACTGGGCGGCGAAGGGGACGAAGCTTTTGGGCGTGCGCGCCGTCGTCGCCGAGAGCTTCGAGCGCATCCACCGCTCGAACCTCGTCGGCATGGGCGTGCTCCCCTTGCAGTTCAAGGAGGGGATGAACGCGCAGTCGCTCAAGCTCGACGGCGACGAGGTCGTCGACATCATCGGCTTACAGGAGGGCGAGGTGCGGCCGCGACAGGACTTGACGCTCGTCATCCGCCGCGAGAAGGGCGAGACCGAGGAGGTGCCCGTCACGCTCCGCATCGACACGCCCATCGAAATCGAATACTACCGCCACGGCGGCATCCTCCCCTTCGTTCTGCGCCAGCTCATCGCGCAAGAGGGGGAAAAGCAGTAGACAGTAGCCGGTAGTCAGTAGACGCCGCCCGCGCCGCCCGCGCCGTCGCTTATACTCGAACCGCCCGACGCAAACGGTGTGGCTACCGGCTACCGGCTACCGGCTACCGATGTCCAAACTCATCTTCACGGCTGCGGGCCTCGCGCTCCTGCTGCTCGTCGTCTTCGACGTTTACGCGACCGTGCTGCACGCGAGCGCGCGTTACGGCCCCATCGGCGAGCGGCTGAACCGCGCCGTCTGGCGCGACGCCAAGTGGGTCGCCTTCAGGCTCGGGCGCTCGCGCCGGCACAAGTTCCTGAGCGTCGTCGGCCCGCTCATGCTGCCGCTGCTCATCGCGGCCTACATCGTCTCGCTCGTCTTCGCCTTCGCCCTCATCTACTACCCGCGCTTCCCCTCGCACTTCATCATCACGCACGAGCACGCGAACTCCGCCCTCCTCGACTCGCTCTACTACAGCGGCATCACGCTGACCACCCTCGGCTACGGCGACATCGTCCCGCGCACCACGCTCCTGCGCTCGCTCTCCATCATCGAGGCGACGACCGGCGTCGCCCTCATCTCGCTCTCCATCACTTACCTCATCACCGTCTACTCGGCGCTCGAACGAAAGCGCGCCGTCGCCCTCTCGCTCTACCACCAGGCGGGCGAGGGGGCGGACGCGGCCGGCTTCATCGCGCACCACTTCTACGAGGGGCGCTTCTACGGCCTGCGAGACGCGCTCCGGCAGGCGACGCGCGACATCCAGCAGCTCCTCGAAGCGCACGTCGAGCACCCCGTCATCCACTACTTCCACCCCAACGAGGTCTACAAGAGCCTGCCGCGCATCCTCTTCCTGCTCCTTGAGACGTGCGCCGTCATCCGCACCTCGCTCGACCGCGAAGAGTACGCCGAGCTTCGCAACTACCCCGAGGTGCGCACGCTCGAAGCCGGCGCCCGCCACGTGCTCGCGGAGCTGGTCGCCTCGCTCGACCTTGAGCGGCGCGCGCGGCCGCGCAAGCTTACGCCGAAGGAGCGGGAGGAGGACGAGTCGCGCTGGCACGCGCGCTACGACCAGAACGCCGAGCGCCTGCGCCGGGCCGGCATCGTCACGCGCCGCGACGAGGAGGCCGCCCGCGCCGCGTACCGCGAGCAGCGGATGGAGTGGGAGTCGGGCCTGCAAAGGCTCTCGCTCCACCTCGGCTACGACTGGGAGGAGGTGACGGGCGACAGCGACCTCGAATACGCCTCCGACGAGGCCAAGCAGGAGCCGGCCCCGACGCGCTGACACGCGCGTTTTGACTTCAAAGCGCGCGGGTGTAAAGTATGCCCGCGGTGAACCCATGCCACAGCACTTAACCCATCCTCAGATTACTTTTCTAACCCGAAGAGTGAAGGAGATTTCTTTATGTCAACAGCCCAGTCGGCGTCCGAGACGCCCCGCAAGTACCAACTCCTGATTGACGGCAAGTGGGTTGACGCCGAGTCCGGCAAGACCTTCACGTCGCCCAACCCCTCGACCGGCGCCACGCTCGCCGAGGTCGCCGAGGCGGACAAGGCCGACGTGGACAAGGCCGTCGCCGCCGCCCGCCGCGCCTTCGACGGCAAGTGGTCGAAGGTCTCGGCGCGCGACCGCGGCCGAATGCTCTACAAGCTCTCGCAGCTCATCGAGGCGCGCTCGGCCGAGCTGGCCCAGCTCGAAACCTCCGACAACGGCAAGCCCATCCGCGAGTCGCTGTTCGTGGACCTGCCGCAAGTCGTCGAGAACTTCGAGTACTTCGCCGGCTGGGCGACGAAGATCGAGGGCGAGACCATCCCCGTCCCCGGCCCGATGTTCAACTACACGCTGCGCGAGCCCCTCGGCGTCTGCGGCCAGATCATTCCCTGGAACTTCCCGCTCCTGATGGCCGCCTGGAAGCTCGCGCCCGCGCTCGCCGCCGGCAACACCGTCGTCCTGAAGCCCGCCGAGCAGACGCCCGTGACGGCGATGGAGCTCGGCAACCTCATCCTCGAAGCGGGATTCCCCGAGGGCGTCGTCAACATCGTCCCCGGCTACGGCGAGACGGCCGGCGCCGCGCTCGCCTCGCACCCCGACATCGACAAGATAGCCTTCACCGGCTCGACCGAGGTCGGCAAGATTATCGCCCGCACGGCGGCCGAG
>DASZEK010000149.1:0-19062 GCA_035941045.1 Pyrinomonadaceae bacterium | reverse complement strand
GTCGTCGGGGCGCCCGCCGCCCGACTCGATGCGCTTGAAGACCTTGACGAGCCAGTCGGTGCCCTCGCGGCAGGGCGTGCACCAGCCGCAGGACTCGTGCTTGTAGAACTCGGTCAGGTTCTTCGTGGACTCGAAGATGTCCACGGTGTCGTCCATCACGATGAAGCCGCCGGAGCCGACCGACGAGCCGGCCGCGACCAGCCCCTCGTAGTCCATCCGCACGTCTTTGCCGAAGATGTCGGAGGCCGGCATGATGTAAACGCTGGAGCCGCCGGGGATGACGGCCTTCAGTTGCCGGCCGTTCGGGATCCCGCCGCAGTCCTCCATGATGAACTTCTCCATGTCGTCGTAGCCCATCGGCAGTTCGTAGACGCCGGGGCGGCTGACGTGGCCGGAGACGGACCAGAGCTTCGTGCCGCCACTCTTCTCCGTGCCGAGCTTCTGCCACGCCTCGCCGCCCATCAGGATGATGTCGGGGACGCTGGTCAGGGTCTCGACGTTGTTGACGACGGTCGGGCAGCCGTAGAGGCCGGCGACGGCCGGGAAGGGGGGCTTCATGCGCGGGTGGCCGCGCAAGCCTTCCAGAGAATTTAAGAGCGCCGTCTCCTCGCCGCAGATGTAGGCGCCCGCGCCGCTGTGCGTGTAGATTTCGCAGTTGAAGTCGGTGCCGAGAATCCTCTCGCCGAGCAGTCCGGCGGCGCGCGCTTCGTCGAGCGCGCGGTCCATGATTTCGATGAGGTAGCGGTACTCGCCGCGCGTGTAGATGTAATTCGTCTTGGCGCCGAGGGCGTAGGCGGCGATGAGCATCCCCTCGATGAGAAGGTGCGGGTCGCGCTCCATCAGGTAGCGGTCCTTGAAGGTGCCGGGCTCGGACTCGTCGGCGTTGCAGACGACGTACTTCGGCTTCGGCGAGTCTTTGGGCACGAAGCCCCACTTCATCCCCGTCGGAAAGCCCGCGCCGCCTCGGCCCCTCAAAGCCGACTTCTTGACTTCGGCGATGACCTCGTCCGGCGCCATGCCGTTCAGCACCTTGCGCAACGCCTCGTAACCGCCGTTCTGCCGGTACACGTCGAGCGTGTGCGAGTTTTCGAGGTGGACGCGCCTGAGTTGCAAAGGCTCGCAGCCGATGGCCCCTATGAACATATTCGCCATGAGATTCGTCTAGCGCACGCCGTTCGGGAGTTGGCCCGCGCGGCACTTGTCAATAATCTCGTCAACCTTCTCGGCGGTCAGGTTCTCGTAGTAGTCGAAGCCGACCTGCATCATCGGCGCCGTGCCGCACGAGCCGAGGCATTCGACTTCGGAGAGGGAGAACATCCCGTCCTCGGTCGTCTGTCCCGGCTTGATGCCGAGGCGCTCCGAGCAGCGCGCGGTAATCTTTCCGGCGCCGAGAATCTTGCACGAGAGCGTCTTGCAGACTTGCAGGTGGTAGCGGCCGACCGGCTCGGTGTTAATCATCGAGTAGAAGGTCGCGACCTCCCAGATGTCGGTGATGCGGACGCCGAGGCGGTCGGCGAGGTAGGCGACGCCCGGCGGGTCGAGCCACCCGCCGCGCTCGCGCTGCACGATGAACATCAGCGGCAGGATGGCCGAGCGCGGGACCGGGTACTTCGCCAGGTGGCGGTCAATCTCGGCCTCGACCTCCGCGGAGAAGACCGCCATCTCCTGCGGCACCTTCGCCTCCTGCGGCAGAGGGTTGTTCGGCGTGAATTGCTGACTCATCGCTTTACCTGTCAATCTCCCCGAGCACGATGTCAATCGAGCCGATGACGGCGACCACGTCGGCGACCATCTCGCCCTCGACCATGTCGGGCAGGGCCGAGAGGTTGACGAAGCTGGGGCCCCGGACGTGGACGCGCGCGGGCTTCGGCCCGCCGTCGGATTTGATGTAGACGCCGAGCTCGCCCTTCGAGCCCTCAATCGGATGGTAGACCTCGCCCGCGGGGACGTTGAAGCCCTCGGCGACGATGAGGAAGTGGTGGATGAGCGCGTCCATGTGCGTCTTCATTGCCTCGCGCTCGGGCAGCACGACCTTGGGCGCGTCGGCCTTGACGGGGCCGGGCCGCAGGCGGTCGAGGCACTGGCGGATGATCTTGTTCGACTCCGTCATCTCGCGCATCCTGACCATGTAGCGCGCCCACACGTCGCCGCCCTGCTCGACCGGCACCTCGAAGTCGTAAGTCTCGTAGCCCGAGTAGGGGTTGGCGCGGCGGAGGTCGATGTTGACGCCGCTGCCGCGCAGGCAAGGCCCCGTCAGGCCCCAGTCAATCGCGTCCTCGGCCGAGATGACGCCGACGCCCTTCGTGCGGTTCTGGAAGATGCGGTTGCCGGAGAGCAGGTCGTGGAACTCGGCGACGGCCGCCGGGAAGTCTTCGGCGAACTGCCGGGCGCGGCGCTCGAAGCCGGCGGGCAAATCCATCATCAGGCCGCCGATGCGGAAGTAGGAGGGCGTCATGCGCTCGCCCGAGGCGGCTTCGATGAGGTTGAGAATCTTCTCGCGCTGGCGGAAGCAGTAGAAGAAGATGGACATCGCGCCGATGTCCAAGGCGTGCGTGCCCAGCCAGACCATGTGCGAGCCGAGGCGTTGCAGCTCGCACATCAGGACGCGGATGACCTGCGCCCGCTCAGGAATCTCAATGCCCAGCAGCTTCTCGACCGCCATGCAGTAGGCGAGGTTGTTGCCGAGCGGGTTGAGGTAGTCCATGCGGTCGGTGATGACGATGCCCTGCTGGTACTTCTTGTACTCGAAGAGCTTCTCCATCCCCGTGTGCAGGTAGCCGATGTCGGGCACGCACTTGACGACCATCTCGCCGTCTAGGACGAGTTCGAGCCGCAGGACGCCGTGCGTCGAAGGGTGCTGCGGCCCGAACGAGATGGTCATCTGCGTGTCGAGCGGCTGGTCGATGACCTCGAACTGCGGCGGTACGTTCGTCGTGGATGCGCTCATGCCTTGGTCTTCTCTTCTTATTCCATCACGAAGTTGTAGGTCAGCACGCCCGAGACTTTGACGGGCTTGCCGCCGAGCAGCGTCGGCGCGAACTTGGCCTGCCGGGCGGCCTGCACGGCGGCCTGCTGCAACAGCGGGTGGCCCGAAACGGCCTTCGCCGAGGCGACGTTACCCTCCTCGTCAACCAACACCTGCACCGTCACCGTCCCCTGCGCGCGCACCGCCTTGCCAATCTGCGGGTAAGTCGGCTGGGGCTTGCTGACGGCCTTCCCGTCGAGCACGCCGCCGGAGACAGCCTGCCCGGAGGTCGAAGCGGGAGGGGGCGGGGCTTCAACGTCAAGCTCGTCCTCGTCCGCGAGCCCCCGGAGTTTTCGGTCGAGCAGCGAAATCGTCTTGTCGCCCTCGGGCGTCAGGTCAAGTTTTTCGTAGAGCCACTCGCCGCCCTCGTACCTCGCCTGGACGACGAGCCGGCCGGACTTCTTCGGGCCGGAGAGCGGAATGTCCAGGTTCGCGTTGCCGCTCTCGTTCTGGAAATTGACGTTACCCGTCACGAACCAGCCGTCCTTTATCGGCTCGCCGAGTCGTTCGACCGCCGCCGGGTGCGACTGCACAATCCTGAGCGCCCCCTGATAAACCTCCGACGACTTCACCGCCGACATGACGCCGAAGACTATCAGCGCCACCACGGCGCCGACCCCGATTAAAAGGACCAGACAGCCGGTCGGCACCAGCCACTTCCAGTTCCGGCCCCAGCAACCTTTCGGCTGCTGCGCCGCTTGCTGGAACGTGCCGCCGAACTGCGCCGGGTTCGGGTTCATCATCGTGGCTTCAAGCGCCTCACGTCAGGCTGTACGGCTCGTAGCCGCGCAGCGGGAAGTCCTTGCGCAGCGCGTGGCCCTGCCAGTCGTCGGGCAGGAGGATGCGCCGCAAATCGGGGTGGCCGTCGAAGACGACGCCGAACATGTCGAAAGTCTCGCGCTCGTGCCAGTTGGCCGTGCGCCAGACGCTTGTCACGGTCGGGACGCGGGTGTCCTCCTGGTCGAGCAGGACTTTCAGGCGCAGGCGGTGGTAGCGGCGCGTCGAGAAGAGGTGGTAGTTGACCTCGAAGCGAGGCTCCTCCTCGGGGCCGCGGTCCACGCCCGTGATGTCGGCGAGCATGTCGAACTCGAAGCCCGGCGCCGCCTTCAGGTGCGCGCACACCTCGGCAATCGCCGCGCGCGGCACGACCAGCGTCAACTCGCCGAACGCCTCGATGACTTCTGAGAACCAGCCCTCGTGCTCGCTCTGAAGCGTGGAGACGAGTTCGGCCGGCGGGACCGGGTACGAAGTCTGACGCCGCGCGCCCGCGGCAATCTCCTTCTCGCGCTCGATGTCTTGAGGCACTTGAGACATAAGTTTCTAGCTCGACCTGCGGCGCTCGTGGCGCGACGCGATGGAGTAGGGCCGCGAGGGGTACTCCTGCGCGGCGGCCTCGTTGGTGGCCGAGACGCCGGCGGCGGGGAGCGTCCCCGGCGGGACGGCCTCGTACGCCTCCGAAGCGGGCACGTCCTTGCGGTCGCGCATGGACTCGCCCATCACCTTGTCCTGCAACATCATGATGGCGTGAATCAGCATCTCGGGCCGCGGCGGGCAGCGCGGGATGTACACGTCCACGGGGACTATCTTGTCCACACCCTGCACGATGGCGTAGTTGTCGAAGACGCCGCCCGAGGTGGCGCACGCGCCCATCGAGATGACCCACTTCGGCTCAGGCATCTGGTCGTAGATGCGCCTCAGCACCGGCGCCATCTTCCTCGACACGCGGCCCGAGACGATCATCACGTCGGCCTGCCGCGGGCTGGCGCGGAAGACTTCCGAGCCGAAGCGCGCGAGGTCGTGGCGCGCGTCCGTCGTCGCCATCATCTCAATCGCGCAGCAGGCGAGCCCGAAGGTCGCGGGCCACAGGCTGGACTTGCGCGCCCAGTTGACGAGCGAGTCGAGCCGGGTCGTGATTACGTCCGGCAGCGCCTCGGCGATAAAACTCTCTAAGCCCATAAAACTCCCCCTGTCACGCGGCCCGCGCCGCGGTCCTCGCGGCCTTCATCGCGCGCCTGCGCGCCTCGGCCTCGTCGATCGCGCGCGCCTCGGCCTCGGCCTCAGTCCGCGCCCGCTCGCTCCACTCGAACATGCCCTTCTTCAAGATGTAGACGTAGCCGACCAGCAGCAGCGCGACGAACAGCATCATCTCGACGTAGGCGAGCGTCCCCAAGCCGTCGTCCACGCTGAGCTTCTTGAAGACGACGGCCCACGGCATCAGGAAGATGAGCTCGATGTCGAAGAGGATGAAGATCATCGCGATCAGGTAGAACTTGACCGAGAAGCGTTCGCGCGCCGTGCCGACCGGGTCCTTGCCGCACTCGTAGGGCATCGTCTTGGTGCGCGTCGCCTTGTGCTGCCCGACGAGCTGCGACAAAAGGACGTTGCCGACGGCGAACCCGGCGGCGACCGCGAACATTAGGAGGATCGGCAGGTAGTCGGACAGACTGAACACACTAACCTCCAGTCAGCTTGCGCCGAAAACGGGCCGGGGGCGCCCGCCGTTGAGTTTGAGAATCAAGGTACAAAGTAAGGGTAGTCCATGTGCGGGTGGGTGTCAAGGCAGTCTTCGGAGAGGCCGAAAGCGGTGTTTTGCAAGGAAATTGACCGCCTTCCGAGCGGTGTGCTACTGTGAGCTTCGCCCCCCTTCAGCAGAAGCCGGGGCTCCCTCTGTTCGTACCCGCGCCGTCGGTTTATTCTTAAACTTAAAGTCCGGTGATTACAGGATTCAATACCGACATCCCGTACGGCGGTACGACCTACCACGTCCAAACCGAGGACAAGGGGCTTGAGACGCCGCTCATCCTCTCGCTCGTCTACGTCGGCGGCGCCATCATCGCCAGCAAGCGGACGCCTTACAAAGACCTCCTCCAGTCGGGCTTCGACGAGGCGGCGCTGGCCGAGCGCCTCCAGCGCCAGCACAAGCTCATCTGCGCCGCCATCAAGGCCGGCCGCATCGAAGACCTCAAGAAGATGGGCGACAAGGACGCCGGCCCGAGCGCGGCTGCCGAAGCCCCCGCCGAGGCGCCGCCTCCCGCCCCCCCCGCGCCGCCCGCCGAACCGGCCAAGCCCGTCCCCGTTGAGCCCGTGCGCGCCGAGCCTGAGCCGGAGCCGAAGCGCGAGGCCCCGCCCGAGTTCGAGTTCATCTTCACAGGCCCCTTCGACATCATCCGGCCCGACCCCTCCGTCATCAAGGAGGCCCCGCCCGCGCGAGAGGAGTTGCCGCCGCCGCCTCCGCCCGTGGCGCCGCCCCCGCAGCGTCAACCCGTCGCGCCGGTCGTCCCGCCCACTCCCGCCGCGGGCAGCGAAGTCGAGGGCGAAGGCGAGTTGTACCTTCAGCTCGTGGACGACGAAGGCGACTTCCGCGCGGGCCAGCTCGCGACCATCAAGATACACGTCGGGCGCGGCCAGTACGGGCGGCAGGCCGTGGCCGACGCCTCCGTCTCGGTCCGCGTCCTCGGCACCAGCTTCCGCCCGCTTATCCTGACGACGCAGACCGACATCGAAGGCTTCGCCGTCGTCCGCGCCCTGCTCCCGCGCTTTACCTCCGGCCGCGCCGCCATCATCATCCGCGCCGTCGCCGACGGCGACGTGGCCGAGATGCGCCGCATCATCCATCAGGCTTAAAGGACCGACGTGCTCATCAGACTCAACGGCGAAGAGAGGGAAGTGCCCGACGGCCTGACGCTCGCGGGCCTCGTCGAACTGCTCGGCCTCGCGCCCGAGAGGCTCGCGGTCGAACACAACCTCAAGGTCGCGCGCCGCGCCGACTGGCCTTCGACAGAACTGCGCGAAGGCGACAAGGTCGAGGTCGTCCACTTCGTCGGCGGCGGTCAACAAAGCTGCCAATAAACGTCACGCCGCCCGACAAAAAGCGGCACCCCCGCCCTTCGCCCTCCCCGCCCTCCGGCTAAAACCGGCCGAATTACAAGGCGAAAACCCTTTAACCGAGTCGGCACGACGTTTGTAAGTGCCCTCATGGTCGTTTCATTTGCTCCGCCGCGACCCCCTCTCAGCCGCGACCCCACACACGAAGGCTGACCCCCTACCCAGGGAAAAGTGAACCCCCTAAGGAGAACTAAGTGAACATGCAGAAAACGCTAAAGAGCCTCACGCAGATGGCGACGGGAGTGGCATTCGTGCTCCTGCTGTCGGTCGTCGCCTCTGCGCAGGTCAGCACGAGCGGCCAGGTGAACCTGAGCGGCACGGTCTCGAAATTCGTCGAACTCAACTCGGGCGGGGCCGTCACCCTGACCGGCAACTCCGGCGGGGGCGTCTCGACGGACGGCGTCGCGGGCGACCCGCTGCTCGTCACCGTCGCCCTCGGCGAACTCGGCCCGGCCAACTCCAACAGCTTCGTCAAGCTCTCGGTCCCGCTCAAGATTCGCAGCAACACCAACTACGTGCTCTCGATGAGCGCCACCGTCGCCAGCGGCACCTCCTCGAACCGCATGCTGGCCTCCGACATCGGCTTCGGCATCGGCGCCGTCACCCGCTCCACCAGCGTCGTCGGCCTCCACACGGGCGGCTCCGACGTTGACAACACCTCCGGCGACCCGACGGGCGCCTCCAACGGCGCCGTCAACTCCACGTCCGGCAAGTTCGAGTACACGGCCGCGCGCTCGCACCTCGGGGCCTTCTCGTCCTCGACCACCGTGCTCAGCGGCTCCCGCGTCCTCAACGCCGTGCCGCGCACCAACACCAACGGCCTCGTCTTTCCGGCCATCTTCTCCGTCAAGCCCCAGTTCTACGACGAAGGCGCGATGACGGCGACGGCCACCTTCACCATCGCCGCCCCCTGAAGCCGCGGCGACGACGAAGGCCCGACCCGAGGTCGGTTAAGCGTCCGCGCGCGAGCCCCGGCCCGCGCGCGGACGCGCCACCTCAGGCCGCCCGACTCCCTTAATGCTTCCTCCCATGATGCGTCAACGCGCCACACGTCTAGCGTTCCTCTGCGGCCTGCTCGTGCTGTGTGCGTCGGCGCGCGCCTCGGCGCAGCAGTTCGACATCGGCAGCGGCGGCCTGCCGACCATCACGGGCGCCCGCAACGGCTCCGTCACGGGCTCCACGGATGTGACGGAGAACCTCGTCGTCAACGTCAACTTCGGCGAAGTCTCGCCCATCAACTCGAACAACGTCGTCAGGGTCGTCGTCCCCATCTCCATCCGCAGCACTTCGCCCTACCAAGTCTCCGTCACCGTCTCCGGCGCCTTCGACGCGAATCCGCTGGCCGTCCAACGCTCCGACATCGGCTTCGGCGCCCGCAACCTCCGCATGCTCGGCTCGATGGCGCGGGTCTGCAACGACAGCGCGCACGTCTTCCGCTCGCCCTTCAACAACGACCCTTCGACCAGCGTCTCGCTCGACGCCAACGGCCGGGCCGCCTACCCGTCCTCGCTCGCCAACCTCGGCGCCTCGACCGTGATTCTGAGCGGCCCGGAGCTGACGAAAGGTAACAACATCACCCGGAAGGAGCCCGACAACGGCTACAGCTTCGACGCCATCTTCGCCCTCAGGCCGCAGTTTTACGCCCCCGGAAACTTCAGCGCGACGCTCACCTTCACCATCTCCGCCGGCCCGAACGTCCGCTGCTAGCGAGATTGCTTGAACCGATGAACACACAAGCCACACCCGCCCCGACGCCGAAGTCGCTCCCCCGCATCCTCCTCCCGCTCGCGCTCCTGCTCGCGCTCGTCGGCTCCGCGTCAGCGCAGACCGCGCCGGCCCCCGACCAGAGTCAGGCCCCGCGGCAGGACGGCATCGCGCTCGCCCCCGCGCGCTTCGAGCTTGAGATGGAGCCCGGCGCCGAGACGACCGTCGTCGTCAGCCTCGACTACCACACGGCGCGGCCCGGCGCGCGCCCCTCGCGCATCCTCGCCAGCCTCAACGACTGGAACCTCAACCCGCGCGGCGAGCTGGAATTCTTCAAGGCCGGGACGCAGGACGCCTCGGCCTCGCCCTGGCTCATCTACAGCCCCGGCGAGGTCTTGGTCGAGCCGGGCAAGACGCACTCGGTCCGCGTCACCATAACGGTCCCGAAGGACGCGGCGCCCGGCGACCACCTCGCCGCGCTCGTCATCGAGCAGCGGCCCGACAGCATCAAGCTCAACAAGAACGAGCGCCAGATGGTCCTCCGCTACCGCATGGCCGCGCTCTTCTACATCAAGGTGCCACAACTCACGCGCGAAGGCTCGCTCGCCAACCTCAAGGCCGCCGCCGACGACGAGGGAATCCTCGTCACGCCGACGCTCAAGAACACCGGCAACAGCGTCGTCCGTCCCCTCGCCGCGCTCAACGTCCTCGACGCCTCCGGCCGCGTCGTCGCCCAAATGCCCGAGGCCGAAACGCTCCCCGTCCTCGCCCGCTCCGAGCTGACCCAGACCCTCCGCCTCCCCCAGCAACTCCCGCCCGGCCAATACACCGTCAGCTATAAGGTCAACTTTCAGGGCCACGGCAAATCAACCGAAGGCGTCACCAAGCTCACCATAATCGAAAAGGCCAACGCCGACGCCGCGCAAAGATAAGCACTAACAGCCTATAAGCCCCGAAGGGGCGCCATGCAAAAGCCAGGGGCAGAGCGAGGCCGCAGGCCGAGCGCCGCCCCTGGAACCCGACGGTAAATACGTGGAGCCCTGAAAGGGCGGGATAATGTTATCCCGCCCTTTCAGGGCTCTAAATGTATGCGGCACTTTTCCTGGGGCGATGCCCCAGGCTTTTCCATGACGCCCCTGCGGGGCTTTTTAAAACTCTTTCCGCTCGGGCGGCTTCGGGGAGACGGCGAACCTGAGGTTGCCCGTCTCGGCCCCGCCCGTCACTTTTACCTGAAGCGAGCCGCCTGCGTCCTTCGTGTCGGCGACGAAGGCGCGGACGATGGTGTCGTCCGGCAGCGTCTTGATGTCCACGACGAGGACGTGAAGGCCGGGGGCGAGGTCCGCGACGACGAACTCGCCGCGCTCGTTCGTCAGCGTGTCGCGCCCGGCGCCCGTCACGATTCTCACGTCCGCGAGGGCCGGCTCGTCCTCTTCCTGAAGGCCGTTCCCGTTCGCGTCGAGCCAGACGGCCCCCGAGACGCGGCCCGTGCGCGCCGTCCTGAAGTCTACGGCCGTGTCGAAGCCGGGTTCGAGCCTGACGGCCTGCGACTCGCCGCCGAGGATGGTCAGGTCGGCGCGGACCGACAGCAGGTCGAGCGCGACCGTGTGCTCGCCCGGCACGGCGTTGGCGATGCGATAGACGCCTTCGCGGTCCGTGTTGACGGAGAGGTTGCCGTCCACCCTCACGCGGACGTTGGCCTGCGGCGCGTCCACGTCGGCGTCGTAGCGCCCGTTCAGGTTCAAGTCCTGATAGACGCGCCCCGAAACGGTCGCGTACTTGTTCACCTCCGCCGTGCCGCCTTCGGCCAGCGACAGCTCGCGGCGCTTGAAGAAGAGCGGGCCGCGCAGGCTCAAATGAAGCTGCGGGCCGGACTGCAAGCGGGCGTAGGAGATTTGGAGCGTCTGCTTGAATGGGAGCTGGACGCCCGCGTTCAGGCGCCCGTAGACGCTCAGGGGCGAGCTGGCGCTCCGGTTGTAGCCGAGCCCGGCGCCGAGGCTCACGCGCCTCGACAGAAGGGATTGCGTCGCCCAGTCGAGCGACCCCCCGAAGGTCTTTTTGCCGCCGACGGTCTGACTTATTTGCAGCGAGTCGGTCTCGCGGAAGCGGAGCCGCGCGCCGAGCTGCGCATACTGGTGCGCGTCGCCGGGGGTCTTAATCCTCGAAGCGTTGGCGAAGAGGTGCCAGCGGTCGAAGCTCTTCGACGCGTTAACGAGCGTGTACGAGCCGCCGCCGACCTGCGGCGTCCGGTATCGCGTGTGCGAGACGAAGAGATTTGAAAGGAAGCGCGGCGGCGTGAGGTTAAACGTCGCCGTCGTGAAACGCTCGCCCGAGGCGCGCAGGCCGGGGCGCGAGGAGAGCGTGTCGGTGAGCGAGGCCGTGAGCCGGCGGCGCGGGCTCCACGTGACGCCGAGGGACTTGAGGTTAAGCGACGAGGAGCCGCCCGGCTGCGCCGTCATGAAGTTCCGGCCGTTGAAGGTGTAGTGGCCCTGAATCGTTAAATTGTCCCGCAGGTTGAACGTGCCGGAGATGTCCGCGGCGGCCCCGAAGCCGTCGGCTTTAGACCCGTCCTCGCGCGGGCCGGAGAAAGACCCGGCGCCGAAATCGGCCTGAAGGCCGAAGCGCGTCGAGTAAGCGCGCAGGCCGCCCGCCAGCAGACGCCCGCGGCGCCCGCCGCCGTCGAAAGACATCAGGCCCGTCGAGAATTGCACCGCCGTCGAGCGGCCGGGGGTCTGCCTCTGGCTGCCGAAGGTCGCGTAGGCGCCCGCCACGCGAGTGTCGAACACGCGGGAGCGGTTGCGCGCTGCGCGGGCCGTCGAAGTCTCATCCTGCTCACGTCCGGGCTCGACGAAAGCAGGGGCGACGAAGCCGCCCGACGCGCGGCCCGCGAAGGCGCCGAGGCGCGTCCGCCCGACCGGGATTTGCGCCGAAACGCCGCGCACCATCGAGGACATGAAAGTGAGGTCGTTGGCGACGCCGATGTCGCCGGCCGTCATGCGCTGTCCGTTCGGGCGCTCGAAGATGAAGGTGCCGGTGTTGAGCGAGGCGAGCCCCTGGCCGGTCGCGCCCGTGACGTTGGTCGAGAGCGAGAAGCGGCCGTCGTGCAGGCGGCCGTCGGCGCGCAGCGTCAGGTTGTGGTTGAAGCCGGTCGGGTACTGGTCGAGGCTGTAGTCGTAACCGCCGTCGAAGACTTCGAGCAGGCCGTGGCGGCTCGCGCGGCTGACGGGCGCCTGCGCCTGTAGCGCCCGCCCGCGCGTCACGCCGACGACGCGGCCCGACGCCTCGACGTGAATCGCCACGTCGAGCAGCGCCGAGGTGATTTCCACGGGCAGCATCAGCGCCTCGGCCTGCGGCGGGAAGGAGAGGTCGTCCGAGCCGGAGAGGACGAGGACGGTCGAGCCGTTCTCGCGGACGAGGTTGAGCGCGGCGTCGAAGTCGGCCTCGACGCCCGTCTGCCTGCGCACGCGCACGGTGCGCGAGGCGGCGTCGAGTTGAACCACGTCGCCGAGCGCCCGCGCGATGCTGACGAAGGGGAGGAACAAACGCCCGCCGCGCACCTGAGGCACGCTGAAAGGCCCGGTCAGGGGCGTGCCCTCGACGGAAATCTGCGTGCCCTCCTGCTGCGGCGCCGCGCCCGCGGGTGCGCCGCCCGTGCGTGCCTGAGCGGCGGCGCACAGGGCGCAAAGCAGGAGGAGTGTGAATGAAAATCTCGCCATCGGTGATGAGCGTCGGCGGGCTCGGCGGCGCGGCGGGTTCGGTGGGTGCGGCGCCAGAGAAAAGCTAACAAGAAGCGTGCCGGAGCGGGCGCGGGCAGGGGGGCCGCCGGGGGCTGGAAAGCCGTGTGATTACAACCCCGGCGGCGTCGCCCGGCGCGCGACTGCCAGAAGCTTATGACATTTTGGCAGCGGGCTGACAGGATGTCAGACGCGTCGGGGAAACGAGCGGCCATTCGCAGTTTCATAGACGCATTGCTTCTGAAACTGGCCGCGGCGGTCGGACGAGTCCGACGACCGTCAAGGCGTCGCTTTCCGTCTATGCGTATCACAACTCTCGGCCCCCGAGTCATCCTCGCGCTTCTGCTTCTCACGCCGCCCGCGGTCCGCGCGCAGACCGTCGCGTTGAGGGGACAGGTGAGCGCCGCCGTCCACGTCTCGGCGGACGAGGCGCAGTCACAGGCCGACGGGGCCGAAGTGTCCGTCACGGCAGTTGACGCCTCCACGCTTGCCGTCACCATCTCGGGCTCCGGCGGCGAGGCGCGCGTCAGGCTTCCCGTCAAACTCCGCTCGAACGTCGGCTACGCCCTTCTTGCTTCCGGCGACGGTGAAATTGACGTGCGCCTGCGAGTCGCGGAGATGAAGGCGACGGGAAGGTTCGTTCACGCCGACGCCCTCGAAGCACTCCGGCTTGAGTCGCCTTCCTCCCCGACGCTTCAGAACACGGCGCGGCCGGTCGCCCTGTTGAGCGGCCCGCCCATCTCGAAGGCCGGCACGTTCAGGTCGCCCGACAACGCGATAGAAGTCGTGCTGACGGTCGAGCTTCTGCCGCGCGCGGGCCGCGGCCCCTGGTCAACGCGCCTGACCCTCTCGTGCGCCCCGCGCCGTTGAATTACTCCACTCTTCCGCCCTCCCGGACCGCCGTTTTTCTTTCCAGTGTGAAAGGTGTAAATTCTCAGGCATGTCAACCGCAGTTTCGACCTCCCCTGAGAAGTTTGAAGTCGGCGGGCGCGCGTTCGCGTCGCGCCTCATCGTGGGCACGGGAAAGTACCGCAGCTTCGACGAGATGAAGGCCGCGCACAGGGCTTCGGGCGCCGAGATGGTGACGCTCGCCGTGCGCCGCGTCCCGCTCGACCGGCGCGAGGAGTCATTCCTCGACCACCTCGACCCGGCGCTCACCATCCTGCCGAACACGGCCGGCTGCTACACCGCCGACGAGGCCGTCCGCACGGCGCGGCTCGCCCGCGAGGCCCTTCAGACCGACCTCATCAAGCTCGAAGTCATCGGCGATCAGGTGACGCTCTTTCCAGACAACGAGCAGACGCTCGAAGCCGCACGCGTGCTCGTCCGCGAAGGCTTCACCGTGCTGCCTTACTTCTCCGACGACCTCATCATGGCGAAGAAGCTGCTCGACGCGGGCTGCGCCGCCGTGATGCCGCTGGCCGCGCCCATCGGGTCGGGGCTCGGCGTGCAGAACCCCGCCAACCTCCGCATCATGCGCGAGCAGTTGCCGGACGCCACCATCATCGTTGACGCGGGCGTCGGCACGGCGAGCGACGCGGCCGTGGCGATGGAACTGGGCGTGGACGCGGTCTTGATGAACACGGCCATCGCGGAGGCCGAGCGGCCCGAGTTGATGGCTACGGCCATGCGCCTTGCGGTCGAGGCCGGGCGCCAGGCGTACCTCGCGGGCCGGATGCCGAGGCGCCTGTACGCCAGCGCGTCCAGCCCGCTTCCGGGCGTCGTTCGATAAAGAATTCAAGCCAGAATAATTCCTGTATTGACGCGGGCCGGTCTTCCATGAAGAGGAGGCCGGCCCCTTCCGCACACTCCTTCGAGGGCGAGGCGCCGTTGCGCGGGTTGGGAGTGACGGCGGCGAAGTCCGCCGCGTTGTTGCCCGTGTCCGTGCAGCCGTCGTTCTTCCTTTGAATCGAATTGGCCGCGCTCGGCGCCGCGGCCGGGCTCGTCTCGGAGCAGTTGGCGGACGTGCCGTAGCCGACGAAGTCCACGACCGAAGTGCCGGAGGGGCAGGAGCCGTTCAGGGCCGACGCCGCGTTAACGAGTGCCACCTTGCCCGCCGTCGCGGCGAGGTTGATTGAGCCGACGGCGTCGGGCGCGGGCAGCGCGGCGCCCGCCGTCCCGCCCGAAGCCTGCTGCACAAGGTAATAACGGCCGGGCGCGAGGGAGCCCGAGAGCGCCGTCACCTGCCACGTCGAGCCGCCCGCGCTCGCGTACTGCACCGACCAGCCCGCGAGGCTGACCGCCGTCGCCCCCGCGTTAAAGATTTCCACGAAGTCATTCCTGAAAGCCGCGCCCGAGTTCCCACCGCCCCCGTAAAGCTGGCTGATGACGAGACGACCGGCGGGCGTCGGCGTCGGCACCGGTGTAGGGGTTGGCGTCGGAGTGGGTGAAGGAGTCGGCGTTGGCGTGGGCGTGGGCGTGGGCGTGGGCGTGGGCGTCGGAGTTGGCGAAGGTGTGGGAGTCGGCGTTGGGGTCGGGGAGGGTGTGGGCGTCGGGGTCGGGTTGACGTTGAGGAGGGCGGTGCCTTCGAGGGAGCCGGCGCGGGCGCGGAGGGTGGTCGAGCCGGGTGCGAGGGCGCGGGCGGTCGTGGCGTGGCCGGTCGAGTTTGAGAGCGCCGCCTTTCGGGGGTCTGTCGAAGTCCACGCGAAGGAGAGGCGCGTTATCTCAGTCTCGACGCCGTTCGTCGTCGTGAAGGCGCGGGCGGTGAAGGTTTGCGAGGCGCCTGTGTCGAGCGAGGCGGAGGCGGGGGCGACTTCGACGCGGGTGAGCGCGGGCGAGTCGAAGGGCGTGCCGTCGGCGCGCGTGCCGGGTGAGTAGGGGCGGCCGGCGGCGTTCGTCGCGCTCGTGTGGGGCGTGAAGGCTTCGCCGTCCGCGTCGGGCGAGCGCGTGAGCGATTGATTGCTCGGCGCGGCGTGGGGCGAGCCGGTGCCGTAGGCGAAGGCGGCGGCTGTGAACGCGCCCGAGGGCAGGGGGAGTTTGAAGGTTAAAGAATCGCCCGCGTCGTTGAGACTGAGCGAGGCGGCTTTGAGGACGAGGGCGCCGCCGAGGGCCGGGTGTTCGGCGGGAGGGTTGCCGCCGCCGTAGATGACGAGCGCGCGCCCGGCGTCGAGTCTGGTGCCGGCGGGGAAGGTGAATCGGACGGCCGAGGAGTCGGAGAGTTGCAGGCCGGAGAGGTCGAGGGGCTCGGCCGAGTTGTTGAGGATTTCGACGAACTCGTCGTCGTCCGAGTTGCGCACGCCGTCGAGGTTGGCGTCGCCTTCGACTTCGTCGGTCGAGGCGTCGTCGGGCGGCACGTCGGCGAGGACTTCGTTAAAGACGATGGGGAGCCTGACGTTCAGCTCCGCGCGCCCGCGGACGAGGCCGCCGCGGTTGTCGTCCGTCGTCACTTCGACGGACGTGGAGCCGGCGCCGACGGCCCGGACGAGGCCGGAGGGTTCGACGAGGGCGACGGCTTCGTCGGCGCTCGACCATGTGAAGACGGCGCCCGCGACGGGCTCGCCTTTATCGTCGAAGGCGGCGGCCGATAGTTGCTTCGACAGGCCGCGGTTGATGGCGAGGGAGGCGGGCGTGACTTCGACGCGGGCGACGCGCGGCGGGAGTTGTTTGACTTCGATGATGGAGGGAGTGCTGTTGAGAGTCCTCGGGCCGTCGGAGGCCGTGGCGGTGACGCGGGCGGTGCCGACGTTCAGGCAGTCGAAGACGGCGTTGAAGGTGCCGGACCGGTCGCCGGGTTCGACCGAGAGGAGTTTGGCGACGCCGGGGTCATCGGTGTCGAAGCTCACCGAGACGTTCTGCATCGGGCGGCCGAACTGGTCGAAGGCTCGGGCGGTGAGTGCGGCTTGCTCGCCGGTGAAGTGGGTCTGTGCGGCCGGCTGGAGCGTGAGGCTCGACAGGCGCGCGGGGCGTTCGAGGAAGAAGCCGCCCTCGGACTTGAAGCCGGGGGAGAATTTTCGGGCGGCGTCGGCGGTGGTGTGGAGAACGAAGGGGCCGTTGATGTCGGGCGAGCGGGTGAGAGATTGGTCGGCGGGCTCGCCGTCGAAGTCTGCGGCGCCGGGGCCGTAGGAGACTTGCGTGACGAGGTTGCCGTCGGCGTCGCGAAGGATGATGGTCAGGCTGCTGTTCGTCAAAGAGAGTGAGCCGGAAGAGGCGAGGGCGGTGGGCGTGCCGCCGAAGGATGGGTCGTCGGCGTCGGGGCTTCCGCCGCCGAAGATGACGAGGGCTTCGCCCGCGGGGAGCGAGAAGTTGGCGGGGAAGAGGTGTCGCGTGGTTTCGTTCGAGGACGAGTTGGCGCGCGTGCGGAGTGTCCAGCCGGAGAGGTTGAGGGGTTCGCCGGAGGCGTTGACCAGTTCGACGAATTCGTCCGCGGAGCCGTTGCGCGTGCCGTCGTGGTTGGCGTCGCCGGCCGCGCCGTCGGGCGGGTCGGCGAGTATTTCGTTGACGACGAGCGTTGACGGGAGGACGCGGAGTCGGACTTCGGCCGCGGCGTCGCCGGAGGTGACGAGGATGGAGGCGTCGCCTGTCGAGAGTCCGCGTGCGAGCCCTTCGGGGTTGACGACGGCGACGGTCGGGCTTGTCGAGCTGAAGGTGAGGGCGGGGGCGTTGATTTCTTCGCCGAGGGCGTCGAAGGCTCGGGCGCGGAGTTTCAGTTCGCCGCCGACGGGGATGGTCGAGGCTTCGGGCGTGACGGCGAGGCGGGAGGCCCGTGGGGTCGCGCCGTCGGAGTTGAAAGTCAGCGCGGCCCGGTTGCTCTCGACGCCGGAGGCGCGGACGCGGACGGGGGCGGAGCCGACACCTTTCAGGCGCGCGGAGAGCGCGACGTGAATCTGGTCGAGGCCGGGCAGGTCGGGCGAGGGGAGAACGGCTTCGACCTTCGCGCTCCTGCCGTCAATCAAGACTTCGACGGCCGCGGCGTTGCGGGCGCCCGTGGCAAAGATGATGAGGCGGGTGGGGGCGCCGCGGTCGTCGGTGGCGGCGAAAGGGCCGCGCCGCAGCGAAGAGTTTTCGAGGGCCACGGCCTCGCCCGCCCCGTCGCCGCGAGAGGTGAAGACGCCGGGCGCGGAGGGGAGGATGGTGACGACGGCGCGGCGCTCGAAGCCGTCGTGGTTGCGGACGACCACTTCGGCGGGGCCGTGTGCGACGGAGGCGGGAACGTGGAAGTGAACGCGCGCGGGCGAGACGTAGAAGATTTGGGCGGGCAGGCCGCCGACGTTGACGGAGACGTTGTGAAAGGTGATCGGGAACGAACGGTCTGGGGCGGGTTTGTCTTCGTCGGTCACGAGCGAAAGGTTCGCGCCTTCGGCGACGGCGATGGAATCCGGCGCGATTGCTTTGGCGAAAGAGGCGCCGTTGAAGATTTCCAGATTGCCGGCGGAGATAGTGACGGGTGGGAGTAAGGCGTGGAAGATTTCGGAGTTGTTGGCGAACTCTTCGGGCACGCCTTCGCCGTCGAGGATGCGGGGGAAGTTGAAGACGAGGGAGCAGCCGTCGTCGCCGAGCGAGGAGAGGACTTCGGCGGTGGCGGGCGCGGGCGCGTCGGTGACGCGCGTGAAGACGTTGGAAGGGATGTCGAGGACGTAAAGCTCGACGCTTGAGTCGGAGTTGCCGCCGGTCACGTTGCGCCGGGTGGCGAAGGCGACGCGGTTGCCGTCGCCGCTGATGGTCGGGTGCAGCGGCACGTCCGAGGCGCGCGAGCCGAGGTTCGTCAGTCGGCGGACGCGGAAGTCGTTGCGGCCGTCGAGGAGGAAGACTTGCGCGGAGTTGGCGGCGGTCTGCGCGGAGTAGACGACGCGGAGGCCGTCGTCGCTGACGGCGCGGCCGTGGGTGAAGGCGAGCCCGGCGACGCCCGCGGCGGCCGTCCTGAAGGTTCGCGCCGCCGTCTCGTAGAGGACTAGGTCGGGAGCCGCGCCGCCTTCGCCGTCGGCGTCGAAGACGTAGGCGAGGCGCGAGCCGTCGCCGCTTATCTTCGCCTGCGAGGCGCGTGAGGCGGCGGCGGTGTTCGTGAGTTGGGAGAAGGTCTGCGCCGAGGCGTCGTAGAGGAAGACTTCCGCGTTGCGGTCCGGGTTATGGCCCGTCAGGTCGCGGTCGGACGTGAAGGCGACGAGGTTTCCATCATCTGATATTGAAGGCTGGAAGGAGCCTTGAGCGGCGCGGCGCGAGGGGTCGTCGGCGAGCGTGTCGGTCAACTGGCGCAGGCGCCCGCGGTCGAGGAGGAATATCTCGGAGTCGCCGTCGCGGTTCGTGCCGAGCGGGTCGTCGCGGCCGGCGAAGGCGACGCGCGAGCCGTCCTGCGAGAGCGCGGGGGCGGGGCCGCGCGACGAGGCCAACTCTTTAAAAGGCTTTCCTTCATCGACGCTGACGGTGAAGAGGCGGAGGGCCCTGTCGGCGTGCGACGAGGTGAGGTCCGCGCTCGACTCGAAGGCGGCGCGGAGGCCGTCGCCGCTGACTGAGGGGTTGAGGTTTGTCTCCTCGGGGCGCGTCTGCGTGAGTCGGCGCGGCCCGTTGTCTTCGGTCTTGACGGCGTGAGGTAAGAGAAGTGCTGACGCAGCCGCGAGGGCGATTGCGAGACGCCTAGCCGGTGAGGCCAAAGTTCACCTCCGAGTTGGATTCGGGTGGGTGAAAGGTCCTGGTGGATGAAGTGTGCGGCGGGTGGGTGGCGCGGATTTTACAACGTCGGCGGGAAAAGGCAAGCGAAAATCAGTCGTCAGTCGTAGGTCGTCA
>DASZEK010000148.1:0-75230 GCA_035941045.1 Pyrinomonadaceae bacterium | reverse complement strand
TGGAGGCCGACCACGAGTTCCTGCTCAAAGGCGACGTGTTCACGCCGCAGCTCATCGAGAGGTGGATAAGTTACAAGAGGGAGAAGGAGATTAACCCGATGCGGATGCGCCCGCACCCGCTCGAATACTCGCTCTACTTCGACATCTAAAAATGAAAAAGGGGCGGCGGCCTACCTCAAGCCGCCGCCCCTTTCCGTTTTCGACCCACGGCCCTTCAGCCCGCCGGCTTGAGCCCGCCCGACACCCACTTCGCCACGTAAGCGGCCAGCCCGAACAGGGTGTAAGCGGTGACCGGAATCATGATGACGAACTTCACGGCCGCGCCCAGCCACCCGGCCCGCGGCAGCGCCTCCCCGCTGAAGCCGCCCACCATGAAGTACATCGACACGTTCTCCACGTACTCCGAAAGGCCGGCCGCCCACGGCAGCCACGCCACGATGAGCGCGACGCTGTAGAGCGGCTCACACGACCACCAATACCTGAAGAACGCCCGCGCGGCCATGATGCAGACGAGCGCGGCCAGCGTCGAGTAGCAGGGGATGAAGAGGTTGTCCCAGCGCAGGTGGCGGTACGCCTCGTCCCTCATGCCTTCGCGGTCCCAGGAGCCGATAATCTTTTTGGCCTGACGCTCGGTGCCCGCCAGTTCGAGCGAGATGGCGCGGTTCGGCGCCTCCGGAGTCTTCAGGTCTGCCTTGGCCTTGAAGGCGGTGAAGGCGGCGAGGGCGAGCAGCACGACGAAGGCCGCCAGCATCGGCCAGCCGTCGGGGATTCTCTCGAAAGGGTGCCAGATGTTCATCTCATCATCCTTCAGGATAAGGGCGTGGCGGGGCCTCGGGCGCGCGCCCGAGGCCCCGGCCTCTTCACTGGTACTTGTAGCTCGCCTTGCAAATCTCCGTCCGGTTCGAGGTCTGGTAGTTGGCGACCATGACGCTGCCGGACTTGCGCAGTTGGAAGGCGACGTTGGCGGTGTTGCCGACGACGCCGGCCTTGATTACGTCCGTGCCCGCCTGCTCGGCCGTCAGCACGCCGACCTGCATGTTATCGACGTAGAAGTGGCCGCCGTTGAGCTTCCCGTCCTGCTCGTAGACGAGGAAGTAGAGGCTCTGGTTGCGGTCCGTGCAGCGGTACTGGTGCGTCTTCGTCACCGGCCGCGCGGCCGCGGCGTAGGCGGCGACCGCCAGCGCGGCCACGCACAGGGCGGCGGCCGCCGGAAGAATCCTTCTCATCAGTTGACTCCTTTTCTGTTTAGAGTTCGGCCGCGTAATATATCACCACCTTGCGAGAGCCGGACGAAATAATCGGGCCGCTCGTCCGCGAGCTGCCGGAGCCGGAGGGCGCGCGCCTCTTCTACGAGCGGCTGACGACGGAGCACCCGCGCGCGGCGCGCGCCTTCGAGCGCGACCAGGGCCTCCTTGCCGACTCGCTCGCGCTCGCCGCCTGGAGCCCGCTGCTCTCCGCCACGCTCGAACAGAACCCCGAATACCTCGCATGGCTCGCGCGCGAGCGCGCCCACCCGCGGCTGCGCGAGCCCGAAGAGCTGGCCGAATCGCTCGCCCGCTTCGCCCACACGCACACGCAGGCCGGCCCGCAGGCGCACCTCGCGCGCTTCCGCCGCCGCGAGCTTCTGCGCGTCTACCTCCGCGACATACGCCACTCGGCCACGCTCGTCGAGACGACCGAGGAGCTTTCCAACCTCGCCGACGCCGCGCTCCGCCACGCCTTGGCCGTCTCGCAGCAGGAGCTTGAAAACCTCTACGGCGCCCCGCAGGCCGCCGACCCCCGAGGCCGCAAGACGACGGCCTCCATCACCGTCGTCGCCCTCGGCAAGCTCGGCTCGCGGGAGCTGAACTACTCCTCCGACATCGACCTCCTCTTCATCTACTCCGACGACGGCGAGACGACGGGCAAGGGCGAGCGCGGCGCCGTCACCAACCGCGAGTTCTTCTGCAAGCTCGCCGAGCGCGTTTCGAAGACCGTCGGCGGCCAGACGGGCGAGGGCGCCGCCTACCGCGTTGACCTCCGCCTCCGGCCGCACGGCCGCGACGGCGCGCTCGCCGTCTCGCTCGAAGAGGCTCTGCGCTACTACCGCGAGGCGGCGCACGCGTGGGAGTTGCAAGCGCTCATCCGCTCGCGCGCCTCGGCCGGCTCCGCCCGGCTCTTCGCGCGCTTCGCCGAAGGCGTGCGCGGGCGCGTCTACCGCCCCGAAGAGACGGTCGCGCGCGCGCTCGAACACGTCCGCCTCGCCAAGCAGAAGATAGACCGCTTCCACGCCGAGTCCTCGCGCGGCTTCAACGTCAAGCTCGGCCGCGGCGGCATCCGCGAAATCGAGTTCATCGCGCAGGCTTTGCAACTCGCCTACGGCGGGCGCGACTCGTGGCTGCACGCGCCGCACACGCTCATCTCGCTCGGCCGCCTCGCCGACCGCGGCCTCCTCACCGAGCGCGAGCGCAGCGAGCTGTCGGACGCCTACGACTTCCTCCGCACGCTCGAACACCGACTCCAGATGGAGCACGGCCTGCAAACGCACGCCGTCCCCGACGACCCCGACCGCCGCGCCCTCGTCGCGCGCCGCATGCACTTCCAGGGGCCGCGCGCCCTCGAACTCTTCGAGCGCGCTTTGCGACTCCACACCGACAACGTCAGCCGCGCCTACCGACGAGTCTTCGGCGCCGACGACGCGCCCGACGAGTCGGCCGACGAAGTCCGCGCAGCCGACCTCTCAAACTCGACCGCCGCCGAGCCCGTCAGAATTGACGACGCCGCCTCGTCCGCCGCCCACGTCTTCGCGCGCCACTCGGAGAGCGGGGAACAGGCAGGCGAGGGCGAGGACGCGCTCGCCGAAGCCCTGCGCGAAGCGTCCGCGCGCTCGCTCAACCCGAAGCGCGCTCTGACGCTGCTCTCGCGCGTCGCCGCCTCGCTCGACAAGCACGAAGACCGTTGCATCGTTCCCGCGTCGGCGCTTCAAGACCTCGCGCTCCTCTGCGGCGCCTCCGAGTTCTTCGGCGAGATGATAGCCTCGAACCCCACGCTCGCCTGCTCCGTCTCGACCCCGGCCGACAAAATCAGGGAGCGCGACCACCGCTCCCTGATGCGGGCGGCCGTTGACGCCGAGCACGGCCTCGGCGCCGAGCTGTCCGCGCTCAGGCGGGCGTGGGCTCACCTCTTCGTCGAACTCGGCGCCGCCGACGTGCTCGGCCGCATCGACGCCGCGGAGGCCAACGCGCTCCAGACCTCTTTGGCCTCCGCCAGCGTCAACGTCGCCCTGCTCGTCGCGCGCCGCGAGCTTGCGCGCCGCTACGGCCGCCTCGCCGCCGGGCCGCGCCTCGCCGTCCTCGGCCTCGGCCGACTGGGCAGCGGCGGCGTTGACTACGGCTCGGACCTCGACCTCGTGCTCGTCTACGACCCGCGGGTGCCTTCGCCCGTCTCCGGGCTCACGCAGGACGAGGCGTACGCGCGACTCGTCGAGCTGCTCGTCGTCTCGCTGTCGAGCCTCACGCGCGACGGCCTGCTCTACCGCGTCGACCTGCGCCTCAGGCCCGACGGCAAGAACGGCCCGCCGGCCTCCGCCTCGCGCGCCTTCGTCCAATACCTGCGCGAGCGCGCCGACGTTTGGGAGTGGCTCGCCTACGTGAAGCTGCGCGCCGTGGCCGGCGACATGGAGTTGGGGCGCGCGGTCGAAAGGCTCGCGCGCGAGGCCGTGCACGAAGGTGCCGCGCTCGCCGGGGCCGACCGGCTGCGCGCCGAGACGCGCCGCGTCCGCGAACGACTCGAACGCGAGCGCGCGACGCGCGCCCGCACCCGCGACATCAAGTACGGCCCCGGCGGCATGCTCGACGTGTACTTCGCCGCGCGCTACCTCCAACTGCGCGACCGCCTGCCCGACTCCGGCGACGACCGCTCGACCGACGCCACGCTCCTCCGCCTGCGCGAAGCCGGCTCGCTCGCCGAAGAAGATTTCCACGCGCTCCGCGAAGGCTACCGGCTGCTGCGCCGCCTCGACCACCACCTGCGCCTGCTCGTCGGCCGCTCCACGCGCCTGCCCTCCAGCCCCGACCACCCCGTCCTCGCCGACCTCGCACGCCTCGCAGGCTACGACACGACCGACGCCCTCACCTCCGACCTCGCCGCCCGCACCGCCGCCGTCCGCGCCGCCTACGAACGCATCACCGGATAACAGCGGAACCAGGGTTCTCGACACAGAGGGCACGGAGAAGATGATTTTCTCCGTGCCCTCTGCCTTAGAACCTCTTGTCCGCTAACCTTCTTTCCGCGTCACCTCCCAGAGCGTGCCGCTGGCGGGCGTCTTATTAAAGAATTGCGGGAAGTGCTCGGCGCCGTAACGGCCGAAGTGCGGGCGGCGGCCGTCTATGTCGGCGAAGCCGTACTCGTCTGAGAGAGCCCATGAGCTGTAGACGCCGCCGGACTTGCCCGACACCTCGGGGTCGGAGGCCAACGCCGCCACGGCGCGGCCGACGAAGCAGGGCGTCTCGGAGCCCGCGAAGCCGTAGCCGCGCGCCCGCGGGTTCGTCTCGGCCACCTCCAGCCAGTTCTCTTCCGTCGCGCCGAACTGCTCCATGATGGCCTCCGTCCGCATGAAGCCGGGCGTCAAGGCCACGGCGCTGACGCCGTGCGGCGCAAGCTCCTCGGCCAGCGCGTACGCGACGCGCTTGAGGCACGTCTCGAAGAGGTCGAAGAAGAACTCGCCGTGATAGCCGACCGTGTCCTGCTCGACTATCTCGACGATAAGGCCCGACTTCTGCTTGACCATCAAGGGGACCGCGTGCCGGCAGGTCGTGACGTGCGGCCAAATCCAGCCCTCGACCTGCGCGCGCCCCTTCTCCACCGACTGCTTCCAGAAAGGCCCCCACGACTCGACCGGCGAGCCGGTCAGGACGTTGACGAGCACGTCGAGCCGCTTCGCCTCGCGCGCGACGCGCTTGAAGAGGGCGGCGACCTCCGCCTCCTCCGCGTGGTCTACGCGCACGGCTATCCCGCGACCGCCCGCCGCGCCCACCATCTCGGCCGTCTCCTCGATGGTTTCGGGACGCTTCGCGTAATGGTGCGCGTGCGTGCGCGGCGCGTCGCGGCTGCTGCGGCCCGTGCAATAAACCGTCGCGCCCGCCTCGCCCAGCATCCGCGCTATCCCGCGCCCCGCCCCGCGCGTCGCCCCCGCGACGACCGCCACCTTGCCTTCCAGACTCTTCATCCGAGAAAACCCTCCTTCACCGTCGTCGGGGAGAAAATACACGACGATTGATGACACCTCCTGACATGTTTCTCGGATAAAATTCGAGGGCGAAAGGAGGTTCAGGATGCGCGCCGACAGGCTGCTCTCAATCGTGCTGCTGTTGCAGTCGCACCGACACCTGACGGCGGGCGAGCTGGCTCGGCGTCTCGAAGTCTCCGCGCGGACCATTCACCGCGACATGGACGCTTTGAGCGCCGCCGGCATCCCCGTCGTCGCCGAGCGCGGGGCGGCGGGCGGCTGGTCCCTGCTCGGCGAGTACCGCACCAGCCTGACGGGCTTGAACGAGGCCGAGGTGCAATCGCTCTTCGTCACGCGCCCGGCGCGCGTGCTCGCCGACCTGAATCTTGAGAAGGCCGCCGAGGGCGCTTTGCTGAAACTCCTCGCGGCGCTCCCGGCCGTCTACCGCCGCGGGGCCGAGCAGGCCCGCCAGCGCGTCCACCTCGACGTGTCGGGCTGGGGCCGAGGCGACGAGCCCGCGCCGCTTCTTCACGTCTTGCAGGACGCCGTCTGGCACGAACGCAAGCTGCGAATGACCTACCAGCGGGGCGGCGGCTGCGACGCGGTCGAGCGCGTCGTTGACCCTCTCGGGCTCGTGGCGAAGGGCGGCGTGTGGTATCTGGTGGGGGGCGTCGAGGGCGAGGTGCGCAGCTACCGCGCGTCGAGGATTCAGGAGGCCGCCGCGACGGGCGAGCCCTGCGCGCGCCCCGACGACTTCGACCTCGCCGAATTCTGGGAACGCTCCGCGTCGCAGTTCAAAGCCCAACTCCCGCGCTACGCCGCGACCTTGCGCGTCTCGCCCGAAGTCTTCCCCCGACTTAACTACGCCGGCCGCTTCGCCCGCGTCGAACGCACGGGCGAGCCCGACGAAGCAGGCTGGCTCCCCGTCACCGTCCGCTTCGACTCCGAAGAGATGGCCTGCGAATACGCCCTCAGCTTCGGCCCCTGCGTCGAAGTCATGGAGCCCGCGGCCCTGCGCGAGCGCGTCGTCGAACTCGCCGCAAGCGTCGTCGCCTTCTACGCGGGCGAGTGAAGGGAGGCGGCGCAGACGAGGCGGTCGGTGGTGCCGGCGGGGCGGAGCGGTCGTAGGCGCCGAAGTACGGGGCGGCGCGGAAGCCCGCGCGCGCGAGGCTGTCGCTCAACTCGTCTTCGGTCCAGCAGCGCATGCGGAAGGTGTAGTCGGAGACTTGTTCGGCGCCGTCGGCGAGGAGCGTGTGGCGCTCGGCGACGACGAGGCGGCGCGTCTGCGGCTCAAGACGCGTGACGCTGCGGAAGGTGAGGCGGCCGAACTCGGTCTCGACGCTGCGCTCGACGACGGGCTCGGAAGACTTCCTGCGCAGGGTGCCTTCCCACTCGCGCACGTCGAAGACGAGGGCGCCGCCCGGCCTGAGTGCGCGGGCGAAGGATGCGAAGGCGCGTCGCCGGCTCTCGTCGTCGAGCAGGTCGTTGAGCACGCCGCGGCAGAGCACGGCGTCGTAGCGGCCCGACTCTTTCAAGTCGAGCAGGTCGCCTTCCTGAAAAGTTACTCGAACGCCGGAGCCGCCCGCGCGCCTTCGCGCTTCCTCCAAAAGCCGCGGCGAAGCGTCGAGTCCCGTCACTTCGTAGCCTCGGCGCGCAAGCTCGATTGAATAGCTACCCGCCCCGCAGCCCGCGTCCAGCACGCGCGAGCCCGGCCCGGCGCCACCCTCCGAGAACAGCCCCGCGATGAAGTCACACTGAGCCGCGGACGGCGGCGCGATGATGAAGTCATACGCCCACGCGTACTCGCCGTAGAAGGGACGTTCGATCACCTGCATCACCCGTGACTCAGCGTTTCTTTCTCTTACTATAATGTGAGGCGATCCAACTCTTAATGAAGTCAACGTACTCTCGCACCGGCATCATGTGAAGGTCTTCGTCCGAAAAACCTTCCCCCAGCCGCCGTTTATAGAAATCGAAGGTGAAGTCGTTGAACCTGTACCAGATGGCGGTGGGGCTATCCACATTCTTCAGACCAACCGTCTCGACAAACCAATTCCTAACAGCCCGGACCATTTTGGGCGGGTCGTTGTCATGGCTCTTTATATCTACCCCGGAAAGGTCCGAGAGAGCGGCCCTATAGTCACGAGCGCCCTTCTCTAAAATAAGGCACCTTTTATCTTTGAGGTAATTGGACGCGAACCGCCGGCAGCTAAAATCAATGCCCAGCTCGAAGGGCATATTTAACCTGTAGAACTCGCCTACCCGCCGAGACTTTAATCTTGATATGTCATGGATGCTGTACTTGGATTTTCTGATCAGATCGCAGATTTTATCAATCCTCTGTTCTCCGGAGTCCGACCTCTCCAGCGCTATCTTCGGGTTGAAGTCAAGATAGACGATCGTGAACAGTAGCGGCCTGAGCAGTGGATAGAATTCGGGGTCGAACGGGCAGTTGATGAAGACGTTCTTTTCAAACTCTCTGTCACGTTTGGGCATCTCACGCCCCCAGCTTAATGCTGAGCGTCATGGTCCCGTGGTGGATTCGGATCGTTGCCGTAGGAGTCACGTTTCGTTATCGTCCCGTCACGGCTGTGAACGACGAAATCGGTGCCTTCTTTTTGGCTGAGGCTCTTGCCCCAGGCTTCGGCGTCTTTCTTCTTGTCGAAGTGCTTGGACGCGCGCGAAGCCCCCTCCTTTTTCACGCTCCAGCCCCCGTTCGGGCTGGGTATCACATGGTGCGATCTCTTAGCCATCTCTCCTCCCTAGGATATTTACGGTAAATAGATTATGAAAAAAAACGCCGGATGGTCAACGTCGTCGAGCCGTTTGTTAACGGCTGCTCAATTTCCCATCACTAATACCCGAGCCCTCAAGCCGTGCGCGGCCCGCCGCCCGTCTCCTCGTGCCAGCAGCGCGTGCAGAAGAGGTGGCGCGCGGCGCGCTCCGCGGGCGTGAAGTCGGCCGAGGCGGGCATCCGTTGTGCCGCCTCGCGCTCCTCCTCGCTCAGCTCGTACCAAGCCTTCAAAGGCCCCTCGCCGCAGCGCGGGCAGCGCCCCTCGCCCTGCGTGCTGTGCGGGTAGTCGGTCGCGTTGCTCATACCTTCGCCTCCTCCCTCGCCAGAGCTTCGGCGCGCGCCTTCAGCGCCTCGTTCATCAGGTCGTAGCCGCGCCGCGACTTCCGCAGCGTGCCGCCCATGAAGGGGAGCAGTAAGCCTTTGATGTGCTCGCCGTGGACGAAGCGCGTCGAGCGGCCGCCCGCGGCCGGCTCAAGCTTCATGAAGTGCTCGCCGCTGAATAAGCCGGGGACGGCCAGCCGGCCGATCCACCGCAGCTCGCGCGCGCTCTCTGCGCGCAGGACCGTCGGCTTGAACTTGACGACGGGGCCGTCCGGCACCTTGACCGTGATTCCGAGCCGCGCGCCTTCCCTCGGCTCGCCGCTCACGCTCGTCACGAAGGGGTTCCAGTCGGGGAAGGCTTTGAAGTCCGTCAGCACGCGCCACACCAACTCAGGCGGGGCGCCGATTTCTATCTCCGTGTGGATGTCTATCATAGGCTTCGGTCGGCCGCGGCGGAGAGATTTGGGAAACAATCGCGCGGCGGGTTAATATCGCTGACGCCTTAAGCATACCCGAAAAACAGAAGGCTTGCCTCGGCCATGATTAAGTACGCTCGCCCGCTCGCGGGACTGGCGCTCGCCCTCCTCGCCCTCGCCTGTGTCACAAGCGCGCGGGCGCAAGGCGAGCGCGAGCCGCGCTTCGACTTCTACGCGCGCGGCCCCTACCAGGCGTCGGTGCCGCGCCCGCAGTCCATCCTGCGTTACGACGTGGGCGACTTCCACACCAACTACGCGATGATGGAGCGCGTCGTGCAATCAATCGCGCAGGCCGCGCCCTCGCGGGTCCGCGTCTTCGACATCGGGCTCACGAACGAGTACCGGATGCAGCACGTCGTCGCCGTCAGCTCGCCCGAGAACATCGCGCGCCTCGACGAGATACGCGCCAACGCCCGCCGCCTCGCCGACCCGCGCACCCTCTCGGACGCCGAGGCGCAGCGCATCACCTCGACGCAGCCCGTCCTGCTCTGGCTCCAGTACACGATTCACGGCAACGAGTCCGCGTCGTTCGAGGCGATGATGCAGGTGCTCTACCAACTCGCCGCTTCGGACGAGCCCGCGACGCTCGACATCCTGCGCAACAGCGTCGCCCTCATCAACGTCTGCGCCAACCCCGACGGCCACGAGCGTTTCGTCACCTGGTACAACTCCTACGGGATGGGCAACCCCGAGCCCGAGGCGGGCGAGCACGACGAGCCTTGGTCCGTCTACGGCCGCGTCAACCGCTACCGCTTCGACCTCAACCGCGACAACGTCGCCACCTCGCAGCTCGAGACGCGCAACATGCAGCGCGCCTTCCTCGAATGGAACCCGCAGGTCGCCGTCGACCACCACGGCCAGCCCTCGCAGTTCTTCTTCCCGCCCGCGGCGCTGCCCGTCAACCCGAACCTCCCGCCCGGACAGACCGAACGCTGGCTCTCGACCTTCGGCCGCGCCAACGCCGCGCAGTTCGACCAGCGCAACTGGGACTTCTACGTCCGCGACATCTTCGACCTCTTCTACCCCGGCTACTGGGACTCTTGGCCCGCGCTGCACGGCGCGACCGGCATGACCTACGAGACCGACGGCGGCGGCTGGAAGGGCCTGCGCTGGCGGCGCGACGACGAGACCATCGTCACCATGCGCTCGGCCATCGCCAAGCACTTCGTCGCCTCCCTGACGACGCTCGCCACCGCCGCCGCGAACCGCGAGGCGCGCGTCCGCGACTACTACGACTTTAAGAAGACGGCCGTCGAGGAAGGCAGGACGGGCCGCGTCCGCCGCTTCGTAATTCTTCCCGGCCGCGACCCCGGCCGCGCCGCCGAGCTTATCGAAAACCTCCTGCGCGCCGGCATCGAAGTCCAACGGACGACGGCCGGCTTCCGCTCGGCGCGCGCGCACGACTACTCGTCCGAGAACTCGCCGGCCGCGCAGAGAGACTTTCCCGCTGGCGCCTACGTCGTCGACCTCGCGCAGCCGCAGAAGCGTCTGGCGAAGGCGCTCTTAGAAGTCCACACCCCGCAGGACGAAGCCTTCCGCCGCGAACAACTCGCCCGCTTCACGCGCAACGAGCGGCGCTCGCGCGGTGCCGCCCGCGAGGAGTACGGCTTCTACGACGTGACCTCATGGTCGCTCCCCATCGCCTTCGGCGTCGAGGCTTACTGGACCGAGGACGCGGACGCGGTACAAGGCGAGGCGGTCAAGCCTATCCAGCCCGAAAGACTATTCGACAAACCGCTCCGCCCGTTGTTGGGAGCGGCCCTGATCTTCAACCGCGCCACGCTTTCGGAGTCACCTTTCCCGCCCCCATCGGGCGGCGTGACGGGGCGCGCGCAGGTCGCTTACATCATTCCGTATGAGAGGAACGGCGCGGCGTCGTTGATTTATCGTCTGCTGAAAGAGGACTTCAAACTCGCCGTGGCGACGCGGGCGCTGAGCGCGGGCGGGCGCGAGTGGCCGCGCGGGACCGTGGTAGCGCGCGTCTCAAGAAACCCGGAGACGCTTCACGCGCGCGTCGCCGAGCTGGCTTACGAGACGGGCGTTGACGTGACGGCCGTCAACACCGGCTTTACCGAGACGGGCGACGTGGCCGTCGGCTCCGAGACGGTCGTCAGCCTGCGTAGGCCGCGCATCGCCGTCGTCGCCGACGAGCCCGTCAGCGTGACGAGCTACGGCGCGATGTGGTGGACCTTCGACCGGATGGGCGTTGACTTCACGCCGATGACCGTTGACGCCATCAAGCGCGCCCGCCTCGACCGCTACAACGTCATCATCCTCCCCGACGGCTCGCCCGGCCGCTACTTCTCCGCCTTCGGCAAGCCGGGCGTCGAGACGCTGCGCGGCTGGGTCGAGCGCGGCGGCACGCTCGTCCTCGTCAAAGGCGCGGCCGTCTTCGGCGCCCTCAAAGACGTGAACTTCACCTCCTCGCGGCTCGTCGGCAGCGACGAGGACGACCAGAAGGGCGGCCCCGCGGAGCCCACGCCGACGCCCACGCCCTCGGACGCCGCCGACACCGGCAGCCAGACGACGCAGCGCGCCGCCCGCCGCCAGCAGACGCAATCGGCCTCGACGCCCGAGCAGCAGGAGGTCGCCACCGACCGCACCGAGAAGATGGAAGGGGCGCCGCCCGACCTGCCGCCCATCGCCTCGCCCTCGGCGCGTCCGGGCCGCGTCCCCGAGGCCGTCCCCGGCGCTATCATGCGCGCCACGCTCGACCGCACGACGCCGCTCACCTACGGCTACGAGGAGCAGACCTTGCCCGTGCTCATCGACTCGGCCTACTTCTTCCGCCCCTCGAAGGAGGGCACGAACGCCGCCGTCTTCCCCGAAGACCCCGCGCGCCCCCTGCGCGTCGCCGGCTTCGTCTGGCCGACGACCGAGCAGTTGCTTCGCGGCACCTCCTACGTCATCGAAGAGCCGACGGGCCGCGGCCACGTCGTCCTCTACGCGGAAGACCCGAACTTCCGCGCCATCTGGCGCTCGACCACGCGCCTCTTCTTCAACTCGTTCCTCTTCCAGCCGATTTTTTAAGCGTTATGTTCATCATCAAGGCGGCATTCAGCGAGCAGGTGGAGTGGCGGACGACGCTTGAGGAGGCGCGGGAGTTTTTGAGCGACCTGCGCAACTTCGTCGAGCTGATGCCGGGCGTCGAGAGGATCACGGCCGAGGCCGGCGGCGTGGCGCGCTGGGTCATCCGCGCCGAGGTGCCCGTCGTCGGCTCCATGCGGCAGTCGTTCCCCGTCACGCAGTCGGCGGCCGAGGCGCGCCGCATCGAGTGGTCGCCCGCGCCCGGCGAGCAGAAGAACTTCCTGCGCTACTCGGCCGCCCTCGAAGACCTCGGCGACCGGACGCGCGTCCGCATCGAGCAGCGCGTCGAGGTGCGCCGCCAGTCGGCGCGCGAGCTGCACCTGCTGGCCGGACTCGCGGGCGAGTCGCGCCTCAGCGCCGCCCTCCAGCAAGGCGTCACCGAAATGATGCGCACCTTCCTCCAGCGCGCCCGCGCCAAACTGGAGACTTAAAACTCGACGCACAGGCCGAGCAGGCTCACGTTGAGGCGCACGTCAACGCGCTCCGGCGTGACCTCGACGGTGCGGACGCGGTTGCAGACGAGCGCGAGCAGGCGCTTGCAGCCTTCCAGCTCCTCGCCCCGGTTGAAGTTGACGCGGAAGGCGCCCGTCAGCAGCTCGTAGCGCCCCGAGACGCGGCGCGGGATGCGCATCACGAGGCCGTCGCGGTGCAGGTCGAAGAGCGCGCGCTCGCCCTCGGCCAGCGTGAAAGAGCCGCCCGCCGCCGAGTCGGCCGTGAAGTACAGGTCGCCGCGCTCGGCCACCTTCCTCAACTCCCCCGCGCTCGCCCCCGGCGAGAAGACCCGCACGAAGTCCACCACCGGAATCGCGAAACTCCCCCGCGCGTGCCCCTCGTGCACGCGCCCTATCAACTCCAGCGCGACCCCGCGCATCTCCGGCCACTTCAGGCAGTCGAACAGAGCCACCTTCAGCCCCCCCCCTCGTTGCTTTTTCCGAGTGGGGCCATTATAAAATAACCGCAGGAAAACTCCCCCCGAACAATCCGAGCGAGCGAGGTGGACGAGCGATGGCGAAGACCGTGAAGCGGAGACTGGCGCGGGCGGGTGCGATGGCGGCGACGAAGCGCGTGTTGAAGATGATACCCATCGTCGGCACGGTGTTCACAGTCGGCATGGCCGGCAACGAGCTGCGCAAGAAGGGCCTCGGGCCCGGCGCCGCCAGCGTCGGCCTCGACCTCATCCCCTTCGTCGGCACCGCCAAGAACGTCGTCGAGATTTTCACCGGCGACCTCATCCCCGACAAGAAGCGGCCCGCGTAAAGCTTCCGCGCGACAAATAAAGCAGGGCGGCGCCTCCGTTCAGAAGGCGCCGCCCGTCTTTCATCTTTGCCCGCGGAGAGTTATTCCACCGTCACCGACTTGGCGAGGTTGCGCGGCTGGTCCACGTCGCAGCCGCGGCGGACGGCGATGTGGTAGGCGAGCAACTGCAAAGGGATGATGGCGAGGATGGGCGAGAGCAGGTCGGAGGACTCGGGGATGGTGATACGGTGGTCGGAGACCTCGGCCGACATCTGGTCGCCCTCCGTCAGGACCGAGATGACGACGCCCTCGCGCGCCTTGACCTCGACGATGTTCGAGTGGGTCTTCTCGTAGCGAAGCTCCGACGCCTTGTTGCCCTCCTCGCGCGGGTTGACGACGACGACGGGGAGCCTTTCGTCGATGAGCGCGTTCGGCCCGTGCTTCATCTCGCCGGCCGGGTAGCCTTCGGCGTGGATGTAGGAAATCTCCTTGAGCTTCAAGGCGCCTTCGAGCGCGACGGGGAAGTTGATGCCGCGCCCGAGGTAGAGGAAGTCGGTCGCGCGGTGGAACTCGCGCGCCAACTCCTCCAGCTCGTCGGATTCCGAGAGCAGATGTTCAATCTTGACGGGAAGCTCGGCGAGCTGCTGCGCGTGCGAGCGCGCGTCCGCCTCGGTCAGAGTCCCGCGCAGGTTCCCGAGGTAGAGGGCGAACAGGTAGAGCGCGATCATCTGCGAGGTGAAAGCCTTCGTGGAGGCGACGCCGATTTCGGGGCCGGCGTGCGTGAGGATGGTGCCGTCGGACTCTCTGGTAATCATCGAGCCCTGCACGTTGCAGATGGCGAGAATCTTCGAGCCGAGGCTCCTCGCCTCGCGCAGCGCGGCGATGGTGTCGGCCGTCTCGCCCGACTGCGAGATGACGAGCAGGAGCGTCTTCTCCGACATGACGGGGTCGCGGTAGCGGAACTCGCTGGCGTAGTCCACCTCGACGGGCACGCGCGCCAGTTGCTCAATCATGTACTTGCCGGCGAGGCCCGCGTGCCAGCTCGTGCCGCAGGCGGCGATCATGACGCGGTCGAACTGCTTGAACTCCTCGGGCGTGATGTTCATCTCGTCGAGGTAGACGCGGCCCGTCTCAAGGGAGATGCGGCCCTGCACGGTGTCGCGCACGGCGCGGGGCTGCTCGTAGATTTCCTTGAGCATGAAGTGCTTGAAGCCGCCCTTCTCGGCCATGATCGGGTCCCACGTGATGCGCTGCTGCTGGGGCTCGACCGCGTCGCCGTCGAAGTTCGTCACGCGCACGGAGTCCTTCGTCAAGACGGCGATCTCGCCGTCGCCGAGGAAGAACACGTCGCGCGTGTGCTGGAGGATGGGCGGGATGTCGGAGGCGACGAAGTACTCGTCGTCGCCGAGGCCGATGACGACGGGGGGCCCTTGACGGACGGCGACGATGGTGTCGGGCTCCTCCGAAGAGATGATGGAGAGGGCGAAGATGCCGCGCAGGTCGCGCACGGCCGAGCGGACGGCGCGCTCGAAGTTGTCGTCCTGCTTTAAGTATTCTTCGATGAGGTGCGCGACGACTTCGGTGTCGGTCTCGGTGACGAAGCGGTGGTCGGAGTGGCGGAGGCGGTCCTTGAGTTGGATGTAGTTCTCGATGATGCCGTTGTGGACGACGACGACGCTGCCCGTGCAGTCGCGGTGCGGGTGGGCGTTCTCCTCGGTGGGGCGGCCGTGCGTGGCCCAGCGCGTGTGGCCGATGCCGTAGGTGCCGTCGAGCGGCTTCAGCCTGATGGCTTCTTCGAGGTTGCGGAGCTTGCCCTCGGCGCGGCGGATGTCGAGCGTGTGGCCCTCGTCCACGACCGCGATGCCGGCCGAGTCGTAGCCGCGGTACTCCAACTTCCTCAGCCCGTCGAGGATGACGGGCACGACCTGCTTGTTGCCGACGTAGCCCACGATTCCACACATGATGATTGCTTTCCTTTCGGGAGGGCGAATGATGAGAAACAGCCTTGCTCTCGTCACCCGTCGCCGCTTTTATCTTCCTGATTCTGCTGCGGGTCGGGTTGAACTTCGCTGGATAATTTCTTCTTGATTTGAGCGGGGACGCCCGCGACGAGCGTGTCGGGCGGGACGTTTTTGGTGACGACCGCGCCGGCCGCCGTCACGGAGCGGGCGCCGACCTCGACGGGCGCGACGAGCATCGTGTCGGAGCCTATCTTCACGTCGTCGCCGACGACCGTCTGGTGCTTGCGCTTGCCGTCGTAGTTGCAGGTGACGGTGCCGGCGCCGACGTTGGTGCGCTCGCCGATGTCGGCGTCGCCGAGGTAGCTGAGGTGCATCGCCTTCGAGCGCCGGCCGAGGCGCGACTTCTTGACCTCGACGTAGTTGCCGACCGCCGCGCCTTCTTCGATTCGCGCGTTCATCCGCAGGTGGGCGAAGGGGCCGACCTCGCAGTTGTCCTCGACGACGCTTTCGACGATGACGCAGTGGTCCTTAACGCGGACGCCGTTGCCGACGCGCGAGTCGGTGATGCGGGCGCCGGGGCCGATGAAGCACTCCTCGCCGATGACGGTGCGGCCCTCGACGTGGACGCCGGGCGAGAGGATGGTGTCGCGGCCGATTTGGGCGTCGGGGCTGACGTAGGTGTGCTGCGGGTCGATGACGGTGACGCCGGCATTCAGCATCAGGCTGCGCAGCGTGCGCGCGCGAAGGATGCGCTCGAAGTCGGCAAGCTCGACCCGCGTGTTGATGCCGGAGACTTCGCGCGCGTCGTTGTGGACGAAGACGGAAACGTCCTCGCCGTCGGCGCGCAGGATGCCGGGCACGTCCGTCAAATAGAACTCGCCCTGCGCGTTCTCGGGCTTGACTCTTTCGAGGGCCTTGAACAGCAGCCGCGACTCGAAGCAGTAGATGCCGGCGTTGATTTCGCTTATCTGCCGCTCCTCCGCCGACGCGTCCTTCTGTTCGACAATCTTCTCGAAGCGCCCTTCGGCGTCGCGCACGACGCGGCCGTACCCCGTAGGGTCTTCGAGTCGGACGGCGAGCAGCGTGCAGGCGGCGCCGCGCCCGCGGTGCGTGCGGTGCTGGTGGATGAGCGCGCCGAGGGTTTCGGCGCGGACGAGCGGCACGTCGCCGGAGAGGACGAGGATGGTGGAGTCGGCTTGTGAGAGCGCGTCGCGCGCGGCGAAGACGGCGTCGCCCGTGCCGCGCTGCTCGGTCTGCGTGACGAAGACGGCGCCGCCCTCGCCCAACTCCTTCCGCACCTCCGACTCCACTTCCGACGCCTGATGCCCGACGACGACGTGCACCGGCCGCACGTCCTTCTGCAAGGCCGAGGCCGTGCGGCAGACGTGGGCGATGAGGGGACGGCCCCCGAGCCTGTGCAGCACCTTGGCTGTGTTCGAGCGCATGCGCGTGCCGAGGCCGGCGGCGAGGATGAGGATGTCGAGTGGGGAGCTGCTCGTCTGTCCGGAGCTTTGCGGCTGTTTCTCCATAGGCACTTAGCGCGTGGCGGAAAGTGTCGGGCGCGCGCACGCCTGTTCGTAGCAGGCGAGGATGACCCGCGACAGCTTCTCCGGGCTGTGGCGCACCTTCTCGCCCTCGTCGAGCAGGTCAGCGCGCACGACCTCGGTCTCGCCGCCGAACTCCTCTTCGAGCAGGTGGTCGCTCAGGCCGATTTGGCGCGCGCCCTCGGCGGCGTACGCCTCCGATTGCTCGGCTGAGACGGGCCGGTCGTTGACGACGACGAAGTCGAACCTGATTTCGGGCGCGTAGCGGCGGACTACTTCGAGGTGCCTGCGCGCCGTGTAGCCGTCGGTTTCGCCCGGCTGCGTCATCAGGTTGCAGATGAAGATTTTGACGGCGGGGCTCTCTCCGATGGCTTCGGCGACGCGGGCGACGAGCAGGTTCGGCAGGATGCTGGTGTAGAGCGAGCCGGGGCCGACCGTAATCACGTCGGCCGAGCGGACGGCCGACAGGGCCTCGGGCAGCGGCAGACAGTGCTCGGGCTCAAGTCGGAGGCGGCGGATGGGCGAGCGCGAGGCCGTGATGTTCGTCTCGCCGCGCACGACCCTCCCGTCCTCCAGCTCGGCCGTCAGCCGCACGTCGTTCAAAGTCGCGGGGTAGATGCGCCCCTTGCTGGCGAGGACTTCGGAGGAGAGGCGGACGGCTTCGACGAAGTCGCCCGTGACTTCGGTGAGGGCCGCGAGGAAGAGGTTGCCGAAGCTGTGACCGCCCAAGCCCCCCTCGCCCCGGAAGCGGTAGCGGAAAAGGCGCGACAGCAGCGTCGAGTCCTCGGAGAGCGCCACCATGCAGTTGCGGATGTCGCCGGGCGGCAACATCTGCAACTCCTCGCGCAGCCGGCCCGAGCTTCCGCCGTCGTCCGAGACGGTGACGATGGCCGAAAGGCTCTCCAGCCACGCCCCGCCGTGGCCGCGCGCCTCGCCGACCAGCTCCTTCAAACCCGAGAGGAGTGTGGACAGGCCGGTGCCGCCGCCAATGGCGACGAGCTTGAGGCCGCGCTCCGAATCACCTTGCAAATCCTTGGGTCTCCTGGGGAAAACCGGCGCTCAGGCGTCCGGCGCTTGGAATCATACTCGAAAGGCTTGGGCTTTCAAAGGAGGTTTGCCGAAAACGAAGGGCGGACGGCGCCTCGGGGAGAGGGCTTCGGCGGGGAGGGGGATTCACGGCCTGTGCGGGCCGTAGACGATGCGCTCGAACTCGGGGTCGCTGCGCAGCGGGGCGAGGTCGGCGTCCGACTGCGCGCGGACGCGGAGCACCGGGCGCAGCTCGATGGCCTTCTCTAAAGACTGGAGGGCCGAGGCGACGGCGCCGAGGCGGGCGCGGGTCGCGGCCAGCGCGTAGTGCGTGTCGGCCGCCGAGGCGTCGCGCTTGAGGGCGCGCTCGAACATCTCCTGCGCGGCGACGAAGTCACCGCGGTTCAGCTCGTAGACGCCGCGCTCGTAGAGCAAATCGGGGTCGCGCGGCAGCGCCGCCTCGGTCTGGAGGCGCGACTCGGCGATGTTCAGGTAGATGCGGGCGCGCGCCGTCACTTCCGAGACGCCCGCGTGCTGCTGGATAAGGGCGCGGAAAAGCTCGCGGGCCGTCGAGAAGTTGCCGCGCACGAACTCTTTATGGGCGCGCTCGAAAGCCTTGAGGGCGGCGGCCTCGTCGTGCGTCGGCTGCCGCTTCGGCTGGGGCGCGTGGCGCGGGGCGGCCTTGGCCTGAACCGCGGGCTGCTTTGCAGTCCGCCCCTTGGCGGGCGGGGCCGGAGCGCCTTTTTGGGGCTGGGCCTTGGCGCCGCCGGGCTTTTTGGCCGGGGGGGCGGGCTTCGGGGCGGCCTTCGGCTGGGCCTTTACGGCCGCTTTGGTCGCGGTTTTGGCTTTCTGGGTCTGTTTGGAAGTCTTCTGGGCCGAAGGCTTTGCGGCCTTGGCGGGGGACTTGGCCGGCGAGGCTTTCCGCACGGGGGCTTTGTCCGCCGCGGCCCGCTTCGGCTTCGGTTTAGCCGTTTTGGCGGTCAGCTTATCGCTCCGGGCGGAGTTTTTTGAAGATGCGCTTTGCGGTGCGGTGCGGGAGGAGGACTTTTTCGCACCCTTAATGACTGGATCGCTCATGCGATGCACTCGCTTTTCACAGATGACTCCCGACCAAAAAGTGGGGAGCGCCGACCTGGGGCAGATTAACACACGGAACGGCATAAATCAACGCGGAAGCACGACTTGCGGGTGTTAGGAGGCTCCGTAAAGACTCAAACTGCGGCCAACACTGAAAAACTATTGAAGTCATCTTTGGCACTGTGTTAGAGTCTTTTCGGAGTTGAAAGGCCGGCAATCGCGGGCCTTGAAGCTCCCGACGGCGTGACCGAAAGGGCGTGCCAAGCCTCCTCAAATCTTCTACTTAAGTTCTCAAAGCGGACCCTCCCAAAGCGTGCCCCTACAGTCTCACCCCCGGTCCGCCTCTGGCGAGAGAAAGAGCTAGTGTACGAATGACAGACGCACCTATCATTTTGCACGAGCAGCAGTTTCAGCAGCTCCGGCTCATCCTGAACAAGCTGCGCCAGGAATCTTTTTCCCGCGTCGTCTTTCTCGTGGACAAGAACGGCCAGCAGATCGCCGCGCACGGCGAGGTGGGCGATTTGGACACGACGAGTTTGGCGAGCCTCGCGGCCGGAAACGTCGCCGCGACGGGCGGCATGGCGCAGCTCATCGGCGAGAAGGAGTTCCCGACGCTCTCGCACGAGGGCGAGCGCGACAGCATCCACATCTGCATCATCGGCCGGGTGCTTTTGGTCGTCGTCTTCGACGAGCGTTCGAGCCTCGGCCTCGTCAAGCTGCGCGTCAAGCAGGCTTCGCGCGACCTCTCGCTCCTCTTCAAAGAGGTCGAGCGCATCGCCGCCGAGCGCAAGGATTCGGAGGAGTCAATCTTCGCCGAAATCACGGACGACGACATCGACAGTCTCTTCAACTAGAAGCCCACCGCCACGGAATTGCCATGACCTTCATCAACTACGCTTCGCGAGAGATTAACTGCAAGATCGTCTACTACGGGCCGGGCCTGTGCGGGAAGACGACGAACCTGCAATACATCTACGACACGACGGCGCCCACCGCGAAGGGCAAGCTCATAAGCTTGGCGACCGAGACGGACCGCACGCTCTTCTTCGACTTCATGCCGCTGGAGCTGGGCACGGTGCGCGGCTTCAAGACGCGCTTTCACCTCTACACGGTGCCGGGGCAGGTCTTCTATGACGCCTCGCGCAAGCTCATCCTGAAGGGCGTGGACGGAGTGGTCTTCGTCGCCGACTCGCAGGAGGAGCGCATGGACGCCAACATCGAGTCGCTCTACAACCTGGAGGAGAACCTCCAGTCGAACGGCTACGACCTCAGCAAAATCCCCTACGTCTTGCAGCTCAACAAGCGCGACCTGCCGAACATCCTCCCGGCCGAAGAGATGGCCTCCGAGCTGCGCCGCAACGGCGAGCCCATCCACGAGGCCGTCGCCTCCAACGGCGCGGGCGTCTTCGACACCCTCAAGTCCGTCGCCAAGCAAGTCCTGAACGAGCTGAAGAAGAGCTGACGGGCGGCCGTGAAAGACTAAGGAGCCCTCGTAATGTCTCCCGTCATCCTCTTCGCCGCCGCGACCCTCGCCGCCGCCTACCTCTACATCTACCTGTATACGGTCGTCCGCGCGCGGCGCAAGCACGGCCAGAAGATGTACCTGCCCTTCGACTCGGTCGCGCCGGAGTCGCTCCCGCCCGACGTGCGGCGGAAGTTCGCCGAGACGCTGCCGGGGCTCGAAGCGGCGGGCTTCGTCGTGGTCGATTACGTGCATCACGCCGGTATGCCGCAGGAGGACGAGGGCCGGCTGGACCTCTACTCGGTCATTTTGAGGAACGACGAGTCCGGCGACATGGCGAGCGTCACGGAAATCTTCTCGCAGTTCAGACAGTCCAGCATGAGCTTCGGCTACGTCGCCTTTCACGCCGAGTTTGACGGCGGAGCGGCCGTCACGACCCTGAACATCTCGCAGGTGCCTGTATTCAGCGCCGACCCGCGGAGGCCCGTCTTCCGCTTCCCCGGCGTCGGCGACACGCGCTTCCTCTACCGCGCGCACCGCGCGCTGCTGGCGCGGGGCGGACACGCGCGGCGGGGCGTGCTCCCGTCGCCGGGCATGGAAGCCGTGCACATCTGCGAGAGCGAGGCGAAGTCTTTCCGCCACCAGATAGAGCGCGGCTACTTCCGGTACGACGAGGCGCAGGGCATGTGCATCCCGACGTGGAAGGGGGCGGCGCTGATGACGGCGACGCAGATGTGGGGCGTCAGGGGGGCGCTGATGCTGCGGATGCGCGCGCGGGCCAACTCCACTTTGAAGTCTTTGGGGCTGCGGCCCTGACTCAGACCAGCGACTTAATCATCAGCAAGCCGTCGCCGCCGTTCGAGTAGTAGCGGGGGAGGCGTTGGGTGACGGCGTAGCCGAGTTTGGCGTAGAGGTCTTGCGCCCCGGTGTTGACGGAGCGGACTTCGAGGCGGGAGATGCGCACGTCGCGGCGGCGGAAGCCCTCTTCGACCTTGAGGAGCATCTGGCGGGCGACGCCGCGGCGCCGGTGCTCGGGGGCGACGCCGAGCGTGGTGACGTGGCCGGTCTTGTCCGGCTCGACGAGGCCGACGATGAAGCCGACCATCGTGCCGTCGGGCGTGACGGCGCGGTAGGAGACCGAGTCGGGCGAGGTCAGCAGGTATTCAAAAGTCTCGCGGCTGTAAGCCTCGCCGTCGATGAAGCAGCGCAGGTCGAGCCGCCAGCACTCGTCGAGCTGCGCGACGGTGAGCGGTCGCACGTCGTAGGGCGCGGCCTCGGCCTGCGGCGCCGCCGGCGCGGGCCGACCCTCGGGCGCGGCGCCGCCGTTGGACGAAAACAGGCGCGAGCGAATCTTCTTCAGCACAGCCATCGGTGCGTAAATCGTAAATCGTGAATCGTAAATAGTAAATACGAAAGACGCCGTTGACGTGTCTGTTCTGAACAAGTTGCTTAATCTTTTCCGGTGACGGCCTCGGCGGCGCTCAGGCGCGAAGGCGATTGTGATGGTGGTTGAATAGGCGCAGGGTCCCCGGCCGGGAGTCTCGCCAATAGAGTCGAGAACTATTCGGGGCGTGAGCGGGCGAGGGCAAGCTTTAACGGGGATTTCGCAAACGCAGACGAGGCGCGGGCGCGGACGGCGGAGGACGCGTCCGCGCCCGCCCACTATCATGACACGCTCACGGTCGGCCGTTGGCCCGTCAGCCCTTCGCGCGCGACCTGCGGCGGCGCACTCCGGCGGCGACGCCCGCGAGGCCCGTCGAGAGCAGCAGGAGCGTCGCCGGCTCGGGGACGGGTTCGGGGGCGGGCGCGGTGATGAGAGTCAGCGTGGCGGTGATGCTCTCGATGTTCGGGCCGGGGTTGCAGGACTGCATGCCCAGCGGGCAACTGCCGATGATGACCATCCCGTCCGCGAACCTGAAGAGTTCGGACGTGGGGAAGGTGAAGCTGAAGCTGCCGGAGAACTCGCCCTGCGTGGTGGTGGCTATGGTGATGGTCGGCACGGTGTAGCCGTCTATCACGTAAGTCAGGGTGGTCCCGGCGAAGACCGTGGACTCGGGGATGCCGAAGACCGTGCCGCTCACGGTCGCGCCGACGACGGTGTGGCCGGCCGGTATGGTGAAGGTTTCGAGGTGCGTCGAGAACGGCTGGTTCTCGTTATATGAGGCGTTCAGGACTATCACGTCGGCGTGAGCCGGCGCGGCCAGCAGGAAGAGGGTCAGCGCGGCCAGGGCGATACGGTTTCTCATAAAGGCTCCTTCGGCGGCCGTTCGCGTGGGGCCGGATTAGGGTCGCGGGCAGCAGGATAAAGCCGGGGGCGGGGGCGGTCTAACGGTCTTCCGCATTATGATGAAGAAGGGACAGGTCAAAAGGTCAGGCGTGAGGCAGGCACTCCCGGCCGAGTGCTCGGGCCGGGAGTGCCGTGTCAGAACCCTAAATCCGGGAAACCCTTTTTGTCGCCTTACGCATTACTCGCCGGGGCGAGGCGGAGCCTCTCGGCCGTCTTCACCAGACCCGCGAGGGAGTCGGCCCCCATCTTCTGCATCACCCTGCCCCTGTGCGCCTTGACCGTGATCTCGCTGATGCCGAGCCTGAGTCCGACCTGCTTGTTCAGCAGGCCCGAGGCCACGAGCGCCATGACCTGCCGCTCGCGGGCGGTGAGCGACGCGTAACGGCCGCGGAGCGACTGTATCTCCGCCTCGTGACCGAGCGCGGCTTCGCTGAGTCCGATGGCCTGCCGGATGGCGCCGAGCAGCACCTCGTCGTCGAACGGCTTCATCAGGAACTCGACGGCCCCCGCCTTCATGGCCCGGACGGTCGTCGGGATGTCTACGTGGCCCGTGATGAAGATGACCGGCATGTCCGTCCGGTCGGCGACGAGTTTCTGGAGGTCGAGGCCGTTAAGGTCGGGGAGGGAAACGTCGAGCACGAGGCAGCTCGGCGTCAGGGAGCGCGGGCGGGCGAGGAAGTCTCGCGCGGACGCGAAGAGCTCCGGCCGCCAGCCCTCGAAGCGGATGAGCAGTTCCAGCGACTCGCGCACCGACACGTCGTCGTCAACGACGTAGACGGTCGGGTTATCTTTCGCCCTCGCTGTTGACGGCGCCGAATCCGCGTCAATCCCGACCCGCCCGTGCCGAAATAGCTCGACTCGTCGGCCGTGGGCCTTCGCGATGAAACGCTCGCTCGATGTGGGCATGGCTTCGGCGATGTGTCGAGCCAAACCGCTCGTGCTGACGTTGACGTGCGAAACTTGCGACATGACGAACCTCCCGTTCTCTCTCGAATCCCAGTCAGTGCACCCGATTTCGTAATGACGACTTGCCGTGCCTGCCCGGCGGTGCCGCTTGTTTATTGCTATCTCCCGGTCTGTTTGCTAAGTCTGCTCCTCTTAGCCCCTGCGCCGAAACCCTAAATGGTGCGAGGGCGACATCCCCCGTTTGTGTTAGTGCGCGACTACCCCCGCGCGCCGCCGTGGGCACCATGCCCCCTCGGACCGACGGCGTAAGGGCCGGTCCTTTCGGCTCAACTGTGGTGAGAGAAGGTTAAGGCCGGTTCCTGTCTTTGCGGGGCGCGACGACGGTGACGCGGCGTCCGAACAGCCGCGCGTCCAGCGAATACGCGCCCGGCCCGAGGAGGGTCAGCGCCGCGGCGTTGATGACAGGGAAGACGTGGAGGAGGTTGCCCGAGTTGGCGCCGACCAGCAGATTCACGATGGCGGCGGCGCACGCGAGGACCGAGAGGTACGGCGTGAGGAAACCGATACTCAGGGAGACGGACATCAGCGCGACGAACGCGCAGAGCAGAAGGATGAAAGACGCGCCGGAGCACTTCGACACTTCCACGGCTAAGATCGCCGCCACCGAAAGCCTTAGCAGCAATAACCCGACACCAGGCCCCCCGTGAGGGAACATTGGGAACAGCCTCTGCATGGAGGGCAGCTTAGCGGCTTTCCATCGAACCGAATACCCGAAAAGAGGCTACATTTTTGTCACTCTTTTGGGGGAGGCAGGGAGGCGCGTCCTTTACCCTCGAACCTTAACCGGCCGACCGCTCAAAATTGAAGCTTGAGCGCGAACTGGATCGAGCGCGGCCCGCCGACCTGATAGAGCGGATTTAAGCCGCCGTTGGCGCCGCCCGAACCGAGACTGCTCGCCAGCGTTTGCGTCGAGCGGCCGAAGAGGGGGCTGGTCAGGGTGTTGACGGGGTTGCCGAAGTTCGGGTGGTTGAGGACGTTGAAGAACTCGGCGCGGAAGAGAAGGCTCACCCTTTCGGCGACGTGAAATCGCCGCCGCACCCCGATGTCCGTTTGCGACGCCCCGAACCCCCGCAGCACGTTACGACCGAAACTACCCTGCCGCCCGGCGGGCACCGCCGTGAAAGCCGCGCGGTTGAAAATCTTCCCGCCGGGAAACTGCGCCCCGTGTAGCTCAAGGGGCACCCCCGGATTGACGTTCGGCCGGGGACTGAGGGTGACGCCCCCGGCGTTGAAGACCGCGCCGACCACGTCCACGGGCGGGGCCGACCTGGCGAGGACGAAGCCGTCCAGCGACCACCCGCCCAATATCGCTTTGACGAATTTTTGCGCTCCGGGGGAAGGCAGGTTGTAAGTCACTCCGGCGGTGAACGAATGCCGGATGTCAAAGTCGGAGTTCCCGCGATCCAGACTCGGATTCGCGAGCGTGTCGGGCGTGCCGCGGTTGTTGGCCGCGTCCGTCGAGGCGACATCAATCGAGTGGGAGAGCGTGTACGACGCCAACCCCTGCAACCCCCGCGACAAGCGACGCTGAAGCTTCACTTGCAGGGCGTGGTAGTCCGAGGTCGCCGAATTGTCGGTCAGGGTAATGGACTGAAAATTCGGGTTGACGTTAAGTAACTTGGTCGCACGCAGCAAGTCGCGGCCGACCGCGCCGACGTACGTCGCCGAGAGGCTCTGCTTGCTCCCGACGGACTGCTCCAACGAGACGTTCCACTGATAGCTCCGGGGAAGCTTCAAATGTGGGTCGGCTATAAAGATAGTGCTGACGGGCGGGTTGGTGGTAAGGCTGGGCGGAACTGCGTTCTGCGGGCTTAAAGGGAACTGTCCGGGTGTGAAGTTCCTGCTGGCGAGGTAGGGGAAGAAGCTTGAGACGCCTCCGAGTGACCCTTGCCCGAGGTCGTAAAAGACTCCGAAGCCTGCGCGCAGGACGGCGCCCCAGCTTCGCATCCCGCGAAGCTGGTAAGCGAGCCCGAGCCTCGGCGCCACGTTTCCGAAGGTCGTCTCGTAGAGCGGGGTGCCGCGGGGCGCGAGCGTCATCGTCGCCGGATTACTCAGGCCCACCGCGGTGAACGGGTCGTTCGCCGCGTTCTTGCCTTTCAGCGGCGGATTGATGTCCCACCTCAAGCCGTACGTCAGCGTTAATTTCGGCGTGACTCTCCAGGTGTCCTGCCCGTAAGACGAGAAATTTTGCGACAGCAGCGCGTTGGCTTGAAAGGTGGTCGCCTGGGCGAACGTGGCGATTCCCGAAAGCACCCCCCCAGGGGCAGCCGACATGCCGGAGAATTGCGCGAATTGGCGGTAGGCGGCGGGACTGCTGAAAGGCGCGAGCCGTCGATAGTCAACGCCGAACTTCAGTTGGTGGCCGCCCTTCGTCACGGACAGGTTGTCAATAAGATTAACCTGCCGCTGCTCGTCCGTCCCTTGCTTGCCCTGCACGTACTGCCCGGCCCCGCCGACGATAAAAATGAAGTTGCTATTCGCGGACGAATACCCGGAGGGGAAAAAGAGTGAGTCCGGGAGCGGCACGGCGCCGCCGAAATCGTCCGCCACGAACTCGATGCCGATTCGGTGGTTACTGTAGTTCAAACGCACTTCGTTACTGATTGCCGGGTTGATGATTTGCGTGAGTCCGACCGTCCCGGTGTGCACGGAGGACGACAACGAATTCGTCGTGCTGAGGACTCTGCCCGAGGAGAAGAAAGGGCCTCGCTGGTCTAAGCTGGACGGCGAGTAGTTATAACGGCCGAACAAGCTGAGCCTGGGGTTGGCAACGTGGTCGAGGCGGATGCTGTAGGCGTCGAGCGTAGACGGGTTGGAGAAGCTGGCGCTGAATTGCGCCAAGCCCGGCCCAAGCGCGGGGCCGTTGGCGGCCGGAAACGCGTTCAGGTACGGGCGCAGCGCGGCCGGGGCCTGCTGCCGGGACGCCGCGTCCGGGACGGCGGTCTGAAGGCTCGAAGGCTGGCGCAGACGCAAGCCTTCGTAAGAGAAGAAGAAGAACGTCTTGTCCTTCAGCACCGGGCCGCCGAACACGCCGCCGAAGTCGTTCTGCCGCTCGGCGGGCTTCGGCAGGTTGTTGAAGTTCACGAACCAATCGCGGGCGTCCAGCACGTCATTCCTGAAGTACTCGAAGAGCGCGCCGTGAAAAGCATTCGTCCCGGAGCGCGTGACGATGGAGACCTGCCCGCCGGGCGTGCGCCCGAACTCGGGCGCGAACGAAGAGGTCTGGACGCGAAACTCCTGCATGGCGTCCACCGACACGAGGCTGTTCGTCCCGCCCGAGGCGCTGAGCGCGGGCAGCGCCCCGGAAGCGGTCTGGTGCATGGCGATGAAGCCGGTGACGCCGAAGTTGGCGCTGACGCCGTCCACGGTGAAATAGTTCGCGTCGGCGCGCTGCCCGTTCACGCTGAATTGCCCCTGGTCGTTGAACGCGGCGGCGGTCAGGACCACGCCCGGCGTGAGCGTGACGAGCGTCTGAAAACTCCGGCCGTTGAGCGGCAGGTTCTCGACGAGCCCGCGGTCGATGACGGTGCTGACCGCCCCCGACTCGGTATTCATCAGCGGCGTGCCCGCCTCCACCGTGACCGTCTCGGACACGGAGCCGAGCATCATCTCGAAGTCGATTTCGAGGGCATCCTGGACGTGAAGAATCACGTCCGGCTTGATTATCTTTTTGAAGCCGGGCTTTTCGATTTCGACGCGGTAGGCGTTCGGCGGGAGATTCGCGAGATAGTATTCGCCCGAGCCGTTAGTCGCCGTCTCGTAACGGGCGTTCGTGCCGGCGCTGACGGCGACGACTTTGGCGTCAACGATTAACGCTTTAGCGGGGTCTGTGACGCGGCCAGTGAGTGAAGCGTGCGTCGATTGGGCGCGGGCACACGTCAGCGAAGCGAGGAGGATAAGGGCAAAGGTAATCAGGCGTCGCGTAAGACCGAACCTCCGAGAAGGGGGTGCGTGAGGCTACTTCCGCGCCCGCCGCGGTGTCAATCCCTCGGCGGGGTGACGTGCCGATCCCCCAAAAGAGTGATGCCCGTAGCGCCGGGCGCAGAGTAAATCATCTGGCGGGTCGAGCACACCCCGCGATGACCGCATCGGCTGAAACGGCAATAAGGTAAGATGTGCGCCGCATGCAGGAAACAATCCGACGAGGACGAGGCGTTACCCTGCCCGGCATCGCGCTGGCCTGCATCGTGCTGGCCTGTTGTCCTCGCGCGTTCGCGCTGAACCCGGCGCTGGACGCCAGCCAGTACGCGCACACGGCCTGGAAGATTCGCGACGGCTTTTCCAAAGGCAGCATCAACTCCATCGCCCAGACGCCCGACGGTTATCTCTGGCTGGGCACTGAGTTCGGCCTGCTCCGCTTCGACGGCGTCAGGAATGTCCCCTGGCGGCCGCCGCCCGAACAGCAGCTTCCCTCCAACCACATCTTCAGCCTGCTCGCCGCGCGCGACGGAACGCTCTGGATTGGCACCTCCAAAGGGCTGGCGAGTTGGAAGGACGGCAAGCTCTCGCAGTACGCGGAACTCGCCGGGCAGTATATTTTCAAACTTCTTGAGGACCGCGAAGGGGCCGTCTGGGCCGGCGGGCGGGCCGTCCCCGTCGGGAAACTCTGCGCGATTCGGGACGGCGGCGTCCGGTGCTACGGAGAGGACGGGGCCCTCGGGCGCGGCGCCGTCAATCTGTATGAAGACAGCAAGGGCAGTTTGTGGGCGGGGGTGAGGGAAGGGCTGTGGCGGTGGAAGCCCGGCCCGCCACAATTCTATGCGCTGCCCGGCGAGCCCGACGGCATCCGGTGTCTGGGCGAAGACGGTGACGGCGCGCTCCTAGTCGGGCGGCAGGGCGGAATCCAACGCTTCGCCGACGGGAAGACCGAGGCGTATCCGCTCTCGGGTGCCGTCGGCCAATTCAGGGCCAAGAGGCTGCTCCGCGACGCGGACGGCGGCCTGTGGATTGGCACACAAGACCGGGGCGTGGTTCACGTACGTCAGGGAAGGGCAGACGCGTTCGCGTCGTCCGACGGCCTCACGGGCGAAAACGTTTATGACATCTTCGAGGACCGCGAAGGCAACGTCTGGGTCGCCACCATTAACGGCCTCGACCGCTTCCGCGACTTTGCCGTCGCCACGTTCGACGAGAGACACGGCTTGTCGAGTACCATCGTCGGGGCGGTTCTGGCGGCCAATGATGGGAGCGTTTGGTTCAGCACTTCCGGGGTCTTGAACAGATGGGATGGGGGGCGGATGACGAGTTACCGCGGGCGTGCCGAACGCACGACGGCGGGGGTGAACGGGGTCGTCGTCGGCTTGCCGGATAAAGGGGTAGAGTCACTTTCACAGGACAGCCGCGGGCGCGTCTGGGTCGCCACGCTCAGCGGCATCGGCTACCTGGAGGATGACCGATTTATTTCCGTGAGCGGCCCTCCCGCCGGCAGAATCCTTTCCATGACCGAGGATAACGCGGGAAATTTTTGGGTCGCTAATGAGCATGTCGGGCTTTTTAATTTGCGAGGCGGGAGTGAGGCCCGCGAACACACCCCTTGGGCCGCACTGGGACGTGAGGACTACGCGACCACCCTCGCCGCCGACCCCTCGCGGGGCGGCATCTGGCTCGGGTTTCAGCTCGGCGGCGTGGCCTATTTCGACGGCGGCGAGGTGCGCGCGTCCTACCCCGCCGCCGCCGGGCTGGGCGGGGGCCGCGTCAACCAACTACGTCTCGACCATGACGGCACGCTCTGGGCCGCCACCGACGGCGGACTCAGCCGTTTGAAGAACGGGCGCGCCGCCACGCTGAACGGCAAGAGCGGATTGCCCTGCGACACGATTCACTGGACGATGGAAGACGACGCCCGCTCGGTTTGGCTGTCCACGCCTTGCGGCCTGGTGCGCGTCGCGCGCCCCGAGCTGGACGCGTGGGCGGCGGCCGTAGACGCGGGTAAGGACGCGCCGCCGACGATTCAGGCCACGGTCTTCGACAGCTCCGACGGGGTCAGGCCCCTCCCCTACGGGAGCCACTACAGCCCGCAGGTCGCCAAATCCGCGGACGGAAGACTGTGGTTTGTCGGCGCGGACGGCGTCGGCGTTATCGACCCGAATTACCTTCACATCAATAAGCTTCCGCCGCCGGTGCACGTCGAGCAGATTACCGCCGACCGCAAGACCTACGACGCGACCTCCGCCGCGGGCGGGCGCCTGCTTTTACCCCCGCTGATACGCGACCTGCAAATCGACTACACCGCGCTCAGCCTCGTCGCGCCCGAGAAGATACTTTTTCGCTACAAGCTGGAGGGCCATGACCGCGATTGGCAGGAGGTCGGCGGCCGCCGGCAGGCGTTCTATAACGACCTGCCGCCCGGCGATTACCGCTTCCGCGTCATCGCCTGCAATAACAGCGGCGTGTGGAACGAGACGGGCACGTCCCTTGTTTTCTCCATCGCCCCGGCCTACTACCAGACCACGTGGTTTCGCGTCTCGGTCGCGGTCGCGTCCCTGTTACTGCTCGGCGGACTCTACCGGCTGAGGCTGCGACAGGTGGCGCGGCAAGTGCGCGGACGCATGGAAGAGCGGCTTGAGGAGCGCGAGCGAATCGCCCGAGATTTGCACGACACTTTTTTGCAGAGCGTGCAGGGGCTAATCCTGAAGTTCCACGCCGTCGCGAAACAGATACCCGGCGGCGAGCCGGCGCACGACGCCTTAGAGAAGACACTCGACCACGCCGACCGGGTCTTGGCGGAAGGGAGGGACCGCGTGCGGAACCTGCGCGCCGCCGCCTCCTCACTCGACGACCTGCCGGGGGCATTCAAACGGATTGCGGAGGAGACCGCGGGCGGCGGCGAGGCGACCTTCAAGACCGTGGTCGAAGGCGTCGCGCGAGAGTTACACCCGGTCATCCTTGAGGAGTCTTTCTCCATCGGGCGCGAAGCACTCATCAACGCCCTCACCCACTCCGGCGGACGCCACGTCGAAGTGGAAATTACATACGACGCCCGCCAGTTTCGCCTGCGCGTCCGCGACGACGGGCGCGGCATCGATTCTAAGATTCTCGAAGAGGGGGGCCGCCCCGACCACTGGGGCATGCAGGGGATGAGGGAGCGCGCGCAGAAGATCGGCGCACAACTAAGGGTGTGGAGCGGTCACGAGACGGGGACCGAGATTGAACTGATCATCCCCGGAGCCATGGCCTATCAAAACGCCCGCGACAAATCGAAGAGGCCCCGGCTTCGCCGGCTCTCAGGGAGAAACGGCGGGGCCGATTAGATGTCGATGATGCCGCGCTTGAGCGCGATGGTCACGGCGTGGGTGCGGTCGTTGGCGCCGAGCTTCGAGAGGATATTCTTCATGTGAGCTTTGACCGTCTCCTCCGAAACCGCGAGGTGTTGGGCGACCATTTTGTTGGCGTTGCCGGCGGCCACCTGCCGCAGCACCTCGATTTCGCGCTCGGTCAAAGCGTCGTCGCTGTGATGCTCGGCCATCTCGACGGCGATTTCGGGCGGGACTACCTTCCTGCCGCCGTGCACGCTGCGGATGGTCTCGACCAGCTCCTTCCGCACCATGCTCTTCAACAGGTAGCCGGAGGCGCCGGCCTTCAGCGCCCGGACCGCCTGCGCGTCACCGCCGTAGGTGGTCAACACGATGATGCGCGCGTCCGCAAACTCCTTGCGGATGGCGAGAATCGCATCGGTCCCGCTCATGACCGGCATCTGCAAATCCATGAGGGTCACGTCCGGGCGATGAGTCCTGAACTGCTCGACCGCCTCGCGCCCGTTGCCGGCCTCGGCCACGAGCACCATGTCCGCCTCGCAGCCGAGGACGGCGGCGATTCCTTCGCGCAACACCGGATGATCGTCTACCGATAGAATTCGGATGGGATTATCGGGGCTCATGGCTGCTCACAGAATTACCGCAGCGAGTCTACTACGGATTTCTCAAAAAGGTTAGAAAAGAGGGCGGTCGGGCACCCGCCCGCTGCGCCGTACTCGGTCGTGCGCAACAGGCGGGAGCCCGACCGCCCCGTCCTTTTTGATGTGACGGCTAGTCCTGCTGGAATTCGAAATCCCACGCAGCCTCCATCGGGAAGTCCTCCCCGCCGCTGCCCATGCCCATGACGACTTCGTCCGCCTCGCCGACCAGCGTCAGTTCCGGGGCCTCGTAATCGTTCCGCATTGGATTTGCCTCCTTTCTTTCGTCGTTCCCGAACCCGGTCTTGCCGGGTCGCTCTTTCATGCGGCCCGAGGCACCTGCCCGGACCGCCCGTCGCCCGCGCGATTGCGGAGCCACAATTCGAGCAGGATGACCTGCCGCAACTGGGCCTCGTTGCATTCGAGCCCGGCGGCAAGGCGCTCCATGCGCGAGAGGGCGCTGGTGAGGTCTACGAATCCTCGCTCGGCTAACTGTAATCGCCTGTCCTTCAGGATGGCGCGGGCCAACGGCCGCAGCGCCTCCTGCCACGGGGCATTAAACAGCCCCTTGGAGCGCCGCCCGCGCAACTTGACGGGCCACAGGTCGGAGAAGGCCGAGCGCATCAATCTCCGCGGCTCGCCCGGCCGGCAGAGAACGTCCGGCGGCACGGCCATCAGAAACTCGACCAGGGGCCGGTGGGCGAACGGGTGCGTGTAGTCGAGGTGCTGTAGCGGCTCGCACGGTTGTAGTTGGCGCAGTTCCAGCATCATCGACAACACCCGGAAATACTTCCGGCGCTCCGGCGGAGCCTGCATCCACGCATCCGAGAAGCCGCCGCCCGGTTCGCAAAGACCTGTCCGGTCACTGAAGCCGGCGGCCAGAGATGTCTCGACGTTGCGGGGCACATACGAACCGTCGGGGGTTGCGTAGAGCGCGGCGGGGGCTAACGCCGGCGGAAGCGCCGCCCGGAACGCTCGCCACAGAACCCTGTAGACGGGAAGCCGGAGCACCTTGCTCCACGCGAGCGCCTCTTCGCACGCGCGGCCGGGACGAAAGCGACGCAGCGACGCCGCGACCTGAAGGCTGTCGTCGAACCAGTTGCCCATCATGAGGTCGCCGTTCTGGCCCGTCAGAATCGTCTTCGCGCCGAGCCTGCTCGCCGTCGCCGCGACCGACTCGCGCAGCGGCCGGAAAGCCTCGGGCATCGCGTCGCCCGCCTGTGTTTCGGAGACGGGGGGAACGTCGTGCGTCGAGACGTGGACCCCCTCAATCCCGCAGTACGATTCGACCTCGCGGATGAAAGGCTCGTCGAGCGAATCCCGCCAGACGAAGCTCAGACCCGTGAGACTCGGGGCACCGACCGCCCCGCTCCGCATCAGGCGGTTTGCCATGCAGACGACCGACGACGAATCGAGGCCGCCGCTCAGCTCGGCGAGGACGGGTGACGCAGTCTGCATGCGGACGGCCACCGCCTCGCGAAACAGCGCGCGAAGCTGCTCCTCGTACCGGCGTTGTTCGCGGTAGCGAATCTCATCCCCGAACGGCAACTCCCAGAACCGCCGGAGGCTCGTCCCCTCAGACGACACGCGTACCGCGTGACCCGGAGGGACGGAGTGAATGCCCTTGTACGGCGTGCGGTTCGGGCATCCGCCAAACGTCAGGAAGCCGGCGACGTACTGCTCGTCGAGCTCGGAGATGCCGGTCGCTTCTACGAGGGACTGTAAGCGGCTCGACCACAGAACGCGTCCCGCCCGCACGTGGTAGTAGAGCGGGCGCACGCCCGCGAAGTCGCTCGCGAGGACGGTGGCGCGGTTAACCTTGTCGCTGATGACCGCGCTCCAGTCGCCGACGAGATGAACCAGACCGTCGGCGCCCCAGCGTTCGTAGGCGGCGCCCGCGATAGCCGCGTTGCCGGTGTCGCCGCGTAGCGAGTCTCCCAACCGCAGGAGCAAATCGTCGCGATTGTCGAGCCGCCCGTCCCAGTGGAGGACTTCGACCCGCCCGCCGGGTCGGCCCCGGCCGCCCACCAAACTCAGTTCTTGCGTGTTCACGAGCATTGACGTTTCCTCCCGCTAAGCGACGTGCAGCAGCCTGAGCCGCTTCTGGTAGGCCGGCGAGCCGTAGACGACGCGGCCGTCCACCTCGACCCACGCGTGAGAGAAGAACGGCGACGGGCGATAACCGATGACCAGCCGCGCAGGCGTGCCGTGCCTTCTCAGCAATCGGACCGTGCAGACTGCCCGCTGTAGGCAAAGCACCGGCTTCCAGTAGAAGCACGTGGCGAGCAGGACGGCGTCGCAAATGGCCTGTTCCGATTCGAGGCTGGTCGGCTTTGCCGCGACCGATTGCCGCCTCAACTGCGACAGGATTCGTCCGGGGCCGCGCAGCCGGACGCCCACCTCGTAGCGGACGAGTTCGCACAGCGCGCTCGTCACGCGCCAGACCTGTGTTGCCCTTTTCATAACGCAGCCTCCCGCCGTATCAGCGTGTGCCGCTCAAGGTCGGCCAGAAAGCGGGAGGCGTGGTCGCGCGCGGTGGTGCGGGCGATTCGGTACTCGCCGCTGATTTCCTCCGCGATAGCTTCCAACGGCATCTGCCGCTCGACCCCGCGCCAGATGCGCGCGCCCGTCCCGTTGGAGGTGAACAAGCGTCCTACGCCGGTGTGTAGGATCACTATGCCGTCGCCGTGAAAAGAGGCGACGGCTTCGGGGTTCACGGTAAAACTGAAATCGCCGATTTGGTCCGCCATAATCTGTTGTGACCCTCCTCTCCGTAAGCATCCGTTCGTGCTCTTGACGGTCACAGGATAGGCGCATGCGGAGTTCCGCGACACCCTTGGAATCGTGAACTTCAACCTAAATTTATCTGTAGTATCTTCGTAACGGGGTTCGATGAGGGGCTGCCGAAGAGGCGGCGGCCGAGTTCCGTCGAATGCTGGCGGACGGCACAAACATTAAGTTACACTCCGCCGAAAGCGCGGGGAAACATCATGGCCGACGCCAAACAGATACGCATCCTGAGTGTCGAAGACCACCCGGTCTTTCGCCAGGGCCTTGCCACGATTATCGAGACGGAGCCGGACATGGTCCTCGTCGGGCAGGCGGCCAACGGGATAGAGGCGATAGCCGAGTTTCGCCGTCACCTGCCGGACATCACGCTGATGGACCTCCGCCTCCCCGGCGCCAACGGCACCGACACCTTAATCGCAATTCGCGGAGAGTTCCCTCACGCGCGCGTCATCATGCTGTCGTCTTCGGACAGCGACGGCGAGATTCAGCGCGCACTCCGTTCGGGGGCGGCCGGGTACGTTCTCAAAAGCATGCCGCAGGACATGCTGCTGGAAGTCATCCGCTCCGTTCACGCGGGCAGGCGGCACGTCCCGGCGGAGGTGGCGGCCCTTCTCGCGGAGCACTTGGGTGAAGAAGACCTCACGCCGCGCGAGCTGGAGGTGTTGCAACTCATCCGCGACGGCTGCAAGAACAAACAGGTGGCCGACCGGCTTTCAATCTCCGAGAACACCGTCAATTTTCATATCAAGAACATAGTCGAGAAGCTGAGCGCCAACGACCGGACGCACGCGGTCACGATTGCGGTCCGTCGCGGGCTGCTGCCCCTCTGATGTCCGGGCTGCCCCGTAGAAAACTATAGGTCCACACCTGAAGAGGCTGATAGCTCTGTTTCAGTCGCCTTGGGATAAGGTTTGAAACGGATTCGGCAGGTCAGCCGTGGTGAAAAACTCAAAGAAGATTAGATGCCTGATGCTCGCCATCCTCTGGGTAGTGGCGGCGGACGTTTCCGCCCGCGCGCTCGACCCGGACCCGGCGGCGGCGGGCGACTTCCTCCGTACCCACTTCACCACCGACGGCGGTTTGCCCAACGCGATAATCGATCAGGCCGAGCAAACTAAGGATGGTTTTCTCTGGGTGGTCGCCGCCGGCAGCTACCTGTATCGGTTCGACGGAAAGAGTTTCTACTCCTTCGAAAAACCACGGGCGACGACACTGGCCGTAGCCCCCGACGGAGACCTCTGGGTCGGTACGACCAAAGAGCTGGTACGCATCCCCTCGTCCAGTTTCACTCAGTTCACACTCGACGGGTTAAGCTCCTACCACCCCGGCCCCGGCGACGCGAGCAACATCACCTGCCTTCGCTTCAGTAGAAGCGGCGTGCTGTGGGTAGGAACCAAGGGCGGGCTGTTTCGCTACGAGGGGGGGCAGTTCGCGGCCGTCGGGCCGCGGGTGCGCACGCGCCAAATTGCGGAAGCGCCGGACGGAAATATTTTGCTGACAACCTTTGAAGGGTTCATAGAGTTCGCAGGCTCCGAGGTCGTGCCTCACCCGCGGCTCGCCGAGCAACTGGGCGTCAAGGACAATGAGATATTCGACGTTCTAAGGGACAGGCGCGGCAACACCTGGTACGGCACCGCGATGGGGGTCGCCCGCGAGACGAACGGACGAATCGAGAGGCTGGGCACTTATGCCCGGATGCGACACGCCGCGTATCGCCTCCACGAAGACGCCCGGGGCACGGTATGGATCGGGAAAGATGAGGGCCTGTTTCGCGCGACGCCTGCGGGTCTTGAGTTAGTGGCCGCCGGGATGCAGGTGCGGTCTCTTTACAGTGACCGGGACGGTAATTTGTGGGTGAGCACGAACGGCGACGGACTGTACCGGTTCAAAGAGCGCGCGGTCCGCATGTTCACGAAAGAGGACGGGCTGCCTAACGAGCTGGTCATGTCCGTGCTCGTCGCGCACGACGGGGCCGTGTGGGCGGGCATGAACTGCGGCGGCGTCTCGCGTTTTGACGGGAAGCATTTTCAGACCTTCAACGAAAAGAACGGCCTGCTGAATAGTTGTGTTTGGTCGCTGGCCGAGGACGCGGACCGCGATTTATGGATCGGGACCTGGGGCGGCGGCGCTTTTCGCTATCACGGCGGTAAATTCACTCAATATTTGAAGGGCCAGGGAATGGGAGACGACGTAGTCGTCGGCATCGTCCGAGGGCGCGACGGCTCTATGTGGTTCGGCACGCACGGCGGCTTGACCCGTCTGAGGGGCGGGCAGTTTCGCACCTTTACGACGGACGACGGGCTTGCGAGGAATTCGGTCTGGAGAGTATTCGAGGACCGGGATGGAACCATCTGGGTCGGGAGCCTGCAAGGGCTTCACCGGATGGTGGGCGAGCGCTTCGAGAATTTCGCGGCCGTGGCCCAAACATTAGCCGTACCGTTCGGGCATGATCGAGAGGGCGCCTTCTACGTCGAGTCCGAACTCGATTCGCAGGCGGCGACCCGTCGCTTCCACAAGGCCCGCGCCGACGTATTCGTCGAACTGCCCGCTTATGACATGGTCGAAACTGAACAGGGAGAATTGTGGCTCGCGGCCACCCCCATCATCAGGGTGCTGCCGGGCGCTTTTGCACACCCGCGCCAGCGCGACGACCCACTTGACTATGAAACGTTTTCGACCGCCGACGGGTTAGCGACCGCTAATACCACCGGCACAGGTTACCGTAGTCTGGCCCTGGGTCGTGACGGCAAACTCTGGGCGGCCACTCCGAAGGGCTTAGCCATGTTCGACCTGCGCCTCCTGACGGTTACGAACGCGAAGCCTTCGATCTACCTGACGGACGTGACCATCGGCCGGACGAAGCGGCACGCCGACGGCGACATCGTGCTGCCGCCGGGGACGAACCACGTCGAGATTGATTTCGCCGCGGTCGAAATCTCGTCGCCCGAAAAGATTCGCATGCAGTACCGGCTGGACAGTGTCGATTCGGAATGGCTCGACGCCGGAACTAACCCGCGCGCCATCTACAGCAACATGCCGGTCGGGACCCACGCGTTACACATCCGCGCCTGCAACCGGAACGGCATCTGGGATCGGCAGGGGGTAATCTTCAGCATCACGCAGCAGCCTTACTTCTACCAGACGCGCTGGTTCGTCGCGGCCATGTTGGCGCTCGGGGTTCTGCTGGTCGGCCTCGTCTACCGTTTGAGGGTGGGACAAATTTCTCGCAGGATGAGCGCCCGCTTCGACGAACGTCTGGCGGAGCGCACCCGCGTCGCGCGCGAGTTGCACGACACCCTCCTCCAAACCGTTCAGGGGAGCAAGATGGTCGCGGACCACGCCCTGAAAAACTCCGCGGACCACGCGCGGGTGGTGCGGGCGATGGAACAGTTGTCGGCGTGGCTGGCGCAGGCCACCGAAGAAGGGCGGGCCGCGCTCCACTCGCTGCGCGGGGCGACCACGGAAAAGAATGACCTGACCGAAGCGTTCCGCCGGGCGGTAGACGAATGGGGCGCGGCGGGTCGCGCCGAGATATCTTTTTCCGTAAGCGGGAACCCCAGAGAGATGCACCCGGTCGTTCGTGATGAAATCTACCGGATCGGTTACGAGGCGATTCGGAATTCCTGCACGCACTCGGGCGCCGACCGCCTGACGGTAACTCTCGAATACGCGCACGACCTCACGCTGCGTGTCGGCGACAACGGCGTCGGCATCGACTCCGAAGTCGTCGAGAAAGGCAGGGAAGGCCATTTCGGGTTGCGCGGGATGAGAGAACGCGCCGAACGCATCGGCAGTAAATTCACCTTATTCAGCTCCCCGGATGCGGGCACCGTCATCACCCTGGTAGTTCCCGGCCGCATCGCCTTTAACACCGCACCTCCCATTGACCGGGGCGCGTAGCAATCCCTTCCCGCCCCCCATCATCAGAAATCTCTTCCGCCCGACGGTCGTGTCGCCCCCTCGTCGGGGCCGGCTGACCGGCGACGGCGTGTTCCGCCGGAAGGCTGTTGAAGGTGTCGCATTCTTGAGCATTCCACGGGTCGTCAATTGTTATCAACAACTGCAAGCCTTCTTCGCTCATGTGAACCTCCTACCGTCGAAGGGCTGACGTAAACCGGCCGAAGAACTTCCTCGGCGCGGCCTCCGTCTCGGCCGGGCCCAGCATGTGCCGTTTGCCTGCGGGTGTCTATCATCCTTTGGTATCGGTCCGCGTCCGTCCACCCGTATGACACGAAGGTATCGCCCGATACTTTCGTCCAATAGACGCGTCCCCACGCCCGTGGTCTACTCCCGCACGTTACCGAACCCGGCGGTTACTCTCTCGAATGAAGGAGACTGACATGACTGAAAGAACAGGCTCGAAGGTGACGAACGTCGTCCTCGTCCACGGCGCGTGGGCCGACGGCTCGGGCTGGGAGGGCGTCTACAGGATTCTGACGGACGACGGCTACAGGGTCAGCGTCGTCCAGCACCCGACCATCTCGCTGGCCGAAGACGTGGCCGCGGTCAGGCGCGTCGTGGCCGCGCAGGACGGCGCGGTCGTCCTCGTCGGCCACTCCTACGGCGGGGCGGTCATCACCGAGGCCGGCAACGACCCGAAGGTGACGCGGCTCGTCTACATCACCGCCTTCGCCCCGGACAGAGGCGAATCCATCTCCGCGCTCATCAAGGACCCGCCGCCGGGCTCGCCCGCGCCCCCAATCCTGCCGCCGCAGGACGGCTACCTGCTCCTCGACAGGGAGAAGTTCCCCGCCGCGTTCGCGGGCGACGTGGACGCGGGGCGGGCCGCGTTCATGGCCGACTCCCAACTCCCTTGGGGCTTGGACGCCATCGGCGAGGCGATCGGCGAGCCGGCGTGGAGGTCCAAGCCGAGCTGGTATCTGGTCGCCACCGACGACAGGATTATCCCGCCCCCGGCGCAGCGCCTCATGGCCGGGCGCGCGGGCTCGACGGTGGTCGAGGCGGCGGGCAGCCACGCCATCTACGTGTCGCGGCCGGAGGCCGTGGCCGCGCTCATCGAACAGGCCGCGGGCGCGACTAAAGCCGCCGGCTCACCCGCTTAACAGACAGGCGAGAGGAGGATGAGATGGATACCAGTGTTCAACTTCAGGAGATTAAGGCCGCGGTCGTTCACCGCAAGGGCGGGCCGTTCGAGCTGGAGACGCTCCAACTCGACGCGCCGCGTGCGGGCGAGGTGCTGGTGCGAATCGTGGCGACGGGCATCTGCGCGACTGACCTCCACGCCCGCGAGGAACACCTCCCGGTGTCGCTCCCGGCCGTCTTCGGGCACGAGGGCGCAGGCGTGGTCGAGCGCGTCGGCTCGGCCGTGACCGCACTCAAGCCGGGCGATCACGTCGTCCTCTCGCAGCAGTCGGACGGCCACTGTCCGCAATGCCTGAAGGGCCACCCCGCTTACTGCGCGAACATCGTCCAGCTCAACTTCGTCGGGGCTCGGCTCGACGGCACGAACACCATGCGGCGCCCCGCGGGCGCGCGGAGTGGGGAGGAGCCGCACGGGCATTTCTTCGGCCAGTCCTCGTTCGCCACCTACGCGCTCGTGACCGAGCGGAACGCCGCCAAGGTCCCCGAAGACGTGCCGCTGGAGCTGCTCGGCCCCCTCGGCTGCGGGCTCGGCACGGGCGCGGGCACGGTCCTCAACGCGCTCAAGGTCGGCGCCGGGTCGAGTCTCGCGGTCTTCGGCACCGGCCCCGTCGGCATGGCGGCGGTGATGGCGGGCCGCGCGGCGGGGGCGACGACCATCATCGCCGTCGACATCGTGCCGAGTCGGCTCGCGCTCGCCGCCGAGTTGGGCGCGACGCACGTCATCGACGCGCGCGAGCAGGATGTCCGGGAGCGGATTGCCGCAATCACGGGCGTCGGCATCGACCACGTCGTGGAGACCACCGGACGCCCCGAGATGGGCGCGCTCGCCGCCGAAGTGCTCGCGCCGATGGGCTCCGCGGCGCTCATCGCCACGCCCCGGCCGGGCGTCAAGATTCCACTCGACCCCGCCCCGCTCCTCTTAGGCGGGAGGTCGGTGCAGGGCGTCGTGCAGGGCGACGCCGTCCCGCAGCTCTTCATCCCGCGCCTCATCCAGATGTATCGCGCGGGGTTGTTCCCTTTCGACCGGCTCGTGCGCTACTACGACTTCGACCAAATCAACCAGGCCGTCGCGGATTTTCAGGGCGGCTCGGTCATCAAGCCCGTCCTTCGCATGGCGTAGGCGGAATCAGGAAAGGAGAGCGCGTCCGTGGCGACTAATCAAACGAAACTGTCGGCTCGGGGGGAGCCGAGTGCCGGAACCGCCCTGCACTGGATAGGCGGCTGGTGGCTGGATTCCGCCGAACACGGCGAGAGCATCAACCCGGCGACGGGCGAGGTGATAGGCGGCTACGCGCTGGGCGGGCGCAAGGAAGCCGAGCTGGCCGTCACCGCGGCGCTGCGGGCATTCCGTGAGACGGACTGGAAAGACAACCGCCCGCTGCGCGCCCGTGTGCTCAACGCGATGGCCGCGCGCTTCGAGGCCCGCGCCGAGCACCTGTCCCGGCTTCTGTCCACAGAGGTCGGCAAGGTCCTCCGGGACGCGCGGTTCGAAACCGGCACCGCCCCCCTTAACCTGCGCTTCAACGCCGCGCTGGCGTTGACGGAGTACGGCCGCGCCGCCGAGGTGGGCGAGGACAGCCTCTCAATCGTCATTCGCCAGCCCATCGGCGTGGCGGGCATCTTCGCGCCGTGGAACGCGCCCGTCGCGCTCGGGATTCGCTCACTCGCCCCGGCCTTGGCCGCCGGCTGCACCGCCGCCGTCATCCTGCCGAAAGAGACCGCGCAGGTGAACGCCCTGATTAGCGAGGTGATTTCCGAAACAGACGGCCTGCCCCCCGGCGTGGTCAACGTCGTGACCGGCGGGCGCGAGACGCTGGAGTACCTCGTCGAGTCGCCGGACGTGCCGGTGATTAGCTTCACGGGCAGCACCCGCACCGGGCGGGCGATTTCGGCCGCGGGCGCGGCCCGCCTCAAACGGTTCGGCCTGGAGCTGGGCGGCAAGACGCCGATGGTGATTTTTGACGACGCCGACCTCGACGCCGTGGCGGCGAAGGTCACGGCGGGGCTGACGGTCTTCGCGGGCCAGTTCTGCATGACGGGCAGCCGCGCCATCGTCCAGCGGGGGATTGCCGACCGCTTCCGCGCCGCGCTGGCCGAGCGGCTGGAGAAGGTGAGGGTCGGCCCGGCGTCGGACCCGCAGAGCGAGATGGGGCCTCTCATCGACAAGCCGAACGTGGAACGCGTGAACGGGTTGGTCGAGGACGCCGTCGCGGCCGGGGCGAAGGTCGTCGTGCGCGGCGGCCCCGCGACGGAAGGGCCTCTGGCGAAAGGGGCTTTTTACAGGCCGACCCTGCTCGAAGTGACGGACTCCAGCCTGCCCATCGTGGAGCAGGAAGTCTTCGGGCCGGTGCTGACGATGCAGGTCTTCGACACGGAGGCCGAAGCGGTCGCGCTCGCCAACGACAGCGAATACGGGCTGGCCGCCAGCGTGTGGTCACGCGACGTGGACCGGCCGCTGCGCGTGGCGCGCGCGCTGCAAGCCGGAACGGTCTGGGTTAACGACTGGGCCGTCATTCACGACGAGTTCGAGGAGGGCGGCTTCAAGCAGAGCGGCCCCGGTCGTCTGCGCGGGCAGGCGGGCCTGGACGACTTCCTCGAATGCAAACACATCGCCTTCAAGCCGGGGGCCGTCAGGCATTAAGGGCGCGGCGGGATAATGATTTCGCGGCGCCCGAAGAGGCGGGCGTCAACCGAGTAAGCGCCGGGGCCGAGGAGCACGACGGCCGCGGCCGTCCCCACCTCGAAGAGAAAAATTAGCCTGCCGAGAGGCACGCCGTGCGCCTCAACGTGTGGCGACAGAAACGCCGACGCGATACAGCCTAACCCCACGAGCACCGAGGCGGGCGGAGTTAAAAATCCGATTAGAAGCATGGGGCCGGCCGCCGTCGCCAGCAATCCCGCCGCCGCCGACGAGGGCGACAGGTCGCCGCGGCCGGAAAGGTTGATAACGCCTTGCGCCGCCGCCGTCAGTCCCACGGCCGAGCGCAACAGCAGGAGCCCGACGCCGGGCCTTCCGGATGGGTAGGTGAGAGAAAAGAGTCTGAGCGGCACGCAACCCCCTTGCAGTCTGGGCTTCTTAGTGAGCGTCAGAACAGGGTAGCGGTTGCGGGCGCGGGCCGAATCCCCAAGGCTCGGAATCTTTTTATGCCACTTTAGTGGTACGGGCGGCGGACCTTCATAGCTGGATGATGCCGCGGCGGACGGCGATGGCGACCGCCTGTGTGCGGTCGGCCGCGCCAAGCTTATCCATGATGTGCTTGACGTGGGCCTTGACCGTCTCCTCCGAGATGAAAAGTTTCTCCGCGATGTCGCGGTTGCGCCCCCCCTCGGCGACGTGACGGAGGACTTCCACCTCGCGCTCGGTCAGGTCTTCGTCGCTCATGTGCTCGGCGAGGTGGGCCGCCACGCGCGGGGGGATGCCCTTCCTCCCCTGATGGACGTGGCGAATCGTTTGGACCAGCTCGTCGGGCGGCGAGCTCTTGATGAGGTAGCCGCGCGCGCCGGCCTTGAGCGCCCGCTGGATTTCGACATCCCCCTCGAAGGTGGTCAGCATGATGACGCGGGCGTCCGCGAACTCCGCGCGGATGCGTCCGAGCGCGTCGATGCCGCTCATGTCGGGGAGCCTCAGGTCCATGAGGGTCACGTCGGGGCGGTGCAGGCGATACATCTCCACGGCCTCCGAGCCGGTGGCCGCCTGCGCCACTATCTTCATGTCGGGCCGGCTGTTGACGATGGCGGCGATGCCCTCGCGCATCAGCGGGTGGTCGTCTACGCTCAGGACGCGGATGCTTGATTGTTCGCTCATTCTGCCCCCTCACCTCCCCGTTCGTCTGTCGTCCGTCCCTCGGATTTTCGCGCGCGGAGCCTGCCGAACCACCTCCGCGGAAACGGGGGCGCTTGCTCCTGAAAGGCGACACGGGCCGGGACCGTCAACTCGACCTCCGTCCCCGCGGCGGCGCGGCTGCGGATTTTGAGCCGCCCCCCTATCCTCTCGGCCCGCTCGCGCATCCCCGAGAGCCCCCAATGCCCGTCGCGCCCCGACCGCAGAACTTGAGGGTCGATGCCCACGCCGTCGTCGCTGACGAGCACGCGCAGACCTTCCGCCAGGTATGCGACCTCCACCTCGATGCCCTTCGCGCTCGCGTGGCGGAAGGCGTTGACCAGCGCCTCGTGCCCGATGCGGTAGACCTCGTCGCGGACGGCCGGGTGGAGGGCCCTGGGCCTGCCTTCGACGACGACGCGGAAGCCGGCCTGCTCACCCGCGGCGAGCTCCTCCCTGACCCGCGACAGGGCGTGTTCGAGTCCGGGGGCGTCGGCGGCCGAGCGCAGGCCCCGCACGGCGTTACGACCCTCTTCGATGACCTGGCTCATCAGACGCTGTACGTGGCCGAGACGCTCTCTGGCCGGCGACTCCGCGGGCAGGCTGTCCGCCACGACGTAGAGTTGCATCGAGGCGCTGATGACGCCCTGCAACAAAGTGTCGTGCAGTTCCTGCGCGATGCGCGTCCGCTCGGCGAGCCGTTCCTCGAAGCGGATGTTGAGCTGCCTCGTCAACTGCCGCAGGTGGTAGCGGTAAAGCGCCAGCAGCGCGAACAGTAAAACCAGCCCGGCGGCGTAACGGAACCAACGCTGCTGCCAGATGAAAGGCGGCGTGCCTTCCGTCGTCGCCACGGCGACCACCGCGCCGCCCGGCTCCGGGAGGGCGGCCGTGACGGGGGGCGGGACGTACTCCGGCCCCACGAGGAGCGCGGCGTACTCGGTCCCGAGGTGGGTCGTGGTCCCCCAAGTGGAATCGGGCTGAATCTTTGTGAAAGGTTCTTCCCATAAGGGCTGGACGTACCATGCCCCGCTCCGGGCGTACAGCACTATGCGCTGGCCCGGCCGGGCGCCGACGACACGCCCCTCGATGGAGCCGAGCGTGTCCGCACCTCCCCTGTCGGCCAGAGGGACCGTCGTGAATTCAACCGCCGGGCCGGCGCCCTCCTGCCGCGAGCGACAACCTCCGAACAGAAGACAGGAGAGCGCCAGGACGCCCGCCGTCAATTTCCTGCGATTGGGAAGCATCGACAAATCGGTTCGCGTCCGACTCAGGCTCAGGACTCCGGGTCAGCGCACGCGAAGCGCCGCGTTGAGCGCGTCGAGCAGGGCGGCCTCGCTGAACGGCTTGAACAGGCACTCGACGGCGCCGCCTTCGAGCAGGCGCGGGCGCACGGCATCGTCCCCGTGGGCGGTGATGAAGACGACGGGAATCTTCAACCGGCGGCGCGTCAGCTCCTGCTGAAGCTCGGGGCCGGACATGCCCGGCATGGAGAGGTCCACGACGAGACACCTGGTCTGGCCGAGGAGGTCGGACGCGAGGAACTCTTCCGCCGACGAGAAGGCTTGGGCGGCGAAGCCCAACTCCCTCAGCAGGTCGGGCAGCGACTCGCGCACGGACTCGTCGTCATCGACGACGGATATAAGCGGGCGTGTGACCATCACGAACCCCCTTCAACGCGCTCCTCCCCGGTGAGGGCGGGCGCCGGAATCAAGCCGTCGCCGGGGGAGTCCGGCGCGGCCCCGTGTGAGCGAGGGATGGAAAATGAGAACGTGGCTCCGGGCCCGTCATTCGGCGCGGCCCACAGGCGGCCGTGATGACTCTCGATGATGGAGCGACTGACGGAGAGGCCGATTCCCATGCCGCCGTCCTTGGTCGTGTAGAACGCGTCGAAGAGCCTTTCGGCATATTGCGGGTCGAAGCCCACGCCCGCGTCCCGCACACTCAGGCGCACGCGCTCGGCCTCGTCCCGCTCGGTCTTAATCACCAACTGCCTCGGGCGAGCATCGACGCCGCTCATCGCCTCCGAGGCGTTCAACAGCAGATTCAGGATTACCTGCTGAAGCTGGACGCGGTCGCCCGCGACGGGCGGGAGGTCGTCGGCGAGTTCGTCGCGCAGGATGACTCGGCCTTTCCGAAGCTCACTCTGCGAGAGCGCGATCACCTCCCGCGTGGCCTCGTTCAAATCGACCAACTCCGCCGGGGCGCCCTTCTTGCCGAAGAGCACGCGCAGCCGCCTGATCACGTCGGACGCGCGGTGGCCGTCGCGAATCGTGCGCCGGGCCGTCTCGCGCGCGCCTTCGACGTTCGGCGGGTCGGCGGCCAGCATCCTCAGGCACGTGCTGGCGTTGGTGATGATGCCCGACAGCGGTTGGTTGACCTCGTGCGCGATGGACGCCGTCAACGCGCCCAGCGTCGCCACCCTCGACACGTGCGCGAGTTCCGAACGGGCCTCGGCGAGCAGCGCCTCGCTGCGGCGCAACTCTTCCTCGGCGAGTTTGCGGGGCGTCACGTCGGACGTGAAGCCGACCATGCGGTATGGCTTACCCCGCCCGTCGAAAAACATCCGGCCGTTCGTCGCGAGCCAGTGGACGCTGCCGTCCGGCCATTGGACGCGAAACTCTACCGCCACCTCCCCCGTCTCGTGGGCGTGCTTGATGGCCTTGAGAAGAAGCGGCCAGTCCGGCGGGTAGATGAGCTTCTTCCAGCCCTGATACGTCCCGTCGAAGCTGCCGGGCGGCAGCCCGTACAAAGCCTCCTGCTCCGGCGACCACGCGTTGACCTCTTGCTGGAGGTACCAGTCGAAAGCCATCGCGCGGGCGGACTTCTGCGCCAGGTGGAGCAACTCCTGCTGGCCTTGCAGTTCTTCGATGGTGCGGTCGCGCTGAGCTTCGGCCCTCTTCCGGTCGTCTATGTCGGTGTTCGTCCCGTACCACTTGACGATGTTGCCGAGTTCGTCGCGCAGCGGGTTCGTGCGGAAGAGAAACCACCGATACTCGCCGTCGTAGCGGCGCAGCCGCGCTTCGGCCTCTCCCGGCTCTCCGGCGGCCATGTTCCGCTGCCACTTGGCCGCCAGCCCGTCACGGTCGTCCGGGTGGAGCGCGACCGTCCACCCCCACCCCGCCACCTGTTCGGCCGAGAGGCCCACGTAATCCAGATAATGCTGGTTGAAGAAGTCGGCGCTCCCGTCGGGGCCGGTGGACCAGGCCAGCGCGGGAATCGTGTCGATGATGAGCTTGAGATTACGCTCGCTCGCCGCGAGTGCCTCCTCGGCGCGTCTCCGCTCGTCGATGTCTAAGGGGGGCTGTTCGGGCTGTGCTTCCATATTCATGCCGCGGCCGGCGGGGCCTGCGTTGCCGGGACACGAGGAGTGGATTCTGCTGAAGGCTGCTGCCGATTCCGGACTCCGGGGCTTTGTGGGAAGTCCTCGAAGACGCCAGCATGCGCCGTTTACCCGCGGGTGTCTATCATCCTTTGGTATCGGTCTCCGGCGGCGGTAATGTTACCCATCACGCCTTCCGATACCAAGGTGTCGCCCGATACCTTCGTCTAATAGACGCGCCTTCGCCCCCGTGGTCTACTCCCGCACGTTACGGCACCGGAACGAATCGGGCACGTGCGACGGACAGTTTTCGGCAAGGAGAATAGACCATGCGACTCGAAAAAGTGCTGCGCGAGGCGAAACGACGCGCCGACAAGGGCTTCGGCCTGCTCCCGCGATTCCTCTTCGCGCTCTTCGCGACGGCGGCCCTGTCGCCGTCCGCCGCCGTGCTCGCGCAGCAGCCCGCCCAAACCTCCGGGCCTCGTCAGGGCGCGAACGCGATTCGCCCCTTCCGCGTTCACTTCCCGCAGGAGGCGCTCGACGACCTCCGCCGTCGCGTCAATGCCACGCGCTGGCCGGAACGGGAGACGGTCGCGGACAGCTCGCAGGGCGTGCCGCTGGCGACGATTCGTGAACTCGCGCGCTACTGGGCGACCGATTACGACTGGCGCAAGGCGGAGGCGAGACTGAACGCCCTGCCGCAGTTCGTCACCGAAATCGACGGGCTCGACATCCACTTCATTCACGTCCGCTCGAAACACGAGAACGCGTTGCCGCTCGTCGTTACGCACGGCTGGCCCGGCTCCGTCATCGAGCAGTTGAAGATCATCGACCCGCTCGTTAACCCCGCGGCGCACGGCGGGAGCGCGTCGGACGCTTTCGACGTGGTCATCCCGTCGATGCCGGGTTACGGGTTCTCGGGCAAGCCGACGACGACCGGCTGGGGGCCCGAGCGCATGGCCCGAGCGTGGGCGGAGTTGATGAAGCGCCTCGGCTACACCCGCTACGTCGCACAGGGCGGCGACTGGGGCGCGTTCGTCGTTGACCAGATGGGCTTGCAGGCGCACGCGGGGCTGCTCGCCATCCACACCAACATGCCCGCCACCGTCCCGGCCGACGTTGACAAGGCGCTCCTTGCCGGCGCCCCGCCGCCCGCCGGCCTCTCGGCCGAGGAGCGACGCGCCTACGAGCAGCTCGTCAGGACTTTCAAGCAGGTTGACTACGCGAGGTTGATGGGGTCGCGCCCGCAGACGTTGTACGGCATCGCGGACTCGCCCGTCGGCCTCGCCTCCTGGCTCCTGGACCACAACGACGCCGACGGCCAGCCGGCCGCGGCCGTCGCCTCGGCCCTGAACCGGACCGCGAGCGCGGCGGGCGAGCTGACGCGCGACGAAATCCTCGACAACATCACGCTCTACTGGCTGACGAACACGGGCGTCTCCGCGTCTCGCCTCTACTGGGAGTATAAGGGCGGCTTCTTCAACACCAAGGGCGTCTCCATCCCGGTGGCCGTGAGCGTCTTCCCCGGCGAGCAGTACGAAGCCCCGCGGAGCTGGACGGAACGCGCCTACCCGAAACTCATCTACTACAACAAGCTCGACCGAGGCGGCCACTTCGCCGCGTGGGAGCAGCCGCAGCTTTTCGCCGCGGAACTCCGCGCTGCCTTCAAGTCACTACGCCAAGCCGACGCGACGGCGTCGAGCCGTTAACTCGTCGCTCGGACACATAATCTTTCAATAGCGCCGTACCTCGGCGGGAGGTTCACAGATGAAGGTTTTTGTCGCGGGCGGGACGGGGGCGATTGGTCGTCCGCTGATTGCGGAATTGCTCGCCAGAGGGCACGCCGTGGTCGCTCTGTCACGCTCCCCGGAGAAAGGCCGGGCTCTGGCGGAACAAGGCGTCGAGCCTGTGATAGCGGATGTTTTCGACGGCGACGCCGTCAAAGCCGCCGTCGCCCGCGCACGGCCGGAAGTGGTGATTGAACAACTCACCGCCCTGCCCAAGACCTACACCCGCGAGTCACTCGGCGCCGCCGCCGACTTCAACAACCGCCTCCGCTTGGAAGGGGGCGCCAACGTGCTGGCGGCCGCGCGGGCGGCGGGCGTGCGGCGCTACCTGAGCCAGTCGCACGCATTCTGGGCGGTCCCCGGCCCCGGCTTGGCGGACGAAGAGACGCCTCTGGCATTCGACGCCCCCCCGGCGGTCGCGGCAGAAGCGCGCTTGATAGCCGAGCTTGAGCATCGCTTGCTGGGCAATCCCGACGTGGAAGGAATCGCCCTGCGCTACGGCTTCTTCTACGGACCCGGCACGTGGTTCAACCCCGACGGCGATGTCGCCCGGCAGGTGCGACGGCGACAGTTCCCCGTCATCGGGGACGGCGAAGGCGTCGCGTCGTGGCTGCACATCGAGGACGCGGCGGCCGCCACCGCGGCGGCGGCAGAGCGGGGCAACCCAGGGATTTATCTGATCGCGAATGACCAACCGCTGGCGGCGCGCGAATGGCTCCCCGCGTTCGCGCGGTGGGTGGACGCCCCGCCGCCGCCGCGGGTGACGGTCGATGAAGCCCTGACAGCGAGCGGCGCGGACGCGGTCTACTACGGGACTCAGATGCGTGGCGTTTCCAACGCCAAGGCGAAGCGCGAGCTGAATTTTCGGCCGCGGCCGTTGGAGTGGTTCGTCGACGCCGCCGAGGCCGGTCACAGCCGGGCGTCGTGACGGGAGAGCTTATGGATACGTCACACGAGAATCGTGAGCAGGCGTCGCGCGCGCACCTCCCGCACGTCGTCATCGTCGGCGGAGGTTTCGGCGGCCTGTACGCCGCGCGCGGGCTCGCGCGGGCCCCCGTCACCGTCACGGTAATTGACAAGCACAACCACCACCTCTTCCGGCCCATGCTTTATCAGGTCGCGACCGGCCTGCTCTCCTCGGACAAGGTCGCCGCGCCCATCCGCTCCATCCTGCGCCGGCAGGAGAACGTGACGGTCCTCATGGCGGAGGTCGTCGGGGTGGACCCGCGCGCCCGCGTCGTGCTCACGCGCGAGGGCGCGGTCGAGTATGACTACCTCGTCCTCGCGACCGGCATCGAGTACAACTACTTCGGCCACGACGAGTGGAAGGCCCTCGCCCCCGGACTCGCCTCGGTGGACGACGCCGACCGCATCCGGGGCAAGATACTCACGGCCTTCGAATCGGCCGAACAGCTCGCCGCGAGCGGCAAGGCCGACGCGCCTCTCCTTCACGAGCTCCTGACGTTCGTTCAGGTCGGGGCGGGCACGGCCGGGGTGGAGATGGCCGGCACGATGGCCGAGATGGCGCGGATGGCACTTGCCAGAGACTTCCGCCACATCGACCCGGGTTCGGCCCACATTCTCCTGTTCGACGCGGCGCCCCGAATTTTGCCCACCTACTCCGAAGGACTCGCCGAGAAGGCCCGCCGCCACCTTGAGCGGCTCGGGGTCGAGGTCCGCACGAATGCGAAGGTCGAGCGGGTTGACGAGCGCGGCGTGGTCGTCAACGGCGAGCGCATCGCGAGCCGCACGGTGATGTGGACGGCGGGCGTCGTCGCCTCGCCCGCGGGCAGGTGGCTCGGCGTGGATGTCGATAGGGCGGGGCGTATCAAGGTCAACCCGGACTTGTCGGTGCCGGGCCACCCGGAGGTGTTCGCCGTCGGCGACACGGCGGCGGTCACGGCCCACACGCGGAGCCTGTTCGGCATCAGGAGCGCGACGCCGGAGTTGCTTCCGGGCGTCGCGCAGGTCGCGATTCAAGGGGGGCGGTACGTCGCGGGCCTCATCCGGCGCCGGGTCAAAGGCCGAAGCCCCGCGAAGCCCTTCTGGTACTGGGACAAAGGGAACATGGCAATCGTGGGCCGGACGTTCGCCGTGGCGGACCTCAAGCACGTGCGCTTCTCGGGGTTCACCGCGTGGCTCCTGTGGGCGGGAATCCACATCTATTTTCTTATCGGGTTCGCCAACCGGCTGTTGGTGATGCTCCAGTGGGCCATATCGTTCGTCACGAAGCAGCGCGGGGTTCGGATTCTCCCGCTGGCCCGAGCGGAAGCGACTCCTGCCGACCGGGGCCGCCCTAACTAGACGAGGAGATTGCAATGAGGGTCGTTAAAGCCGCCGCAGTCCAGTTGAGTCCCGTCCTGTATAGCCGCGAGGGCACGGTCGAGAAGGTCGTGCGGAAGATTCAGGAACTCGGCCGACAGGGGGTCGAGTTCGCCACGTTCCCCGAAACCGTGGTGCCTTACTACCCGTACTTTTCGTTCGTCCAGCCCCCCTACCAAATCTCCGCCGGGCGCGAGCACCTCAAGCTGCTCGACCAGTCGGTGACGGTGCCGTCTTCCGCCACCGACGCCATCGGCGAGGCTTGCAGAGAGGCGGGTGTCGTCGCGTCCGTCGGCGTCAACGAGCGCGACGGCGGAACCCTCTACAACACCCAACTCCTCTTCGACGCCGACGGCGCCCTGATTCAGCGTCGGCGCAAAATCACGCCCACCTACCACGAGCGCATGATCTGGGGGCAGGGCGACGGCTCGGGCCTGCGCGCCGTTGACAGCAAGGTCGGCCGCATCGGGCAGCTCGCCTGCTGGGAGCATTACAACCCCCTGACGCGTTACGCGATGATCGCCGACGGCGAGCAGATTCACTCCGCGATGTATCCGGGGTCCATCTTCGGCAACCTGTTCTCCGAGCAGATCGAGGTCAACATCCGGCAGCACGCGCTGGAGTCCGCCTGCTTCGTCGTCTGCGCGACGGCGTGGCTGGACGCCGACCAGCAGGCGCAAATCGGCAAGGACGCCGGCGCCGGCACCGCCCCGCTCTCCGGCGGTTGCTTCACCGCCATCGCGGCGCCCGACGGAACCCTGCTGGGCGAGCCCGTCCGCTCGGGCGAAGGCGTCTGCGTCGCCGACCTCGACTTCACGCTCATCGACAAGCGCAAGCACCTGATGGACTCGCGCGGCCACTACAGCCGGCCCGAGTTGCTCAGCCTCCTGATAGACCGCACCCCCGCCGCACACGTCCACGAACGCGCCGCGCGTCCCGGACCGCGCGCCGGGCAAGGCTCGGAGGACCTTTTCACCGCGGTCGCCTGACCGTAAGGAGCAGGAGCGAGAGAGATGCAGACGAGAGAGGTCCCGGTCCGAAGAGTCAGCGTCGTCTCGTCGAGGCCGTTCGACGAGGTCGTCGGGAGGCTCACGGCGACCATCGGCCGTCCCGACATGAACGCGTTCCGCAAGGCGCTCGCCGCGGCGACGACCCTTGCCGAGCTGGAAGAAGCCGTCCGAGGGGAGACGGGGCCGTCAGACCTGATGGAGTTCGCCCGGTTCGACCCCGGCGAAGTGCTGCGTAAGGAGCGAGGCGGGCGAGGGCCTCAGATGCTCCGCCTCGTCGTCGGCAATCCGCTCATCATGAAGGAGATGGCGAAGGCCGTCCCCGACGCGGCGTCCTACGCGCCGGTGACGATTCTCATCGACGAGCGCGCCGACGGGGTGCACCTGTCCTACGACTCGATGGCGAGCCTCTTAGCCCCTTACGGGAATCAGGCGGCCCTCGCGGTCGCCGGGGAACTCGACGCGAAGATAGAGCTTCTGCTGGAGACGGCTGCGCGGTGACGGGGCGGGCGCCCATGAGCGTGCGGGATTTCGTCAGGAAGAGCGCGGTGACATTCAACGCGACGGCGGAATAGGAGACGTTATGGCAACTACGCGAGCAGCAGTAGCGCCGATGAAGGCGGCGCAGGTTCCCGCGCCGGGGGCGGATTTTCAGGTCGTAGAGCGCGAGATTCCCGAGCCGGGCGTGGGAGACGTGCGCATCAAGGTGCAGGCGTGCGGCGTCTGCCACAGCGACGTGCTCACGAAGGAGGGCGGGCTGCCCGGCATTCAGTACCCGCGCGTGCCCGGACACGAAGTCGTGGGCCGCATCGACGAGGTCGGCGAAGGGGTGTCCGAGTGGACGAAGGGGCAGCGCGTCGGCGTCGGCTGGCACGGCGGCCACGACGGCACCTGCGACCGATGCCGCGGCGGGGATTTCGGCAACTGCCGGAGCTATAAAATCGCGGGCATCAGCTACGACGGCGGGTACCAGCAATACATGGTGGCCCCGGCGTCGGCGCTGGCGTCGGTGCCGGAGAGCCTGAGCGACGCCGAGGCCGCGCCGCTGCTCTGCGCCGGGGTCACCACCTTCAACGCGCTTCGGCACAGCGGGGCGTCGCCCGGCGACCTCGTCGCGGTGCAGGGCGTCGGCGGCCTCGGCCACCTCGGGATTCAGTTCGCGAACAAGTTCGGCTACAGGGTGGCGGCCGTCGGTCGCGGCCCCGAGAACGCGGCGCTCGCCAAGAAGCTCGGGGCGCAAGTCTACATCGACAGCCGGGCGACGAACGCGGCCGAGGAGCTGCAAAAGCTGGGCGGCGCGCGGGTGATTCTGGCGACGGCCCCCAGCTCGAAAGCAATCTCCGCTTTGTTCGACGGGCTCGGGCCGCACGGCAAGCTTCTGGTCGTGGGCGCGGACGTTGAGCCCATCGAGGTCACGCCGACACAGCTCATTTTCGGCAGCCACACGATTCAGGGCTGGGCCTCCGGGATACCGACCGACAGCGAGGACGCGCTGCGCTTCGCCGAACTGTCGGGCGTGCGCCCCATGATTGAAACCTACCCGCTCGAAAGAGCGGCCGAGGCTTACGCGCGCATGATGAGCGGCGACGCGCAGTTCCGCGTCGTGCTGACGATGTAAGGAAGGTGGTGTGCAGATGCGGCCTGACATTGTTCCCGGTGCCGTCTTCCCGGACTACGAACTTTCCGACCACACGGCGAAACGCCGGAAGCTCTCCGAGCTGCAAGGTCAGCACCCGTTGGTGCTCGTCCTCAGCCGCGGCGGGTTCTGCCCCAAGGACCGCCGGCAGGCCGAGGGGCTGGTCGCGCTCCACCGTGAGCTTGAGGTCGGCTACTGCCGGCTGGTCACGATCAGCACCGACAACATCACCGAGACGAACGAATACCGCAGCGGCGTCGGCGCGCACTGGCCTTTCCTCTCCGACTCGGGGCGCAAGGTGCAAAAAGACCTCGACATCGCCGAGTACACCGACCCGCTGCACAATCCCATGATTCCGCACACGCTCGTGCTGGAGCCCGGCCTGGTCGTCTACAAAATCTACATGGGCTACTGGTTCTTCGGCCGGCCCACGCCGGAAGAGCTGCGCCATGACCTGCGAGCGGTCCTCAGGAAATGCCGGCCGGACTGGGACATCAACACGCCCGAGCTCAAAGCGGCGTGGGCGGAAGGCCGCAAGGAACTCTTCTACCCGTACGGCAAGACGTACGCCCAGAGCATCGGCGAGCAGGATTAGGGCCGAGACAGGGAGCATTCAACAGCGTGGAGTGAGGAGGAGAGATGGAGACACGTATCGACTACGGGAAGGCCGCGCCGGGCTCGGTGGCGGCGATGTACAAGCTTCAGAAGTACGTGGACCAGTCCGGGCTGGAGCACTCGCTGCTCGAACTCGTCAAGACGCGCGTCTCGCAGATTAACGGCTGCGCCTACTGCATCGACATGCACACGAAGGACGCGCGCGCCGCGGGCGAGACCGAGCAGCGGCTCTACGGGCTGAGCGCGTGGCGCGAGTCGCCCTACTACTCCGGGCGCGAGCGCGCGGCGCTGGCGTGGGCGGAGGCGGTGACGCTCATCTCCGAGACCCACGCGTCGGACGAGGAGTACGAGGCGGCCCGCGCGCAGTTCGGCGAGGAGGAGTTGGTCAAGCTGACGATGGCCGTCATCGCCATCAACGGCTGGAACCGCCTCGCTATCTCCTTCCGGCCGGAGGTCGGGACGTACCAGCCGCGCGGGAAGGCGGAGTAGCCGCCCGCCTGCGGGGCGGCGAAGGAGTGTTTCCGATGGCTATTCGTTTGAGCAGGACGTTTATCTTGCGCAAGCTTCACCAGCTCACGGGAATCGTGCCGCTCGGCGCGTTCCTGCTGGAGCATTTTTACACCAACTCGAAGGCGCTGGCCGGGCCCGAGGGTTTCAACGACGCCGTCCGGGATTTGCAGTCCATCCCTTACATCCTCTTTATAGAGAGCGGCGTCGTCTTCATCCCGCTCGTCTACCACGCCGTCTACGGGCTGTTGATTACGTGGGAGTCGCGCCCCAACAACCTCGCCTACCCCTACCCGCGCAACTGGTTCTACCTGATTCAGAGAATCACGGGCGTCGTCCTCTTCTTCTTCATCCTCTTTCACGTCCTCAACTTCCGCTTCGGGCTCCTGCCGGGCCTGAACACCGTCTCGGTGGCGCACGCCCCGGAGCGGGCCTTCGACATCGTCGCCCGCGAGTTTCGCATGCTCCCGATTTTAATCGTCTACGTGCTCGGTGTGACGGCGACCGTCTGGCATTTCGCCAACGGCGTCTGGCTCTTCCTCGTCGATTGGGGGATCACCATCGGCGCGCGCGCCCAGCGCCTGACGGGCTACGCCTGCGTCGCGTTCGGCGTCTTGCTGCTGGTGGTCGGGCTCAACGCCGCGGTCTCTTTCATTCGTCCGGGGGGATTGCTGGGAGGATTTGGTGATGGCTGAAAAATTCATTTCACGCGGCTTCAAGGGGCGGGCGATGGGGGCCGGCGCGGCGCCCAGAGAACGGGTCCCGCCCGGCCAATATGCGACGAAGGAGTTCCCGGTCTTGTCCGCCGGGCCGACCCCGCGGACGCCGCTCGCGCGGTGGGACTTTTCAATCTACGGGGAGGTGGCCGAGGACCTGAAGTGGACGTGGGAAGAGTTCCTGAAGCTGCCTCGCGAGACCTTTAAGGTTGATATCCACTGTGTCACCAAGTGGTCGAAGCTCGACACCGTCTGGACGGGCGTCTCGGTCGATACGCTGCTCGAAGGCGTCAACCTCGACGCGCGACCCGAAGTCCGCCACCTCGTCGCCTTCTGCGACGGCGGCTACACGACGAACCTGCCGCTCGCCGACGTGCGCGGCGGAAAAGCGTGGGTCGTCTACGAGTACGACGGACGCCCGCTCGCGCCTGAGCACGGCGGCCCCGCTCGCCTGCTGGTGCCGCACCTCTACTTCTGGAAGAGCGCGAAGTGGGTGCGCGGCCTCAAGCTCGTCACGGAAGACCGCCCCGGTTTCTGGGAGACGGCCGGCTATCACAACTACGGCGACCCTTGGAAAGAGCAGCGGTACGCGGGAGATTAAAAGTCATGGCGCGGCGGCTCGAATGGCAGCTCGGGACGGTGGTCGAAGTCCGGCAGGAGACGCCGAGGGCGAAGAGTCTAATTCTGGACGTGCCGAATTGGACCGCGCACCTCGCGGGGCAGCACGTTGACGTGCGGCTGACGGCCGAAGACGGCTACGAGGCGCAGCGCAGCTATTCGATCGCTTCGCCGCCGGAAGACAAACTCCTGACGCTGACAATCGACCGCATCGAAGGCGGCGAGGTCTCGCCCTATTTAACCGACGAGCTGCGCGTCGGCGACCGGGTCGAGCTGCGCGGGCCCATCGGCGGCTATTTCGTCTGGGACGGGCGAGGCGGGGAGGGCGACGGCTCGCCGCTTTTTCTCGCCGCGGGCGGGAGCGGCATCGCGCCGCTGAGGGCCATGCTCCGCCACCGCGCGAATTCGGGCGTCGGGGTCCCGACCAGACTCCTTTACTCGTCGCGCTCCTACGAAGAGATCATCTTCCGCGAAGAGCTCGACCGCCTCTCCGCGGACGACCCCACGCTCCGCGTCATTCACACCCTGACCCGACGGCGCCCCCCGGAGTGGGCGGGCTACGGGCGCAGGATCGACCTTGAGATGCTGGCCGACACGGCATGGCCCGCGGCGGAAAACCCGCTCGCCTTCGCCTGCGGCCCGACCGCGCTGGTCGAGGCGGTCGCCGATTACTTACTGGAATTAGGCTACGAACCGGAACGCATCAAGACCGAGCGCTTCGGGCCGACCGGAGGTTGAGCCGGATGCGGGATAGCGATTTGAGGTTGGACGGCAACGCGGCGGGGGGCTTGCTGAACGAAATTTTCCCGTTCGAGATGACGGCCGCCGAGGCGACCTGCGCGGGCTGCGGCACGACGAGACCCGTCGGCGAACAGATGCTTTACCGGCACGGGATGGGCTCAGTCCTGCGCTGCGCCGGCTGCGACACGGCGTTGATGCGGATTACGCACATCCGCGGACGCTACCGGCTCGACCTGAGCGGCATGAGTTGTCTTCTGATTGACGCGGACGTTCATTGACGGACGAGCTTTTTATGAAAGCAGGGGAGGGGCGATGTCGAAACTAAGCAGCCTGGCTCAACTGGCGATTGACGCGGCCGGCGGCCTCGACCGCTGGCGCCGATTCGAGACCGTCTCGGCGCGCCTGTCGGCCGGCGGCGTCCTGTGGCCGCTCAAGCACCAACAGGGCGTTCTCGACGACGTGCGCGTCCGCGTCGGCCTGCGTAAAGAGTGGGCGTCTCACCGGCCTTTCGGCGAGCCCGACCTGCACACGTCGTTCCAGCCGCACCGGGTGGCGATTGAGAACGCCGAAGGACAGCACGTGGAGGAGTTGCCCCGGCCGCGGGACTCCTTCCGGCGCCATTCTCTCGAAACGCCGTGGACCCGCCCCCAGCTCGCGTACTTCGCCGGGTACGCCATGTGGACCTACTTGAACACGCCCTTCCTCTTCGCGTGGGACGGCGTCGAGACGGAGGAGGTGGAGCCTTGGCGGGAAGGCGGCGAGACATGGCGGCGCTTAAAAGTCACCTTCCCGCCGGACCTCGCCACCCACAGCGCCGTCCAGACCTTCTACTTCGACGCCGAAGGTCTGCTCAAACGGCACGACTACGAAGTGGAAGTGTCAGGCGGGACCCCGGCCGCACACTACGTGTATCAGCACGAAGAGTTCTCGGGGATTCTCGTGCCGGTAAGGCGCAGGGTGCTGGGACGCGCGCCGGACGGTACGCCCGTCCCGGAGCCGCTGATTGTCTCCGTCGATCTGAGTGAGGTCGAGTTCAGTTAGCGGCGGCTCAAAGGTGCTCCGACGTTTCGAGGAGGTACAGTCATGAATTCGTTTAAGAATCTGTTAGAGCGGCAGAAGCGCCACTTCGCCACGGGCGTGACGCGGGGCTACGAGTGGCGCGTCGAGCAGCTCGACCGCATGGCCCGGCTGGTCGCGGAGAACGAGGCGGCGCTCCAGCGGGCGGTCGCGCAGGACTTCAAGACCGCGAGCCAGGAGTACATCTTCGAGACGCTCGCCTGCCTCGCCGAAGTGGCGTTCCAGAAGAGCCAACTCAAGGATTGGATGGAGCCGGCCGCGGCGCCCGTGCCGCGGACGCTCGCCGCCGCCGGGTACAGCGGCGTCGTCTACCGAGACCCTTACGGCGTGGCGCTCATCATCGGACCTTCCAACGGCCCGCTCCTTTTGCTGCTCCGCCCCGCGGTCACGGCGCTCGCGGCGGGCAACTGCTGCGTGCTCAAGCTGAGTTCGGCGCTGAAGGCCACGACCGCGCTATTGCTCGACCTCGTGCCGAAGTATTTCGAGCCGGACGCGGTCGCGGCCGTCGAGGGGCACCGCGAGGAGATTACGGAGCTGCTCAAGCTCCCCTTCGACTTCATTTTCTTCACCGGCAGCACGAGCACGGGGAGGGTCATCGCGCGCGCTGCCGCCGAGAACCTGACGCCCGTCCTGCTCGAACTCGGCGGTCAGAACCCCGCGCTGGTCGACGAGACGGCGAACATCCCGGACGCCGCCCGGAAGATAGTCTGGGGCGCGATGGCGTGGGGCGGTCAGTGGTGTACTTCGCCCGGCTACGCCTACGTGCACGAGTCGGTGGCCGAAGCCTTCGTGGCGGAGGCGAAGGCGGCGCTGGTTAAACTTTACGGCGAGGAGCCGAAGACCAACCCCGACTATTCGCGCATCATCAGCGCGCGCGAGGTCTCGCGCCTCTCGGCCCTGATTGACCCGGCGAAGGTGGTCGCGGGCGGGCGGTCCGACCCGGAAGCCCGCTACCTCGACCCGACCATTCTCTATCCGGCGAGCTGGGACGATTCGGTCATGAAGGGCGAAGTCTTCGGGCCGATCCTGCCCGTCTTGACCTACCGCACGCTCGACGAAGCCCTCGGCAGAATTTCCGCCGCCCCGCGCCCGCTCGCGGCCTTCGTTTTCAGCCGCAGCCAGAGCGCGATTGACCGCTTCGTCGGCGAACTGTCCTTCGGCGGCGGCGCCGTCAATCAGGTCAACATCAACGTCTTCGTGGAGAGCATGCCGTTCGGCGGGGTCGGGCCGGCAGGCATCGGGCACTACTACGGCAAGTACGGCTACGACATGCTGACGCACGCCAAGTCGGTGCTCGTCTCGCCCCCCGACGCGGCGATAGAGCATCTCTTCCCGCCCTTCACTCCGGAGAAAAATGCCGAGCTGAAGACGTGGTTCGAATACTGAGAGGGGCGCCTTACCGTCGTCATGCCGAGCGAGCCCTGCGGGCGCCGAGAGAGGCGTCCGCGGGGCTCCGGTGTTTTCAATTCCGCGGGCGGATTCGACCGCCTTCCCCCGCCTTCGCGCGGGCCGACACCTTGGTATCGGCCGATACCATCGTCTAATAGTTTCGCCCTCACCCCTGTGGTCTACTCGCCCCGCTACTTTCCGAGTGAAAGACGGGGGAGGTTCCAGATGAGAACGAGACGAATCATGACGATAACGGTGCTAATCGTCGTAGGCGGAATGGCGGTGAACGCGTCGTGGGTGCAGTGGGTGAAGCAGCCGGGAATCGGGCAGGCCGAAGGCGCCCCCATACCGACGGCCGGGGGCACGAACGACGCACGCTACCGCGAGACCGTAACAGTTGTCGCGGACGAGCCGATTGCCAACGTGCCGGGGAAGCGGCTGGTCAGCCGACTCGTCGAATACCCCCCCGGCGGGGGCACGGCCCCGCACCACCACGCCCGCTCCGCCTTCATCTACGCCTACGTCCTCTCGGGCGAGGTCCGGAGTCAGGTGGACGACGGGCCTGCCCGCGTCTACCGGGCAGGCGAGACGTGGTTCGAGAGCCCCGGCGCTCATCATCGGGTGAGCGTCAACGCCAGCGACACGGAGCCGGCGCGGCTGCTCGCCGTGATCGTCGTTGACGAGGCGGATAAGCAGTTGACGATACCCGACCCCCGGTGACGGACACCAAAGCATCGCCCGATACCAACGTCTAATAGATTCACTTCCGAGCCTGTGGTCTACTCGCCCACGCCACTTCGTTAAAGAGGGCGCGCGACGGACAGCTTTTATAAGGAGAAGACACCGTGCAATCCGAGAAGAAACATCGCGACACTAAAGCCCATGCCGCAAGCATCGTCGGCCCGCTCTCGCGACTCCTCGTCGCGCTCCTCGCGGCGGTGACGTGTCTGGCCCCGACCGCGGCCGGGGCGCGCGCCGACGGGGGCGGCGCGGTCCGACCCTTCCGGGTCAAATTCCCGGAAGAGGCGATAGCCGACCTCCGCCGCCGCGTCGCCGCCACCCGTTGGCCGGAGCCCGAGACGGTCGAAGACTTTTCGCAGGGCGTGCAGCTCGAAAAGCTGCGGCCGCTCGTCGAGTACTGGGGGACGAAGTACGACTGGCGCAAAGCCGAGGCGAAGCTGAACGCCCTGCCGCAGTTCACGACCGACATCGACGGGCTCGACATCCACTTCATCCACGTGCGCTCGCGCCACCCGAACGCCATGCCGCTGCTCATGACGCACGGCTGGCCCGGCTCGGTCTTCGAGCTGCTCAAGGTCGTCGAACCGCTCACCAACCCCACGGCGCACGGAGGCCGGGCGGAAGACGCCTTCCACCTCGTGCTGCCCTCGTACCCCGGCTACGGCTTCTCCGGGAAGCCGAAGGCCACGGGCTGGGGGCCCGACCGGGTGGCCCGCGCGTTTCACGAGCTGATGCTGCGCCTCGGATACAAACAATACGTGTCGCAGGGCGGCGACTGGGGCGCCATCATCTCGGAGGTGTTGGCGGTGCAGGCGCCCGAGGGGCTGCTCGGGATTCACGTCAACATGCCGGGCACCGTGCCGCCCGACGTGCTGAGGCTCATCCGCAACCGCGAGCCGGCGCCCGCGAGCTTTTCCGAGGCGGAGAGGACGGCCTTCGCCGGACTCGAATACTTCTACCGGAAGGGGTTCGGCTACGCCGAGATGATGAACACGCGCCCGCAGACGCTCGGCTACGCGCTGGCGGATTCGCCGGTCGGGATGCTCGCCTTCTTCTACGACAAGTTCACCGAGTGGACCTACAGCGGGCGCCAGCCCGAGAAGGCGTTCACGCGTGACGACATGCTCGACAACGTGACGCTGTACTGGCTCACGAACACCGGCACGTCCTCGTCGCGCTCCTACTGGGACGCGGCGCAGGGCGGCGGCGGGCCGTTCAACGCCGTGGAGATAACGAAAGTCCCGGTCGCCGTCACCATCTTCCCCGGCGAAATCTACCGCGCGCCGCGCAGTTGGGGCGAGCAGACGTTCAAGAAGCTCATCTACTGGAACGAGGTGGACAAGGGCGGTCACTTCGCGGCGTGGGAAGAGCCGCGACTCTTCGCCGAAGAGCTGAGGGCCGCTTTCAAATCACTCCGTTAGAGGGAGGCACACGCGACATGAACGAGATGAAGGAAGCGGCTCGCCCGGCGACGACCGGCGAGCAGCGGTTGGAGGTGGCCGTGCTGGCCGGAGGCTGCTTCTGGGGCGTCGAGGAGATACTGCGCGACGTGCCCGGCGTCATCGACACGGAGGTCGGCTACACGGGCGGCTGGCTTGAGAACCCGAAGTACGAGGACACGCACGACGGCATGTCGGGTCACGCCGAGGCGGTCCGCGTGACCTTCGACCCGGCGGTGCTCAGCTTCGAGGAGCTGCTCGAACGCTGGTTCTTCCGCCTGCACGACCCGACGACGCTCAACCGCCAGGGCAACGACACGGGGACGCAGTACCGCTCGGCCATCTTCCCGCAAACGGAGGAGCAGCGCGCGACCGCCGAGCGCGTCATCGCGCGCGTCGAGGCGTCGGGGCGCTGGAGGCGGCCCGTCACCACGAGCATCGAGCCGGCCTCGGCCTGGTACGACGCCGAGAAGTATCACCAGGACTACCTGCGCAAGCACCCCGGCGGTTACACCTGCCACTACCTGCGCGATTGAGCAACGGGCTGCGCGTCGGTCGGGGCCGGACAAGTCATGCGCCCCGGTTGGTTGGGGAGGAAGGCATGCATACAAGTCCGATTCGGCTGATTAGCTCGACCGCCCACCCGAGCGCGGGGAGAGGCGTGAAGGGAAGTGCGATGAACGACCTGCATGGCGACATTCTTGAGGCGCGCGGCGACCCCGGCGTGCCCCGACCTTTACTTCGTCGGAAGCCGGAGGCCGGCAGTACGGAGGATGCCCTGCGGACGGTTAACGAATTCCTCGCCATCGTCTCGCACGAGCTGCGCACCCCGATAACGGCGATTCTCGGTTGGGCGCAACTGCTGGGGCGCGGGGCGGCCGACCCCGAAAGGGTCGCGCAGGCCCTTGAGGTGATTGAACGCAACGCGCTCTTGCAGGCGCGGCTGGTCGAGGAGTTGGTCGATTACACCCGCGTCGTTTCCGCCGACAGGCTCCCGCTGACGGCGCGCGCCTTCGACCTCGCCCCCGCGGTCGAAGAGGCGGTCGAGTCCGTGGCCCCGGCGGCATTCGCCAAGAGGGTGCACGTCGTGAAACGGCTGGGCCCCGCGCCGTGCGAACTGTTCGGCGACCCCGTCCGCTTGCAGCAGGCGCTCACGAACCTGCTCTCGAACGCCATTAAGTTCACGCCCGCGGGCGGGGTCGTCACCATCTCGCTGGAGGCGGGCGGCCGACACCACACAATCGCCGTCAGCGATACGGGCGAGGGCATCGAGCCCGCTTTCCTCCCCTTCGTCTTCGACCACTACCGCCAGGCGGCAACGGGCGGCGGCTCGGGCGGCCTCGGGCTGGGGCTGTCGATAGCCCGGCACATCGTGGAACTCCACGACGGGACAATCACGGCGCACAGCCGGGGGCCCGGAGAGGGCGCGGTCTTCACCGTCCGGCTTCCGCGCGAGCCCGCGCCGCGCCCGCAGGAGGGCGGCTCAAAATAGGAGGGCCAGCCTCCCGAAAGTGACCAAAACCGATTCGAGCGAGAGGAGATTAGAGATGACCAAGCACGTCCGCATCCTCGGCATCGCCGGCAGCCTCCGGCGGCAGTCCTACAACCGCGGCGTCCTGCGCGCCGCGGTCGAACTCGCGCCCGAGGGCGCGACCGTAGAGATTTTCGAGCTGGACGGAATACCGCCCTTCAGCGAGGACGACGAGCAGGACCCGCCCGCGAAGGTCTTGGAGTTTAAGCGCCGGATACGCGAGGCTGACGCCGTCCTCTTCGTCACGCCCGAGTACAACTACTCGATTCCGGGCGTGCTGAAGAACGCCATCGACTGGGCGTCGCGCCCCTACGGCGACAGCGCGTGGTCGGGGAAGCCGGCGGCCGTCATGGGCGCCTCCATCGGCGCCATCGGCACGGCGCGGGCTCAGTACCACCTGCGGCAGGTGATGGTCTTCCTCAACATGTTCCCCGTCAACCAGCCCGAGGTGATGATCGGCGCCGCCAACGAGCGCTTCGACACCGTGGGGAACCTGACCGACGAGGAGACGAGGGAGTACGTCGGCCGGCTGGTCCGGAGCCTCGTGGATTGGACGCGGGTCGTCGGGCAGCAAGGCGGAAGCTGAGGCCATGACCGAACTACTATCTGTTCTCGCCGGCCTGGCGGGCGCCGTCGTCGGCGCCGTCGTCGGCGGCGTCATCACGATAGTGGCAAGCAGTCGCTCGAATAAGACCCTGTTTCTGTGGGGGCTACACAAGGAGTTCAACGGCGAGCAGATGCAGAAGAGCAGGGTCGCGAGCGACAAGATATTCGAGAAGCACCCCGTCGAGCGGTTCGACGAGCTCTACGAGAAGTTGCCCGGCGAAGATTCAATCCACATCTGGAATCTCATCGGCTTCTACCAAAGGCTGGCCCTCGCCATCGAGCACAACCACATAGACGAGTCGCTGGTCCCTAAGATGTTCGGCCCCACCTTCGTCTGGTGGTACGTCGTAGTGTTCGAGCACTCGCTGGTGCCCCTCGACGAGAACGTGTGGGACGGCTGCCGCGAAATCAAGTGGCTCTACAAGTGGTTTAGCGGCCATCGGGGGTACGCGGTGTGGAAGGCGGTCGCGGACAGAGACCTGACAGTCCGGCAGGCGCCGATGCGGGCGTCGGCGCCCTGAGGGATTAGCCCGTGCAACCCGTAATCATCAAATCTATGAGTAGAGAAAAAAGAGGCGCGGGGGCACCGGCGGCGAGGCGCCCGCGCCGGGAGGGAACCGGGATGATAAAAGTACGGCCCGCCGGGGAGCGCGGGCGGACGCGCACGGGCTGGCTCGACAGCAGCCACACCTTCTCATTCGGCGACTACTACGACCCGCGGCACATGGGCTTCCGCGACCTTCGGGTCATCAACGAGGACCACGTCGCGCCGGGCACGGGCTTCGGCACCCACTCGCACCGCGACATGGAAATCATCTCCGTCGCCCTGTCCGGCGGGCTCGCGCACAGGGACTCGACCGGCGGGAGCGGGGTGATACGTCCGGGCGAGGTGCAGGTGATGACGGCCGGGACGGGCGTCAGCCACAGCGAGATGAACGCTTCGAAGTCCGAACTGGTACACTTCCTCCAGATATGGGTACTGCCCGAGCGCGAAGGGTTGCGCCCCGGCTACGGGCAGAAGGCGTTCCCCGACGGGGACAGGCGCGGGCGGCTGCGCCTGCTCGCGTCACGCGGCGGCGACGAAGGGTCGCTCGTCATCAATCAGGACGTGAGGCTCTACGACGCGCGCCTCTCGCCGGGGCAGGAGGTGACGCACGCGCTCGGCGAGGGGCGGCACGCGTGGCTTCAGGTCGTGCGCGGCTCGGTCGTGCTAAACGGCGCCCGGCTGGCCGAAGGCGACGGCGCCGCGGTGAGCGACGAAAGCGAACTCCGCGTCGTCGCCGACGACGACGCCGAAATCCTCCTGTTCGATTTAAGGTGAGGGACCATGTCAACTGGCTGCACGCACTTAAACCAAGTCGGCGAGGTCACGCCGGGCGCGGAAGGTTGTGAAGAGTGCCTGAAGATAGGCGCGGAGTGGCTGCACCTGCGACTGTGCATGACCTGCGGGCACGTCGGGTGCTGCGACTCGTCGCCGAACAGGCACGCGACCAAACACTTCCGCTCGACCGGCCACCCCGTCATCAAGTCTTTCGAGCCCGGCGAGGAGTGGGGCTGGTGCTACGTGGACGAACTCTTTTTCGAGTCTATCTAGGGCCGCCCGCGGGCCTTTAACTTATGCCTAAGCCGAGCATCCTGACGGTGGACGACGACCGCGAGGTCCTGAGGGCCGTGGAGCGCGACCTGCGCCGGCGCTACTCGGAGAGTTACAGGGTGCTGCGCGCCGACTCGGGCCCGGCGGCGCTCGACACGCTGCGCGAGCTGAAGGTGCGCGGCGACGCCGTCGGGCTCCTGCTCGCCGACCAGCGCATGCCGGGCATGTCGGGCGTTGACTTCCTCAAGCAAGCCGCCGCGCTCTTCCCCGGCGCGAAGCGGGCGCTGCTGACGGCCTACAGCGACACCGACGCCGCCATCCGCGCCATCAACGAGGCCAACGTCCAGCACTACCTCCTCAAGCCCTGGGACCCGCCCGAGGAGAACCTCTACCCCGTGCTCGACGACCTGCTCGACGACTGGCGCGCGTCCTTCCGCCCGCCCTTCGAGGGCGTGAGGGTGGTGGGCCTGCGCTGGTCGCCGCGCTCGCACGAGGTGCGCGACTTCCTCGCGCGCAATCAGGTCCCTTACCGCTGGCTCGACGTGGGCTCGGCCGAGTCGGACGCCGAGGTGAGGCAGGTGGTCGAGTCTCTGAAGGAGGACGAGCTGCAACACCTGCCGCTCGTCATCTTCCCCGACGGCGAACGGCTGGAGCAGCCGACGACCGGGGAGATAGCCGAGCGCGTCGGCCTGCGCCGCCGGGCCGTTTCGGCGTTCTACGACCTCGCGATAGTCGGCGGCGGGCCGGCCGGGCTCGCCGCGGCGGTCTACGGCGCGTCGGAGGGCCTGCGCACCGTGATGGTCGAGCGCGAGGCGCCAGGCGGGCAGGCCGGGCTTTCGAGCCGCATCGAGAACTACCTCGGCTTCCCGGCCGGGCTCTCGGGCGCCGACCTGACGCGCCGCGCGGTGGCGCAGGCCCGCCGCTTCGGCGTCGAAATACTCTCGCCGCAGGAGGCCACGCGCGCGCGCGCGGAAGGGTCCTACCGCTTCCTCACCTTAGGCGACGGCACGGAGATAAGCTGCCACGCGCTCTTAGTCGCGAGCGGCGTCCAGTGGCGCATGCTCGACGTGCCGGGCATGGAGCGGCTGACGGGCGCGGGCGTCTACTACGGCGCCGCGATGACCGAAGCCCTCTCGTGCAAGGGCGAGGAGGTCTACGTCGTCGGCGGCGCGAACTCCGCGGGGCAGGCGGCGATGCACTTCTCCGCCCACGCGCGGCGGGTCGTCATGCTCGTGCGCGGCGACTCGCTGGAGAGGTCGATGTCTCGCTACCTCATCGAGCAGATACGGCAGACGCCGAACATCCGCGTCCGGTTCAACTCGTCGGTCGCCGGAGTCCACGGCGGCGAGCATCTGGAGGAGGTCTCGGTCTACTGCTCCGAGACGGGCGAGACGAGCCGCGTGCCCGCCAACTACCTCTTCATCTTCATCGGCGCCGTGCCGAGAACGGAGTGGCTGGCCGGGGTGGTCGAGCGCGACGAGCGCGGCTTCATCCTGACGGGCCCCGACCTCGCGCGCGACGGCAAACGCCCGCGCGGGTGGGCGCTCGAACGCGACCCGTATCTGCTGGAGACGAGCGTCCCCGGCGTCTTCGCCGTCGGCGACGTGCGCAAAGGTAGCGTCAAGCGCGTGGCCTCCGGCGTCGGCGAGGGCTCGGTCGCCGTCTCCTTCGTCCACCAATACTTGAGCAAGGTCGTGTGATGATGCCGGACAAAGAGGCGGAGGCGGGCGGGCTCGTGGCGGCGCTGCGGAAGGTCGGCGTCTTCACAGACCTTCCCGACGAGCAGCTCCGCTGGTTCGTCGAGCATTCGGACGAGAGGCGCTTCGCGCCGGGCGAGGTCATCATGCGGCGCGGTGAGCCGGCCGCGTGGATGTTCGTCTACCTCGAAGGCGAGGCCCACGCCGTGCGCGACGACGAGATGAGCGACGGCTACGTCTACGTCGTGCGCGCGGGCGACCCCGCCACCGAGGTGGGCGGGATGCTCCCTTTCTCGCGCATGGAGGAGTTCCCCCTGACGAGCCGCGCCGTCTCCCCGACACACCTTCTTCTCTTTCCCGTCGGCCTCTTCCCCGAGATGTTGGAGCGGATGCCCGTGCTCGCCAAGCGGCTCGTCGGCGTGATGAGCGACCGCGTGCGTGAGGCGACGAAGGCCGACGTGCAGCGGGACAAGCTCCTCGCGCTCGGCAAGCTCTCCGCCGGACTTGCGCACGAGCTGAACAACCCGGCCGCCGCCGCGCGCCGCGCCGCCGACGAACTGCTCGGCGCCCTCGAAGAGATGCGCGCCGCCGATCTGCGCCTCTGCCACCACGCGCTCTCTTCGGGGCAGCGCGAACTGATAGCGCGCTTCGAGCACGCAGCAATCGCGCGCCAGTGGGAGGCGCCGCCGCTCGGGGCGCTGGAGCAGAGCGACCGCGAGGAGGAGTTGGCGGCGTGGATGGACGGGCGTGGGGTCGCGGACGGGTGGAAGGTCGCGCCTACTCTGGTCGAGGCGGGGGTCGGGTGCGAGGCGCTCGACGAGTTGCTCGGTTGCGTCGGCCCGGAGGCGTTCGGCGACGTGGCGGCGCGCGTCGCGGCGCAGCTCCGCGTGGCCTGCCTCGTGTATGACATCAAGGCCGGGACGGGCCGCATCTCCGAGCTCGTCGGCGCCATCAAGGAGTACACCTACATGGACCGGGCCGCCGTGCAGGAGGTGGACCTGCACAGGGGGCTCGACAACACGCTGCTCATCCTCAAGCACAAGCTCAGGAGGAAGAACATCGAGGTCGTGCGCGACTACGCCGAAGACCTCCCGCGCCTGAGGGCCTTCGGGAGCGAGCTGAATCAGGTCTGGACGAATCTCATCGACAACGCGGCCGACGCGATGCAGGACGGCGGGCGGCTGAAGGTGCGCACACGGCGCGAGCCGACCGGGGTGATGGTCGAGGTCAGGGACAACGGACCCGGCATCCCCGACGCCGTCCGGCCGCACCTCTTCGAGCCCTTCTTCACCACGAAGCCCGTCGGCGAGGGGACGGGGCTCGGCCTCGACACGGCGCTGCGCATCGTGCGCAAGCACCGCGGCAACATCCACGTGGAGTCGAGGCCGGGCGACACCTGCTTTCAGGTGCGCCTCCCCATCGTCGCGGGGGCTAACCTATGAGCCCCTTCCTAGCCGCCGGGGCGGCCCCGACATTTTTCACGGAGGCGGCGGCGCTCATCGTCGCCGGGGCGCTCGTCGCCTACGTCTGCCAGCGTCTTCGGCTCGTCCCCATCGTCGGCTTCCTGCTGGCGGGCGTGCTCATCGGCCCGAACGCGCTCGGGCTCGTGCGCGACCGCGCGCTGGTGGACGCCGCGGCGGAGGTGGGCGTCATCCTGCTCCTCTTCGCCATCGGCATCGAGTTCAGCCTCGGGCGGCTCGCGCGCATCAAGAAGTTGATATTCGCGGGCGGGGGCCTTCAGGTCGGGCTCGCGGTGCTGCTGACGGCCGGGCTGCTCGCGGCGTTCGGCGCGGGCTGGCGCGCGGGGCTCTTCACGGGCTTCCTCGTCGCCCTCAGCTCGACCGCCATCGTGCTCAAGGTGCTCGCCGACAAGGGCGAGACGGGCGACGCGCACGGGCAGGTAGCGCTCGGCCTGCTCATCTTTCAAGACCTGGCCGTCGTCGTCATGGTGCTGCTCGTCCCGACGCTCGGCGGCGCGGGCGGCGGCTCGGGGTTGGGGATAGTCTGGGCGCTCGCGAAGGCCGGCGGCATCATCGCGGCCGTGCTCGTCGTCGCGCGGCGCGTGATGCCGAGGGTGCTGGAGTCGGTGGCCCGCACCTGCTCGCCAGAGATATTCCTGCTCACGGTCGTCGCCATCTGCTTCGGCACGGCTTATCTGACGAGCCTCGCCGGGGTGAGCCTCTCGCTCGGGGCCTTCCTCGCCGGGCTGCTGGTGAGCGAGAGCCGCTTCAGCGAGCACGCCTTCGGCGAGATACTGCCCCTCCAGATACTCTTCAGCGCGGCCTTCTTCATCTCGGTCGGGATGCTTCTGGACGTGAGGTTCCTCGTGATGAACCTGCCGCTGGTGGCGGCGGCGGTCGCGCTCGTGCTGGCGGTGAAGTTGCTGACGACGGCCGCGGGCGTGCTCGCGCTCGGCTACCGCGCGCCGGTGGCGGCGGCCTCGGGGCTGGCGCTCGCGCAGGTCGGCGAGTTCTCGTTCGTGCTCGAACGTTCGGGGCGAGACGCCGGCCTCTCGCCGGGGGGCTTGGGCGAGGTGGGCTCGCAGACCTTCATCGCCGCGACGGTCGTGCTGATGGTGCTCACGCCGCTGCTCATGCAGGCCGGCTCAAGGCTCGCGCGGAAGATAGAGGAGAAGCACCAACGGAGGGGGGCGGAGGCTCTCGAAGGCGACGCGTCCGCGGGCCACGCGCCCGACATCGAAGACCACGTCATCGTGGCCGGCTACGGGCAGGCCGCGCGCCGCCTCGTGCGCGTCCTGTCGGGGTCGCGCATCCCTTACGTCATCACGACGCTCAGCCCCGAAGGGGCCAACGAGGCTGAGGGCGAGGGGCACACGGTGCTGCGCGGCGACGCGGGCCGCCAGCGCACGCTCCAACTCGCCGGGGTCGAGCGGGCGAAGATGGTGGTCGTCGCCGACGACGAGCCGGCCGCGGCGCGCAGGGTCGCGGCCGTCGCGCGCACGCTCAACCCGACGGCGCGCATCCTCGTCCGCACGCGCTACATGGAGGAGGCCGAGCGGCTGACAGAGGCGGGGGCCGACCGCGCCATCGCGGAGGAGCTTGAGTCGGTCGTGGCCCTCTTCAGCGACGTGCTGCGGGGCTACCAGATACCGGTCGCCGAAATTGACGCGCACGAGGAGGCCATCCGCCGCGGCGGCTACGCGGCGCTCCTGCGCGACCGCGCGGAGGGCGAGCAGCCCATCGTCATTTGCAGCCCCGGCCGCGACTGCTTCGACCGGCGCACCTTCACCGTCCGCGCCGGCTCGCCCGTCACCGCGGGGCCGCTGTCACAGATGTTTCTGGACGCCGCCGTCAGTATCAAGGTGCTCGAAGTCGTCAGGGGCGGAAAGACCGTGAGCGACCCGCCGGAAGACTTCGTGACGTGGCCGGGCGACGAGTTGACCCTCGAAGGCTCGACCGAAGCCTTCACGCGCGCGGCGCATCTCTTCCGCGGCGACGAGGTCGGAGAGGAGGCGCCGCCGGACGCCGGAAGCGGCGGCGCCTTCATTGACACGGAGCGCGTCGTCAGTCTCGACGCAGAAAAACTGTCAACCAAGTGCACGCATCTCGCCGAGGCGCGCCCGGTGCTGCCGAGCGCGCGGGGCTGCGAGGACTGCCTGCGGACGGGCGACACGTGGGTTCACCTGCGCCTCTGCATGACGTGCGGCCACGTCGGCTGCTGCGACTCGTCGAAGAACAGGCACGCCACCCGCCACCACACCGCCACCGGGGACCCCATCATCAAGTCGCTTGAGCGGGGCGAGGACTGGGCCTGGTGCTACCCGGACGAGACTTACCTTTAGCCTTCAGGCAGCGGCAACCGGCCGAGTCAGGGAGACGAGTAATGTCCAAAGAAATCAATCATCCCCGCCGCCGTTTTCTCGGCGCGACGGCCATGACCGTCGCCGCCGCCAAACTCGGCCTGATGAGTTCGGCGCGGGCACAGTCCGGCACGACAAAGCCGCGGGCGGGCACGCCGTTCGGCGCGCTGAAGCAGATAGACGCCGGCCTTCTGAACGTCGGTTACGCCGAAGCCGGGCCGGCCGACGGCCGCGCGGTCATCCTCCTGCACGGCTGGCCCTACGACATTCACACTTACGCGGACGTGGCGCCGCTGCTGGCGTCGAAGGGCTACAGGGTTGTCGTGCCCTTCCTGCGCGGGTACGGGACGACGCGTTTTCTGTCCGACGAGACGTTCCGCAACGGCCAGCAGTCGGCACTCGCGGTCGATGTTATCGCGCTGATGGACGCGCTCAAGTTCGAGAAGGCGGTCGTCGGCGGGTGCGATTGGGGGGCGCGCACGGCCAACATCGTCGCGGCCCTCTGGCCCGAACGCTGCAAGGCGCTCGTCTCCGTGAGCGGCTATCTAATCGGCAACCCCGAAGCCAACAAGCAACCTCTGCCGCCGCGGGCCGAACTCGAATGGTGGTATCAATTCTATTTCGCGACGGAACGGGGCCGCGTCGGCTACGAAAAATACCGGCGCGACTTCAGCCGGCTCATCTGGCAACTCGCCTCGCCGAAATGGAATTTCGACGACGCGACGTTCGACCGCAGCGCGGCCTCATTCGACAACCCCGACCACGTCCGCATCGTCATTCATAATTACCGCTGGCGGCTCGGACTGGCCGAAGGCGAGGCGAAGTATGACGGGCTGGAGAAGCGGCTCGCCGCGGCGCCCGTCATCGCCGTCCCCACCGTCACGCTCGAAGGCGACGCCAACGGGGCGCCGCACCCGGACGCCGGCGCCTACGCTAAGAAATTCTCGGGCAAATACGCGCACCGCGTCGTCAAGGGCGGCGTCGGGCACAACCTGCCGCAAGAGGCCCCCGAGGCGTTCGCGCGGGCCGTCGTCGAGGTTGACGGGTTCTGATTCGTCGCCGGCCTGTGAAAGCCCCGCGGACTGTCTCAGGCAGTCCGCGGGGCTTTGTGTTTCCAAAACCCGAAAGCTACCGACACTAAGGTATCGACCGATACCAACGTCTAATAGATTCGCCTTCACGCCCGTGGTCTACTTGCCTTCAAGGAGAACAGACCATGCGACCCGAACAAGCACAGCGCCCCCCCGAAGCAAGTGTCATGCGCATCCTCTTCGCGCTCGTGGCGGCCGTCTCTCTGGCGGCGCCCGCTTCAGTGTCCGCGCGCCAATCCGCGCAGACCGGCGCGCAGGCGGCGAAGGCCGCCAAGGCGCTCGCGGGCGAAGGGGAACGGGTCCGCCCCTTCCGCGTCCGCGTGCCGCAAAAGGCGGTTGACGACCTCCGCCGCCGCCTGGCGGCCACGCGTTGGCCCGACCGCGAGACCGTGGCCGACCGCTCGCAGGGCGCGCAGTTGGCCTTGTTACAAGGGCTGGTGAGGTACTGGGCGACGGATTACGACTGGCGGAAGGCGGAGGCGAAGCTCAACGCCTTCCCGCAGTTCGTCACGAAAATCGACGGCGTGGACATCCACTTCATCCACGTCCGCTCGCGCCACCCGAACGCGCTGCCGCTCATCATCACTCACGGGTGGCCGGGCTCGGTCTTCGAGCAGATAAAGCTCGTCGGCCCGCTCGCCGACCCGACGGCCTTCGGCGGCCGGGCCGAAGACGCCTTCGACGTGGTCATCCCGTCGCTGCCGGGCTACGGCTTCTCGGCGCAACCTTCGGAGGCGGGCTGGGGGTCGGAGCGCATCGGCCGCGCGTGGGACGTGCTCATGAAGCGGCTGGGGTACGCGCGCTACGTCGCGCAGGGCGGAGACTGGGGGGCGGGCGTCGTGCAGGCGATGGGGCGGCAGGCGCCCGCGGGGCTGCTCGGCATCCACACCAACCTGCCGGCGACGATACCCAACGACGTGGCCGCGGCGCTCGCGGGCGGCGGCCCGCCACCGGCCGGACTCTCCGAGCGGGAGCGCGCCGTATTCGACGCCCTGAGGACTTCGGCCAAGAACCGGAACCTGGCCTACGTGGCGATGATGGGCGCGCGCCCGCAGGCCGTCGGCTACGGACTGACGGACTCGCCCGCCGGCCTCGCCGGGTGGATGCTCGTGCATCCGGGCTTCGCCCTGTGGTCGTACGGCAAGGACCCGAAACAGACGCCGACGAAGGACGAGGTGCTCGACGACTTCACGCTCTACTGGCTGACGAACAGCGCGGCCTCGTCGGCGCGGCTCTACTGGGAGAACCGCGAAGGAAACCTCATCAGCGCGGCCGCGCAGAAGACCGACGAAATCTCGGTCCCGGTGGCCGTCACCGTGTTCCCCGAAGAGGTCTACCGCGCCCCGGAGACGTGGGCGCGGCGCGCCTTCCGCAACCTGATTTACTACCACGAGGCCGACCGCGGCGGCCACTTCGCGGCGTGGGAGTACCCGGAGCTGTTCGCCGCGGAGTTGCGCGCGGCGTTCAAATCACTCCGCTAGTTCGTGACTTCCCGAATGACACGCGTTGAAAGGAGACGTTGTATGAAACGGATCGCTCTATTGCTGATTGCGGCTGTGATGACTGCCGGCGTCGTCGTCGCCTTGGCCCGCACGTCCACGCGCGCCGACGCGGAGCCCGCGCCACAGGGCGCGGCGGAGCCCGCCGCTAAGAGTGCGAGGGATGTGCGCGGCATCTCGCCGTACACCGAAACCAAGAACGAGCCACCGCCCAAGCTGTTCGTGGACGACCCGCTTCCCGAGGGGCTGGCGCAGGGCATCGTCTGGATTCAGTGGCGGGTGGAGAACCTGAACGTCGTGCCGGTGTTCGGGAAGGCCGCCACCAACGTGTCCCCGCGCGTCGGGCACCTGCACGTGCACGTGGATGACGTAGGCTGGTGGTGGGCGGACCCGAGCGGCGTCAACACGATTGACATAGCCGGGTTGTCGGAAGGCCCGCACAAGGTGCGGCTCGAACTGGTGAACACCAACCACGAGCCCTTCCCCGGACAGTCAAGGACGGTGACGTTCACCATACCGAAGGGGGCGTCCCTCTCTCTCAATCACTCGCACTCCCGCTGAAGGTCGCGGAGGCTTTTCGGCAAATCAACCACATACGGAAGCGGGGTCCGTCAGGGCTCCGCCGGACGGAAGGAGATAAGGATGTCCAGCGTTGAAATGAAAACCCGGAACGAGGCGGCGCCGGGAGTCGAACCCGTCAACATGAAGCTCGAAGTCGTGGCGATTCCCGTTTCCGACGTGGACCGCGCGAAGGCGTTCTACCAGAATCTCGGCTGGCGTCTCGACGTAGACATCGCGGGGGACGACGGCATCCGCGTCGTGCACCTGACGCCGCACCAGTCGCAAGCCTCGGTCATCTTCGGCAAGGGAATCACTTCGGCCGAGCCCGGCTCGGCGCGGAGCCTGACGCTCGCCGTGGACGACCTCGACGCCGCCCGCGACAACCTGATGGCCCGCGGCGTCGAAGTGAGCGAGGTCTTCCACTACGCCCGCGGGCCGTTCACCGACGCCGTCGAGAGCCCGCGCGTCGGCGGGCGCGACCCCGAGGGCCGCTCCTACTTCTCGTTCGCCTCGTTCGAGGACCCGGACGGAAACTCGTGGCTGCTTCAGGAGATTACGACGCGGCTCCCCGGCCGCCTGTGGGAATAACGGGAGCACGAGTTATGGACATCCCGGCACTTGCAGAACTGCTCCGCGAGACGGCGGAGCGCCACGACCACTACGAGAAGACGCACGCCGAACATCACTGGTGGGACTGGTACGCGCCCTACCTGAGCGCGCGCCGGCAGGGGAGCAGCCCGGAGGAGGCATCCGCCGCCGCCGCCCGCTACATGGAAGAGGTCTTTCACGTCCTTCCTAAATGACGCCGTTCGAGCGGCCGAAGGGGGCTTGAATGTCAGAAGGGCTTAACCATAACCGCCGACGCTTTCTTGCCGCCGCGGCCGTGGCCGCCGCCGCCGTCCCGTTCGGCGTGACCGGCTGTGCGGTGCAGCGTATGACGGGCGCGTCGGCTCAGCTTCCGGACGAAGGCGAACTGGCCCCCCTCGGCGGCGCCACGGGGTGGCTCAACTCGCAGCCGCTCGCGGCAGGCTCCCTGCGCGGGAAGGTCGTCCTCGTCCAGTTCTGCACCTACACGTGCATCAACTGGCTGCGCACGCTCCCCTACGTGCGCGCGTGGGCCGAGAAGTACACGGACAAAGGGCTGGTCGTGCTCGGCGTGCACACGCCCGAGTTCGAGTTCGAGAAAGATTTGGATAACGTCCGCCCCGCCCTGAAGGAGATGAGGGTCTCTTACCCGGTCGCGGTCGATAGCGACTACGCGATATGGCGTGCTTTCAAGAACCAATACTGGCCCGCCCTCTATTTCGTTGACGCGCGGGGGCGCGTCCGCCACCACCACTTCGGCGAGGGCGAGTACGAACAGTCGGAGAGGGTCATTCGACGGCTGCTGTCGGAAGCCGGGGTCGGCGTGGTCGGACAAGAACTGGTTTCGGTAGACGCCCAAGGTGTCGAGGCCGCGGCCGACTGGGGCAGCCTGAAGTCTCCGGAGAACTACGTCGGCTACGGGCGCACCGAGAACTTCGCGTCACCGGGCGGCTCGGCGGCGGACGAGCGACGCGTCTACGCAGCCCCGGCGCGGCTGGGCCTCAACGAGTGGGCGCTCTCGGGCGAGTGGACGGTGGGTAGACAGACGGTCGCGCTGAACAAGCCCGGCGGGCGCATCGCGTGCCGCTTCCAGGCGCGCGACCTGCACCTCGTCATGGGGCCGTCGGCGCGCGGAACGTCCGTGCGCTTCCGCGTGACTCTGGACGGGCGGCCCGCGGGCGCCGCCCACGGCGTTGACGTTGACGAACGGGGCGACGGCGTAGTCACCGGCCAGCGGTTGTATCAGCTAATCCGACAGCCGAAACCCATCGAAGCAAGGCGGTTC
>DASZEK010000147.1:0-18283 GCA_035941045.1 Pyrinomonadaceae bacterium | reverse complement strand
CCTCACGATGCCGGTCACGTTGTTCTTCCTCGCCTCCTCGGTGAAGCCGGGCTCGGGCTTCGACAGGATGACGGCCTTGCGCGTCACGTCCTTCTGGTTGAACGTCTTGTTGTAGTCGACGCCCCCGCCCCCGCCTCCGGGGCCGCCGCCCCCGATGTTCGGGTCGCCGCCCCCCGTGTTCATCCCGCGGCCGGGGCCGAAGCCGGAGCCGTCGCCGGGGCCGACGCCGGTGCCGGTGCCGGTGCCGATGCCGCCGCCCGTGCCCGTCCCGGATGAAGTGGCCGTCGAGCTAGACTTCGGGTCGCCCAAAGGGATGGGGCGGGTGTCGGGAGGGAACAGCGTCGGGTCCGCCTGAATCGTCGGCGCCACGGCGAGGTGCGGTTGCGTGACGGCGGGCGGGTGCGGGTTGGGCGGAAGGATTTGCGGCTGCAAGGAAGCCTGCGGGAGCTTGCCGTGCGAAGCGGGCAAAGCCTCCTGCCTGCCGCCGCCGCCGCCGCCGCCCGGCTTCTCCTGCTTGGGCTTCATGCCGCCGCCCTTGCCCTTCGCCATCCCGGCCGCGCCCTTGTCCGGTTGCTCCTGCTCCCTCGGAATCTCGGCCTCGGGCGGGACCATCCCTATCAGCTCAAGCTCTTCATTCAAGCTCGCCCGCGCCGCGCGCGAGAGGCGGAACTGTTCGAGCCCGACGACGAGGCCGACCGCGCCGAAGATGACGACGAAGGAGGCGAGGACGGCCAGCGACACGTCGCGCTGCGAGAGGAACTTCCAGCCGGCGCGCGAGTAGGCCGAAACCGACCGGCCGGTGAAGCCGAGCGGGTCGCGCTTGAACTCGGGCCACGTCAACTCGGCGTCGTGCGCCACGCCGCGCACCTCGCGCGTCAGGCGCCGCGTCAAGCCTTCGTCTTCGAGGAACGTCAGCCGGTACTCGGGGCGAGAGAGAGCCGCGGCCGTTTGCCAGATGTTGGGTTGAATCTCTTGTGCCATGCGATTCCTCAGTCTTTCTTCGTAGCCGGGCCAGAAGTCCTCGGCCGGGAGAGACGCCTCGGCCGCCCTGTCGAACGTCTGTAACGTCTCGACGAGGGATTGGTATTGCACGCGGCACGCGGGGCAGCCGTCCAGCTCTTCGAGGGCTACGCCGCGGCGCCCCCCGTCCAGCTCGCCGAAGAGCAGGTCAACCAGCCTCTCCTGTGTCGCCTCGCAGTCGTGAATCATCTTCTTCGTCAGACCTCGTAACTCACTCGCCCGCCGCCAGCGGGGCCGCCATCTCGCCCGACTCCACGCCGAGCGCCGCGCGCAGCTTCAGGAGCGAGCGAAACAAACTCTTCTTCACCGAGCCCGTCGAGCAGCCGAACGAGTCGGCTATCTCGCGGCACGTCATCCCCTCGCGGTGCTTGAGGAGGAAGATGAGCCGCTGCTGGGGCGAAAGCTCGCCCAGCGCCCGCGTCACCCTCTCGACCAGGAGCCTGCGCTCGAACTCGTCCTCGGCGTCGCCCAGGACGAGCGGCAGGGGCGTCGTCGCGGCGGCGTCGCCTTCCAGACTCTCGAACCTGACGGGGGTCTTCTCGCTGTCGCGCGTCATCGTCTCTGCACGCCTGTGGTTGAGGAAGGAGTTGACCAGTATTTGTCTCAACCAGGTGTAGAAGCTTGACTGAAACTTGAAGCCGCCGAGGGCCTTGAACGCCTTGAGCCAGACTTCTTGGGAAAGGTCTTCGGCGTCGTGCGCGTCCCGGCAGTAGTGGAGCGCCAGCGTGTAGACGCGCCGCTCGTAAGCTTTGGCGAGCCGGCAGAAGGCTTCGAGGTCGCCTCCCTGCGCGCGCCGGATCAGTTCGTGTTCTGCGGTCAACTCGGGGTTCCCTTCGCGCTCGGTCGTCTCAATAGACACGGCGGGGCGGAGATGGTTGGCCCCGGCGCGGGAAATATTTTCTGCTCTGATGAGGACGCGGGCGGGAACGGTTGGACGGGGCCTGTAAACACGGAAGGCGCGGAGACAGTTGATTATCTCCGCGCCTTCCGTGTTTAAGTTAGATGCCTATTTTATTCGGCGCCCTTCTCCTGCTTCTCCGCGAGGCGCGAGGAGATGCCGGCCAGCAGGCGCGGGAAGATGCCGAGCGGCGTGCGGCTCTCGACGTAGAAGCCTTCCGGCCTTGAGAGGCCGTAGGCGAACGAAGGCCGCAGGCTCGCGCCCTCGCCCGACGGCTTGAACTCCTGGCCGCTGCCGTTCAGCATCCCGCCGAGGCGGTTCAGGTAGTCCGCGTTCGAGTTGTAGTAGACGAACTGCGGCTGCCCCGTCAGGTTCGCCGAAGCCGCGCGGTAAGCCTCGCCCGCGCCGAGCGAACGGCCGCCCCGCGCCGTGTCTATCACGCGCTCGACGAGGGCGCCTTCGCCGCTCGCTATCAGGTTGCCGCCCACGAACGCGTACTCGATGCCGCGGCCCTTCTCGCCCGCGATTGAGCGGACGGTCACGCCCTTGTAGTCGCGCTCCGAGACGGCCCGCTTGTGGTGCCCGGCGAACTTGGCGAGCGCGCCCGCGAACGCGGCCTCGTCCTTCAGGTTCAGAATCACGACGCCGCCGTGCCCGCCCTCGTTGCGGAGCTGCGCGAGGCAGACCTCCGTGCCGAGCGAGGCGAGGATGTCGGCGCGCAGGTCAACGCCCGTCTTCGAGGCGAATTCCGAGAGCGCGTCGGCCGGGCCCCTCTTGCCGTTCTGCTCGGCGACCCGGCTGAAGAGCGTGAACAGCTCTTCGAAGGTGTTCGGGGCGCCGGCAATCGAGGCGTCGAAGGCCGCCGTCGCGTCCTCGGGCACGAAGGCGAGGAGCGCCTGGGGCGTCGGCGGGTTGGCCGCGACCGCCGCCAGCACGCCGCCCTTCTCCGGCGCGTTCACGACGAAACGTTCCACGACGCGTCCGTCGTCGAAGGCGCTCGTGAAGGAGGCTGATTGGACCCCGTCGGCCCCGACGCCGTGGAACAGCTCGCGGAAGGCCGCGGCGCCGTCGGGCGCGCCGGCCGCGGGGGCTTCGTCAACCAGACGCTTGAGCGCCGCGCCGTCGAGGAAGCCGAACGCGCCCTCGGCCTGCGCCCCCGAGCGCGAGCGCGCCTGAGCGAAGGCGGCGTTCGTTTCGAGCGACTGGGCCTTGCCGGCCTTCACGTCGAGCGCGCGCTTGATGGCCCCGGTCGAATTCGACATGTAGAGCGTGTTGCCCGACTGGGCGTAGGCGAAGGCGCCGCGCCCCTCGCGCGTCAGGAGGTTGAGGGTCGCGCCCTCGTACTTCTCCTCCTTCTTCGTCACGCCCTTCTCGCCCGCCTCGCGGACGAAGCGCAGCACGCGGTTCTCGAAGGTGCGCCGCGCCGACCAACTGTTGAACTCCGCTATCATGACCACGTCGGGCCGGCGCCTGCCTTCGGCGTCCTGCCCGGCGCCGAGCAGCGCGACGGCGTAGCTGGCGTCGAGCGCGCCCGCGTGGTTGGCCATCATCATGAAGAGCGAGCTGGACGACTGGTTCTGCTTCGTGAACTCGCGCCACGCTTCCGACTCGATAATCTTCAAAGCCTGCGCGCGCAGGTCGTTGACCTGTATGAAGCCGACCGAGTCGGCGGGCAGGTATTTCTCAAGCCGCGGGTTCTCGGCGCGCGAGGGCCGGGCGAACTGCATGGCCGCGAGGCCGAGCACGACAACCGCCGCCGCGATTCCGAAAAGGTATGGCTTGCGCCTCAGTCTTTCCACGTTCCACCTCCGTTCAAAGAAGACGTGCGAGTGTTTGATGACGAATTTTCAGCCCTACTTCATCTCTTTCCGCGAGAACGCGTACTGCGCCGCGAAGTAGAGCGCGGCCGAGACGAGGAGCATGACGAGAAGCGGGACGGGGTCGAGCCGCCCGTAGAAGTCGAGGTTGACCTCGTCGCTCCCCGTGTTGCGCGTCGCGCGCTCGATTATCCACTCGAAGAGCATTTCGCCGAAGTAATAGAACATGACGGCCACCGAGAGGCCGCCCGCGATGACGGCGATCCACCACTTCTCGAAGAGCACCGAGAAGAGAAAGGTCGCAGAGTAGACCATCAGCGAGATGAAGGCCGTCCAGACCATGCCGCGCGCGCCGTTCGAGACGGCGTAAGAGAACGCCTCGCGCGAGCCCGCCAGCGTCACGTTCGTGGCGACGGCCGCCATCACGAAATAGACGAGCGTGATGGTCGTCAGGATGGACAGCGCGACGCAGGTCATCGCCTGCACGGCGCCCACGCCGTACTTGAAGAGAAGAATCTGCCAGCGGCGGACGGGCCGCTCGAAGAGGAAGAAGATGCTCTGGTTCTCAAGCTCCGCGCCGACCGAGCCGACCGCGAAGAAGGCCAGAAGGAACAGGCCCGCCGTGATGAGGAAGACCGTCTGCACGACGACCGCCAGCTCCAGACCCATCGCCGCGGCGCCGTCGCTCAGGGCGTAGAGGTCGAAGCGCCACGTGTCGCGCAGCAAGACCGAGACGCCCGTGAAGAGCAGCGGCAGGTGGAACGCGAACGCGAACGCCAGCCACTTCCAGCGCGTCTCGCGCCACTCCTTCCAGAGCATCGCCTTCAGCATGTCACCGTTCACCGCGCCGCCCCCCGCTCGCGCTCCGCGCGCACCGTGTTCACGAAAATGTCTTCGAGCGAGATGGGGAGCATCTCCGGGTCGCGCACCCCGCGCTCGCGCAAAGCCCCCATCAACTCTTCGCCCCAGCCCTCGACCGTCAACACCTGCTCGTGCCGCCCGTTCTCGACCGCCAGCACGCCGGGCACGCCCGCCAGCTCGGGCCGCGCGCCGTTCGCCGAGTAGCGGATGCGGCGGTAAGAAGCCTTAATCTCGTCGAGCGAGGATGTCAGCAGCAGTTGGCCGTCGTTGATGATGCCGACGTAGTCCGCGACGCGCTCCACCTCCTCGACGATGTGCGACGAGAAGAGGACGGTCTTCCCCTCCTCGCCTATCTCGGCCACGATGTTCTCGATGAAGTCGCGGCGGACGATGGGGTCCAGTCCCGAAGTCGGCTCGTCGAGGATGATGAGTTCGGGGTTGAAGGAGAGGGCGAGGAGCAGGCAGAGCCGGGCGCGGTTGCCGCGCGAGAGCTGGCGCACCTTCTTGGCGCCGGGGAGGCCGAACCGCTTCAGGAGGTCGGCGGCCTTGCGGTCGTCCCACGTCCTGTGGAAAGCCTTAGTGAAACGCACGCTCTCGTCCACGGTCATCCACTCGTAGAGGTAGCGGTTCTCGGAGACGTAGGCGACGCGCTCGCGCATCCCCGTCGGGTCTTCGGCCAGCGCGCGGCCCAGGACTTGAATCTCGCCGCGCGTCGGGCGCAGGTGGCCGATGATCATCTTGATGATGGTGGACTTCCCCGCCCCGTTCACGCCGAGCAGGCCGAAGACCGTCCCGCGCAGCACTTGCAGGTTGACGCCGCGCACGGCCTCGAACTTGCCGAACGTGCGCCACAGGTCGTGAGTCTCGATGGCGTAATCGCCGCGCGGGAATCCGCTGTCTGTGTTCATGTTTCCGACTCGCCCCGAAGTCATTTGCCGACCGCCTCGGCCTGCCGCGAGCTGATGATTTTGTCGAGCACGCGCTCAAACGTCTCGCGCAGCTCCACCTCGTCAAGCCCGAGGTTCACGCCCTCGACGAGCGCCTTCTCGATCAGCTCGCTCAAGACCTTGCGCCGCTCGTTCTTCGACATCTCCACGCCCTGACCGGAGACGAAGGTGCCGGCGCCCTGCCGCTTGTAGATGACGCCCTCGTATTCGAGGTCGAGGTAGGCGCGCGCGACCGTGTTCGGGTTGACCGAAAGCTCGACGGCGAGTTGCCTGACCGACGGCAGCGGGTCCTCCGGCAGCAGCCGCCCCATGGCGATGCCGGTCTTGATCTGGCTCACGATCTGCATGTAGATCGGGACGCCGCTCGACGGGTCGATGGCTATGTACACGCTCGCTCCGGCCACCTCACTGTACTAGGCCACTAATACAGTACCCCCGAATACGCGGCCGGTCAACAGAGGGTTTCAGCAAATTTTCCGGCCGCCGGAAAAGTTTTTAAAAAAAGTGCTTGACAGCACAAAGTAATCTGCTATATTGCCCAACGTCGCCCGCACCGAGGGCGCCATTCTGAGGAGCACGGACGAATTTCGATGAGAACGGACTCGAAACAATCAAGGATTACCGCCGCGGGCGCCAAGGGCGCCGCCGCGTGGCCGTCCGCCTGTGGGTTTAATCAGGCGGCCGGGCGAGTCCGTCCGAGTTATTTAACCGGCCGGATAGAGCCCGTCGTCACGCGGGGACACCTGCGGACGCTCGAAGGCGTGCTCGGCAAGGATAACCAGATACAGCAATAGTTCAGCGGGGGCGGGCCTCCCGCTCCTGAAATCTCTAAGACAGTTCGAGAGACGGACCGGAGCGGGCCTGCTTCCTGTGGGGAAGCACCAGGGCCCGCTCTTTTTCGTTGTTTGATAACCGAATTACCTTGAAAGCGACGGGGGCCGAGACTTCGGCCTTGGGCCCCCGTCGGAATCTTTTCTCAGTTCGCGCCAGACGCCGAACCGGACCGGCAGCAGTCTGTAAAGCTGTGGCTCTTATGAGCGTGGGAGTTCGAGTCTCCCCTGGCGCATCCCGGAAGGTTGGGCACGGGCACGCCAAGCAGTCTTGAAAACTGTCGGGGCCTGAAAACCCCTGTGAGTTCGACTCTCACACCTTCCTCCAAACTCCCCTTCACGGAGGCGACGCATAAACGGTCAGTGCAGCGGCCTGCTAAGCCGCGGGGCCGGGTTCCGGCCCTTGTGCGTTCGAGTCGCACCGCCTCCGCTTCGACTTCCGGACCCGTAGCTCAGACGGATGAGAGCGCAAGCCCCCGAAGCTTGAGGCCGCACGTTCGAGTCGTGCCGGGTTCGTTCGTTCCGGGATCGTCCAACGGCCGGACGCCTGTCTTTGGAACAGGAGATGGGGGTTCGAGTCCTCCTCCCGGAGTCTTTCAAATTTTCACGCCGGCGTAGCCCAAATGGCGAGGCGCTTGTCTTAGGAACAAGAGGATGTGGGTTCGACTCCCTCCGCCGGTATCAGTCTTCAAACGTGGGGATGTATGCAAACGGTCAAAGCGGCCTGACTTTCGATCAGGTGCCCTGTGGGCTTTGCGGGTTCGAGTCCCGCCATCCCTGTCAGCCGACTTCCAGACGGAGCCGTGGCCGAGAGGTGAGGCACTCGCTTGTCGAGCGAGGCGATGACGGTTCGAGTCCGTCCGGTTCCGCCAACTCTTTCCAGACGGAGTGTAGCCTAGTGGTTTTTAAGGCACTTGCCTCGGGAGCAAGACGACGCGGGTTCGATTCCCGCCGCTCCGACTTCGGGTGAACGTAGCTCAGACGCGCCAGAGCGCCGGCCCGCCACGCCGGAGACGCGGGTTCAATCCCCGCCGTTCACTCCAACCTTTAACCGAAGCACGCGTAGCCGAGTGGTCAGGCGGCGGCCTGCAAAGCCGCACACGCCGGTTCGATTCCGGCCGCGTGCTCTTAACGACAGCGCAGAAGGAGGTTTCGGATGCTCATACGACTGCATTACGTCGCGCGAATCTTCCTGCGCGCCCTCGGGCGCCGCGGGGGCGGCGCGGAACCCGTCCTCTACAGGAAGGGTCAGACCCGTTGAGGTTAAATGCCGCGTCCGTCCGTTCCGGCTCGCCCCTCGGTGGGGCCTTTTAGAAGGAAACGTATGGACATCGGATTGTTAGAAAGAAATTTCGCGCGCATGGGCGCGCGGCTGAAAGTGACCGAGGCCGGCGGGCCTTGGTTCAGGAGAAGGCCCGCCGGCATAGACATCGGGGCGGACGGCGGCGGCGAGTTCTTTGAAATCCGCGTCGGCGCCGAGCGGGTCGAGTACGAAGTCGTAGACGTGCGGCCGGACTTGAAGCACCTCCTGCTCCTCGGCCGCGCTGGCGAAGAGAAGAGGAAGTTCCTGTGCGGCCACGACGAACGCCACTGGTTCGTCTGCGCCGTGCCGGGCAAATCGGTGTCGGGCGTCTTGACGGCGTTCAGGGCTTTGCAGCCCCCGCTCGTCAGGTATTCCGCGTACGTCAACCTGAAGCGCAGTAAGAACCTCTTCCGCCGCCGGAACGAGGCTTACGTCAGGCAGGGCGAATGGTTCTTCGTCCCCGCGCCTGGGCAGAAGATTGACGAGAAGCTGGTGGTCAGGAATGAACCGCTCACGCGTGGCGGCGGCAGTAAGGCGCACGTCTGCCAGTACGCCTACCGCACGGGCGGACGCGCCGTGCTCGTCTGCCAGCGTTACCCGGCGGGCGTCAGCGAGGAGACTTACCGGCGTCTCCTCGACGAGAACCCGCAGGCGGGCCGCTGGCGGTGGCGAAGGATGGTCCGCGACCCGCGGCTTTACGTGCGCGGCAGCGTCAGGCACGACGACCACAAGACGGTCGTGCTCGACGGCTGGCACCGCGTCTCGATGAACACCGAGGGGGTGGCGCTGTGGGCACCCAGCGTGGTCTTCCTCGACTGAACGAGCTTGCGAGCGGCGCCCCGCGCCCGCGGGGAGTCCTCACCCCCGCTCGCACTCCCCATTTTAATTCTCCGCGAAAGGAGGTGCCTTGATGGCTAACCTGAACGGCAGAGTTCTTCTGCTCAACTTCTCGTACGAGCCGCTCGGCACCGTCGGGGTGGCGCGGGCGATGTGCCTCGTCATCCGCAACGCCGTCTTCGTCGAAGAGTACGAGGAGGGCCGCGTGATACGCTCGGCGCGCGAGGAGTTCCTGGTGCCGAGCGTCGTCAGGCTGCGGCAGTACGTGAACGTGCGTCGGCGCCGGCAGCCGCCGGGCCTGCGCCGCCTGCGCATCCTCGTGCGCGACGGCTTCCGGTGCCAGTACTGCGGCCGGAAGATGGCGCCGCAGGAGTTGACGCTCGACCACATCACGCCGCGCTCGAAGCAGGGCCGCTCGACGCCCGAGAACCTCGTGGCGGCCTGCAAGCTGTGCAACACGCGCAAGGGCTGCCGCACTCCCGAGGAGGCGCGCATGCCCCTGCTCACGACGCAGAAGAGTCTGCGCGTCGGCCTCGACCTCGTCATGCTCTGCCACTACGCCGAGTCGCGGCCCGAGTGGCGCAAGTACCTCTTCGCAGAAGAGGCCGACGCGGGCGAGAGGCGCAGGCTCGCATGAAGACGGGGGGAGGCCATCGAAAGTCTCCCCTCCTTCCTGAACGGCTGGATAGCTGAGACGGCCCGAGCGCCCGCCTGAAGAGCGGGAGACGGTGGTTCGATTCCACCTCCGGCCATTCCCGTGGGGACGTGACGCAAACGGGTAGCGTGCCTGTCTTACAAACAGGAAGTTGGAGGTTCGAGTCCTCCCGTCCCTATTCTTCTCGAACAGCTTTTCGGGGCGCGGCTCATCCCGGCGGAACGTGACGGCGCGGGAGCGTGGAGCAAGCTGAGCCGGCTGGCGACGGCGGCGGCGCCCCGACCAATTTCCAAGGGTCCGTAGCTCAGAAGGAACGAGAGCGGCTGTCTTCTAAACAGCTGGTCGCAGGTTCGAGTCCTGCCGGGCCTGTTCCTTTGCTGAGTAGCTCAGTGGCAGAGCGGCGGCCTCATAAGCCGCGGGCCGCGGGTTCGAGTCCCGCCTCAGCGATTCGGGTTGGTAGCTCAAAGGCAGAGCGACAGTCTTGCAAACTGTAGGATGTGAGTTCGAGTCTCACCCGATCCATTCCCTTGCGGCGTAGCTCAAACGGCTCCAGAGCACTCGTCTCGTAAACGAGAGTGTGCGGGTTCGACTCCCGCCGCCGCAGTTCCCTTCCATCAGTTTTTGACGGGTAGCTTAATCAGGTAGAGCGCCTGACTGTTAATCAGGACAGTGTCGGTTCGATTCCGACCCCGTCAGCCAAACTTCATTGACCCGGAGCACGAGCGGCAGTGCGGCAGCCTTTTAAGCTGTGGGGTGCGAGTTCGAGTCCCGCCGGGTCAATCTGCTTTCGCGGCGTAGCTCAACAGGAGAGCACACGGTTGATAACCGTGCGACGGTGGTGCGACTCCGCCCGCCGCGACTTGAGGTCCTATCTTTCAAGGTGATTCGGTTTTCGTAGAGGTGTCGTCATGGCAAACAAGTCGCTTTTCAAGTCAATCATGGGCAAGCTCGTCCCGGCCGCCGACGCCGTCAACGACGAGCGCGCTCCGGCCTACGCGTTCGCGCCGAAGCACGCGCTCGCGCAGTACGCGGCGACGGGCTGCCTCAACTCGACGTTCTACGCCGACGCGGGCGCGCAGCTCTCGAAGGTGCTTGAGCTGTGCGAGCAGGTCGAGCCCGAGTTCATCGCCAAGACGGCGGTCTACGCGCGCGAGCGCGGTCTGATGAAGGACGTGCCCGCGCTGCTCTGCGCCGTGCTCGCCCGCCGCGACGTGCGGCTGCTCGAAGCCGTCTTCCCGCGCGTCGTCGATAACGGCAAGATGCTTCGGAACTTCGTGCAGGTCGTCCGCTCGGGCGCGGCCGGCCGCAAGTCTCTCGGCACGGCCCCGAAGCGCCTCGTCCGCGAGTGGCTCGACGCGCGCGACGACGCCGACCTCTTCCGCTCAAGCGTCGGCCAGTCGCCGTCGGTCGCCGACATCGTTCGGATGGTCCACCCGAAGCCGCGCACGGATTCGCGCCGCGCCCTCTACGGCTACCTCGTCGGCCGCGAGCACGACGCGGGCGCGCTGCCGGAGCTGGTCCGCAGCTTCGAGGCGTTCAAGGCGGGCGACCGCGCGGAGGTGCCGGCGGTGCCGTTTCAGATGCTCACGTCGCTCGGTCTGGGCGCGAAGGAGTGGGCGGAGGTCGCGCGCCGCGCGCCGTGGCAGATGACGCGCATGAACCTGAACACGTTCGCGCGCCACGGCGTCTTCGAGCAGGAGGGCATGGCGGAAGTCATCGCCCGCCGCCTCGCCGACCCCGAGAAGGTCGCGGCGGCACGCGCCTTCCCGTACCAGCTCATGGTGGCCTACAACTCGGCCGACGCGCGCGTGCCGCCGGTCGTCCGCGAGGCGCTACAGGATGCGATGGAGGCGGCGACGCGCAACGTGCCGAAGGTCGAGGGCAAGGTCTACGTCTGCCCCGACGTTTCGGGCTCGATGATGTCGCCGGTGACGGGCTACCGCAAGGGCTCGACGACGGCCGTGCGCTGCGTGGACGTGGCGGCGCTCGTCGCGGCCACGATGCTGCGCAACAACCCGGACGGCGAAGTCATCCCATTCGACGACGACGTGGTGAAGCTGCGGCTGAACCCGCGCGACAGCGTGATGACGAACGCGCAGAAGCTCTCGCTGGTCGGCGGCGGCGGCACGAACTGCTCGGCGCCGCTGCGCGAGCTGAACAAGCGCCGGGCGGAAGGCGACCTCGTCGTCTACGTCTCGGACAACCAGTCGTGGGTGGACGCGGGCACGGGCCGCGGCACGGCCACGATGCGCGAGTGGTCGGCCTTCAAGGCGCGCAACCCCCGTGCTCGGCTCGTCTGCCTCGACGTGCAGCCCTACGGCACGACGCAAGCGGCGGAGGCGGGCGACGTTCTCAACGTCGGCGGCTTCTCCGACCAGGTCTTCCGGGTCGTCAAGGAGTTCGCCGACGGCCGTCTCGACACGAACCACTGGGTCGGTGTAATCGAGGCCGTCGAGCTTCGCGCATAAACGAAGAGGGGCCGAATGCCGTCTGTGACTACATCACGCCACGTAAGCGTGCCTAAAAGGCAGTCACGGCAAGACTCGTCGGCCCTTCGTGAAACTCTTCGGGGCGGCGAATGCCGGTGTGAGTACATGACCACGTAGGCTCGTAACCTACAACGGTCGCTCCGGCGGCCGTGTCTCACACCAATCTCGTCGCCGCCTCGAAGAAAATTTTCGACTGATTACCCGACGGCGCCGAATGCGGGCGGAACTACATGGGTTAACAACCTGCCGGTTCCGGGTTCGAGTCCCGGTGGCCGCAATCAATTACGCGGCCGTAGCTCAACGGTAGAGCAGCGCGAGTTTCGCCGACACTCGTCGGCGCCGACTTTTTATTGAACGAAGGAAGGGGGTGCGTCATGTCAATCCTTGCGCTCGACGCGGCCGAGTACAAGACGACCGAGGAGATTTTCGACGTGCTGCGCGGCTTCAACGACCGCTCGCTGCCGCGCGCGCGCTGGACGCACGCCGCGCACCTGACGGTCGCGCTCTGGCACCTCCTCCAGTACGACTGGCCGGAGGCCGTCGCCCGCGTCCGCGCCGGCATCAAGGCTTACAACGCGGCCCACGGCGTCGCCCAGACGCCGACGGGCGGCTATCACGAGACGCTGACCATCTTCTGGCTGCGCGCCGTCCGCGCCTTCCTCGAAGAAGGGCGCAACGAAGGCCGCTCGCTCGTCGCGCTCGCCAACGACCTCGCCGCGCGAGCCGACAGCCGCCTCCCGCTCCGGCACTACACGCGCGAATGCCTCTTCTCCCCCGAAGCGCGCGCCAACTGGGTCGAGCCCGACCTGCGCCCTCTTTGACGCGAAGGGCACAGAGGACACAGAGAAGAATCAAAGATTTGAAATTTCAAATTTGAACACTGAAATCTCGAATCTTCTTCTCTCTGTGTCCTCTGTGCCCTCCGTGTTAAAGACCGTCTCACCCGGAACGCAGTATCGCCAGCGGCTTTCTCGTCAACACGTCCAGACTCGAAAGCGCGCCGACGAGGCAGACCAGCAAGACAGTCAAGAATATCCCCGCCAGACCGATGCCCGGCATGAAGCTCCAATCAATCTCGAAGACGTAGCGCGAGACGGCGTAGGAGAGGCCCGTGGCCGCCGCGGCGCCGACGAGGCCCGCGACGAGCCCGAGCAGCGCGTACTCCGCCAGCAGTATCCCGAGCAGCGTCCGCCGACTCGCCCCGAGCGTCTTCAGCACGGCCGCCTCATAAATTCTCTGAAACTTCGTCATCGCAATCGAGCCGACGAGAATCAGCGTCCCGCTCAGCAACACGAAGCCGCCGATGAACGAGACGGCGAGCGTGATGTTCGACAGGATGCGCCCGACGCTCTGCACGATGTCGGCCACGTCTATCACGCTCACGTTCGGGAAGCGGTCCACGAGCGCCCGCTCGAAGCGAGCGCGACGGGTCACGTCCGTCAGCCCGTCCAAAGCGCCGACGAAGGTCTGCGGCGCGTTGTCGAGCGCGCCCGGCCGGAACAGGACGAGGAAGCCCGTCCGCGAGTTGCGCCAATCGACGCGGCGCACGCTCGTCACGCGCGCCGTTATCTTCCTGCCCTGTATGTCGAACGTGATGGTGCCGCCCACGTCCAACCCCGCCGTCCCGCGCAAAGCCTCTTCAATCGACACCTCGGCCTCGGCCGAAGGCGTCTCGTCCCAGAACTCGCCGGCCACGACCGTCTCGTTCGCTTCGAGCCGCGGCCTGTAGGTCGTCACGTACTCGCGCCCCAGCCGCCCGCGCTCGCGCCGCATCTCGACCGCGTCGAGGTCGATGTCCCGCCCGTTGACCTTCACGATGCGCGCGCGCACCGTCGGCAAAAGCTCCGCCGTCAGGCCCGTCTCGCCCGCGACCAGCTCGCGCACGCCCTCGACCTGGTCCTTCTGCACGTCTATCAGGTACATGCTCGGCAGACTGCCACGCCGCGTCACGTCAATCTCTTCGAGCAGGTTCGCCTGAAGCGATTGGACGGCGATGACGAGGAAGGCCCCGAGCCCGACGGCCAGAAGGATGACGCGCGTCTGGTTGCCCGGCCGGTGCATGCTGTTGACGGCCTGCCGCACCGTGAAAGGCCCGAACGCGCGCGCCCGCTTCAAGAGGAAGACCAGCGCCCACGCCGCCGCGTACAAGAGCCCCGCCGCCACGCCGAGGCCCCCAAGGAAGAACAGCCCGACGCGCACCGACCCCGCCTGCCACGAAGCCAGAAAGGCGACGCCCGCGAGCACACACACCGCCACGCCCCACCGCAGCGGGTCGAAGCGGAAGCCCCGCGCCGCGTCTTCCGACTCGCGCAGCAGCATGTTCGGCTTAATCCTTCCGACGCGCAGCAGCGGCAGCGCCGCGAAGAGCACGGAGATTAAGAGCCCGAGCCCGAGCCCCTGCGCGGCGGCGCCCGCTTGCAGGTCGTATGAGAGATTCCGCGGCAGGCTCTCCGCGAAGCGCGACTGGACGAACAGCAGCGCCGCCCTCGCCAGCAGCACGCCGAGCAGGCTCCCCGCCACGCCCAGCAAAATCACCTGCGCGAGATATGCGGCCGTCAGCCTGCTCCCCGTCGCGCCGACGCACTTGAGGATGGCGATGCTCTTCTTCCGCTGCTCGACGAAGACCCGCGTCACCGACGAGACGCCGATGCCGCCGAGCACGAGGACGACGAGTCCCGTCAGCGAAAGATAATTTTCGGCCCGCGCGAACTGCTCGCCCAGACTCTCCTGCGAGTCTTTGTAAGAGCGCACGCCGTAGATGTTGTTGCCAAGCTCCGCGCGCAGGCGCCGCACAAGCTCGCCCGCCCCGTCTTCGCTCGTCTTGAAGAGAATCTTGCGGCGCGCGCGGCTGCCGAAGCCGGTCAGGCCCGCGGCTTCGAGGCTCTTCCTCTCGACGAAGACGCGCGGCCCCAGCCGGAAGCCGCCGCCGCTGCCCGGCTCGTCGCGCGTGACGCCGCGAATCTCAAACACCTTCTCGCCAATCTTGACGCGGTCGCCTACTTTCAGCGCGAGCCGTTCGAGCAGGAGCGGGGCGACGACCGCGCCGTCCGACTCGACTAACGAATAATCGAAGGCGCGGCCGTCCGCGAGTCTGAACTCGCCGTAGAGCGGGAAGGGTTTTTCTATCCCCTTCAGCTCGACCATCAGCGCGCCCTCTTTGGACTCGTCCGCGGGCCGCAGCATGGTCGGGGCTTCGACGGTTTCGGCGCGCGCGAGGACGAGCGGCGGACGCGCGACGCGCTCAATCTTCGCCAGCGCTTCCGCGTCCCACTCGCGCGTCGTCTCGACCTGCGCGTCGGCCGTCATCAACGCGCGCGCCTCGCCGGCCACGGCGCGGTTCAAGTTCTGAATCATCGAGCGCAGGGCGACGACGCTCCCCACCCCGACGCCGATGCAGACGAAGAAGAAGAGCAGCCGCCGCCACGACGAGCGCAGTTCGCGCCACGCAAGCTGTATGATGAAGTTCAAGGCCGCGCCGCCTCCAGTTCCTCGTCCCGTACGTCGTGGGCGGAGGAAGGCCCACCCATCAATTCGTCGGCGACCACGCGGCCGTCGCGCAGCGAGACGCGGCGGTCGGCCCGCGCGGCAAGCTCCGCGTCGTGTGTGACGAGGACGAGCGTGGCGCCGCGTCGGCGGTTCATCTCGACCATGAGGTCGAAGACGTGGCGGCCGTTGCGCGAGTCGAGGTTGCCGGTCGGCTCGTCGGCGAGCAGTATGGAGGGGTCGTTGGCGAAGGCCCGCGCGACGGCGACGCGCTGCTGCTCGCCGCCCGAGAGCTGCGAAGGGTAATGGTGGGCGCGCTCGGTCAATTCCACGTCGGCGAGAAGTTGGCGGGCGCGTTCGCGCGCGCCGCGGGCGCCCCTGATTTCGAGCGGCGCCAGAATGTTTTCGAGCGCCGTCATCGAAGGGATGAGGTGGAAAGCCTGAAAGACGATGCCGACCTTCCGGCCGCGCAGCACGGCCAGCGCGTCCTCGCCCATCCGCGTGATGTCTTCCGAGTCGATGAGGACGCGCCCCGAGGTCGGCGCGTCGAGCCCGGCGACGAGGCCGAGCAGCGTTGACTTGCCGCTGCCCGACGGGCCGACGACGGCGACGAACTGACCGTCCGGGATTTTCATGTCAAGCTCGTGGAGAATCGTCAGGCGCTCGGCCCCGGACTGAACGGTCTTGGAAATCTTATATAATTCGATCATGAAGAAGCTTGCTTTCTTAATAACCTTAGCCGCCCTCTCGGGCCTCTCGGCCTGCGGCGTGAGCCCTTCGCCCAAATCGGCCGCCCGCGACAACCCGCCTGCCGGGGCGCCCGTGCCGACGCCCGAGAAGACTTTACCGAAGATCGTGGCCTTCGGCGACAGCCTGACGGCCGGCTACGGCCTCGACCCCGCGCAGAGCTACCCGGCGCTGCTCCAGAAGAAGCTCGACGACGACGGCTTCCAATACGAGGTCGTCAACGCGGGCGTCTCCGGCGACACCTCGGCGGCCGGCGTGCGCCGCATCGACTGGTCGCTCCAGGACGGCGACGTGCGCTTCGTCATCCTCGAACTCGGCGCCAACGACTTCCTCCGCCTCCAGCCCGTCGCCGAGACGAAGAAGAACCTCTCGCAAATCATCGAACGCTCGAAGGCCCGCGGCGCGCGCGTCCTCCTCGCCGGAATATACACGACGACCAACGCCGGGGCCGAATACCAGCGCCAGATACACGACGCCTTCCAGTCGCTCGCGCAGGAGCACCAGGTCCCCCTCATCCCCTTCTTCCTCGAAGGCGTCGCCGGCAAGGCGGAACTCAATCAGGACGATGGCGTCCACCCCAACGCCGAGGGCACGAAGATAGTCGCCGACACCGTCTACAGTCACCTCAAGCCTTTGCTGGAAGAGGAGAAAAACAGGTGATGGGTATTAGGTGCCGAGTGCCGGGTAAAGGCTGCCACCTTCTTTTATGAGAAGAGACGTGGTCATCGTCGGCGGCGGCGCGGCGGGTCTGATGTGCGCGATTGAAGCGGGCAGGCGCGGGCGCTCGGTCGTCGTGCTGGAACACAACGGGCGCGTCGGCCGCAAGATTGAGATTTCCGGGGGCGGGCGCTGCAACTTCACGAACACGAACACGACGGCGAAGAATTTCCTGTCGGCCAACCCGCACTTCGCGAAGTCGGCGCTGGCGCGCTACACGCCCGCCGACTTCGTCGCGCTCGTCGAGCGCCACCGCATCGCCTACCACGAGAAGAAGCTCGGCCAGCTCTTCTGCGACGGCAGCTCGCGCCAAATCATCGAGATGCTTCTCGGCGAGTGCACGCGGGCGGGCGCTGAAGTCAAAACTAACTGCCGCGTCGGGGACGTGCGACGCGACGAAGGCTTCGAGGTGTTGACGAGCCACGGGACTTTCGTCTGTGAGTCTCTGGTCGTCGCCACGGGCGGCCTGTCAATTCCGAAAATCGGCGCGACCGACTTCGGCTACCGCCTCGCGCGCCGCTTCGGCCTGAAGGTCTTGCAGCCCGCGCCCGCCCTCGTCCCGCTCACGCTCGCCCCCGACGAGCTCGAAGCCTTTCGCCCGCTCAGCGGCGTCTCCGTCAACACGCGGGTCCGCTGCGGCGGCGCCGAGTTCGCCGAGAACCTGCTCATCACGCACAGGGGCTTGAGCGGCCCGGCCGTCCTCCAAATCTCATCCTACTGGGAGCGCGGCGACTCGCTCCACGTAGACCTCCTGCCCGGCCTCGACGCCCCCCGCCTACTCGAACGCGGGCGCGCGACTAACGCCGAGCCGTCCGTCGTGCTCGCGCGCCACCTGCCGAAGCGTTTCGCGCAGGTCTGGTGCGAGCTGCACGCCCCGCCGCGCACGCTCGGCGGCTACTCGCCTTCCGAGCTTCAGGCGCTCGCCGAGCGCCTGCACGACTGGCGCATCGAGCCCGCCGGCACCGAAGGCTTTCAGAAGGCGGAGGTCACGAAGGGCGGCGTGGACACGAACGAGCTTTCGTCCAAGACGATGGAGGCGCGAAGCGTCCCCGGCCTCTACTTCATCGGCGAGGTCGTGGACGTGACCGGCCACCTCGGCGGCTACAACTTCCAATGGGCCTGGGCCTCGGGCCACGCGGCGGGGCAGTACGTGTAAGGCTAGCTTTCGGCGAAGGTGATGCGGCTATACAGGTCCGCGAGCGGGACGCGGCACCCAATGGAATCGAGGTTGAGGACGCCGTCGAGCCCACTCACTTCATGAGTTTCCCAACTGCCGTCGGGCTGCCGGGAGAGGTGTTCGACGTGCGGCCGGTCCTGCGCGATGAGGACAAAGTCCCGAAGCGTCTCAATCTGCGTGCGGTAGCGCAGCGACTTCTCGCCCCGGTCGTAAGCGGCCGTCGAAGGCGAAAGGACTTCAAAGATGACGGTCGGATTCACCAACACGTCGCCGCGTTCATCATGAAAGACCGGCTCGCCGCAAACAATCGTCAAGTCCGGGTAGGCGAACAAACCCTGCTCGCCGGTCCGCACCTTCATATTCGGAGAGAAACCTTCGCAGGGTGTGCCCCGTAACTGCATGCCGACTATAAGAGCCAAGTCGAAACAAATCCTGCTGTGCGCGGGGCTCTCGCCCGCCATCAGGTAGACGAAGCCGTCGAGGTACTCGTGCCGGTCCTCGC
>DASZEK010000146.1:0-31098 GCA_035941045.1 Pyrinomonadaceae bacterium | reverse complement strand
CCCGCCCGCTATGGCCTTGCGTGGAACATGGCAAGCTGCGTGTCGCGGGTCGGGTGCATGCCGTTGTTAGATTGTTCCTGAGACTCGACTCCATTCAAAGTGCGCCCCGGTAGCTGCAATGAACATAAAACTATTCCAGTTGTTGACGAAGAAGCAATGGGTGAAAGCATCCTCCGGCAGCGTCTCGGGGAGTGTAGGGATGGGCGCCTTGAAATTTGTTGTTTCTACCGGGCCGTCGTAGCTAATCTCCAGGCCCCCCTCTTCATAAGGGTAGCTGGAGGACGGGGGGCCAGCCGTGATGTACAGAAGCCCCGTGAAGGTTAAAATACCGGACGCCTCGCGCGGCTGAGCTTCTCGGTCATCAGGGTCGCCAACGAACACGACGCAATCGAATTTAGCCTCTCTGGTTAGGAAATCGACAGCAATCTTCCGGATTGTAGAATCATGGAAAGATGCGTGCGGGTATTCCCCTCCGAATAATGACTCAATGTGTAATTGTCTCATACTATTCTCTAAGTGGCCCGAACCAATTGGAACAATCTAACGCCCGGCATCACCCGCGCCCCTATTCAAGATTCATGAGAGGCACGCTGATGGGGCGTCGGGTGCATGCCGTTGTTAGCCTGCGGCCGGTGACTTACGGCATCGTGTTTTGCAGCGGCATCACGAAATACACGCCTTGGTGGTTATCCCCGTGAACTTCCGGCTGGGCGGCGAAGCCCAAAGAAAGCTTGACGTGGTGATTGGCATCGCGTCCATAGCTGCTGTATGACGCCACCTGATAACATCCGAGGGCTTTGGCGCGCCGGATGGTTCGCCTCTGTAACTCTTTCCCGATGCCCTGACATCTAACGTCCTCGCGCACGGCGAAGGCGTGGATTTTGGCTTCGGTCAATGGCACGCCGTTAAGGCACAGCGTCGGACATTTTGCCTCCGGGCCGATGGGTTGAACCGCGAACCTGATGAACCCGACGACCTGATTCGATTGTAGTGCGACCAGTAAATGCGATTGGCACGCGCGGTACTGCTCTCCGAGCACAAAAGGCACTTGTTCGGGGGCAACAGCTTTGAGGCAGGCGACGAACTCCTGCCAGCGCGGATGCTTTTCGTCCCATTCCTCAATTGAATACTGTGTTCCCATATTGCCATTAAGAGTATCAGAGTTATGCCAACGCCGCCCGCAGCAGGCTAACGCCCGGCATCACCCGCCCGCAGACAACGTATCAAGCCTTCAAGCTAACGGATGAGAGCTGAGCTGATGCGGGTCGGGTGCATGCCGTTATTATGCCCGTCGCCATCTTAAGCGGAAAATGTCCTTTATCTCGTATTCCCGTTTCACCCGCCGCCTTCGGAATACAAGCCGCCGGAACCGCACTGCCAAAGAAGCCCCCGTGGCGGGGTGTTCCCGGCCGCCAAGATCTCCTCTGACCCTCGCTCCGGAGAGCAGCGGCGGAACCACGCCTCGGAGGACATGCTGCAGGCCGAGGTGAGGAGGGCGGCGCGGGCGGCGGGGTGGCGAAGAGGGTCAGCTGCCACACGTTCCGCCACTCGTTCGCGACGCACCTGCTGGAGGCGGGATACGACATCCGGACGGTGCAGGAGCTGCCGGGGCACGCGGACGTGCCGACGACGATGATTTACACGCACGTGCTTAACAAAGGGGGCCGCGGGGTGAAGAGCCCGCTGGAGCTTTGAGAATCAAGAGAGCCAAATTAATCGTAGCCCGAACAAGGGTCCACGAAGGGGCCGGTCGTGGGCCCTTGAACTATTGTGGGAAAATGGATGAGAAAGGTCCGCTAACAGCTTTAGCGCCCGCCGAGACAGAGTCGTACTAGGACACATCCCGGGTTGACCTTCTCTCCTTCTCTACAGAAAACCCCTTACAGTATGCGGACAAAAGCGGGGCTGTCGGACCCGATGCCACTTTGCTCTCGATGAGATGCGGGTGATGTGCGCCTGCTGATTTCGCGCTACGATTTGAATCAGTTCGACTCATTTTATCCTGTATAAATCCTCTGAGTGCACCGGCGCCGACCTCGGGAAAATTTTTGAACCGGGTGCGTTTCTCCCCTCTCATCCTCTCTATGTTTCGAGGGGGAATTAACCAAGACGAATTATACGCTGAGTGCTCTGTGGCCGGGGGCAGCGACTGCCATGGAAGCGTGATAGAGAAATTGTGGCGCCGGGTAACACGGTGGTGCCCGCGGCCGGCCCTTCTCAGGCAATACTCGCCGCGTAAGTTAAGGATATGTCGGGATTCAATCCTTCCATTTTTCGGCCCGAAGCTCTGCGACGTTACGCGGGGCGGAATGACTGTGCGGTCTACCCCCGGCTGCTCTCCCCGCGGGCGACCTTGATGCTTTGGGTGCTGTTCAGCCTCACGCTCATCGGCGGGGGGCTTAGCTGGTTCGCATGGGTGCCCGTATATGTCTCGGGCGCAGCTGTCGTCACCGGGAGGGCGGCGCAGAGCAGCGGGGAGGCGGGGGAGGCCGTCTTGGTCGTGCTCGTCCCCGTGTGTGACTCACAACGTCTCCGGCCGGGACAAAGAGCGTTCTTCCGCTTCGGGGGGGAGGCCGTCGTCCTCGTCGGAAAGGTTGAGTCCGTCGAGCCACACAGCTACGACCCCGAAGTGGCTAAGAGTCGGTTTGCTCTGGACGATGGGGTGGTTTGGAAGGCCCGCTGGCCCGCGGCGGTAGCTTTCGCCAAGTTAGAGGCGGGCGCGGCCGCCTCTTTACGCTCCGCGGATGTCGAGAGGTTCGGCGAAGTCCGGGTCGAGGTCGGGTCGCGGCGGGCGTTCTCGCGCCTCCCTCTGGCGAGCCGTTTAATTGAAGATGGACAGAAATAACATCGCTCTGAGGGGACAAGGGTACGAAGGGGGAGCGGCGAGTAGACTCTTCTCCGGGCTTCGCAGCTTAGGCCGGGCCGGGGTGCTCCTCCGCCGTCGTGTGCCGGTGCTTCTTCAGTTGAAGGCCACGGAATGCGGCACCGCCTGTCTGGCGATGGTCCTCAGTTACTACGGCCGCGAAACGTCGGTGGCCGAGTGCCGCGAAATCTGTGACACGGGGCGCGACGGCCTCTCGGCGAGGACTATAGCCGAGGCGGCGCGCTCGTGCGGCCTTCGCGTGAAGGCGTTCTCTCTGGAGCCTGCCGACCTCAAATACGTCCGTCTCCCGGCCGTCGCCCACTGGGGGTTCGATCATTTCGTCGTCGTCGAAAAATGGTCTCCGCGTCGTGTGGTCATCGTGGACCCGGCCGCCGGGCGGCGTCGTCTGAGAAGAGAAGAGTTCGAGGCGGACTTCACCGGCGTGGTGTTGACGTTCGAGCCCGGCGCCCATTTCCGAACCCGCAGGCGGGAGGGAAGTTTCTGGCTCGAATATCTGAAGTCAATGCTGGCGGCGCCCGGCAACAAGCGCGTGCTGGCGCAAATTCTGCTCGCCTCCGCGTTGTTACAGGCGGCGGGGCTGGCGCTCCCAGTCTTCACGAAGGTGCTGGTAGACCAAGTCCTTCCGTTCCGAATCGGCAACGTCTTGACGCTCCTCGGCGTCGGCGTGACCTGCGTGGTCGCGGTCCAGGCTTTGATGAGCTACCTGCGCAGCTCGATGCTGATTTACCTGCGCGGCCTGCTCGACTCGAAGCTGATGCTCGACTTCTTCGAGCACCTGCTGGCGCTCCCCTTCCGCTACTTTCAGGAGCGGACGAGCGGCGACCTCCTGATGCGAATGGGGAGCAACAGCCTCATCCGCGAAGTGTTTACAGACCAGACGCTCTCCATCTTCCTAGACGGCTCGCTCGTCATCCTCTACGGGGCTATCCTTCTCACACAGGCCCCGCTCTTCGGCCTGGCCGCACTCACCCTCGGGGCGCTCCAACTGCTGATTCTGCTGAGCACGCGCGTGCGCGTCCGACACCTTCTCCAGCGCGAGTTGAACGCCGAGAGCGAAGAGCGCAGCTATGTCGTGGAGGTGTTGAAGGGCATGCCGGTGCTCAAAGCTTCCGGCGCGGAAAACAGGGCGCTCGACCATTGGTCGAACCTGTTCTTTCGCCGCCTCAACGCCTCGCTCGAACGAGACCGCTCGCTGGCGGTCATCGAGTCAGGTGTCGGCGCGCTCCGAATGTTCTCCCCCCTGCTCCTGTTGTGGCTGGGGGCCACGCTCGTGCTCGACGGCCGGATGAGCCTCGGCACGATGCTGGCGCTCAACGCGCTCGGGACGGCGTTCCTCGCGCCGCTCTCGGCGCTGGTCGCCAGCGGGCAGCAGTTGCAGCTGGCCGGGGCTCACCTCGAACGGCTCTCTGACGTACTGACGGCGGAGCCCGAACAGGCCGTACGGCCCGGCACTGGGGCGCCGCCCCTGGCGGGGCGCATCGAGGCGCGCAACCTCAGGTTCCGCTATGGGCCTGACTCGCCCGAGGTCGTGAGCGGTGTCTCATTCACCGTCGAGCCGGGTCAAAAGGTCGCGCTCGTCGGCCCGACCGGCTGCGGCAAGAGCACGCTGGTAATGCTTCTGCTCGGCCTCTATCAGCCGACCGGCGGGGAAGTGTTCTACGACGGGCGTTCGCTGCGAGAGCACAACTACCTGCGCCTGCGCGGGCAGGTCGGCGTCGTGCTACAGGAGTCGTTCATCTTTAGCGGCTCCGTCCGGCAAAACATCGCCTTGCACGACCCCGGCGCGTCACTCGAAGAAGTGGAGCGCGTCTCTGAGTTGGCGTGCATCGACGCGGACGTGAGCCGCATGCCGATGGGCTATGAAACCCCCGTGGCGGAGGGCGGGACGGCGCTCTCCGGGGGCCAGCGCCAGCGTCTGTCAATCGCCCGCGCCCTGCTGCGCGACCCGCGCATTCTGATGCTGGACGAGGCCACCAGCCACCTCGATGCGGTCACGGAGCGCCGACTCGACGAGCACCTGAGTTCGCTGTCCTGCACGCGCGTCGTCGTCGCCCACCGTCTGAGCACGATTAGTAACGCCGACCTGATTCTGGTGATGGACCGGGGGTGCATCGTGGAGCGCGGAAGGCACCACGAGCTGCTCCGCATGGGCGGCCTCTACGCCGAGTTGGTCGGCGGCCAATCCAGGGCGGAGGCAGACGAGCCGCCCTCGGCTTAGGCGCCCGCGCGGCGCACCTCCCTGCCGTGTGTGGGCGACGCCCGCTTGGTGCCGCCTCCGCCCCGCCAAAAATTCTTCGACGACCCGGTGCACTCCCGCCTCCGAATTTCCTCTTCTAGATTGAACACAAAACGAGCCCGCGCGGTTCGTCTTCCCCCGACACGACCCGGGATTCCTCCCGGCGTTCGCGAGTTGGGGTCAACACTTGGAGAAAGGAGTAGGAAAGTGAGAAACGACGAGATCATTCGAGCTTGGAAGGATGCCGAGTACCGCCGCGGCCTGAGCCGCGAAGAACTGGCGCGGCTGCCGCAGCACCCGGCCGGGGTGTTGGAGTTGACGGACGAAGAGCTGTCGTCAGTCCAAGGCGGCGTTTGGACGGTGGTCGTCCGCGCCTCGTTTAAATTCTGCAAGGGCATCGGCCAGGCCAGCCTCCGGAGCTGCCCGTTGGTGACCCAGCAGTTCATTTGCAAGCTGTTTTAAGGCCGCAGCCTCGTCCGCGGGCGTGTGCGCCGGGGTCGCGACCCAGCCGTGTCGCGACCCCGGCCGCACGAGAGCGGCGGCCGGTCGGCGGTTCGTCGGAGACACATCCGTAGTCGGGGCGACGAACTGTGAAACAGGGAAAGGGGTATGAGATGACGAATGACAAAATCATCCGCGCGTGGAAAGACCCGAACTTTCGGGAGGGCCTGAGTCCCGACGAGTTGGCTCAAATGCCGGAGCACCCGGCCGGGCTGATGGCGCTGACCGACGACGACCTGTCGTCCGTCCGTGGCGGCTTCACGGTGAGCTTTCTGTGCGCCGCCTCGATGAAATTCTGCACGATTGTTATCGGGGCCAGTTTAGCGTCATGCCACAGGACGGTCTTCGGGCTGTGCAACTTGTTCGGCCGGTTCTTCTGACCGCGGGCCGGTAACGCGTGTATGCATGCGTTACCGACTCGTACAGGCAAAGGGAGGGCGGCCGGCCGCGGCCCACGCGCCGGCCGCCCTCCCGTGACAATTTCAATTACCAGGATGGGAGGGCCGCCTAATGATTAGAGATACGGCGAGGCGGAAATGCGCGGCGGAACCGCACTTCACGGGTGACGACCAGGCGGGTGCCGGCCTCGCGTCGGACGAGCAGGCCCTGATAGACCTTTCAATCCTCGAAGACGCTTGCTGGTTCAAGGCCCTCACGCTCGCCGAGCGGGCCGCATCCCTTCTCTCGGCCGGCGGCCCGGCAACGCTCGAAGGGGAGAGGGCTGAGCGACTGGCGGCCCGCTGGCGCGGCCAGCATCCGTTCTCGGACGATTCCATCTTCGCCGCGCGGTTGGAGGCGTGCGGGTTGGATGAGCCGGGATTCCTGCGTCTGCTGGGGGAGTCGGTTGAGGCGCTACGCCGCCGCGTCGCCCACGCCCCGGCGTGGCTGTCGGAATACCGCGAGGCGTTTTTCCCGCGGGCCGACGACGCCCACCAGTCAGGCGGGCCGGGGCCGACGCCGGACGAGGCGTCGGCGCGGACGGAGATGGGATTTCTGTTGCTCGCCGAACCTCTCATCGCCCGCGCCATGAGGAGGCTGCGCGAGGGTGTCGGGCGGATACGGCAGACGCGGGGGCACATACCGTTCGACCCCGAGTCGGTGATGGGGCTGCTCGTCTCAGGTTTCGACCTTCCGGGGCGGCTGTTGAATCTGTTGGGCCGGACGTTAATTCTGGAGTTGAACGTGGCGCGACTCCAGGGCTCCCTGCGCGGCGAGACGCCGCAGCAACGTTTCCATTGTTTCCTCAATGACCTGGGGCGGCGCGAGAAGGCGCTCGGCATCTTCCGCGAGTACCCGGTCATAGCGCGCCGGCTGGTGGAATGCCTGGACAACTGGGTTAGTTTCGGCCTGGAATTCCTTCAGCGCCTATCGGACGACTGGGAGGCCCTCCGCGCCAACATCTGGCGCGAGCAGGGGCCGCGCAGGTTGGAGGCGGTGCAAAGCGATGTCGGGGACACGCACCGCGGCGGGCGTTCCGTCGTCATTGCGAGTTTCGACTCCGGGCTGAAGTTGGTCTATAAGCCGCGCCCGCTGAGCATCGACTGCCACTTCAACGAGGTTCTGCGGTGGCTCAACGAGCGCGGCGGCCACCCGCCATTTCGCACGTTGAGAATACTGGACCGAGGCTCGTACGGGTGGGTCGAGTTCGTCAAGGCGGAGGGCTGCGACACAGAGTCGGAAGTCAGGCGGTTCTACGAGCGCCAGGGCGGTCATCTGGCCCTTCTGTACGCGCTGGAGGCGGTCGATATCCACCTCGAAAACTTAATCGCCGCGGGCGAGCATCCCGTGCTCATCGACCTTGAAGCCCTCTTCAACCCGCTCGGCGGCATGGAGCGTGACGCGGGGCCGCTGGCCGACAGAGTCCTGGCGCGGTCGGTGATGAGCGTCGGTTTGCTGCCGCAACGAATCTGGGGGGGCGAGGGGGCCGAAGGGGTCGAGGTCAGCGGGCTCGGCGGGTCCCCCGACCAGCCCATGCCCGGCCACAGCTACTCGCTTGAGAACCCCGCCACCGACGAGATGCGTGTCAGGACGGAGCAGGGGAAGACGCCCGCGGGGCAGAACCGCCCACGCCTCGCGGGCGCTGAGGTCAACCCGCAGGATTACGCAGACGACATCGTTGACGGCTTCACGTCCGTCTACCGCCTGCTGCTAAAACACCGCGACGAGTTGCTCTCGGAAGGCGGGCCGCTTGACCGCTTCGCCGGGGACGAGGTGCGCGTCATCTTCCGCCCGACGCAGACTTACGGCCTGATGTTGCAGGACAGCTCCCACCCCGACATGCTGCGCGACGCGCTGGATTGCGACCGCCTGTTCGACCGCCTCTGGTCCGAGGTGCCCAAACGCCCTTACCTGAAAAGAATCATCCCCGCCGAGTGCGCGGACCTTCATCGGGGGGACATTCCGCTGCTGACGGCGCGGCCTGGCGCGCGAGACCTGTACACCAGCACGAACGAGCGGATCGCAGATTTCTTCGACGAGCCGTCCATCAATCAGGTGCGCGCGCGCCTCCGCGAACTGGGCGAGGAAGACCTGACGCGGCAAATCTGGTTCATTCGCGCGTCCCTGACATGCCTGACGAAGGGGGAGGGGACGAGCACGGGACTCCCGCCCAAAGAACTGCTCCCCCCGGCCGACCGCGAGCAACTTTTAGCGGGGGCGCGGGCCGTCGGCGACCGGCTCGAAATGCTCAGCCTGCGGGAAGGAGAGTGTGCCTCCTGGATCGGCGTCAACCTGGTCGGCGGGCGGTTCTGGAGCCTCCTGCCGCTGGGTGTCGATCTCTACGACGGGGTGGCCGGGGTGGCGCTGTTTCTGGCCTACCTCGGCGCCGTCACGGGCGAAGGGCGCTACACCGCGCTGGCAAAGTCCGGCGTGACAACGCTGGTGCGCGAGGTGGAATCGATGCTGTCAGAGCCGGCGCGGGCGCCGTTCGGCGTCGGCGCGTTTACGGGGTGGGGCGGGGTCGTCTACGCCTTGACGCACCTGGGCGTGTTGTGGGAAGAACCGAGCCTTCTGGCGAGGGCTGAGGCGGTGGCCGATGTGCTCTCGCGGCTGATTGAGGAGGAAAATACCTTCGACATCATCGGCGGCTCTGCCGGCTGCGCCTGCGTGCTGGCCGGCCTCTACCGCGTCACCTCCTCGCCTCGCGTGCTGAAGATGGCGGCCCTGTGCGGAAACCGGCTCGTCGGCGGCGCAAAGCCCATGACGGAGGGAGTCGCGTGGGAGGCCTCACTTGCCGGCACGAAACCGCTCACAGGGTTTTCACACGGCGCGGCCGGGGCGGCCTACGCGCTGCTGGTGCTTGCGGCGTTAACCGGCGACGCGAGTTACAGAAGGGTGGCTCTCGATGCCCTCGCGTACGAGCGCAGCCACTTTTCGCCCGCGGATGACAACTGGGCCGACCTTCGCCAGCCGGACGCGGGAGGGGACGGGGAAAGCCCCGGCTACGCGTTGGCGTGGTGCCACGGCGCGCCGGGCATCGGCTTGGCGCGTATCCGCTCGCTGCTATACCTCGACGACGCCGAAGCCCGCGCCGACATCCGCTCCGCCCTCCGTGCCACACTCCGCGCGGGCTTCGGCTCAAGCCACTGCCTATGTCACGGCGACCTCGGCAACTCCGAACTGTTTCTGGAGGCCGCAGCCGCGCTGAACCAGCCCCGCTTGCGCGACCTCGCCGACCGGGTGGCCGCAACGGTGCTCGGCTGCGTTGAACAGACCGGCTGGCTCTGTGGGACGCCCCTCAACGTAGAAACGCCGGGGCTTATGACCGGCTTGGCGGGCATCGGGTATAACCTGCTGCGCCTGGCCGAACCCGCTCGCGTGCCGTCGGTTTTGTGCCTCGCGCCCCCGCCTCCGTACGAACTGTAAACGACACTGCGGGCGGGCAGCGGGGAGCCATCCGGGCCGCCCCGCTGCCCGCCCGAAATTTTTTTTGGGTCCGGGCCTCAAAAACGGCATGTCAAGGTATCTATCTACGTACTGCAAGGCTTAAGTGTCACGAATGCTCGGGGTGAATACGGCGGGGGGACAAAGGGCGGCAGGCGGCCTCACTCTTCAACGAATCCCGCCACCAGATACAGTAGAACGGGCAGTGGGTTTGCGTCCGGCCGCGTCGTCCGACGGGCCGAGGCGCCCGTAAAGGAGGGTGAGTACATGAGTAATATTGAAGAGAAGGCCCTCACTGACCTTGCTCTTCGTGCTGCCGGCGGAGATGAAGCAGCGTTCGACGCCCTTTGGGGGAACGAGCTCTGGGTCAGTAAGGTGAGGGCCATCTGCAAGTATATCTGCCGTCAGTACCCGCTCCCAGGCGGGAATCTGCCCGAGGACTCCGAAGAGCTGATACAGAATACGTGTGAGCGGTTGATAAAGAAGCGGGCGCTATTTTCGGCCAAGAACGGCGCGACTGTCTTCACCTGGTGCTTTCACGTGGCCCGGAACATCCATTACAAGGAGTTTCGGAAGAGAAAAAGTGGCGAGGAGCATCTGAAGCGGCACCCGTGCCGTTTGAAAGGCGACCTGTCCGACGAGATTCCCGGCGTGGCGCTGAGGATCAAAGAGCAGTGGGACCGATTCAACCCCAGACAGCGGAGGCTTTACGTTCTAAGCTGGGACTGCGACAACGTCGGTGAACTCGCCGAGAAGTTTCACGAGGACGGCTGGCTGTCGCTGTCCGGCGAAGAGCGCGATAAAGCTATCGCCAAGCTGGGCAGAGAGCTTAAAGCGTTGCAGAAAACACTTGTCGAGGCGGCCGAGGAGAAAGGGCTCGCCGCCCTTGGGAGGAAGAAGAGGGACGCAGACGGCCCCGAGGAATGAAACCCCCCCGTCGGCCCTCCGAAGACGAGGAAAGGTAGGCAAATGACAACCGACAATGATCTCCCCACGCCTGACAACATCTCGCCGTGCCTGAATCTGGGGCGCGAAGACCAGGTATACGATTACTACAACGGGGTCCTGGTCGGCGAAGAGGCGCGTGCATTTGAGGCCCATCTTCTCGACTGCTTCACCTGTGGCCGTACACTGGCGACGCTGGACTGGGTCAACGAACTTCTAAAGACCGAGATTGTCGAGACGGAGACGGAGCCCGTCACCCCGGACGCGCGCGCGTGGCGGAGCCTGCCTGCTGCCCCGAGCCCGCCCGCCGCGCGCAATTGGCCGCCGCTGTACCTCATCATCGGCGGGGTCGGCGGTCTGGGCATCCTCGGGGGGCTGGCCTACGGCACGGCCAGATTATTCAAGTTCGTACGCCAGAGAAATGCCCTCAATATGGTGAAGAGGGAGTTCGCAAGCTGACCGGGGTGTCTGCCGGGAACCGACACGGGCCGAACGCCGCTTCGCGGGCGGGGACCGTTGACGCAGCAGTCGCGGGCGCCGGGTGGTCCACGCCGGCCGCGTCCGATTAGCCGCCGGCAAAATCTAAGGGCGACACGCGGGCCTGGCGCGCGCAAGACTTGGTCGCACGGTATAGATTGTATATACCGTGCGACTATTTTTTATGGGCGGTCGCCGTGACGGCCACGAAAAAAAATCAGCACTGGTAAGCGGCGGAAAGGTGAGGGAAGGGCCGTGCCGGTATCTATCTAAGCAAGCTGTGCACCTGCCGGCGACCTGACTGCTGACGAGCGGCGACGCGGATGATAACCCGGCTTGCCCGTGCGTGAACACTCACCCCGCCGTCTGAGGGAGGATTGCGATGAGGATGCCGTGGCCTCCTTGTGAGGAGGTTCAAGACGTTTACAAGATCGACCGCGACGTTTGCGAAACCGCGAAGCAACTGTGGACGGTCGAGGGCGAGCCGTTCTGCCTCGCGGAGATCGGCGACGCGGCGGAAGGGCTCGACCTGATGCTGGCCGCCGCCGCCAGCGTGGCGCGCTTCCGCGCCGCCTACCCTGACCGGCGGATTGAGAATCTGAAGGCGTACCTGCGGACGGCGTTTCGGAGACTCATTCTCGAAGAGCGGAGAAGGAAAAAACGTCACCTCACGTTGGTTGACGAACTGCCGAAAAACGGCGGGGGTGAACAGAGGCCGCAAGGCTTCGCCCTCATAGCCGTCGAAGGCTCGCAGGAGAAGGATGCCTTAATCGCCCAAGTAAAGAGACACATGAAGGCGATAGACCCGCGCTTTCTTGAAGTTCACGAGTACCGCGAGATGGGCTACACCTTCGAGCGCCTCGCGCGCCATTACGGGATGAAGCCGAACCACCTCCGGAGCTGGTATTCAAAAAAGTGGAATTGCCTGGTGAAGAGGCTCAGAAAGGGATGAGAGGCGTTGTCCGGCGAAGTGGGGGACAGACCAGGAGGGGAACATCTCGCGACGGCGCGCGGTACCTTTATCAATCGTGAGCGTTCGAGGTAAACGTAATCTCCGTGAGGCCGCTTCCGGGGTTCGAGCCCTCGGATGATTGGGTGAAAGCTTATGCGCTGTATTTGTAAGTCGTGGCCGATGCGAGCCGCAGCCGGCGGCAGCCCGAAGCCTGCTTGCCACGGAAGGCCGGAGGTATATAATTCACTCGCCCCGGAACTTTTATGGAACCCACGTCTTACAAAGGCGATTCGGAAGTCGGTCCGCCGGAAACGACCGGCACACGGCTCTTTGAATCGCCCGACGGGTTCGTCGCCTTCACCCGGCAACATTACGCCAGCGCCAACGCCAACCCTCAACGCCTTGGCTGCCCCGGCGACGAACTCCTGCGAAGGACGGCCCGCTCCGATCAACTCCCCGACCCAAGCGTGCGCGCCCATGTCTTAAAGTGCTCGGAATGTTTCCGCGTGTTTCAAACCGAATTGGCCTCGTATGAGGCCGCCTTGACCGGCGAGTGCCCTTCGTACCGGGCGCAGGCGGCGCGGTCTGTCAGGCTCAAACCTGCCCCGGCTCTGGGAGGCTTACTGACTTTACTCCTGCTGCTTCTGGCCGGCCTGTACGTCGCGGGGAAGTACTTCTAGTGGCAGCATTGCAAAAATAGCGTTTCAGGTATTACCCCTTCCCCACGCCCGCCAAATCTATCTCATCAGGTCTGTTCATGAAGGGCCCTCGTCCTGTTCCTAATCCTCGCTACCAACAATAGGGTTGTGATGTGATGAAGCAGGCCCTTTGAAAGTGGCGTGTTCAAGCATATAAGAAATACTTTCCTCATGGTCATGCCCAAGAGACATCCTCTCATTCAGTTTTAATAAAGAAACAATTTGGCGAATATGCTTCTTTGAAATGACTGCTAAATCACCAAAAATCGGCTCGTCTAGCCCATGGCGCTCATCGGTAATATCGAATCCCTTTAAAGGATATAGAACCCACCAAGTTCGCTTTCTGTCAGTATGCTCAGGCATCTTTGAATCCTTATCTTTCGATAAATGAAGCAACCTAACGCGGCGATCACCCGCACCAGTGAGAGCCTCCCGTCCCGCTGCCGCCCCATCGCCTCACTCATCGGCAGCCGTGTGAACTGCTCGCGCCCGGCCCAGCAGCTTCGACCTCCCTGAACGCGCTAGGAGGTGACCAGCCGCTTCATCCAATTCCTTCGTCAACCCTACCGGCGCGCGCGGACGGGCGACGTTTCAAAGCGGTAGCCGGGCGCGAGGCGGTCATCCTCTTCACCGGCGTCGTCGACACTTCGAGCGCGCGCGCCACCTTCGAGGGCACGCTGCGCGCCGCCCAAGAGTTCGATGCGCTTTTGCGACGGGGCCCTCAAAGGTGGTCCTTCCAGAAATCGATCATGAGGCGGTAGAGATGAAGTGTGGCGGCTTCGTCAGCGATGCCGTGCTGGCGCATCGGGTAGGTCATCATCTCGAACTTCTTACCGGCGGCGATCAGCGCGTCGGCGAACGCCTCCTCGTTCACCGGGTGGACGTTGTCGTCGTAGCTGCCGTAGACGAGCAGCAGGCTGCCGTGCAGGTCCTTCGCGCGCGGGATGACGGAGGAGTTCTCGTAACCTTCCGGGTTCTCCTCGGGCCGGCGCATGGCGGACTCGGTCCATTTCGAGTCGTAGTAGCGCCAGTCCGTGATGGGGGCGACGGCGATGCCGGCCTTGAACTCCTGCGAGCGGGTCAACAGGTTCAGCGTCATCCAGCCGCCGTAGCTCCAGCCCCAGACGCCGACCCGCGCGGGGTCGACCCAAGCCTGCTTCTTGAGCCAGCGCGCCGCGGCGACCAGGTCGGGCGTCTCGGCGACGCCGAGGCGCTTGAGGACCGTGTTCTCCAGCTCCTTGCTGATGGCCGTCGCCGAACGGTTGTCGACCTTGACGACGACGTAGCCGGCGTCGAGCAGCAGTTGGGTCCACAGGGTGTCCCGCTGCCAGGCGTTGACGACCTGCGGCGCCGCCGGCCCGCCGTAGACGTACATGATGACGGGGTACTTACGGCCGGGCCGAAAATTCCTCGGCCTCATGATTTGCGCGGGCAGGGGGAAGCCGTCGGCCGCCGGGATCGTGAACAGCTCGGGAAGCCGGATGTCATACGGCGCGAGCAACTGCGGGCGCGGGCCGGCAAGGGTCTGCACGGGCGCCCCGTCGCCCGCGTGCAGCCGGAGCGCCGGGAGCGTGCGCACGTTCGAGTAAGTGTCGAGGAAGTACCTTGCGTCCGGCGACATCGAGATGCGGTGCGTGCCCGCCTCTCTGGAAACCGCCGTGAATCCCGTCCCGTCGGGCCGGACGCGGTAAAGGTGTCTCTCCGTTGACGAACGTTCGAGCGCGGTGAAATAGACCCAGCCGCCCTTCTCATCGACGCCGACGAGCGCCTGGCGCACCCAGAAGGCCACGCCTCCCGCGCTGGCCAGCGCCCAAGGGCCTTTGGTCACCTGATTCACCAGCGTGCCGTCCAGGCGATACCGGTAGAGGTGCATGTAGCCGTCGCGTTCCGACGGCCAAAGGAAGTGCTGCCCGTCGGCAAAGAAGTAGAGGTCGTCCGTCAGGTTCACCCAAGCTGCGTCCGTCTCGGTAAGGATGTGAGTGGCCGCCCCCGTCCGCCGGTCGGCGAAATACAGGGACAGCTCCGTCTGCAAACGCGGCATGGTCTCAAGACTTAAACGGCGGCCGTCCGGCAGCCATTTGGCGCGGACGATGTATTCGAACGGCCGGTCATTTATCTGAACCCAGGTGGTGCCGGGGCCTTCGACCTCCGCGATTCCCAGCCGCACGCGGGGGTTCGCGCGGCCCGCCCTCGCGTAGCGCTGTCGTATCACACGCGGCGAAAAAGGGCGGATGTCCCCGAAGTAGGCGAGGTCGACCTGCGATTCGTCCGACTGAAGATAAGCAATGGCTTTCGAGTCGGGAGCCCACCAGTACCCGATGTCGCGGCGCCCGAACACCTCTTCCCAGTACACCCACGAGAGCGTGCCGTTGAGCAGCGTCTCCGAACCGTCGTGCGTGACCCGAATCTCCCGGTCGGCGTCGAGGTCGAAAAAATAAAGATCGTTGTCGCGCACGTAGGCGACGCGGCGTCCGTCCGGGGAGAAGCTCGCGGAGCGCTCTTCGGCGGCCGTCGAGGTCAACCGGCGGAAGCGCGCGCCGCCAAGTTCGAGGACGAAAACGTCTCCGTCGAAGCTGTAGAGCGCCCGCCGGCCCGAGCCGTCGAAGGCGAGCGGCCACGGCAGCGCCTCCGGACTCGCCCCGCCGACGGCGGATTTGAGAGTCGCCAACGCCCGAACCGGTTCTAAGATTGCCCGTCTTTGTCCGTCCGCCGGGTTCAATTTTTCAAACGTCCGCTCACGCGCAGGCCGGCGGTTGTCGAGCAACACCAGAGTCCCATCGTCAAGCCACGCGGTCGGGGGCACGCTCGCGACCGCGCGGCCTTCCGGGCCAAAGACCCATTCGAGAGTCAGCCGTCGTCTGCCGGGCTGAGCCGCGACCGCAACGCAAAACGTCAACAGGACGACAACCGTTAGCGACACCAGAGCGGCGCGCAGAGACGCACTGTGATTATTCACGCACCTCATAGCTGTTTTCTGTGTCCTCCCGTTGGGAAGCAGCGAACCTGTAAAACCACCGATTACGCCCCCGCCGACCCGCTTTTACTTTTCTCGTGATGGAAAAGACGGCGCCCGGCAATCCTCACCAATAGTCGAGCGGATTTCGTAACTCCCCGACCGCGCGGGTAGTGTTGCAAAAAATATCTATCTACACCAGATGTTGAGTCGGTTGCTTATTCTTGACTACTACCGGCGGCATCTTGCCAATAAAACATTGTTTCAGGCAAGAAATATCTTTATAATCGGCTTGCATGCGTTTGTTTTCATGATGACGGAGGCAGATATGTGTGGACGATTCACCCAACGCGCGGACTCGAAGAAGCTCGCCAAGGAGTTCAAGGTGGCGGAGGTGCCGGCGGTTGAGGCGCGCTTTAACATCGCGCCGACGCAGGACATCCTCGCCGTCTACGAATCCGGGGACGGGCGTGCCGCGACGTTCTACAAGTGGGGGCTCATCCCCTCGTGGGCGAAGGACACTTCGATGGGCGCGAGACTCATCAACGCCCGCTCGGAGACGGTCGCGGAGAAGCCCGCCTTCCGGCAGGCCTTCAAGCAGAGGCGCTGCATCATCCCGGCGGACGGCTTCTACGAGTGGCAGAGAACCGGAGGAAGGAAGCAGCCCTACTTCTTCCGCATGAGGGACGAGCGCCCGTTCGGCTTCGCCGGTCTGTGGGAGCGTTGGGAGGGTGAGGGCGGCCGAGTAGTTAACTCCTGCGCCATCCTGACGACGGAAGCCAACGAGGTCTTGCGTCCCGTGCACGACCGGATGCCGGTCATCCTGCACCCCGATGATTACGAACCGTGGCTCGGCGCGGGCGTGCGGGAACTCGACCTCGTCGAGGAGATGCTGCGCCCCTACCCGGCCGAGGAGATGGTGGGATACCCCGTGGGGGCGTCGGTCAACAGCCCCCGGGGTCAGGGCGCGGGGCTCATCGAGCGTGCGGCTGTGAACTCGGCGTAAGGCCCGGAGGAAGGAGACCTATCATGACCTACGCGTTGTGGATAATTCAGGCGCTGCTCGCGCTCATGTTCCTGTTCGCCGGTGGGACGAAGCTCGTCATACCGCCCGAGGTGCTGGCGTCGATGGGCTCGCCGAACCAGATACCGCTGCCGGGGTGGTTCGTGCGATTCGTCGGAGTGGCCGAGGTGCTGGGCGCGCTCGGGCTGATACTTCCGGGCCTGTTGCGCATCAAGCCTTGGCTGACGCCTCTGGCCGCCGCGGGGCTAGTCCTCATCATGATCGGCGCGACGGCGCTCACGATGGCGGCCGACGGGGTCGCGGCCGGGGTGGTTCCGCTGGTTGTAGGGTTACTCGCGGCGTTCGTCGCTTACGGCCGGTGGCGGCTGGCGCCGCATCCGGCGCGGCGCGAGATGATTCGGCGGAGGACGGGTTGAGGACGGTAAGAACTATTAAGAGGGCTAGATGACGACAGACAACAACCAACTGACTGACGAGGCCCGTATCCGCGAGCTCATTGAGGAACGGGTCGGGGCGATTCGCGCCGGGGACGTAGACTCGCTGATGAGCAACCACGCGCCGGAGGTCGTGATGTTTGACGCCCTCGACCCGTTGCGGTACGTCGGCTCGGAGGCGGTCGGAGAGCGCGCCGGTCAGTGGCTCTCTTGGTATCAAGGGCCGGTCGGCTATGAGGTGCGCGACCTGATCGTCACGGCGGGCTGCGAGGCGGCCTTCTGCCACTACCTCTACCGCGTGAGTGGGACGATGACGAACGGGCGCGAGGTGGACATGTGGGTGCGCTCGACCGTCTGCTTCCGCAAGACGGGCGGCGCGTGGGTGGTCGCGCACGAGCACACGTCGGTGCCCTTCGACGCGGAGAGCGGCAGGGCGTCGGTAGACCTCAAGCCGTAGCGGCGCGCGGGCGCGGCGTAAACCGTCGGCGACCCGCGTAAGGGGCCACGGTCGGGTCTAATCAGGATTAGACGGACGAACCTTGGGTCTAATCATGAAGTTGGGCGCGCGATCCGGGAGGACAGCGCGCGACCCCCTGAACGCAGTCTCCGCCACTCGAAAGGAACATCTCAATGTCGAAGGTCGTCGCAATCATGTCCATGTCGCTCGACGGCTACGTCGCCGACCCCGGCGACGGCGTGGCCGAAGTCTTCGACTGGTACTTCAACTCGGGCGAGGTCGAAATCAATACCGGAGGGTCGGACCCCATGACGTTCAAGGTGTCCCCGGCGAGCGCAGAGCACCTTCGCGGTCTCTGGTCTGAACTCGGGGCCGTGCTTACGGGTCGGCGCACTTTCGACAAGGCCCACGGCTGGGGCGGGAATCACGCTTGGGGGCCGGCGTTCGTCCTGACCCACCACATCCCCGCCGGGTGGCCGCGCCCCGACTCGACCGTCCACTTCGTGACCGACGGCGTCGAGAGCGCCGTGAGCCAGGCCAAAGCCGCCGCCAAGGGTAAGTCCGTCGGCGTCCACGGGGCCGACACCATCCGGCAACTCCTGAATGCCGGCCTCCTCGACGAACTCTCCATCGACATCGCGGCGGTACTCCTCGGCTCCGGAGTCCGGCTATTCGACAACCTCGCCGGCACGCCGTCCTTCCTCGGCGACCCGACGGTGGTCGTGGGCGTCGGCGTCACACACCTTCGCTACCCGGTACGCAAGGCGTAGCCCTACCCCGCCGAACGCCCTATCGTTCGGCTGCCCATTCCAATGGAGAAGTAACATGGTCAACCCAGCTAAGAACACGATTTGCCTCTGGTTCGACGGAGACGCCGAAGACGCGGCGCGCTTTTACGCCGAGACCTTTCCCGATTCATCCGTCGTGGCGGTGCACCGCGCCCCGGGAGACTTCCCTTCGGGGAAGAAAGGGGATGTGCTGACGGTCGAGTTTACGGTGATGGGGATTCCCTGCCTCGGGCTCAACGGCGGACCCGCCTTCAAGCACAACGAAGCATTCTCGTTTCAGGTCGCGACCGCCGACCAGGCCGAGACGGATAGGTACTGGGACGCGATCGTCGGCAACGGAGGTCAGGAGAGCGCGTGTGGCTGGTGCAAAGACAGATGGGGATTGTCGTGGCAGATTACGCCGGTCGCCCTGACGGAAGCGATTACCGACCCCGACCGCGCCGCGGCCAAGCGCGCGTTCGATGCGATGATGCAGATGAAAAAGATCGACATCGCTGCAATCGAGGAGGCACGCCGCGGTTGACGCGCCCTTTGACCAGCGCCCCGGCCTCATGCCGCCGAACTAGCGGATGCACCCGGGCCCGCATAGCTGAGTGCCTCCTAAGATGGTTATACGCCCGCCGAGAAGCTCTACGACGCCTTCATCGCTATCCTCGCCGGGGCGCCCACGGCCTCTGAGAGATCAACACGCGCCTGCGCAGCGACGAGCGGGCCTTCGGCCGATTTTCGTGCGCCGAACAGTCGGTCGTCCAGCAGACCTTGAACGCCTGCACCGCGCGTAACGTCGCCGAGATGCGGCAGGCTGTAGACATCATCTTCCGCCGCCACGGTCGCGCCTTTCGTCACAACTACCGGAGGGGCTGGCAACTGCTCGACATCGACATGACGGGCTTGCCGTGCGGCAAGAGGGCCGGGCTGTCGGCGAAGGGTTACTTCTCGACGAAGGGCATCCGCTACGGGCGGCAACTCGGGCGCGTCGTCGCCACCCACTGCACCCCGGTCGGCAGGTGGGCTGGGCCGCGCCGGAGACGACACCCGATTACGTCAGGCCGGTCAAGCGGCTCGTCATCCGCCGGCACAAGCGTAACGGGCAGGCCGGCTATGGGGTGTTGGTCGCGACGCTCGCGTCGCGCGATGAGCTTCAGTTGCTCGGTCAGCCCGCCGATGACGCTCGTCACCCGGAGAAGCTGTGTCGTGCCTACGCGCAGCTCTACGACAAGCGAGGTGGGGCCGTAAGTAGATGAGATGGGAGATCGACGCGACGCTGAAGAAGAAGCACGGCCTGATTGCCGCGAGGCTTCCGACGGCGACGGTCTCGCCGGATAACAAGGTGATGCATGCCCCTATCAACCAGGCCGTTCCTAGTCGTCTACGTGGCTTGGCACCCCGAGTTCGCGGATGGCTCGGACATAGCAAAAGCACTCTACGACCATTAAGGTGCAAATATTTCTCAGTCACTCCAAGCACGACGCCAATGGCGAGCGCATCGCGCGGCTGATGTACGGGGGAGACCTGCGCCCCGAAGGGTTCACCGAAGTGCTGTTCGAGTTAGTCGCGCGTCACCGGCGCGATGCGGACTCGGGCGACGAGCGGGTCGGGGTCGGCAACTTCCTTGCTTGGCCGGTCCACGTCAGTCAATCCGCCAATCAATTAAGGCAGCTCTCCGAGGCTATAATGGGAGTAGCCGAACTGATCTTCTTGAACGTGGATGGTGAAGTCATACCCGAGGTCGAGCGCCAACAGCTATTACCACGACCGGCCACTCCTGACGAGTGGGCAAACGGGCTGACCGCGATGCGAGACTTTATGACCAGTACGAGCAATGCGCGAGTCGTGCTTGGCGGCAGGGTGGAAGGCTTCAAAGGCAGGACGCCCGGCGTCGCCGAGGAAACGCTCATCACCCTCAGAGCGGGTCAACCCTTATTCATATTCGGCGGATTCGGTGGCTGCGCCCGCGACATAGCCGAGGAGCTCGGGTTAGCACAAGCGGGGCCTATCACGAGACCCCTTGGCCCGGCCGCGGCGACTTCGCGGGCTTTAGCGTGAAGGACTTGAACAACGGGCTTGACGCGGAAGAGAGTGCAACCTTAGCAACGACAGTGCATATCGATCAGGCGATTACCCTCCTCCCGCGTGGCCTGCTCCGCGCGAAGGGCGGCCAGAAGAGGCCCATCATCGACTCCCGCCCATAAATTCTCATTCATAAAACCTCTTAACGAGGTACCCACTCAAGAATTAGCCAAGTCGGACGCATACACTTTAAATCAGGCCCGGCCGCCTTGCTTTGGACGGCGCGTGCGTCCACGCGTCACGGGTCGCGTGGAGGACTGTTTGAAGCAGCCCGTATGCAAGTCATTCATGACAAGATCACCGTCCCCCGCCAAACCCCGCGTGCCCCGCGTCAACGACTTCTCAAGATGTTGGACGAGGGGCTCGATTCATGCACCTCCACCATCATCACGGGGCGGGCGGGCACGGGCAAGACGCTGCTGGCGGCGGAGTTCGCGCGGCGGCGCGGGATGCGGGCGGCCTGGTACACGGTCGAGGCCCCGGACGGCGAGTTGCCGATCTTCCTCCGTTACCTGACGGAAAGCGTCCGCCGTCAGTACCCCGGCTTCGGGCGGGAGGTTCTGACGAACTTCGCGGGGTCGCAGGACTCCGACGACATCCCCGCCCTCGCCGAAGCGTTCCTCTACGAGTTGCAGGAGCACGGGGGCGAGCCGCTGCTGATGGTGATTGACGACCTGCACCTGATTTACGACGCGGGGTGGGTCGTGCCGTTCTTCGGCAGGCTGCTCCCGCTGCTGCCCCCGGAGGCGCACATGCTCATCATCGGGCGCAGCCTGCCGCCGACGCCCGTGTGGCGCATGCGCTCGAAGCAGACGCTCTACCTCGTCGAGGAGGCCGCGCTGGCCTTCACCCCGCAGGAGGCGGCGGACTTGTTCGCCGCCTACGGACTCGCCGTGAATGACGCGGGCAGGGCTCTCGAACAGACGGGAGGGCGCGCCGCCGCACTGGACGCGCTGGCGCTGCGGATGAGGGGGGCGCGGCGCGGCGCTCCTAACGCCCCCGTAGAGACGGGCCTGCCGCCGTGTTAAGCTCGGACGAATCCCAACGTGAGCGGCGGAGGCTTCGCTCGATGACACAGAGGACGAGAGGCGACGGCACTCCCGCGACGGCCCGCCCGGCGCGGGGGGACGCGCCGAAGCGTCCGACCTTCTTCCTGCGGACGAAACTCCTCCCGCCTCGGCCCGCCTCCGTACTGCTCTCGCGCCCGCGCCTGACCGAGTGCCTTCAGGCCAACCTCTCGCACCCCGTCACGCTCGTCACGGCCCCCGCGGGCTCGGGTAAGACCACTCTCGTCGCGGACTTCGTCAGGGCGCACGCGCGCCGGTTCGTCTGGTACCAGCTCGACCAGGGGGACGCCGACCCACTAATCTTCCTCGAATACCTCACGCACGGAATCCGTCAGGCCGTGCCCGGCTTCGGCGACGTGACGCTCTCCTACCTGCGCCAGTCGGCCGACGAGGTCGCGCGCAGCCCCGCGCGCGCCGTGGACGTGCTCCTCGACGAGGTGCTCCGCGAGGTCAGCCAGCAGCTCGTCGTGGTGCTGGACGACTACCACCACCTCGGCCGCGAGACCGCGGTTCACGCCGTCCTGGACCGCCTGATCTCATACCTGCCCGACGTGATGCACGTCATCGTCGTCTCGCGCGACGTGCCGCCGCTGGCCCTCTCGCGCCTACGCTCGCAGGACTCGCTCGCCGTCATCGACCGGCAGGAACTCCTCTTCACGGACGAGGAGACGCGCGAGCTTTTCCGGCAGGTGTTCGACCTCGAACTCAGCCCCGCGCAACTGACCGAGTACCGCGAGCGCACGCAGGGGTGGATAACCGCCTTGCAACTGGTCAGACAGTTCGCGCAGCGCGAGGCGCAGTCGGCGGCGGGGGAGGCGGGCGCGGCCGACTTGAGGGAGATTCTGCGGCGGTCGGAGCATGACATCTTCGACTACTTCGCCGAGGAGGTCTTCGCCGACGAGCCCGAGGACGTGCAGCGCTTCCTGCTGCGCATCTCGCTGCTCGGCCGGGTCGAACTCGACGCGTGCGCGCGCCTCTACCCGGAGGTGAACAGCCGCCACGTCCTGCCCGAACTCGTGCGGCGCAACGTCTTCATGACGGTGGCGAGCGACAGCCGCGGCGAAGAGTACCGCCTTCACCCTCTCTTCCAGAGTTTTTTACAGCGGAGGCTCGGCCAGGAGTCGGGGCGCGAGGGGGTGGCGGCCGAGCACGCCCGCTGCGCAGACTTCTACCTCGAACGCGGCGAGTGGGAGCACGCCGCGCGCCACCTCATCGCCTCGGAAGACTTCGGGCGTGCGGCGGCGGTCGTCGCGGAGCGGGGCGGCCACCTCGTCGCGGCGGGCGCGCTGGCCTCGCTCGCCGCGCTCGTCGAGGCGCTGCCGGCCGAAGCACTCAGGTCGCACCCGCGGGCCCTCTTCTACCGCGGCGAGGTCGCGCGCCTGCGCGAAGAGCTGGACTCCGCGCGCTCGCTCTACCGCCGCGCGGCCTCGCTCCTGCGCGAGCAGAACGACCGCGAGGGCGAGGCCGAAACGCTGCGCTCGCTGGCGACCGTCGAGCGGCGTTACGGAGACCTTGAGACGGCGCTCGCCCACCTCGACCGCGCCGCCGAGTTGGCGGACGAGGACTCCGTCGTGAGCGCCAAGTGCGCCGGCACGCGCGGGCTGTGTCTGATGGCGAAGGGCGACTGGGCCGAGGCCGAGCGCGAGTTCCGCGTCGCGTTGCAGGGCGCGGAAGATCATGGCGACGAGCACTACGCGCGCCTGATGTCGCACAATCTGGGCTTGCCGGCCCTTACCCGCGGGGACTTCGGCGAGGCGCTGCGCTGGCTGCGCCGCTCGCTCCAGTACGGGCGGAGCGCGCCCCCGATTCCGCAGGAGGCGGCCGTGCACCTAAACATGGCCCGCTGCCACCTCTACCGGGGCGAGTTCGCCGAGTGTGAGTCGCATCTCGATCGCTCCTTGGAGCTGTCGCAGCTCTTTAACCTCGGCGTGCTGCAAGGCGAGGTCTTCGAGAACTACGGCAACCTCTACCGCGAGCGGCGGGAGTTCGGGCGGGCCGTAGAGTTCTACGCGCGCGCGGAGCGCACCTACAAGGAGGCCGGGGTTGACCTCGCGCGGTACGAGTTGCCGGAGGAGCGGGCCGTGCTCTCGGCGCGGGAGGGCGACCTGGCGTCGGCGCGCGCGGCGCTCGACCAGTTGGTCGCGGCGCGCGCCGCGATGCAGAACGAGGCGGCGCTGAAGTCGGCCGTGCTGGCCCGCGCCCACGTCATGCTCGCGCAGGGCGAGCACGGCGTCGCGCGTTCCGAACTGGCCCCGGCCCTCCGCCACTTCCGCGAGCACAACTTTCACTACTACGAGGCGCAGGCCGCCATGGCGCTCGCCTCGTGTGACATGGCGGCGGGCCGGGAGAAGGACTGTCTTGGGCACCTGCGGCGCGCGTTGGAGTTGGCCGTGCGCTACGACCTGGAATACTGGCTCCGGCGCGAGGTCGAAGGAAACCCGCGGCTGTTCTCGTCCGAAGAGGCGCAGAAGCTCCTGCCCGCGGACTTGCGACAAAAACTCTCGGCGCTTCTGTCCCAGCCGCCCCCGCCGCGAGCGCCGACGCCCGAGGCGCGCGCCGCCTCGGCGCCCCAGCCGTCGAGCGACCTGACCATCAACATGCTCGGCCCCGTCGAAATCTTCCGCGACCCTTCGCGCCCGCTCTCGCCGGACGCGTGGACGAGCAAGCGCGCGCGCGACATCCTCTGCTTCATCGCCTCGCGCCAGCACCGCCGCGCCTCCAAGGACACGCTCGTCGACATCTTCTGGCGCGACGACGACCCCGAGAGCGTCGAAAAGAAGTTCCACCCCACAATCTCCTACGTCCGCAAGGCGCTCAACAGCAACCAGCTCCTCCGTCAGAACTTCATGCTTTATAAAGACGGGGAGTACCTGCTCAACCCCGACCTCTCTTACCGCTCTGACGTGGAGGAGTTCGACCGGCTGGTGTCCGAGGCCGCGGCGGCGCACAGGCGCGGCGAGTCCGAGCGCTGCCTTCAGGCTTACGAGACGGCCGTCTCCCTCTACCGGGGCGAGTTCATGCAGGGCACGCACGACGAGTGGGTCCAGGAGCAGCGCTCCTACTACCGCGACCAATACCTGCGCATGCTCGAAAAGCTCGCCGCGGCCGCGCAAGTCGCGGGCGAGTGGGAACGCTCGCTCACACTCGCGCATCAAATCCTTCGCGACGACCCGTTCCGCGAGGAGGTTCACTGCCGCGTCATGCGCGCCCACGCGGCGCTCGGCAACCGCGTCGCCGTCAAGGAGCAGTACGAGACGCTGCGGGGCCTCCTGCAAAGGGAACTCGGCGTCGAGCCCGCGCAGGAGACGCAGAAGGTCTACCGCGAGTCGGTCGGGTGAGCGGGCTCCTGCGTCCGCCCCGCGGATTTACCCGGCGCGCGGCTTTGCTGTATCATCCGCAAGACTCCGAGCGCCGGCAGCAGATACGGGCGGCCGTTCTTGCCGCACTCCCTTTTGGGTCGGACAGGAGTCCCCCGTACCCCGCGGCTTTGTGGTCAACCTCACGCCTTCTTCTTCTTCAAGGCATTAGAAGTAACGCCGTTTCGGTTCCTCTATAACTATGCTCACTTTAAGAAGGTCGCGAAAGGTTGTCGCCGTGCTCCTAGCCTGCCTGCTCTCTGCCGGAGCGGCGACGGCCGGCGTGAGCGTCAGGCGCGGCGAAGGCATCTCGCTCACGGATGCGGACGGAATCACCCTCACAGACCTCTCGGGCGTCACGGCCACAGGGAGCGACGACCTGCTCGCCTACAAAGTCAACGGCGTCACGGCGACCGGCTCAGACGGAGTCACGGCCACGGGCAGCGACGGCGTCACCGCCACGGGCTCCGACGGCCTCCCTTACGCCGGGCCAAACTCGCTCCTGGCACGCGGCGTTGACACCATGAGCATCGCCTCCGCCGACGGCGTCACCGCCACGGGCTCCGACGGCATCACCGTGACGGGCTCCGACGGCTTACGTTACCGCGTGGACTCGCTCCTGATAAGGCGTGCCGAGGGCGTGACGGCGACCGGCTCGGACGGAGTCACGGCGACGGGCTCGGACGGCGTGACGGCGACGGGGAGCGACGGCGTGACGGCGACCGGGAGCGACGCCCTCTCCATCGTGCGCGCGCAGGGCGTGACGGCGACCGGCTCCGACGGCCTCAGCGTAGAGCGCGCGCAGGGCGTCACCGCGACGGGCTCCGACGGCCGCGTCTTCTCAATCGTGCCGGCGAATGTCCGCGTCGAGGGCGCGGACGCCATCTTCGCGACCGGCGCCGACGGCGTGACGCTCAGCGGGATTGACGGCGTGACGGCGACCGGCTCGGACGGCGTCACCGCCACGGGCTCAGACGGAGTCACCGCGACGGGCTCGGACGGCGTGACCGCCACCGGCAGCGACGCCTTGGGGCGCTCCGGCCTTCAGAGTCTCGACCCCGAACTCGCCATCCTGCTCGACCGCGCCACCGACGACAGCAACATCAACGCGGCGGTCGTCTACCACCGGCAGCCGACCGAGTCCGACCTCGCAGACCTGCGTGCGTGCGGCATCGCGGGCGGCACGCTCTATCGCGCGCTCCCCGTCGTCGCCGTGACGGCGACGCGGCGCCAACTCGTCGCCGTCTCGCGCCTGCCCAACGTGCGTTCCATCTACGGCAACCGCACGCTGCAAACGACCTCCGACCCTTACGTCGCCCTCGCGGGCGCGGAACGAGTCGCGCGCGACCCGGAGTTGACCGGCACTAACGCGGGGCTGCCGCTGACCGGGCGCGGCGTCACGGTCGCCGTGATAGACACAGGGCTCGACGGCACGCACGCCGACCTCGCCGGTCGCGTCGCGCGCAACGTCAAGCTGGCCGACACGCAGAGCTTGGGCGTCGGTTTTACCTACCCGGCCGGCGTCGAGGACGTGCCGAACACCGACCTGACTTACGGCCACGGCACCTTCGTCGCTGGCGTGATCGCGGGCGACGGCGCGCGCTCGGGCGGCGCCTACGCGGGCGTGGCGCCGGGTGCGAAGGTCGTGGGCTTGAGCGCGGGAGACCTCAACCTCTTCCACGTGCTCGCGGGCTTCGACTACGTCCTGACGCACCCCGACCTCGGCGTGCGCGTCGTCAACTGTAGCTTCTCGGCCGAGACGCTCTACGACGAGAACGACCCCGTCAACGTCGCCACGCGCATCCTCTACGAGCGCGGCGTCAACGTCGTCTTCTCCGCGGGTAACGGGGGGCCGGGCCTCCACACCTTGAACCCTTACGCGCAGGCGCCGTGGGTCGTCTCGGTCGGCGCGACCGACAACAAGGGACGCCTCCCGTCCTTCTCGGCGCGCGGCGAGTTCGGCGGTCCCGGCTCACGCCCGACGCTGGTCGCGCCCGGCGTGAACGTCGTCGGCCCGCGCGCCGCTGGCGTGAACCTCGTCGGCGCTTCCGCCCTGACCTCCTCCCGCAAGCTTTCGGCGGCCGACAGCCTGTACTACACCGTGGGCACGGGTACGAGTTTCAGCGCGCCGCAAGTGGCCGGCACCATCGCGCTCATGCTCGAAGCCGACCCCGGCCTCACGCCCGCCGAGGTGCGGGACATCCTTCAGCGGACGGCGACACCGCTCCCGCCCTACTACAGCCACGAGGTGGGGGCCGGGATGCTCAACGCGCACGCGGCCGTGCTCGCGGCCACGTTCCCCGAACGGCTCATAGGGGCCTGGCGGGCCACGCTCGACCGCGGGCAGGTGCGATTCGTTAACAACCCCTTGCAGCAGTTCGGCGGCACGGCGCAGCCCCTTTCGGGTTATGAGGCGGGCCTGAGCATTCCCGAGGGCGCGCTCCTCGCCTCCGTGCAGATAGCGTGGGGGCCGATCTACAGCACGAACGACCTCGCGCTCGCGCTGTCCGACCCCGGCGGCGTGCGGCGCGCGTCGTCGAACGAGCTGAACGTGTCGGGGCTGACCGGCAGGCGCGAGGGCGTCGTGGTCAAGTCGCCCTCGCCCGGTAGTTGGCGCGTGGGCGTCACGAACACTCTGGGGCTCGCGGGGACGCCGCAGCCGTTCAGCGGTGCGCTTGAGGTGACGCGCGCCGAGTACGCGCCCCTGTCGGACCTGGACGGCCTGAGCCCTTCGGCGCGCGAAGAGGTCTATCAGAACATACGCTGCTTCGTGATGTGGCCGCTCGGCGACGCGTTTCGGCCGGGCTTTGGCGTGACGAGAGCCGACCTCGCGGCGGCGCTCGTGCTCGGGGGGCGTGTGCCGCAGTACGCGCCCGCTCAGTCTAACTACTCCGACGTGCCCGACCGCACGACCACACTCTTCGTCGAAAGCGTTCAGGCCGCGCCGGGAGGCGCGCTATTCCCCGAAGCCGCCACGGGCGGGCGCTTCGGGCCGGACGACACGGCCGACCGCCTCACGGCGGCGGTCGCACTCGTCCGCGCCTCGGGGCTGAGGGCCGAGGCCGAGCGGAGGGCCGGCGCGCTCCTGACCGTCACGGACGCCTACACGATACCTGCGGCGCTCCGCGGTTACGTGGCGGTCGCGCTGGAGCGCGGGCTGCTCACCGCTGAGGGCGGCAGCTTCCGCCCTCAGTCCGCACTTACGAGACTCGAACTCGCCCACGCGATGAGCGTCTTCGCCAGACGGGCCGCGGAATAACGGCCGAAACTTCCAGAACTACAAGGTATTGACGCCAGCGCCCGACACCCTCCGAGGTGTCGGGCGCAAATTTTTTTTCAAATTTTTCGGCCGGGGGCAGCGCCCCCAAGCGCCAGCCAAGAATTAGCCAAGCGCCCGCCGCTAGACTGCATCGTCGGTTATTGAATTATCAGGAGAATCGGCAAGGTTGTTCGGCGCGACCCTGTCGGACAGCCCACCCGCCGCCGGAAGGAAACTTTCCACATGAGAAAATCGAAAACCCCCAAATCGAAGAGTGCTTTTAAGGCGCTCGGCGCGGCCATCGCCGCTGCCTTCATATTGACGACGATTTTCGTCCAGCCGCAGAGGATGACCGCGGACGCCGCCAGCCCGTCTTCCGTGACCATCAGCCCGACGGCGACCGCGCCCGTCACCTGGGCAGGGACGGCCGTCGGCGGCGGCGCGCTCAACGCCCCGGTCGCCATCGGCAGCGAAACGCTGTGCCGCGAGGGGCTCACCTGCGACACCTTCACCCTCAACGTCGGCGGCACGACGGCCGCTTGGGCGGGCAAACGTGTGCGCGTCAAGATGGAGTGGAACCTGCCCGTCACCGACTACGACCTCTACATCCACAAGGGCTCCAACTCCGGCCCCATCGTCGCCAGCTCCGCCAACGGCATCACGGCGCCCTCCGGCCCGCTGACGAGTGAGGAGACGACGATTGACCCCGCGGCTTCGGGCACGGGCGTCTACACCGTCCACGCCGTCTACTACGCGGCCACGACAGTTGACCAGTACCGCGGCAGCGCCGCCGTCGAGGCGAAGCCCGTCCCGGCCGCGACGCCCACGCCCGCGCCTTCTACGGCTACGCCGCCCACTTACCAGAACTTCGCCGCACCCGCGCCGCTCGGGGAGAGCGCGGGCGAGCCGACCATCGGCGTCAACTGGGACACCGGCGCCGCCATGTTCATCGCCAGCCTTCAGACCCTCCGCGTGCGCTTCAACGACTCCGTCACGCCCTCGACCGCGACGTGGGAGGACGTTAGCGCCTTCAACACCACGATTACGAGCCTCGACCCGATTCTTTTCACCGACAGCGACGCCGGCCCGCACCGCACCAACCGCACCTTCGTCTCGCAGCTCGCCGTCAAGTCGAGCCTGATGTCTTTCACCGACGACGACGGCGCGACGTGGACGCCGAGCCAGGGCTCCGGCATCAACTCCGGCGTTGACCACCAGACGGTCGGCGGCGGCCCCTACGCGCGCAACGCCGACGGCTCGCTCAAGGGCGGGGCGGTGCAGTTGCCCGGCCTCGACCTCAAGACCTACCCGAACGCCATCTACTACGCCTCGCAGGACTCCGGCCTCGCGCAGATCGCGCGCAGCGACAACGGCGGGCTGACCTTCGGCGTCGCCATCCCGATGTGGACGCTCGTCCAGTGCGGCGGCCTGCACGGGCACATCAAGGTCGCGCCCGACGGCACGGTCTACGTCCCGAACAAGTCGTGCAACGGCGAGCAGGGCGTCGCCGTCTCCGAGGACAACGGCCTGACGTGGAGCATCCGCACCGTGCCCGGCTCGACGCCCGGCGACACCGACCCGTCGGTCGGCCTCGGCTCTGACGGGACGGTCTACCTCGCCTACTCCGACGGCGACGGCCGCGCCCGCGTCGCCGTCTCGCACGACCGCGGGCTCACTTGGGGGAACGTGACGGACATCGGCGCCGCGCACAACCTCAAGAACTCGGTCTTCCCGGCCGCCGTCGCGGGCGACGCCAACCGCGCCTCCGTCTTCTTCCTCGGCTCCGCGACCGAGGGCGCCAACGGCCGCGGCGACGACACGGCCTTCGACGGCACCTGGTTCGGCTACGTCGCCACGACCTACGACGGCGGCGCGACCTGGGTCACGGTCAACGCCACGCCGAACGACCCCGTGCAGCGCGGAGTCATCTGCACCTACGGCACGACCTGCCCCGGCACGACGCGCAACCTCCTCGACTTTAACGACATGACCGTCGACAAGAGAGGCCGCGCCGTGGTCGCCTTCGCCGACGGCTGCGTCTCGGCCGCCTGCATCGCCGGCACCGACAAGAACGGCGACGGCCGCCTCGACAACAACGACAACGACGGCACCGACCGCGCGACCATCATCCGGCAGTCGGGCGGCCGTACGCTGTTCGCCGCCTTCGATTAATCCGCTCGGGGTCGCTCGCGTTCGCGCGCGGCGCGTGGGGACGTGCCGCGCGCGAACCGTGCCCTCGGGCACACCGACCCCTGGGCTGTCGTCGCCGGACGCCTTGTCGGGAGGCGTCCGGCGACTGACGCAAGAGCCGGCGGGCGACCTCGCAAAGATCGCCCGCCGGCTCGCTTTATACTTCGGCGTCGGCCGGGGCTGTCATCCCGTATACACGTTTGTTAGACTCGGCCTCGGGCCATCCACAGGTAAAGTATGATGAAAATGGTCATCGCCGTATGCTGTCTGCTTCTGCTCGCCGCGGCCTGCGCCACGAAGGGCGAGCCGAAGCCCGAGATACTCGGCGTCCGGCTCGGGATGAGTCGCGAGGAGGCGCACGCGCGGCTGCAAGCGATAGGCAAACTGGAGAAGGAGGAGCGCCGACAGCAGGAGGTCTGGCGACTTAACGACGACCCGAGCTACTCACACCTCATGGTCGCTTACAACAAGGATTACACGTCGGTGCGCTACGTCACGGCCGTGGCGAACGAGCAGGGGCGCCGCGTCCCCTACGCCGATGTCGTTGACCTCGGCAGAGCGCGCCTTGAGAGCGCGCAGGCGAGCCGCACCTACTGGCAGGAACTCCCCGAGCGCTCCGGCCGCCCGGCCTTCGTCGCCAAGGCAATCGGCACCGACCCCACGTATCTGAAGTATTACTCCGTCGTGCGTTCCGACTCGCAAGGGGAGGAAGAAGAGGAAGAGTGAGGCCGCCCCGCCCCCACTCGCGCGGCTTCCGCCTCACCCTTCGCGCCTCGCGAGGCTCGCCGCGACCGCCGCCAGTTCCGTCAACTCGACCGGCTTCGCGACGTGCATCTGGTAGCCGGCCTGGAGAGCCTGAAGCCTGTCCTCGGCGCGCGCGTAGGCGGTCAACGCGATTGCGGGCACCCTCCCCCCTCGTTCGGCG
>DASZEK010000145.1:0-7976 GCA_035941045.1 Pyrinomonadaceae bacterium | reverse complement strand
CCAGCGAAGACGCCGCGCGTCTTCGCTGGCCCCCGGCTATTGTCTGTATCCCCTTCGGGAATTAAACAGGCTCTAAATCCGGCCGCGCCGCCTCTCCTTTTTCACCCTGCATACGGAGATTTTCACCGTGCACACCGACGTTTCGCGCTTGTACAGGGACGTTTTCGCTCTGCACAGCGACGTTTTGACGTTGCACAAGGACACTTTGCGGCTGCACACGGAGGTTTTCACGCTGCACAGGGACATTTTGCATTTGCACAGTTTATGTTTTGCGTTGCAGTCGTTAGTTTCATTTATGCAGACGGACGTTTTCACGCCGCACTAATGGAATTTTCCCCGCCGGACCGCCCTCCCGCCCCGAAAAAGCTAGTCATTATTCAATTTTGTTGAAACGGATTTTGACATTTTATAGTTTTTTGCTACACTCACCTGCATCCCTTCCCCCAAGGGGCAAACTGAACGCGGTATGTTCGGCCCCCCCACCGAGCCGGCCAAAGATTTTCCGGGCGCGGGACGCTTTCCCCGAGCCCGCAAAGCCTCTCCCCCGACGGGGCGCCCTTGTTTTAGAGGTGTCGAAATGAGATTTAAGGCTGTCGCCTGCCTCGCTTTAATCTTAGCCCTCTGCTGCTGCGCCGGGCTGCTCCCCGGCGGCCACACCCGCGCGCAACTCTTATCTTTGTCCCCTTCTTCGAGTCCGAACCCGCCCGCGCTCCACAAGGCTTCGGCCGACCTCATCCGCAAGGTCAACAGCGGGCTCGGCGCCGAGCGCGTGCGCGTCATCATCAGCCCGTCCGCCTCTTGGACCGGCGACCTCGACCTCGCGCTCCTCCTGAACGGCGCCAGCGACGTGCGCCCCTTCCAGAACTTTAAGTTCCGCGCCGCCACGCTCCCGGCGTCGGCCGCCGCCGCCCTCGCGCAGCGTTCGGACATCGCCCACGTCTCGCTCAACAAGGAGCTGCGCACGCTCGGCCACCTCTCTTCGACGACGGGCGCCGACGCGGTGCGCACGACGAGCGGCACGAACGTCTCCGGCCTCGACGGCACCGGCGTCGGCATCGCCGTCATCGACTCCGGCATCGACACGACGCACAAGGCTTTCCTCGACAAGAGCAACGGCGTGCGCGTCGTCTACAGTCAGGACTTCACCGGCGAGGGGCGCACGGACGACCCCTACGGGCACGGCACGCACGTGGCCTCCATCGCCGCCGGCAACGGCCGCATCTCGAACGCCGCTTACATAGGCGTCGCCCCTAACGCCAACATCGTCAACCTCCGCGTCCTGAACTCGCAGGGCGTCGGCTCGGCCGCGTACCTCCTGCGCGCGCTCGACTGGGTCATGACGAACCGCGCTCGCTTCCAAATCCGCGTCGTCACCCTGAGTCTGGGCACGCCGGCCGTCGAGTCCTACCGCAACGACCCCGTCTGCCGCGCCGTCCGCGCGCTCTCGGACGCGGGCGTCGTCGTCGTCGCCGCCGCCGGCAACAACGGCAAAGACTCCTCCGGCAACAAGGTCTACGGCCACATCCACTCGCCGGGGAACGAGCCCTCGGCCGTCACCGTCGGCGCCTCGAACTCCTTCGGCACCGACGCCCGCTCGGACGACGGCGTCACTTCCTACTCCTCGCGCGGCCCGACCCGCAGTTACCGCACCGACGCCGACGGCACGCGCCACTACGACAACCTCGTCAAGCCCGACCTCGTCGCACCCGGCAATAAGATTGTTGACGCCGCGGCCGTCAACAACCAACTGCTCGCGCAGCACCCCTCGCTCGACGCGGGCGTCAGCCCCGTGGACAACCGCCGGCAAATGTTCATGAACGGCTCTTCGATGGCGACGCCGGCCGTCGCGGGCGCCGCCGCGCTCATGCTTCAGGCTAACCCGACTTTGACGCCCAACCTCGTCAAAGCCATCCTCACCTACACGGCCCAGCCGCTCGCCGGCTTCAACATGTTCGAGCAGGGCGCCGGCCAACTCAACGTCGAGGGCGCCGTCCGCCTCGCCCGCCTCGTGCGCACGGACCTGTCGAACTCGACCCCGCTCGGCGCCCCGCTCCTGACGGGCGCGATGCCCGACGCGCGGACGACCATCGCCGGACAGACCTTCAACTGGTCGCAGGGCGTCATCCTCAACCAGACCTACCTGACCGGCTCGGCGCTGATGACGAAGTATCAGCGGATTTACGACCTCGGCCTGCTCCTGAACGACGGCGTCATCACGGGCGACGGCGTGATTACGGGCGACGCCGCGATGCTCTCCGACGGCGTCATCACCGGCGACGAGATTATGACGAGCAACGGCGTCATCACCGGCGACGGCTCGCCCTTCCTCTCCGTCTTCATGCTGCTCGGCGACGGCCTCCGCCTCTCCGAAGGCGACTACCTCGCCGACGGCGTCATCACCGGCGACGGCGTGATTACGGGCGACGGCGTCATCACCGGCGACCTCGTCATCCAATCGCAGTCGGCCACGGTCGCGGGCGACGACACCCCCATGATGGCGGCCACGACCGACGAAGGCGTTGACTGCCTCGATTACTGAAGCTGTTTAGCTGAATCTCTCTCCAAGTCCGCGGGGCACTCAAGTTCCCCAGTAGCGTGTCACTTCCGAAACCGCAGGACGGAGCCAATGGACAAACAGCAACTTGCCAGGCCGTACATGTGGTCTGTCATCGCCCTCGGGGCGCCGGTCATCCTCTACAGCGCGTCGCGCCTCCCCCTCGCCCGGCTCGATTTGAACTTCGTGATTCTGGCCGCGATGGTGGCCGTCGGCTCGCGCGTCGCCGTCCCCATCACGCGCGTCAGCGGGCGCATCACCGTCTCCGACACCTTCGTCTTCCTCTCGATGCTGCTCTACGGGGGCGAGGCGGCGGTCGTGCTGGCGGCGGTCGAGGGCGTCTGCTCGACGCTCTGGATCAGCAAGCGCGCGCTGACCATCGTCTTCAACGCGGCGGTGCTCGCCTGCTCGGCCTTCGTCACGGTCTGCGCGCTCCGGCTCGGCTTCGGCAGCATCGTCGCGCTCGCGCAGGACGGCTACTCGGCCAACCTCCTCGCCGCCATCTGCGTCATGGCGCTCGCCCAGTACCTCGCCAACACCATCCTCATCGCCGGCGAGAAGTCCTTCAAGCTCGACGCGCCGTTCTGGAAGACGTGGAAGACTTACTACCTCTGGACCTCGATGACGTTTCTGGCGGGCGCGTCGGCTGCGGGCATCACGTCGCAGCTCGTCCGCGCCTTCGGCTTCCCCGCCGTCTTCACCACCGTCCCCATCATCGCCGTCATCTACCTCACCTACCAGACCAACCTCAAGAACATCGAGGCCGCCGCCGCCCACGCCGAGCAGGCCGAGCGCCACGTCAAAGAGCTTTCGCTCTACATCGAGGAGCTGAAGCAGAGCGAGGAGGAGCGCGAGAAGATTCTCCTGCGCGAGCAGGCCGCGCGCTCCGAGGCCGAGGCCGCCAACCGCCTGAAGGACGAGTTCCTCGCCACGCTCTCGCACGAGCTGCGCACGCCGCTCACCGCCATCGTCGGCTGGGTCGGCCTGCTGCGCGCCGAGGAGTACGACCGCGACGTGGTCGCCGAAGCCCTTGAGACCATCGAGCGCAACGCCCGCTCGCAGTCGCAACTGATAGACGACCTGCTCGACGTGTCGCGCATCATTTCGGGGAAGCTCCTGCTCGACGTGAAAGAAACCGACCTCTCGTCGGTCGTCGCCGACGCCATCGGGGTCGTCCGCCCGGCGGCCAACGCCAAGGGCATCGAGATAACTTACACCCCGGCCGACGGCCGCGCCCTCATCTCCGGCGACGCCAAGCGGCTCCAGCAAATCGCCTGGAACCTCCTCTCGAACGCCGTCAAGTTCACGCCCGAGGGAGGCCGCGTCGAGGTCAGCACCGAGCGCGAGGGCGCGCAGCTCCGGCTCGTCGTCCGCGACACGGGCCGCGGCATAGCGCCGGACTTCCTGCCCTGCGTCTTCGACCGCTTCCGCCAGGCCGACAGCACGACGACGCGGCGCCACGGCGGGCTCGGGCTCGGCCTCGCCATCGTCCGCCACCTCGTCGAGCTGCACGGCGGGACCGTCGGCGCCGACTCAGAAGGCGCGGGCCGCGGCTCTACCTTCTCGGTCAGCTTCCCCGCCCTCGCCCCGCGCCCGTGCACGAACGAGGCGTGCAGGGGCGGCGACGCCGTGAAGCGGCGCGGCGGGCTGCCGACGCTCTTGGGCCTGCGCGTCATGGTCGTCGAGGACGAGGACGACACGCGTTTGATGATGAGCAAAGTCATCGAGCGTTCGGGCGCCGAGGTGGTGGCCTGCGCTTCGGCCCGCGAGGCGCTGGAGGCGCTGGCGCGCTGGAAGCCGGACGTTTTGATGAGCGACATCGGCATGCCGGGCGAAGACGGCTACGCCCTCATCCGCAAGGTGCGCGCTCTCTCGGCCGAGTCGGGCGGGCGCGTCCCGGCCGCCGCCCTCACGGCCTACGCGCGCGAGGAGGACCGCCAGCGCGTCCTCGAAGCCGGCTTCCAGATGCACGTCGCCAAGCCCGTCGGCCTCGGCGACCTCATCACCAAAATCGCCGACCTCGCCGGCCGCACCGCCTGACAAAACTCAACCATTCCTCTGCGCCTTTGCGCCTTTGCGTGAGAGTTTTAAGAAATCGCGCAAAGGCGCAAAGCGCGTTTCGGCCCCGCCCGCGAAAACTGCTATATTGTCTTTTCCGCGAAGGAGCCTTATCCCTAACCTATGACTCATCCGTTAAGACAGAAGGCGCACGTCCAGTTCACGCTCAACGGCGAGGAGACGGAAGTCGCCTTCGCCCCGCACAAGACTCTGCTCGAAGTGCTCCGCGAAGACCTCGGCCTGACGGGCACCAAGCACGGCTGCGAGCTGGGCGAGTGCGGCACCTGCGCCGTCCTCGTTGACGGCCGCTCGGTCCTCTCCTGCCTCATGCTCGGCCTCGAAGCCGAGGGGCGCCGCGTCGAAACGGTCGAGGGTCTGGCCGACGAGGCGGGCCTCCACCCCTTGCAGGAGACTTTCGCCGACACCGGCGCCGCCCAGTGCGGCTACTGCACGCCCGGCTTCCTCCTCGTCGCCAAGGAGCTGCTCGCGCAGAACGCCTCCCCGACGCGCGAAGAGATTAAAGAAGCCCTCGCCGGCAACCTCTGCCGCTGCACCGGCTACATAAAAATCTACGAGGCCGTCGAGCTTGCCGCCGCCAAGATGAGGGGCGAAGAGTCCGTGCTGCCGAGAGAGAGCGTCTATGGCTACGAATAAGGTTCAGACTGAGGCGCGGGTGAACGGCGCGGACGTGGAGGTCGGGAAAGACTTGAAGGTCGTAGGCAAGCCCTTCCGCAAGGTGGACGCGCGCTCGAAGTGTACCGGGCAGACGCGCTTCGCCGACGACATCAGCTTGCCCCGGATGCTCTACTGCAAAATCCTCCGCTCGCACGTCCCGCACGCCCTCATCAAATCCATCGACGTGTCGAAGGCCGCCGCGCTGCCCGGCGTCTATGCCGTCATCACGGGCGAGGACCTGCCCATCCCTTACGGCATCCTGCCCGTCAGTCAGGACGAGCACGCGCTCTGCGTCGGCAAGGTGCGCTTCGTCGGCGACCCCGTCGCGGCCGTCGCGGCCGTGGACGAAGACACGGCCTTCGACGCGATGAACCTCATCGAAGTCGAGTACGAGCCGCTGGCGGCCGTCGCCTCAATCGAAGAGGCGGTCGAAGTCAGCGAGCCACGCATCCACGACTACGGCGACGGCGGCAACGTCCACAAGTCCGTCCACCTCGAATTCGGCGACCTCGACGCGGGCTTCGCCGAGGCCGACCTCGTCCGCGAAGACGTTTTCTTCTACGAGGGCAACACGCACCTCCCGATGGAGCAGCACGCGGCGGTCGCGCACTTCGACGCGGACGATAAACTGACGCTCTGGTCTTCGACGCAGACGCCGCACTACGTCCACCGCGCGCTCGCCAAGACGATGCAGATGCCCGCGGCCCACGTCCGCGTCATCGCCACGCCGAACGGCGGCGGCTTCGGCGGCAAGAGTGACCCCTTCAACCACGAGATAGTCGTCGCCGAACTCTCTCGCCGTACGCGACGGCCCGTGAAGGTCACGCTCACGCGCGAGGAAGTCTTCTACTGCCACCGCGGCCGACACCCCGTCCTGATGAAGAGCCGCATCGGCGTCCGTGCCGACGGCTCCATCACCGCGCTCGACTTCCAGTCCTTCCTCGACGGCGGCGCCTACGGCTCCTACGGCGTGGCCTCGACCTTCTACACGGGCGCGCTCCAGACCGTGACTTACGACGTGCCGCGCTACCGCTTCCGCGGCCTGCGCGCCTTCACCAACAAGCCGCCCTGCGGCCCCAAGCGCGGGCACGGCACGCCGCAGCCGCGGTTCGGCCTCGAAATCCAGCTCGACAAAGTCGCCGAGGAGCTGAACCTCGACCCGGCCGAGATGCGCCTCAAACACCTCGTCCAGCCCTACACGGTGACGGCCAACTACCTCCGGGTCGGCTCAATGGGCCTCGGCAAGTGCATCGAGAAGGTCGTCGAAGGCTCCGACTGGAAGAACAAATTCAGGCGGCTCCCCGAGGGGCGCGGCGTGGGGCTGGCTTGCAGCTCATACATCTGCGGCGCGGGCCTGCCCATCTACTGGAACTCGATGCCGCACTCGGGCGTGCAGCTCCGGCTCGACCGGCAGGGCGGCGTCTGCGTCCAGTGCGGCTCGACCGACATCGGGCAGGGCTCGGACTCCGTGCTCGCCTACGTCGTCGCCGAAGTCCTCGGCATCGACCCCTTCGACATCCGCGTCGTCACGGCCGACACCGACCTGACGCCCGTTGACCTCGGCAGCTATTCGAGCCGCGTCACCCTGATGACCGGCAACGCCGCCATCCAGGCCGCCGAGCGCGCCCGCGAACTCCTGACCATCGCCGTCGCCGAAAAGCTCGGCGTCCCGGCCGCCAACCTCTCCTTCGCCGAGCGCCGCGTCTTCGACGTGGAGAACCCCGAGACGGGCGTCACCTTCCCCGAGGCCGTCGTCCTCGCCGAGTCCAGGTTCGGCACCATCGGCACGGTCGGCTCCTACGTCCCGCCGCGCTCTCCGGGCAAGTTCAAGGGCGCGGGCGTCGGCCCCTCGCCCGCCTACAGCTACTCGGCCGCCGTCGCCGAAGTCGAAGTTGACGCCGACACCGGCCAAGTCCTCGTCCCCCGCATCTGGGTCGCGCACGACATCGGCCGCTCCATCAACCCCGTGCTCGTCATGGGTCAGGTCGAAGGCTCCATCTACATGGGCCTCGGCGAAGCTCTCATGGAGGAGATGGTCTACCGCGCGAACCGCAACGTCGTGCACAAGTTCCCGTCGCTTCTGGAATACAAGAGCCCGACGACTATGGAGATGTGCGACGTGGTGACGTACCTCGTCGAAGACCCCGACCCCAACGGCCCCTACGGCGCCAAGGAGGTCGGCCAGGGTCCGCTCCTCCCCGTCATGCCCGCCATCGCCAACGCCGTCTACGACGCCGTCGGCGTCCGCATCGACGAAGTCCCCATCACGCCCGAAAAAGTCCTCGCCGCCCTGCGCGCCAAGCGGCAGGGCAAAGACCCCCGCTTCGGCCCCAAGTCCGTCCCCACGGTCACGTGGCCCGAGCCTTTGAAAGTCCTGACGCCCGCCGAGGGCGGCGACGGCAAGGAGATGCCGCGCGTGGCCGTGCATTCATAAGGGAGAGATTGCTGAACCGTTATGATGAGACTTCCTAAATTCGCCTACCTCGTGCCGAAGACGGTGGGCGAGGCGGTGAGGATGATGGGCGAGGCGGGGCCGTCGGGGCAGTTCGTGGCGGGCGGGACCGACCTCTACCCGAACATGAAGCGGCGGCAGCAGACGCCGCGCACCGTCATCTCCGTGGGGCGCATCCCCGAGCTGCGGCGCGTCGAGGGCGACGGCAAAGAGGGCCTGCGGATAGGCGCGGGCGTG
>DASZEK010000144.1:0-4478 GCA_035941045.1 Pyrinomonadaceae bacterium | reverse complement strand
GGTCGTCGTCCCGAACGGGCAGAACGGCACGCTGCGCTTCCGCCGCACCATCACCAACAACACGGCGACGCCGGTGACGAGGATGCGCATCAGGGTCGTGGACATCACGACGCTGAACACGCCGACCAGCCCGCAGGCCGGTCGCCCGAACTACTGCTTCGCGCCGTGCGCCGACCTCCGCGTACTCTCCTCGTCCGATGAGCCCCTCGTCGCGACCTCCACGGGGCCGAAGCCGACGAGCGGGACGACGCTGGAGTACGCGGCGTTCCAGCCGCTCGGCGGCGGGTACAACTCCAGCCTGAACGTCAATCAGGTGTCGTCGGGCACGCCGCTGGCGCCGATGACCGGCACTGTCAACGTCAACATCCTGGTCGGCATCATGAGGGGAGGCACCGCGAGGTTCTTCTTCTTCGTCGAGGCCGCGCCGTAACCTGTAACCCGTGCCCGCGCGGGGCGGGCGGCCGAGTCGTCGAGGCCCGGCCGCCCGCCCCGCGCAAACTAAAGGCCCCGAAAGTGTTTAGACGGCGGCGACGTTGACGCTGCCGTGTCAACTATGTTAGCTTCCGCTAGCCATTCGGTTGACACGCTAGGCAGGCGCTTTCCCTTAGTCAAACGATTCGCCCGCGCGAATTCTTTTCACCTTCGAGCAATCCGACGGGCAGCGATTGAGCGGGGAGAGAACTGCGAAGAGGAACCCGAGACCAAGTAATGCAGCAGTACCTGACTGAATTTTTCCGGCCCTTGGGCCTCAAGGCGATTTCGGCCGCCGCTCTTTTCATCCTGACCGCCGCCGGGCCGTCAACCGCCCGGCAGGTTAAAGAGACCAAGCCGGCCGGCCCGCCGCCACAGACGCAGGGCGCGAAGCCCGAGCCGGGCAAGCCCGAGGCCGCGAAGCCGTCAGAGCGCGGCACGCTGACCGTCAAGGCGAGCAAAGCCACCCCGCGCACCTACTCCATCGTGGCGAAGGACGTGAAGATGACGGAGCTGGCCGCCGAACTTGCCAAGGCTACGAAGGCGAAGGTCTTCCTGAGCCCGCTCATGCAGCAGCAGCGCGTCACGGTCGAGCTGGCGGGCGCCACGCTGGAGGGCATCCTCCACAGGCTCGCCCCGCAACCGTACGTGGACTACGAGCTGAGCGGCGACGGGCAGGAGCCGCGCGCCCTCGCCGTCTACCTCTACGCGCTCAACGAGCGCGCGCCCTCGACGACCGAGGTCGTGAGGGGGAGCAACGAGGCGATGCTCATCGAGGGCGACACCGAGGACGGCGTCGGCACCGAGGAGGAGCAGCGCAAGAGGGACGAGGAGAATCCGCTCAAGGTCACTTACGCGCAGAACCAACTGAGCGTCCGCGCGCGCCGCCAGCCGCTCATGGTGGTGGTCGCCAAGATCGCGGGCGAAATCGGAGTCCCGTTCGAGCCGCGAGTCATGATTGACGACCCCGTGGACCTCGACTTTAAGAACTTTACGCTGGAGCAGGCCGTGCGCACGCTCTCTCCGGCGGTCAAGCTGTACTACCGCAGCGACTTGCAGACGTATCAGATTCAGCCGCTCCGACTTGTCCTGGCGGCGCCGTCAACCGCCCAAACGGCGAACTGACACCAACAATCCTCAGGAGGCAAAGAACCTTGAAAGAGAAGAACGAAGTGATGAGCAGCGAGCAGACGGCGGGCCAGTGCGAGTCGTTGATGTCGCAGGAGGTCTCGGCCGTCAGGAAGCCTTTCGTCGAGCCCGAAATCTCGGCCCCCGTTGACGTGCTGGAGACGACCACCTTCTTCCAGGGCGGCGGCGAGAGCACGGTCATCCCGTAGGGCCGGCGCCAAGGGGAGGCCCGGCTGCCGCTTGCCCAGCGACGGCCACATGCCTCTTATGGACACATCCTCATTCCCCTTAAGACTGGCGCGGCGTAAGCACTACGCCGTCGCCAGTCGTTCGCTTTGCCTCGAAGCCGAGGACGAGGAAGCCTCGCGCCCCTTCGAGCGCATCTACGCCGGCTGGCACCTGCACCCGCGCGAGGCCGACACGGCGCCCGAACCGGACGTGACCATCCGCGTCCGCAGGGGCTCGCCGCCACCGCTCCGGACCGACGGCCTCGAATCTTTCGAGACGGCCGGCGGCTGGCTCTGCCGCGCGGGCGAAAACACTTACAGCCATGAGGGCAGGGGCTTCAGCATCCGCGCCGTAGGCGAAGGCGCGAGGCGGGTTGACGTGTGGCTGGGCGACACCGGACAGCAGCGGACCCCGCTGGCCTTCGCCCGGCTCGTCTTCGAGGCGACCTCCGCGGCCTTCCGCCGCTGCGGCCTCTTCGACCTGCACGCCGCCGCCTGCATCGAGCCTCGGAGCGGCGCCTGCGTCCTGCTGGCGGGGCCTTCGGGGAGCGGGAAGTCTACGCTGACGATGCAGTTGGCGGCGCGCGGCTGGCAGTACATCTCGGACGACTCGCTGCTGCTGGCCGAAGCCGGCGGGGGCGTCGAGGCGTGGGGAGTCCGCCGCGCCTTCGCCGTCACAAAGGAGGCCCACGCCGCCGAGCTGGTCCCCGGCCTGAAAGATGTCGAGACGAAGGCCGTCCCCTTCGACCCGCTCAAGCTCCGCTTCCACCCGCGCGACCTCTTCCCCGAAGGCTTCAGGGAGAAGGGCGCGCCGCGCGTCCTCTTCTTCGCCTCGCTCTCGCACGAGCGCGAGAGCCGCTGCCGCGAGCTGCCGCGCTGGGAGGCGATGTCGCGGCTCTTGAGGATGTGCCCGTGGGCCTGCTACGACAGGGCGGCGGCGCGCGGCTACGTCGCGGCGCTCGCGGCCCTCGCGCGCCAGTGCGTCTGCCACGAGCTGCGCGCCGGGACCGACCTGCTCGGCGACCTCGACTACGCTGCCGCCTACGTCTCGGCCCACGTCCCGGCAGGCGCGCACGCCGTCTCAGTTTGAAAAAGTCATGAACCTCGAAACCTTGATTCCGAGCGACCAAGTCGTCTGCGTTGACCTGAGCGGCGGCGAGGGCGTGCTCGTTGACCTCAACTCCAAAAAATATTTCCAGCTCAACGAGACGGCGATGCTCGTCTGGCGGGGCCTCGAACGGAACCGCGCGCCCGAAGAGATTGTCGGCGAGCTGACGGCCGCCTACGACGTGACGCCCGAGCGCGCGGCCGAGAGCGTCGAGAGGCTCCTGCGCGAATTCCAGTCCCGCAAGATCGTCAAGCCGCGCTGACTATTCAGGAGGGGGACACCACCCATGCGAAAGATTTGGTTGCACGCGGCGGCCTGCGCGCTCGTGCTCGCGTGCGCCGCGAGCGCGTCGGCGCAGACGCTCATCATCAGCGAGTTCCGCTGGAGCGGCACGAACGGCGCCAGCGACGAGTTCGTCGAAATCTACAACAACAGCGACTCCGAGGTGAACGTCCTCACGACCGACGGCTCGGCCGGCTACGCGGTGGCGAAGTCGCCGGGGACGACGCTCTTCTACATCCCGAACGGCACGAAGATTCCGCCGCGCGCCCACTACCTCGGCTGCAACAGCACGCCCTCGGTCGGCTACAGCCTCTTCGGCTACCCGGCCGGCAACGGCACGACCGCCATCTGCGACGCCACCTACACGGGCGCCGACGCCCTCCCGCTCAACACCGGCATCGCGCTCTTCAAGACGGCCAACCCCGCCAACTTCACGACCGCCAACCGCCTCGACGCGGTCGGCACGACCAGCGAGACGAACACGCTCTTCAAGGAGGGCGACGGCGTCTACCCGCTGACGACCCTGACGACCAACAACAGTTATTTCCGCTCCGAGCGGTACGGCCTCCCGTTCGACACGGGCGACAACGGCGCGGACTTCATCTGGGCCGACACGGACGGCAACTGCGCGATAGACCCGCCGGGGACGACCTGCATCGCCCTCGACGGCACGCGCCGCGGTCGCCACATCGGCTCGCCCGGCCCCGAGAACTCTTCGAGCCCCATCGTGCGCAACACGACGGCCCCGGCCACGCTGCTCGCGCCGTGCGTCTCGAACACCGTCGCGCCGAACCGCATGAGGACGACCGCCTCGGTCACGAACGGCTTCAACGGGACCATCGCGTTCCGCCGGACGATTACCAACACCTCGACCTCGACCATCACGCGGCTCAGGTTCCGCCTCGTGGACCTCTCAATCTTCCCCGACGGGAACTACTCGGGGTCGCCGAATGCTGATCTGCGCGCGATGACTTCGTCCGTCTCGACGGAGCCGAACCCGTGCGGCGGCGGCTCGCTGACGATTCAAGGTCTGAGGCTGGAGGAGGCTTCGCCGCTCGCGCCGAACAACCAGCCGAACGGCGGCGGCTTTAACTCCACCCTCTCGGCCGACGGCATCACTACGATTACGCCCCTGAGGCCCGGCGACACCCTCAACGTCAGCTTCCTCTTCGGCATCCAGTCCAAGGGCAACGCCCGCTTCTGGTTCAACATCGAGATGCTGCCTTAAGGCGGGGGGAGCGTTAACAAAATCGGGAGGGGGG
>DASZEK010000143.1:0-2953 GCA_035941045.1 Pyrinomonadaceae bacterium | reverse complement strand
CGCCCGCGTCACCGTCCGCTTCAACCCGCGCCAGCCCGGCAACTCCGTCGTCGTCTGACGGGAAAGAACTCGTGAATCGCGGACCGTTGACCGTGAACCGATAAGGGCATTCGTGCCATAATCGGTTCACGATTTACGATTCACTATTCGCGGCTTTTTTATGTTCAAAAAAATCCTTATCGCCAACCGCGGCGAGATCGCCGTGCGCGTCATACGCGCGTGCAGGGAGATGGGCGTCTCCCCGGTGGCCGTCTATTCGGAGGCGGACGCGGCGGCGCTGCACGTCAGGCTCGCCGACGAGGCTTATCTGATAGGACCGGCCGCGTCGTCCGAGAGCTACCTGCGCATCGACCGCGTTATCGACGCCGCGCGCCGCTCGGGCGCCGAGGCGATTCATCCCGGCTACGGCTTCCTCGCGGAGAACGCCGCCTTCGCGCGCGCCGTCAAGGACGCGGGGCTCGTCCTCATCGGCCCGCCGGCCGAGGCGATGGAGTTGATGGGCTCGAAGACGAGCGCGCGGCGCGCGGCCATCGAGGCGGGCGCGCCCGTCGTGCCGGGGACGACCGAGGCTCTCACTTCGTTCGAAGACGCGCGCGAGACATCCGCCCGCTTGGGCTACCCCGTCATGCTCAAGGCCGCGGCCGGCGGCGGCGGCAAGGGCATGAGGCTGGTCGCCGCCGAATCTGAATTACAGTCGGCCTTCGAGACGGCGCGCTCCGAGGCGCTGTCGGCCTTCGGCGACGAGTCGGTCTACTTGGAGAAGGCCGTCGAGCGGCCACGCCACGTCGAGATTCAAGTCTTCTCCGACGCCCACGGCAACCACGTCCACCTCGGCGAGCGCGAGTGCTCCATCCAGCGCCGCCACCAGAAGGTCATCGAGGAATGCCCCTCGCCCATCGGCGACCCCTCCTTGCGCGCGGCGATGGGCGAGGCGGCCGTTAACATCGCGCGCCGCTGCGACTACGTCGGCGCCGGCACCGTCGAGTTCTTAGTCTCCGACGTGACGCGCGAGTTCTACTTCCTTGAGATGAACACGCGCTTGCAGGTCGAGCATCCCGTGACGGAGCTGGTGACGGGCGTGGACCTCGTGCGCGAGCAAATCACGGTCGCGGCCGGCTCTCCGCTCTCCTTCACGCAAAGCGACGTAAGCTGGACGGGCCACGCCGTCGAGTGCCGCGTCTACGCCGAAGACCCCGAGCAGAACTTCATGCCCTCGCCCGGCCCCGTCACGCACCTGCGCGTGCCCGCCGGCCCCAACGTGCGCGACGACGGCGGCGTCTACGCCGGCTCCGAAGTCTCCATCTATTACGACCCGATGATTTCGAAGCTCGCCACCTGGGGCCGCACGCGTCTCGAAGCCATCGAGCGCATGCGGCGCGCGCTCGCCGAGTACGAGGTCGGCGGCATCAAGACCACGATTCCCTTCTTCCGCGAGGTCATGAACGACGAGGAGTTCGTCGCGGGCCGACTCGACACCGGCTTCATCGCCCGCTTCATGCAGCGCCGCGCCGAAGCCAACGACGAAGCGGCGGACGACGCCGAGCGGCGCGACCTCGCGCGCATCGCCGCCGCGCTCGCCTACGCCGAAGGCGGCACGCCGAGCGGGCAGCGTCAGCCGCCGCCCCCGGCGCCGAGCCGCTGGAAGACTACGGGGCGCGCGGCCCTCCACGCGTCGAGGATTTAAGATGAAACTGCTGGCCGAGATTGAAGGCGAGAGGGAGCCGGTCGAGTTCACGCGCGAGGGCGGGCGCGTCGTCGCCGAAGTCGGCGGCCGACGCTACGAGCTTGAGGCGCGCTCCGTGGGCGCGGGCGAATACCTCCTGCTGCGCGGCGGGCGCGTCTACGAGTGCCGCGTCGGCGCGGCACAGTCGCGCGGCTCCTTGAACGTCTCGGTCGGCGGACGCGACTATTCTGTGGTCGTCACTGACCCGAAGCACCTGCGCGGCGGGCCGGCCGCGGCGGGCGCGGATTCGGGCCGCGCGCAGGTCACGGCGCCGATGCCGGGCAAGGTCGTGCGCGTCCTCGTCGAGCAGGGCCAGCAGGTCGAGGCCGGACAGGGCCTCGTCGTCGTCGAAGCCATGAAGATGCAGAACGAGCTGAAGTCGCCGAAGGGCGGCGCCGTCATCGAGCTGCGCGCCGCGGTCGGCTCCACCGTCAACGCGGGCGACGTGCTCGTCGTCGTCGAATGACAATGCGCGTGCTTCTCTGGGACATTGACGGGACGCTGGTTCGGTCGCGGCGGCACGGGTTGTTGAGGGATTACATGGGGCCGGTGCTCGTGCGACTGTTCGGCACGGCGGGGCGGCTCGACGAGGTGAACGCCTCGGGCATGACTGACCTTCAAATCACCGCGGAGGCTTTGCGCGACGAGGGCTACACGCACGAGCACGTGCGCGAGCGCGCGCCGGAGTTGTGCGGGCTCTACTTCGAGGAGCTTGAGCGGCTGACGCGCGGCAGCGAGATTTACTACGCGCTGCCCGGCGCGCGCGAGGCGCTTGAGGCTGTCGCGGGTTCGGGCCACTACCTCTCCTCGCTCCTCACCGGCAACGTCGAGCGGGCCGCTTATCTTAAGTTGAAGCACGTCGGGCTCGACGAGTTCTTCCGCCTGCCCGGCGCCTTCGGCGAGGACTCGCACGACCGCCGCGACCTGCCCGCCCTCGCCGCCGAGCGCATCAACCGCCGCCTCAACCTCGCCCTCCCGCCCGAACACTTCATCGTCATCGGCGACACGCCCAACGACATCGCCTGCGCCCGCCACTTCGGCGCCCGCGCCGTCGCCGTCGCCACCGGCCGCAGCCACTCCGTCGAAGACCTCGCCTCTCACAACCCGGACGCAATCCTCCCGGACCTCGCCGACACGGCGCGGCTGCTCGGCGTTCTCGCTTCACTATAAAGAGGGTGACGGGTGTCAGGTGTCGGGTGCCGGTTATTGTTTCCCCGGCACCCGACACCT
>DASZEK010000142.1:0-15919 GCA_035941045.1 Pyrinomonadaceae bacterium | reverse complement strand
CTCGAAGTGCATCCGCGCGCTGCGCCGGGCGGTCGAGTTGTTCGTCTGGTGCTGGAACCAGCGGCAGAGCCGTAAGCAGCGGCACCCGCGCTACCCGAGCCACGTCATCGACTTCGTCTCATGTCTGATTTAGTCACTCCCCGAAAATATTAACCGTTGAGTAAATATTTCTCCGGTGTTAGCATTCCCGCCCATGCAAGGTTACGTCACCACCACGGAAGCCGCGGAGCGGCTCGGCGTCTCCTCCGCGCGGGTCCGCCAACTCGTCGCCAGCGGCAAGCTGCCCGCCACCCGGTTCGGCCCCGTCAACATGGTGAAGGAGACGGACCTCGCGCTCGTCGAACACAGGCCCGGAGTCGGGCGCCCGCCCAAGTCCGCCGCGGGCGTGAGTGCGAAGAAGGAGGGCGGGCGGCGGCGGCGCTGACTTCTCGCTTCCGGCCCCTTCCCTGCCCTTTCCGGCCGCTCGGCTTCAAAGCTTTTTTTTCGGAGAACACAGGCGTGAAAATCATCGCTGTCGCCAACCAGAAGGGCGGCGTCGGGAAGACCGCGACGGCCGTCAGCATGGCCGCGGCCCTGCGCTCGCACCACCGCAAGCGCGTGCTCCTATGCGACCTCGACGCGCAGGCCAACGCCTCCGTCTGGCTGACGAACAAGCACGGCGAGCCGGGCCGCTCCACCTACGACGTGATCATGCAGCGCGCCCCCCTCGCCGACTGCATCGTCAGGACGCCGAGCCGCATCGACCTCCTGCCCTCGAACCTCAAGACGGCCAACCTCGATGTCGAGCTGCTCGGCGTCATCAAGTTCCACGAGCGGCTGGCCGACGCCTTCTCAGACCTCTCCGAAGGCGCCTACGACTACGTCCTCATCGACTGCCCGCCCAACCTCTCGATGAACACGCTGAACGCCTTCGGCGCGGCCGGCGTCGTCGTCATCCCCGTCGAGGTCAAGCAGGAGGCTTTCGACGCCGTCTCGCACCTGATGAGCACGCTCCTGAAGGTGACGGGCGGCAAGGCGACCATCCGCCCCTACGGCCTTCCGACTTTCATGAACCGCACGAATCTCGCGCGTGACATCCACGAGCTGATGCAGGAGCGCTTCCAGTCGCTCTGCCTGCCCCCCATCCATCAGAACACGCGACTGGCCGAAGCCTTCACCGCCCGCAAGACGATCTTCGAATACGACTCCACCTCAAGCGGCGCGGTGGACTACCTGAGAGCGACGAAGGAGATGGTCCATGACCTCGAAGAAGCGAAAATACGGCGATCTGTCCGCGAGACCGCTACCGACTAACGACCCTTCCCTCCTCGACGACGTGTTCGCCGCCTTCATGGGCGCCCGCCCGGCGCCCGCGGAGGCCGTCCCGGAGGCAGACGAGGCGGCCACGGACGACGACGCGCAGACCGCCGAGGGCATCCGAGAGGCATCGGGAGCCCCTGCACAATATGCAGGGGGAACCCCTGCACAGAAGGGGGGGGGGCCCCTGCACGGTGCAGCCGCTGCACAATATGCAGGGGCTGCACGACGTGCAGGGGGTCATGGCTATACGCGTGTATCCAACGAGCTTTTCGACCGTATTCTGCCGACCCTCGACACATACGATCAGGCGGTCCTTTTACGTCTCTACAGACTCTCCCGCGGTTTTGCTTCGGACACGTGCCGGGTAAGCGTCCCCGTCCTCGCAAGTGCTTGTAACATAAGCGAAAGACAGGTTCGCAAGAGTATTGATAAGCTGGAAGGACGAGAGCTGGTCAAGCGTGTGGAGCAAGATTGTGTTAACAAGGATTTGAGCATGCGGGGTCTGATATTCAGAGTTTTAATATCGGACCCGACCCCTGCACAACGTGCAGCCCCTGCACAATATGCACCCGCTGCACAACGTGCAGCCCCTGCACAGTGTGCAGCCAATAAAGAAAGAAAAGCTTTTAAAGAAAATATTAAAAGAAAAGTTCGCCGGCTGACGCCGGCAGAAGTCGAATCTTTCGCCGCCAGAGTGGCCGACCTCGTGGCCGGCGGGAAGACGTTCGAGGAGGCCGAGAGCCAGCTTGCCGGCGGCATGCACCCCATGGACTGGGTGACGGTCAAGAGCGTCGCCATCGCACAGGCGCAGGTCAGGAGACGAAAGCCGTCCGCGACAGACGCAGACCCCTCGGGCGAGACACCAACTCGGTTGACGGAGGCAGGCAAAGAAGGGAAGTAGGCACATGACGGACGCGCCCCTGCACGTGGACCTCGGCACGCTGGAGACGCTCATCGGGAGCTTACAACTCACCTTCGTCGTCAGCGGCGAGGGCGACGCGCACTTGCAACTCTACGCCACGGACCCGTCGAGGGCCGGAGGGGCGGGCGTGCTCCTGATGTTGGACGCGGCCGGCTACGAGCGGCTCAAGACGCTCGTCAGGGAAGCGGACTCGACGATTGACCGGATGATAGCCGAGGGCCGCATCAAGAGAATGGTCCTGCCTTACTGAATCCTCCTCAAGCCGTCGGGTGGCGGGCCGCGTCCGCTACTTCCTGTAGACGTAGTAGACGACCCCCGCGTGGTCGTCCGTGAGGAGGAAAGAGTCCCGCCCGAACTTGAACACGTCGGCCGGTCGCCCCTGAACCTTACCCGCCTGTAGGAAGCCGTTCATAAAATCCTCGACGACCACATGAGCCCTGCCGTCGGCACGCACGCGAGCGACGCCGTAGCCGCGCCCGAGTGCTCTCTTGCCGGAGCCGTGCAGGGCGACGAGGAAAGAGTCTTCAAGCTCGTCGGCGCTCCCCGCGCCGAAGTGTTCGAGGCCGAGGGGCGAGCTGTGAGCGTCGAAGGCCGCGAAGGCAACGGGGACGCCGCGACAGGTCCTCTTCACACTTCCTCCCCGCTTGAACTTCACGTCGGCGAAAACCTTCGCGCCCGATTGATAGCAGTAGGGCCAGCCGTAGTCCGCTCCGGCCGTCAGCGCGTAGAGCGTGTCGGCCGGCTTGTGCTCGCCGAGGTGGTCGGCGCCCATGTTGGTGGCGAAGAGTCGTCCGCCCACCCAGCGCAGCCCGACCGCGTTGCGCAGGCCCCGCGCGTAGACGCGCCGGCTCCTACCGTCCGGGTCCATCTCGATGACGCTCGCGCGCACCGCCTCCTTCTCGACGCAGGCGTTGCAACTGCTCCCGACCGAGACGTAAATCTTCCCGTTGCCGCCGGCCGCGACGGTGCGCGTCAGGTGCCAGCCGCCGTACTTGTAGTTCAAACCGTAATCGGGGAAGGTCGCCAGCACTTCGGGCGGTGCAGTCGGCTCGTCCTTGCCCGCCTCGTACCTGTAGCGAACCAGTCGGTCGGTCAACGCGAGGTAGAGCCATTCGACGCCGGCCGCGTCCGTGTGGAAGGCGACGCTGTTGGGGTTGCGCAGGCGCGTCAGGTAGGGCGTGACCTTCGCGAAGTTTTTACGCTGAGGGTCGAAGCCGTCGAGGACGTAGACCGCGCCCTTCTCGTTGTCGGCGAGGCTGTGCATGTCGGTCACGAAGACGCGCCCGTCTGAAGCCCGCGCCATGAAGCGTGGCCGCTTGAAGCCTTGCGCGGCGACGGCGACGGCGAAGCTCTCGGGGAGGTTCAGCGTCAACGACCTTCCGCCGGAGAGCGAGACGCGGTTCGCCTTCAGCTTGAGAGCGGGTCCGCCCTGCGCCTCGGCGCTTCCCGAGGGCAGTAGGAGGGCGGCGCAGACGAGCGCCGCCCGGAGGCTTCTCGACATGGTTTCGAGCCTTTCGGAGAAGAGGTTCAGCGAGCCTGTGCGACGCGGCGGCCGGAGGGCGCGGATTTCGGTCCCGAACGTCGAAAAGTCGCCGGAAGGGGTTCCGGCGCGCTCTCAGGCCCCGCGCATTTCGACGCATTGCCACCTTCCTGCCGTTTTTAGCCCCCGAAACACCCCTAGGTGGCCCTAATTCGAGAAAACGCGTCACAGGGCCTTAAAACGCAAAATCCGGTTTGGGCCTCCGCGGCAGGAAAACGCGGCCGGCCGCCTTCTCGTCGGCGGCGAATAGTACGGCGCCCGCGAGCCGCGCCGCAAACTGAAGCGGGCCGGCCGGCCTGTGGCGGCGCAGACAAGGTTGTCGAAGCGGCTTCGTGCTACATTTCCGCCATGAGAAACGTACGTGTCGCGTCCGTGCAGTTTCAGCACGCGGCGGGCGACAAGGCGGCCAACCTCGGAAAGATTCGCGCCTTCGTCGGGGAGGCTGCCGCGCGCGGCGTCGAGCTCGTCGTCTTCCCCGAGATGTGCATCACGGGCTACTGGCACGTCAGGAACCTTCCGCGCGCAGAGGTCGAACGACTCGCCGAGCCCTTCCCGGAAGGCCCTTCGACCGGACAGCTCCTCGCGCTCTCGAAAGAGCACGGGATGACCGTCGGCGCCGGGCTCATCGAGCTCGGCCCCGACGGCTCGCTATTCAACAGCTACGTCGTCGCGATGCCCGACGGCCGCGCCGAGTGCCACCGCAAGCTCCACGCCTTCGAAGGCCCGCACATGAAATCGGGCGACCGCTACACGGTCTTCGACACGCCGCACGGCTGCCGCGTCGGCGTCCTCATCTGCTACGACAACAACCTCGTCGAGAACGCGCGGATGTGCGCCCTGATGGGCGCCGAAATCCTCCTCGCGCCGCACCAGACGGGCGGCTGCCGCTCGCGCAGCCCGCGCGCGATGGGCGCGATTGACCCCGCGCTCTGGGAGCGTCGCGAGCAGGACCCGGCCGCCGTCGAGGCCGAGCTGCGCGGCCCCAAGGGGCGCGGCTGGCTCATGCGCTGGCTGCCCTCGCGCGCGCACGACAACGGCATGTTTCTCGTCTTCAGCAACGGCGTCGGCCCCGACGACGACGAGGTGCGCACGGGCAACGCCATGATCCTCGACCCCTACGGCGAGATCCTCGTCGAGACGTGCAGGGCGGCCGACGACATGGTCGTCGCGGACCTCGACGCTTCCGTCCTCCCGACCTCTTCGGGCCGGCGCTGGCTGAAGGCGAGGCGCCCGGAGCTGTACGGCCCGCTCGCGGTCCCGACCGGCGAGGAGCGGGACACGCGCTCCGTGCGCTTCGACGGCTGACCTTCAAAAATTTTCCGCCACGACTCCCGGCCGCGCGGTGTTTCAGTGTCGTAAAGCGACTGAAAAAAAAGTTTTCGGGAGAGATTCTATGTCAAAGGCTAAAGGCATTCTCGGGGCTTGCGCCCTCCTGCTCTCACTCGTCCTCTTCGCCGCCTACGCCCCGGCGGCCCGCGCGCAGAACTCGCTGACCGGCGAGTGGAAGGCTTCGGCCAAGCTTGAAGACCAGACCAAAATCAACCTCTCCTTCGAGCGCCGCACCGAGAAGGGAGGCCGCCACCAGATGGGCCAGACCTACGACTTCTCGGAGTTGCAAGGGCTCGCGCGCGAGCAGGCCATGAGGGGCGGCCCCGTCAGGTTCAGCCTCGTGCGCGAGGCCGGCACCATCGAGTGCGAAGGCAGCTTCCAGAACGGCAACGGCTCCGGCACCTTCCGCTTCACCGGCAACCCGAGCTTCCTCGCCGCCATGAAGAGCCGCGGCTTCGACTTCGAGAATGAGCCCGCCTCATCGGAGGACGGCCGCGAGCCCGAGAACAGGCTCTTCGCGGCGGCGACCCTCAACGTCACGACGGCGCTCGCCGACGACCTGCTCTCGGCCGACTTCGGCCGGCTCGACGTGGGCGACCTCTTCAAGGCGGCCATCTTCAAAGTCGATTCCAAGTTCATGCGCGAGATGAAGGCCAGCGGCTTCCCGAACCTCCGCATGGAGGAGCTGGTCAAGGCCCGCATCTTCAAAATCGACCCCGACTTCGTCCGCCAGGTCACGCAGATGGGCTTCGACAAAGAGTCCTTCGAGAGCCTCGTCAAGATGCGCATCTTCAAAGTCACCCCCGAGTTCATCGCCGAGGCCCGCGGCGAAGGGCTCACCAACCTCTCCGTCGAGGAGCTGGTCAAGATGCGCATCTTCCACATCGACGCCGAGTTCATCCGCCGCGCCAAGGCCGACGGCGTCCCCCTCGAAGTCGAAGAGCTCGTCCAACGCCGCATCGGCGTCCGCCGCCAGTAACCGGCCCCGAGAGTTAAGCCCGAAGCGGCGCCGCGAGGCGCTCGAAGGAATCTTTACCTTCGAGCGCCTCGCGGCGCTTTAGCCGTCAAAAAACTACCTTGACAGAACTCCGGTTAACCCATATCTATGACGGCGGCTTCACGACTCGCGGGCGGTCAGGAATCAACCAGTGGAGAACGTAGAGCGGACACAGTTCGTGGTCCTGGCGGGCCACCTCGACGAGCAGCCGTTGCCGGACCTCATCCGGCGGCTGCGCGTGCAGAGGAAGACGGGGCGATTACAGGTCGAGTACGCGGAAGGCCCCGGCTCGTTCTTCTTCGAGGAGGGGCAGCTCGTGGACGCGCAGCTCGGCAAGCTGCGCGGCGTCGAGGCGCTGTACGCCGCTTTGTCTCTGGGCGGCGCGTCGTTCAACTTCAACCCGCTCGTGAGGCCGCCCGAGCGGAGCATCGACAGGCAGGGGCAGAGATTCATCGAAGACCTCGTCGAAGGGCCGCGGCGCGAGGGGCTGGCGGAGCTGAGGGTCGCGGGCAGGGAAGTGAGCGACGCGGCGCTGCCGCCGCGCGGCGACGTGCTCCAGTTGCCGCCGGCCGCCGAGCTGGTGGCGCCTCTGGAGGAGCGTCTGACGGCCGTCGAGGAGGCCATCAACAACACCGCGCGCCGCTTCTCGCGCGAGCGGCTCGTCTACGCCGTCGTCATCAGCTTCCTCGCGGGCCTGAGCCTCGTCGCGACGCTCGGCGCCATCTTCTACCCGTCCGACGCGCCCCGCACGCCCCCGCCCGGCGCCGCGCTCACGACGACGCCCGCGCTGGCCCCACAGCCGCCTGCACCTTCCCGGACGGAGACGCAGCCGAAGCAGGAGGCGCCCGAGGCGGTGCCTTCGGAGGCGTCGGTGATCGGCACGCGGAAGGTCGAGGGGGTCGCGGCGCCGCGCGGCGCCTACGTCGTGCAGGTCATCGTGCAGGTCGAGCAGGGGCGCGTGACGGACGCGCGCGTGTGGAACCCGCGGCCGGGCGCCGACGCTTACGAATCAATCGCGCTCCGGATGGCGAAGGAGCGCCGCTACCCCGAACGCTTCACGGGAAGCGAGCGGCTTCGCATCAGGGTCCAGCCTTAAAAGCTCTCTATGCTGCTCCTCCAAAGCAAAAGGCTCCCGCTCCCGCTCGGCGAGGACGAGCGCCTGCGCCTGCTCGACGCGCTGGCGGCGAAGCACCCGAAGCCGCTCGTCCGCACGACGCGGCGCGCGGCCCTGCGCCTGCTGCTGCAAGGACTCGACGAAGCCGCACTCGCCTCCGCGTCGGCGCGACTCGAACGCGAGTGCGCCGCCGAAGGGCCGCACACGCCGGGCGAACTCTTCTGCGAAAACGACTGCGTGCTCTCACTCGTCTTCGGGGACGGGGCCGAAGGCGGCGTCGAGGCTTTCGTCGTCTACGGCGTCGAGACGGCCGCGCCCTTAGCGAAGCTCGAACGCTTCTGCGCGGAAGTGCGAGAGGCGGCGTCCGGCATCGAGGCGGAAGAGAGAAGGGAAGTAGAAAACGCGTCGGCCCTTCCGAGCTGGGAGGCCCGCGCCGGGCGCTCCTCGCAGGGGCTCGCGCGCTTCATCGCCGTGCAGCCCTTGGAGGTCGTGCGCGCGGGCGCGGCGCTGCGCGGCGGCCGTCAACTCGCGCGCGCCTCCGAGCTGCTTGAGCAACAGCCCGTGCGCCACTTCCTGCGGCGCGTGCAGGAGATGCGGCGCGAGGGCTTTACGCCGCGGCGCCTGTTGAAAGAAGCGGGCGCGCTCTCGGGCGTCTCGGTCGAGAAGATGATGGAAGCGGGCCTGCTCGAACGCGAGCTGCGCGTGAGCTGCCGCAAGTCGGGCCACGCGCTCTTCGACCTGCCCTCGCCCGACTCGCTCGCCGCCGTCACCATCAGCAAGGCGAAGTGCAGCCAGTGCGCCGCGCCCGTCGCCGACGAAGTCATCGAGGAGACCGTCAACCCTACGCGCCTCGCCGTCTCGCTGCTCGAAGACGGCGGGTGGCTGACGAACCGCGTCTACAAAATCGTCCGCTCACTCGGCGTGCCCGACAGCGAGATCGCGACCGGCCCCGTCTCGCCGCACGGCGAGTCCTCGCTCGCCGTGGACGTGTGCGGCAGCTCCTTCCTCTTCGTCACCAAGGACGGCGACCTGACACCAGCCTTCTGCCGGCGCGCGGCCGAGACGATTGAAGAGACCGAGGCCGACCACGTCGTCGTCGTCGTGACGGGCGCGGTCGAAGACGAGGGGCGATTGCGGCTCTACGAGTTCGCGTGGCGGCGCGCGCGGGCCGGGCACGATTTGGCGACGACCGTCGTCGAAGGCTTGAGCGGCGCCCGCGAGCAGATCGAGCGCGCCTTCCGCGGCGCCGTCCGCCGGGAGCTTTCACGCGCCCTGCACACGCTCGACCGGGGCCTGGGCTTCAGCGCGACGACCTTCGTCCTCGACTGGTTCAAGCTGGCGAAGGCGGCCCGCGCCGCGCGGGACGAAGCGACGCCCGGCGCGTCGCCCTTCGTCGGGCTCGATCACAAAGTCGCGTCTTAGCGAGTGAAGGGAGAACGCGTTTTGGAAAGCTTCTGGAGAGACCTTCTGTACGGCGCGCGCGCCTTCAGGAAGAACCCCGGCTTCGCGCTCGTCGCGGCCCTCACCCTCGGCCTCGGCATCGGCGCCAACACGGCCATCTTCTCGGTCGTCGAAGTCGTGCTCATCCGCCCCCTGCCCTTCGCCGAACAGGACCGCCTGATGGTCCTCTGGAAGCGCGACCTGACGGCGAATCAGGAGCTGGTCGAGCTGTCCATCCCGGAGTTCAACGACTGGCGCGCGCAGACACAAACCTTCGAGAGTCTGGCCGCGATGCCCACGTCCGTCTACGGCTACGGCTACGTCCTCGGCGACGGCGGCGAGCCCTTGCAAATCGAGAGCGCGAGGGTGTCCGCGGACTTCTTCGACGTGCTCGGCGCGCGCCCCGCGCTCGGCCGCGGCTTCACTCCCGAGGACGACCGGCCCGGCGCCGCCCGCGTCGTCGTCATCAGCGGGCGACTCTGGCGCGAACGCTTCAACGCCGACCCTTCAATCGTCGGCCGCGCCGTCACGCTCAACGGCACCGGCTTCGAAGTGGTCGGCGTGATGCCTTCGGAGTTCGAGTTCCCGAGGGGCGCCGACATCTGGTCTTCGCTCTCGGGCAACATCGGCGGCGGCGCGCTGCAAAACCGCAACGCCGTCTTCCTTCAGGCCGTCGGCCGCCTCAAGCCCGGCGCGACGCGCGAGCAGGCCGAGGCCGAGCTGAACACCATCGTCGGGCGCGTCGCCGCCGCGCACCCGGAGACGGAAGCCGCCGGACACCGCGTCGTGATGACGCCGCTCGTCGAGTACGTCTTCGGCAGCGCGCGGCTCGCGCTCTGGATGCTGCTGGCGGCGACGGGCCTGCTGCTGGCCGTCGCGTGCGCCAACGTCGCGAACCTTTTGCTGGCGCGCGCCACCGCGCGCCGCAGGGAGATGGCCGTGCGCGCCGCGCTCGGGGCCGGGCGCCTGCGGATTGCGAGGCAGTTGTTCGCCGAGAGCCTTCTGCTCGCGTCGGCGGGCGGCGCCCTCGGCGTCGCGCTCGCCTACTGGCTGATTGACCTGCTCGTCGCCTTCGCGCCCGCCGACATCCCGCGCATGGAAGGCGTCGGCGTGAGCGGCGTCGTCCTCGCCTTCTCTCTCGGCGTCACGCTGCTGACGGCGTTCGCCTTCGGGCTCGTGCCGGCCGTCACGGCTTCGAAGGTGAACCTGGCCGACGCGCTCGGCGAGGGCGGCAAGGGCTCTTCCGGCGGGCGGAAGGGCAACCGGCTGCGCGCGGCGCTGGTCGTCGCGGAGGTGGCCGTCACGTGCGTCCTGCTCGTCGGCGCGGGGCTCGTCCTCCGAAGCTTCGTCAAGCTGCAACAGGTGGACGCGGGCTTCGACACGGAGAAGGTGCTCACCTTCCAGTTGCGTCTGCACGGCAGCAGGTATCCGGACCGGAAGGCGGTGAGGGAGTTTTACAGGCAGCTCGTCGAACGCCTCGAAGCGCAGCCCGGCGTGCTCGCCGCGGGGGCCGTGCTGATACGACCCCTCGAAGGGAGCATCGGCTGGGACGTGCCCTACGCGGCCGAGGGTCAGACGCCGGAAGAGGCGAAGCGCAACCGCGTCCCTAACTTCGAGGTCGTGACCCCGCACTACTTCCGCTCCGTCGGGCTGCCCGTGAAGGCCGGGCGCGAGTTCACGGAAGCCGACGACGAGGAGGCGCCGAAGGTCGCCGTCATCAGCGAGGCGATGGCGCGCGCCGCCTTCCCCGAAGGCACGAACCCCGTCGGCCGGCGCCTGCGCCTCTTCGACCCTTCGGACTCGGACACGGCCCTGCACACGGTCGTCGGCGTCGTCGGCGACGCGCGCTACCGCGACGTGAGGGACGCGCGCTGGGACGTGTACGTCCCTTACAGGCAGTTCGACTTCCCCGTCCGCTACGTGACGGTGCGCACGGCGTCCGACCCGGCCGTCTTCGCCGACGTGGTGCGGCGCGAGGTGGCGGCGCTCGACCCGGCGCAGGCCGTCGCCGCCCTGAAGACCACTTCGCAACTCTTCTCGGAGAACGTCGCGCGGCCGAGGTTCAACACGCTGCTGCTCGCGCTGCTGTCGCTGCTCGCGGCGCTGCTGGCGGCGGTCGGCATCTACGGCGTGATGAGTTACGCGGTGCGGCAGCGGACGCGCGAGATAGGCATCCGACTGGCGCTCGGCGCGCAGCCGCGCGACGTGCTGCGGATGGTTGTCCGGCAGGGGATGGCGCTGGCGCTGTTGGGAATCCTGAGCGGCCTCTTGGCGGCGGCGGCCTCGACGCGACTGCTGAGCGGGCTGCTCTACGACGTGAGCGCGTTCGACCCTTTGACCTTCTGCTCGACGGCGCTGATGCTGGCCTGCGTCGCGCTCGTCGCCAGCTACCTCCCCGCGCGCCGCGCGACGAAGGTGGACCCGACCGACGCGCTCAGGTACGAGTGAGCCGGCCGCCCCGTTTGGAGCCACCATTAGTTGGGGTCGGACGCGCCTTTTCAGGAAGGCATGAAACGTCCCCTTCCCTCCTCACCTTGCACGCCTCGTCAGCCTACATCTTGTGGTCGGGGCTTCCTTCCGACCACGTCTCGCGTTATCGCGACCGATAAGGGCCATTACGTCCGGCGCCCCGTTTATTGCAGGGCGGTGGACTTCCAGCCGGCCGACGTGCAGACGTAAACGCGGACGCCTACCGCATCTACCTTCATGCGCCCGTACTCGGCCGCCGCGTCACAGTCCGCCGCCGGCGGCGCGCCCGAGGTGAGCGCGAGCTGGATGTAGCCGTTGACCTGGAGCGCGCTCTGCGGGGTGGTGGTGCCGATGCCGACGTTGCCGGGGCCGGTGATGGTCATCCGCGCGTTGTACGTGTTCGTCGTGAAGGTGATGGGGTCGTTGAGCACCGTGGCGAAGTTCAGCGAGTTGCCGTTCGGCGCGTTCACGTTGTGCCACTGGAAGAACGCCTTCATGGCGCCGGTGTGGTCGAACATCTGGGCGCCGCTGCCGGCGTCGGGCCGCGTGTTCTGGAAGCCGACGGGCGAGCCGTCGTCGGAGATGAAGACGTGGTGGGCCGTGCCCATCACCCACGAGCCGGCGGGGCCGAAGTACTTGCCGTTGCCGACCACGTCGAGCCGCTGCGTCGGGCTGGCGGTGCCGATGCCTATCAAGCCGCCCACGTCGCTGACCGACGAGTCGCCGAGCGTGCCCACGCCGTCAATCCACTTCGACAGGCGGCCGGACGTGCCGGTCCCTGATGCCGTGGCGCTCGGCGTCGGCGAAGGGGTCGGCGTCGCCGTAGGAGTCGGCGTGGGCGAAGGGGTCGGCGTCGGCGTCGCGGTCGTGCATGAAGCGAGCGCCTTGCCGACGTTGAGCCGCCCGCCCGTGGCGGTGAGGCCCGTGAGCGAGGCGACCTGATCGACGTTGCCGAGGAGCGCGTTCTTCAAGCCCGCCGTGTCGAGCGCGCAGCGTGAGAGGACGAGGGCGGCGGCGCCGGAGACGTGGGGCGCGGCCATCGAGGTGCCGCTGAACCAGTCGTACGAGCCGCCGACGGTGGTCGAGAGGATGAGGTTGCCGGGCGCGGCGAGGTCCACCGACTTGCGCCCGTAGTTGGAGCCCCACGAGGGCGTGCGCACGAGGGCGTCGTTGTTGTCCGTCGCGGCCACCGAGAGGACGCTCGCGGCGTCGTAGGCGGCCGGGTAGAAGGGCGCCGTGTCGTTGTCGGTGCCGTCGTTGCCGGCGCCCGCGACGAAGAGCATGTCGCTCTCGGCGGCGCGGTTAATCTGGTCGAGCAGCGCCTGCGAGGCGTCGCCCGCCCAGCCCCAACTGTTCGAGAGCACGCGGACGTTGGCGCGCGGCCCGAACGCCTGCTTGGCCTGGACGGCGAACTCGATGGCGTTGACGGCGCCTTCGAGCGTGCCGTTGCCCTCGGCGTCGAGGAAGCGCAGGCCCATGATGCTCGCCCTCTGGCTGACGCCGGAGACGCCGAGGCCGTTACTGCCGACGGCGCCCGCGATGCCGGCGACGTGCGTGCCGTGGTTGTGGTCGTCGAGCGGGTCGCAGGTGTTCGCCAGCGCGTCGAAGCCGTGCGTGCCGGCCGCGCAGTTGACGGACTGCCCGGCGATGTTGACGGTGAAGGGGGCGGGCGCCGACCAGACGTTGGCGGCGAGGTCCGGGTGGTTGTAATCGATGCCCGTGTCAACGACGGCGACGACATTGTCGCGCGTGCCCGTCGAGATGTCCCAGGCCCGGACGGCGCCGATGTCCGCGCCCGGCGTGCCGGCGCCCGCGGCGGACGTGTAGCCCGTGTTCTGGAGCGCCCACTGTTCGCCGAAGCGCGGGTCGTCGGGCGCGGCCGTCGCGCGGATGACGTAGTTGGGCTCGGCGTAGAGCACGTCGGGGCGCGCGGAGAGTTCGCGGACGAGCGTCTCGGCGTCCTTGGTGCGCGACTGGAGGAGGCGCGCGCCCCTGCCGCCGACCTTCCTCTCGTGCTCGACATCGGCCGCCCTCTTGGCGCGCTCGACCTCCTGCGCGTCGGCCGACTCGCGGAACCTGACGAGCACCTGCCCGGCCACCACCTCGCGGCTCTTGAAGCGTTCAATCTTCAAACGCCCGGCGGCGGCTTGGGGGGCCTGCGCCGCGGCGGACGAAGCCGCCGACAGCGCGAGCGCGAAGAGGGCTAAAGAGAACAGACCGCTGCTCAGGCGAGGGTATAATTTTCTCATAAGAATTTAACGAAACTGCCGGGACTGCTGACGCGGGGAGCGGCGGAGAGCGGGCACGCTTTCCGGTCTCAATGAGGGGACCGAGATTAGATGCCCGGAGGCGCCGGCAGTTGCTTGAAATTCGCGGGAAAAGCGGGTCGGCTCGTGTTATGATGCGCGCCTCCCCGGACCCATCCGGAAACACTTTCAAAGGTCCCAACAGATGCGTTTCAGAAAACTCTTCGCCCCGCTCCTCGTCCTCTTCGCGCTGGGCTTCGCCGCCTGGTCCTCGCTCGCACACGACGGCGAGCACCACAGCCCCGGCGGCAACGGCCAGCCGGGCGACGCGCCGCTCGCCGCGCAAGGCGCGTCGCCCTGCGTCGGCGGCATGGCCGGCACCTTCCCCTGCCACAACGTTGACCTCGGCGCCTTCCTCCCCGTCGCGGACATCGACGGGACCACCGCCACCAACGTCACCGCCAACGACATCTGGGGCTGGACCGACCCGCAGACCGACAAGGAGTACGCCCTCCTCGGCCTCTCCAACGGCGTCGCCTTCGTGGACGTGACCAACCCTTCGAGCCCCGTCTACCTCGGCAACCTGCCGCGCCACTCGGTCGACTCGCTCTGGCGCAGCGTGAAGGTCTACAGGAATCACCTCTTCGTCGTCAGCGAGGCCGTGGACCACGGCATGCAGGTCTTCGACCTCACGCGCCTGCGCGGCGTCACCACGCCCCAGACCTTCACGGAGACGGCCCACTACAACAACTTCGGCCGCGCCCACACCATCGCCGTCAACGAAGAGACCGGCTACGCCTACGCCGCCGGCAGCCGCCCCGGCGCCGGCCGCGTCATCGGCGTGGACACCTGCGGCCTCGGCCTCCACGTCGTTGACGTGCGCAACCCCTCGGCGCCCGCCTTCGCCGGCTGCGTGGACCAGGACGGCTACGTCCACGAGACGGAATGCGTCATCTACCGGGGGCCCGACGCGCAGTACCGCGAACACGAAATCTGCTTCAACGCCAACGAGGACACGCTGACCATCGTGGACGTGTCGAACAAGTCGGCGCCCGCCCAGCTCTCGCGCACCACCTACGCGGGCGTCGGCTACACGCACCAGGGCTGGCTGACCGGCGACCACGCGCGCTTCCTCCTCAACGACGAGCTGGACGAGCAACACCTGAAGCTCGCCAAGAACCGGACCTTCGTCTGGGACGTGTCCGACCTTGACGCGCCCTTCGTGCAGACGGTCTTTCAGGGCTCGACCCAGTCCATCGACCACAACCTTTACGTGCGCGGCCTCTTCACCGTCCAGTCGAACTACCGCAGCGGCGTCCGCCTCCTCGACACGCGCAACGCGACGCCCGTCGAGGTCGGCTTCTTCGACGTGTACCCCGTAGACGACCAGGCCCTCTTCAACGGCACGTGGGCCAACTACCCGTTCTTCGCCAGCGGCACCGTCATCGCCAGCGGCATCGAGCAGGGGCTCTTCGTCCTGCGCCCGCAGGTCGGCCTGCCCGTCTACCTCGACTACGAGCCCTTCTTCGTCCGCCAGCACTACCGCGACTTCTTCTCGCGCGAGCCCGACGAGCCGGGCCAGGGCTTCTGGACCGGCGTCATCGAGTCCTGCATGGGCAACGACCAGTGCCGAGAGGTGCGCCGCGTCAACGTCTCCGGCGCCTTCTTCCTCTCCATCGAGTTCCAGCAGACCGGCTACCTCATTGAGCGCATGTACAAAGCCTCTTACGGCGACGCCACAGGAACCTCGACGCTCGGCGGCACGCCGCACACGCTCACCGTGCCCGTCGTCCGCTTCGAAGAGTTCCTGCCCGACACGCAGCGCATCGGACAGGGCGTAGCCGTCTTACAGCCCGGATGGGAGGCGCAGCTCGACGCCAACAAGACGGCCTTCGCGCAGGAGTTCGTCCAGCGCCCGAGGTTCACGGCCGCCTTCCCTTCCTCGATGACGCCGGCCGAGTTCGTCGACCAGCTCAACGCCCGCGCCGGCAACCCGCTCGACGCCAACGAGAGGCAGGCCCTCGTCGGCGAGCTGACGAATAACAACACGACCTCGGGCCGCGCCTCGGTGCTCCGCAAGGTCGCCGAAGACCCGACGCTCGAAGCGGCCGAGAAGAATCGCGCCTTCGTCCTCATCGAATATTTCGGCTACCTGCGGCGGGACCCGAACGAGGGGCAGGACACGGACTACACCGGCTACGACTTCTGGCTCGGCAATCTTGAGAAGGCGGGCGGCAACTTCGTGCAGGCCGAACTCGTCAAGGCGTTCATCACCTCGGACGAATATCGGAATAGATTCCGCAGGTGACGCCTCAGAGCAGCTTGCAGTTGCGTGAGTACAAGAGGGCACAGAGAAGACCGCTTTTCTCTGTGCCCTCTGTGTCGGAAAGGCCGTGCGCCGGCGCCGCCGTCCGCGAAAATAGGGATTGCCTAAATCCGCGCTGATGATGATATAACGCTTGACATGAATGCATGCCCTCATTGCCGCAGCACGGAGCGGCAGGTTAAATCCGGCTTCAACCGCACCGGCAGCCAGCGCCTTCAGTGTCAGGCGTGCCGCCGC
>DASZEK010000141.1:0-32001 GCA_035941045.1 Pyrinomonadaceae bacterium | reverse complement strand
GGCAAAATGGGGGACGCGCACTCGCGCGAGAGCGCGTCCCCCATATTGCCTTCTTACTTTTGCCTTCTCTAGTCGCCGGTCGTCTCGCGGGCCTTGTCCACGGCGGAGCGAATCATGCCGGCGAGCTGGGGCGAGAAGCCGCGGAAGCGGTTGAGGACGCGGCCGCCGGGGGCGATGACGAGCGTCTGCGGGATGCTGTTGGAGCCGCGCATGATGGGGCGCGCGAGGTCGGCCGTCGCCCAGCCGAGCCGGTAGTTAATCTTGAACTCCTTGGCGAAGTCGCGCACCAGCTCGGCGTCCGTCTCCGGGTTCTCGGTCGTGAGGCCGATGATTTCGACGCCCTTCCCCTTGTAATCGTCGTTCATCTCGACGAGGTGCGGAATCTCCAGCCGGCACGGCCCGCACCACGTCGCCCACAGGTCGAGCACGACCACCTTGTCGTTGAAGTCCGCGAGGCGGAAAGCCTTGCCGTCAACGGCCTGAATCTCCTGATTCAAGATGTCGGCCGGGAGGACTTCGAGCTGCGGCGCCTGCTGCGGCCCGGCCGGCTGCTGCTGCGGCGGCTGCGCCTGCTTGGAGCCGCTCTGCGTGGTGATAGTGACCTTCGGCTGATTCTGCGGAGGGTTCTGCCGGTTCGCCGTGTCGTTGGACTTGCAGCTCGAAGCGGCGAGCGCCGCCGCGGCGAACGCTACGCCGGTGAGCGCCGCGCGCCCACGCGTCCAGAATTTTCTTCTAACTTGACTCATCTGACTCCTACCTTCAAAACCTTCCGTCAGCTTCTCAGAAACGTGCGGTTGAAGTCAAAAGCGCCCCGCCTCAATAGTCAGCCCGCACGAGGCGGAAGCCGAGGACGGGGTCGCGGAAGTCGCGCGCGTACCAGCGGCGGGCGGTGGCCGTGACGGGCTCGTCGCCGTCGGGCCGACTCTTGTAGGAGCCGCCGCGCACCACCACCTTCTCGCGGTCGGCGGCCTGGAGCGCCGTCCGGTTGTTGCCGCGGTACATCGCCGCCATCGACGAAGTCCACTCCCAGACGTTGCCTATCATGTCCTCGACGCCCTGCGCGGTGCGCCCGCGCGGGAACGAGCCGACGGGGCGGACGCCGCCCGTGCCCATGTTCGCGTTGCCCTCGACCCACCCGCCGCCCCACGGGTAGACCCGCGAAGCGTCGCCGCCTCGCGCTGCGTACTCCCACTCCTCCTCGGTAGGCAGGCGGTAGGCGACGCCGTCCCTCTTCGAGCGCCACTCGGCAAACGCGCGCGCGTCCTCGAACGTGACGTTGCTGACGGGCATCTTCTCCTCGCCCGCCTTGGGCCGGTCGCCGTCCCAGATGTCGGGCGGCGGCTCGTGGCCCGTCTCTTTGACGAACTCGGCGTACTCGGCGTTGGTGACTTCGGTCCGGTCCATCTTGAACGGACCGACCGTGACCGGGTGCGCCGGCCACTGGGCGTAAACCCAGAGCAGGTAGGTCGGGCGCGTGTTCATCAACTCGTCGGTGAGCGGCGGCACGTCCGAGAGCCCGACGCGGAAGCTACCGCCGTCGAGCGAGATGAGGTCGGGCCGCGTCGTCTGCCCCGTACCCTGCGCGTTCGCGTTCGCGTTGCCGGGGACGGCGTTCGCGTTGGCTACGACGTTGGCGTTCGTAGTGGTGTTCGTGTTGGCGCCGGAGTTGTTGACATTACCGCCGCCGCCGAAGACGCCGCTCATGTAGAGCGCGACGGCCGCGACGCCGCCGAGCAGCGCGAGCGCGAGGAGTCCGCCGAGTACGTAGAGCGGCAGGCGCGAAGGGGCCGGGGTCGGCGGCGCTGCCACTCCGATGTCAGGGAAGACGGGCGCGACGTTGGCGGCGACGGTGCCGCGCGCCGCTTCCTCGGCACGCGCCCTTGCTTCGGCTTCGGCACGCTCTCTCGCATCCTCCTCGGCGCGGGCGCGTGCCTGCTGTTCGGCGAGCGCGGCGGCGGCGACTCTGTTGCGCTCCTCTTCCTCGCGCGCGAGCGCCGCGGCGTCGGCGGCCGGGAGCGAGTCGGTCAGGGGGTCGGCGGCGATGTGCTGCGTGGCGGCGGCGCTTTCGGCCGCGCCCGTGTTGACGGCCGAGGTGCGCTCGGCGCGCTGGCGTGCCGTGTCGGAGATGCGCGAAGGGGCGTTCGAGTCTTCGTGCGCGGCGCCCCCGCGGCCGGGCGCCTCCGCGACGGTCGCCGGGCCCGGCACTTCGGCGAAGGTTTCGAGCGGCGTGGTGCGCCCGTCGCGCGCGACGAAGTTCGTGCCGAGCCGGGCGGCCTCTGCGCGCTGGTCGCCGGTGGCCGCGCCGCCGTCGCCGCCCCCGTGCGCCTCAAGCCCGGCCGTGTTCGCGAACGGCCCCGGCATCGTGCGCATGCCGACCGCCTGCACGTCCGCGCCGCCGCCCAACTCCCCGAGCGCCACCCGCAGGTCTTCCGAAAACTCCTCGATGGTCTGGTAGCGCGCGCCCGGCTCCTTCTCCAGCGAGCGCGCGACGGCGCGCATCAGCGACAGCGGCATGTCCACGCCCAGCGCGCTCAGCGAAGGCGGGGCGTCCGACAGGTGCTTCTTCATGATGGCAGGCACGGAGTTGCCGCGGAAGGGCACCTCGCCTGCGAGCATCTGGTAGAGGATGACGCCGAGCGAATAGATGTCGGAGCGCGCGTCCACGTCGTCGTCGCCCCACTGTTCGGGCGCCATGTAGTAGGGCGAGCCCATCATGCCTTGGGTCTGCGCCGCGACGAAGGAGCCCAGAAGCTCTCCCGACTTGATTTTCGCCAGCCCGAAGTCGAGCACCTTGACGCCTTCGGTGGGCGGCAGGCCCGGCTTGATGAGGACGTTCAAGGGCTTGAGGTCGCGGTGGACGATGCCCTGCTCGTGCGCGGCGCGGACGCCCGCGCAGACGGCGAGCATGATTTCGACGGCGACGCGGGGGGGAAGTCTCCGCTGCTCGACGAGGAGGTCGTGGAGCGAGCGCCCCTCGATGTACTCCATGACGAGGAACGGCATGGTGCCTTCGCGGACGCCGTAGTCGGTGACGCTGACGGTGTTCGGGTGGCGGATGGCGGCGGCGGCCATCGCCTCCTGCCGGAAGCGCGTGGTGAGCGAGGGGTCGTTGCCGACGAGGTCGGGGAGGATGATCTTGACGGCGTGCTGGGTCTTGAGGAAGACGTGGCGGGCCTTGAAGACCATGCCCATGCCGCCCTGGCCGAGCTTCTGCTCAAGCAGGTAGCGGCCGTCGAGCGTGGTGTCGCCGTGTATGAGGAACTTCAGCAGGCCGCCGTCCTGCGGACAGTGGTTGACCTGGTCCTGATAGCAGCGGTGGCAGGCGGGACACTCTTTCATGAATGGCTCTGGAGCGCACCAGCGACCCTTTCGGCCCCGACGCCGCCGGCCGGGTTGTCGTCAGCAGTTTAGAAAAACCTTCAGCGGGCGCGTCGGGCGAAATTCTAACAACCCGGCGGAGGAAAAGGCAAAAGAGGGTGTCGGGGAAGACGAGTTGTCTTCCCCGACACCCGGCCCCTGACACCCGACACCCTCTGCTATTCCTCGCAATCCTGCTGCTTGTCCGGGCTGCATTGGAAGAGGGCGGGGGCGTGGCGGCGGGTGAGTTCGCTGACGTTGCGCCAGACGCGGGTGTGGCCGTACTTCTCGCGGGTCCAGCCCAGTCGCCACTTGTCGCGCCAGACGGCGCGCAGCGCCTCCTCCTCGTCGGCGCCCGCGAGGTGCTTGGCTTCGTGGAGGAGGATGACGGCGCGCTCGGTGTCGTCGGTCGGGTGGAGGAAGAAGTCGGGGTAGAGGGTCACGACCTCGAAGGGGAAGTTGGCGGCGGCGTAAGCCTCGCCGTGGCCGAGCCAGGCGTTCCACCAGTTGTCGTCGGTGCGGTAGTTGGCGAGGCGGCCGAGGAGGAAGGCGTCGCGGCCGAGCCCGGCCTGGTTAACGAGGCCGACGGCCCGGCCCACTTGCTGTCGCTGGTCGTAGTCGGCCGCCCGCGAAGTCTCAAGCAGGGACACGTACCACACCACCAGCAGGAACGCCGACAGCCCTATCCCCGCCAGCACCTTTCTCAAGACGCTCCGCCGCGCAGGCCGTTCTTCTTCTTCTTCTTCGACCCACGCCACGCCGTACGACGCCTCGGGCAGCGCGCCGCCGCACCGCTTACACTCGCCCATGCCCGTGAAGTTGACGAGCCCGCATTGAAGACACTTGCTGTTGGTCATGGTGAGGCTACTTCGTCTTGGAGTTGCTGACGGAGGTGACGCGCTCCATGTCCTCGCGGGCCTGGTCGGCGGCCGAGCGGATGCCGGAGAGGCGGAGGCGGAACTCGTCCGGGTTCGACGCGCCGCGCAGCGCCTCCTCCATCGAGATGAGGCCGGCGCGGTGGAGGTTGAAGAGCGACTGGTCGAAGGTCTGCATCCCGTACTGCGAGGTGCCGGCCGAGATGGCGTCGCGGATGAGCGAGGTCTTCTCCTCGTTGATGATGTAGTCGCGGATGAGCCCCGTCGAGATCATCGCCTCGACGGCCGGCGCCCGGCCCTTGCCGTCAATCGAGCGGATGAGGCGCATGGAGATGACGGCGCGAAGTATGCCGGCGAGCTGGATGCGGACCGACTTCTGGAGGTGCGGCGGGAAGGAGGTGACGATGCGGCGGATGGTCTCGGTGGCGTCGAGCGTGTGCAGGGTCGAGAGGACGAGGTGGCCGGTCTCGGCCGCGGTCAGCGCCGTCTCTATCGTCTCGTGGTCGCGCATCTCGCCGACGAGGATTACGTCCGGGTCTTGGCGGAGGGCGCCGCGCAGGGCCTCGGCGAAGGAGCGCGTGTCCACGTCCACCTCGCGCTGCGTGACGAAGGACTTCTTGTCGCGGTGGAGGAACTCGATGGGGTCTTCGATGGTGATAATGTGGCCGCCGCGCGTGGAGTTGATGTAGTCGATGATGGCGGCGAGCGTCGTCGACTTGCCGGAGCCGGTGGTGCCGGTGACGAGGACGAGGCCGCGCTGCTCCTCGGCGATGCGCTCGACGACGGGCGGCAGGGCAAGCTCCGAGATGGAGCGGACCGAGTCGGGGATGACGCGCAGGACCATGCCGACGGTGCCGCGCTGCTGGAAGATGTTGGCGCGGAAGCGTCCCAACCCGGAGACGCCGTAGGCGATGTCGGCCTCGGAGACTTCCTTGAAACGCTGCTTCTGCCGGTTCGACATCATGGAGAAGGCCATGTCGAGCGTGTCTTCCTGCGTCAGCCGCGGGGCGTCGGCGACGGGGCGCAGCTCGCCGCCGAGGCGGATGAAGGGCTGCGAGCCGGCCTTGCAATGCAGGTCGGAGGCGCCTATCTGCGTGGCGTAGCGGAGAAGGTCGTCAATGCGGACGGGCATGGGGGTTTTCGTTCCTGCGACTCTTGTAAGGGAGTTGGGGCCGTTTTGAAGAGGCGGGGCGTTTCGGGGCGGCGCCGGGCCGGATGGGGCCTCGGGCGACGGAAATGATTGTAGCTTTTCGCTTTGGCCGAGGTCAACAGCCTTCGTCGCGGGGCTTTAATTAGCGGGACCGGGGTTTTCAACACAGAGGACGCAGAGAATACACAAAGGGCACAGAGAAAATTGAATTTCTTCTCCGTGCCCTCTGTGTTAAAGCTTCTGGTCCTCTATTCGGTCAGAGTGACGTGGATGGCGTCGCTGGTGTCGGGCGCGGCGGCGGCCTTGCGGAGTTCGGGGGTCGCGGCGGCGGCGCGGTGGCCGTTCTCGTCGGGCGCCGCGGGCTTGTACTCGTTGACGTAGGTGAGCCAGGGGCCGGGCGCGGGGCGCTCGCCTGAGGTGATCTCGAAGAAGAGCCTCTGGATGCGCTCGGTGACGGGGCCGCGGCGCCCTTCGCCGACCTGGATGCGGTCAACCGAGCGGATGGGCGTGACCTCGGCGGCGGTGCCCGTGAAGAACAGCTCGTCGGCGACGTAGAGCGCGGCGCGCTGGATGCCCGACTCGACTAAGGGAATCTCCAGTTGGCGGCAAATCTGGATGACGCTGTCGCGCGTGATGCCCGGCAGGATGGAGGACGAGAGCGGCGGCGTCACCACCTTCCCGTCGTGGACGAGGAAGATGTTCTCGCCGCTGCCTTCCGAGACGAAGCCGCGGTCGTCGAGGGCGATGCCTTCCGCGTAGCCGTTGATGATGGCCTCCATCTTGATGAGCTGCGAGTTCATGTAGTTGGCGCCCGACTTCGCCATCGCCGGCATCGAGTTCGGCGTCAGCCGGTTCCAAGAGGAGACGCACACGTCCACGCCCTGCTCGATGGCGGCGTCGCCGAGGTACTTGCCCCAGTCCCAGGCGCCGATGTAGCAGGAGAGCGGGTTCGGGAACGGGTTGACGCCGAAGGCCGGGTGCGCTTCGTCGAGGCTGCGGAAGATGATGGGCCGGACGTAGCACTGCTGGAGCCCGCCGCGGCCGACGAGCTGGACGACGGCGTCGCACAACTCGTTCAAGGACCAGTCGTGCTCCATGCGGTAAATCTTGGCCGAGTTGAGGAGGCGCTGCATGTGCTCGCGCAGGCGGAAGACGGCCGGGCCGCGCTGCGTCTTGTAGCAGCGGATGCCCTCGAAGACGCTCGACCCGTAGTGCAGGACGTGCGACATCACGTGGACGCGGGCGTCGTCCCACGCGACGAACTCGCCGTTGTGCCAGACCTCTTTGACTATCGTCGGCGTCTTAATGTCCTTCTTCCTCGCGTCGTCCTTGAACATATCTCACGCTCCTGATTCCATTAAAATTTACGACCCGCCGCACACCGCGGCACACGACTTTCGGCGAGGGGGATGACGTATCGTTCCGGCGCTGGCTGTACCGACTGCGGCTCAAATTTGACTGTGATTCGCGGGCGCCTTCGGTTGTCGTTAAAGAGATGTTCAGGTGGGTCACGATACAGCAAACCGAACGGGCTTTGCAAGGCTCCGCCCCTTCGCGAGAGGGGCCGCGGCCGACCCCTCTCGCGCCTTATCTCAGGTGAGGTATCGGTAAAGTCTCGGCTCGTGAGGCGGGATCGTCGCTCTCTTCATATGGCCCTTACCCCATGACGATTTTTTTATACTCCTCGAACACATAGTCATAGAGTTGTTGCCAGCCGTGGGACCCCGCCGTCTGTGCGATAGTTGCTTTCTCTTGTTGACTGAGTTCGTCGCCCTTCTGCACAAGCAAAGATATGAAAGATATGTGATCTTTTTGTCTTTTCTCCGGCCTCAACAGCAGGCTTCTCAGCGTCTCGAACACACTCAGGACGCGCTTACCGTTAACTACTGCTACCGAAGCCTGGCTCATGCCGAAATCTTCGTTCTGGACCAAGTCAACCATCACCTGCGTCGCGGTGTGCCTTACTTTCGTCACCAGCATTCCGTTGCTCTGGAGCGTGAAGAGTCCTGATTGAGTTAATGCAGTCCCGGCCCCCTTAGGGTTTGGCACCAGAACGTCGATGTCGCCGGGCACGGCCTTTAAGCCCGCGCCGTGCATCGCCTGAGCCATGCTCCCCTGGATAACGTATTGAATCCCGGCTCCTAACAATATTCTGTCCAGGTCGGCGACAGCCGCATCCAGGTCATTCATCTTCGCCTTATTAGCCAGCGAATTATTTTCCAGGTCGTACAGCCGTTGGATAACCCCGACGGGCCCGCCCCGCCCGGCGGCGGCCGGCTGACGCCGCCCATTCGCCTGAATCCCTGCTGACATTTTGGGCTGCGCGACTTTCTTCAACCCCGGCCGACAAGCCGACGACACACAGAGAGGCGCGGGCGATTTAACGGCGGGTGGCGGCTGTCGAGTAACTGCCGCCTTTCTCTGCAAGACTATTGGCGCCGGCTGTGGACGGTAGGCGGGCGGGGCCGTCGGCCGGTTGCGCTCGGGGGCGCTCGTTGACGGGCCTTGAGCCATCTTCCCCTGCAAGACTTTTGTCGTTGACGGAGGACGGCGAGCCGGGGGCGCGGCGGGCGCGGGCTTGAGCTGCCCTGCGCGCGACTGTCCCGCCGCCGCTTTGCGCTGCAAAACGTGCGGGGTTGGTTGTGCCTTATACGCTTGCGGCGCGACTGGCGCCTTTGGCTTCTGCGGGGACGCGGCAATCTTAGGCGGAGTGGCCGGCTTGATGTTTACCCGCCGCTGCGACGGCATGTGAGGCTGCATGCTTTGCGGGGGCCGGAGAGGCTTCTTCATGAGCTTACCCTTTTAGTCTGAGAGGAGCGTCGAGGTTGACAGGGCTTAGCCCCTGTTGGGCAAGGCTAAGGTGAGCGGACGATATTCCCGCGGCCATGAATTGTCAATGAAAAACGGGACACACGCCCTGAAGCCTTCCTTCTTAAGACGCGGATTTTATGGGTCAAGCCATCGTCCTTTGCCTTTCACTCTTCGGCTCTGTACCATCCGCTTATCTTATGAATGTGACGGCGGGGAGACGGGTGCGCGCCTTGTGCCTCGCGGCCTGCGCCGCGCTCGCCGCCCTGCCGCTCGAAGGTTGCCGCATGCCGGAGCAGAACAATTCCAAGGAGGCCGCGCCGTCGCCCGCGCCCTCGCCCGACCCGGCGGAGGCTCGCCGCCGCGCCGTCGCCGTGGACATGCACGCCGACACCGTCCAGTTCATGCTCGACGAGGGCGCCGATATCAACCAACGCCGCGACGACACGCACCTCGACGCCCCGCGCATGCGCGAGGGCGGGCTCGACGCCCAGTTCTTCTCCATCTGGGTCGAGCCCGAGTTGTACGGCGCGGGCGGCGAAGGCGCCATCAAGCGCGCCGACGAACAAATCGCCGCCGTCCGCGCGCTCGCGGAAAAGCACCCCGAGACGTGGGTGCTCGCCACCTCGGCGGCGGACGTGCGCCGCGCCGCGGGGGAAGGAAAACTCGCCGCGCTGCTCGGCCTCGAAGGCGGCTACGCGATTGACGAGCGGCTGGAGATGGTCGGGCGTTACCACCAGATGGGCGTCCGCTACATCACCCTGACGTGGACGCAGAGCCTCCCGTGGGCCGGCTCCTCCGGCGACGCCTCGGGCAAGGGGCGCGGGCTGTCGGAGTTCGGCCGCGAGGTCGTGCGCGAGATGAACCGCTTGGGGATGCTCGTTGACGTGTCGCACGTCTCGGACCAGACCTTCTGGGACGTGGTCGAGACGACGACGCGCCCCGTCGTCGCCACCCACTCGAACGCGCGCGCCATCGCCGACGTGCCGCGCAACCTGACCGACGAGATGATTCGCGCCGTCGCGCGCACGGGCGGCGTCGTCTGCGTCGTCTTCTACCCGGCCTTCGTCGAGCCGGGCTGGCAGCAGAAGAAGGAAGCCCTCGACCGCGAGATTGCCGGGCAGGTGCGAGAGGCGGGCCGGAAGGCCGCGGGGCGCGGCTCGTTCCGCCGCATCGCGCGCGACCGCGTGCGCACGCGCCTCTACGCCGAGCGCCTGCCGCCCGTCACGGCCGCGCGCGTCGCCGACCACGTCGACCACATCGTCCGCCTCGTCGGCATCAATCACGTCGGGATGGGCTCGGACTTCGACGGCATTCAAGCCGTCCCGCGTGACCTCTCGTCGGTCGCGGAATTGCCGAACCTGAAGGCCGAGCTTCTGCGCCGCGGCTACACGCCGGAAGACGTGGCGAAGGTTCTCGGCGGCAACGTCCTCCGCGTCATGGAGGAGAACGAGCGGGGGGCCGCGCGATGAGTTCCGCGGAAGCTTTAAGAGAGACAACGGACACAGCCGTCCCGCGCGTCGGCTTTCACGCGCCGATTGCTGGCGGGCTCCAGAACGCTCTGCTGAAGGCGCAACGCCTGGGCGCCGACGCCGTGCAAATCTTCTCGCGCAACCCGCGCGGCTGGAAGGCGAAGCCCTTAGATAAGGAGGAGGTCGAATACTTCAAGCGCGTTCGGCGCGCGACCGGCGTCTCGCCCGTCGTCATCCACACCAACTACCTCATCAACCTCGCCGCGGCCGATGAGACCATCCGCGAAAAGTCCGTCGCCTCCTTCCGCGAAGAGGTCGAGCGCGCCGTACAGCTCGGCGCCGAATATCTCGTCGTTCACCCCGGCAGCGCCCGCGGCGCCTGCGAAGCGGACGCGCTGCGCACCTGCGCCGAAAGTCTCAAGGCCGCCTGCGACGGGCTGTCACTGGGCGACTTCCGCATCCTCCTTGAGAACACCGCCGGGCAGGGCGAATGCATCGGCCACCGCTTCGAGCACCTGCGGGAGATACGCGAACTGTGCCCCGACCTGAACCTCGGCGTCTGCCTCGACACGGCCCACGCCTTCACCGCCGGCTACGACCTCCGCGAAGAGGACGGCCTCGCCGCCGCGCTCGAATCGCTGGACACGAACGTCGGCCTCTCGGAAGTGCGCGCCGTCCACTTCAACGACTCGCGCGCCGCCTACAACTCGCGCGTTGACCGCCACTGGCACATCGGCCTCGGCCACATCGGCGCCGACGCCCTGCGCCGCGTCGCCTCACACCCCAAACTCTCACACGCCGCCTTCCTGTTAGAGACGCCGCAGGACGAGCACGGCGACGACGAGCGCAACCTCTCCCTCCTGCGCTCCTTTGTGACCCGACACGCAGAAGGAGAAGACGACCGATGATAGACATCCAACTCAAGCCCCGCACCGAGGCCCCCATCTACCTCCAAATCCGCACCCAGCTCGAAGCCGCCATCCGCGAAGGCCAGTTCAAGCCCGGCGACCTGCTCACCTCCCCGGCCGCCCTCGCCCGCCGCCTCTCTATCGACACCGGCGAAGTCGCCCGCGCCTACTTCGAGCTCGAACACGTCGGCCTCGTCACCAAGACGACGGGTAAAGACTTCCTCGGCAAAGAGAAGGTCACCTACACCGTCAAATGAGGAAAAATTCGACAAAAGGGCGGCCCTTCGGCTAAGATGGCGCAACCTTTCGGGGTTGGAAGGCGTCTGAGGTCAGTCATGAAGCGTTTCGGCCATCCAGTTAAACTCCTCCTTACGGTGCCGCACGGCCGGCGTCGCGTGTGACATTCGCGCGCGGCGGGCGGTGCGGCGACACTCCTGAAGACGATTAACTTAAAACCGGAGTTGGCCTTGCGGCGTGCTTGAGCAGGCCGGGGGCCGTCGTTTACCGTAAGGTGAAGGAAAGGCGAAGGACTGTCATGGACGAGAGATATTACGCGGAGAAGATTGAGGAGAAGTGGCAGCGCCGGTGGGAGGAGTCCGGCGCCTTCGAGGTCGAGATAGACCCGGCGCGCGAGAAGCGTTTTTACTGTCTGGAGATGCTGCCCTACCCCTCCGGGTTCCTGCACATGGGGCACGTCCGCAACTACTCCATCGGCGACGCGCTCTCGTGGTTCAAGCGTTTGCAGGGCTTCAACGTCCTGCACCCGATGGGCTGGGACAGCTTCGGCCAGCCTGCCGAGCAGGCCGCCATCAAGCGCGGCATCATGCCCCGCGAGTGGACCGAGCAGAACATCGAACACATGCGCGGCCAGTTCAAGCGCATGGGCTTCAGCTACGACTGGCGACGCGAGACGGCCGCCCACCGGCCCGACTTCTACAAGTGGGACCAGTGGTTCTTCCTGAAGATGCTGGAGCGCGGCCTGGCCTACAAGAAAGTCTCGGCCGTCAACTGGTGCCCGAGGGAAGAGACGGTCCTGTCGAACGAGCAGTCGTCGGGCGGCGTCTGCTGGCGGTGCGGCGCGGCCGTCGAGAAGCGCGACATCGAACAGTGGTTTTTGCGCATCACGGACTACGCCGAGCAGTTGTTGGAAGACATGCGCGAGATTGAAGGGGGCTGGCCCGAGCGCGTCCTGACGATGCAGCGCAACTGGATAGGCCGCAGCGAAGGCGCCTACGTCGATTTCCCCGTCAAGGATGCGGAGGACGTGGTGCGCGTCTTCACGACCCGCATCGACACCATCTACGGGGCGAACGCCGTCGTCGTCGCGCCCGACCACCCCGCCGTCGAGCAGGCGCCGATGCGCGACGACGTGCGCCGCTTCGCCGAGCGCGTCCGGGCCGAGCGCGCCGCCGCCGCGCGGATGCCCGGCGACGAGGAGGAGAAGGAGGGCGTCAACACGGGCCTGCTGGCCGTCAACCCGTTCAGCGGCGAGTTGATTCCGGTCTGGGCGGCGAACTACGTGTTGATGGAGTACGGCACGGGCGCCGTGATGAGCGTCCCGGCGCACGACGAGCGCGACTTCGAGTTCGCGCAGAAATACTCCTTGCCCATCCGCCGCGTCATCGAGCGCGTCTCGCACGAGCAGGAGCAGATTGACCACGACCCGGAGACCGAAGACCAGTCGGTCGCCATGCCGCACGCGTTCACCGACTACGGCATTCTGGTCAGTTCGGCCGACTGGAGCGGCAAGCTCTCCGCGGACGCGAAGCGCGAGATGGCCGCCTTCGCTCAGCAGCAGGGCTTCGGCGAGCCGGCCACGACTTATCGCCTGCGCGACTGGGGCATCTCGCGCCAACGCTTCTGGGGAGCGCCCATCCCCGTCATTTACTGCGACGCGTGCGGCGTCGTGCCCGTCCCCGAAAGTGACTTGCCCGTCTTGCTGCCCGAGCGCGCCGAGTTCACGGGCACGGGCCAGTCGCCGCTGGCGAGTGTCGAGGAGTTCGTCAACACGACGTGCCCGAAGTGCGGCGCGGCGGCACGGCGCGAGACGGATACGATGGACACCTTCGTCGATTCGTCGTGGTACTTCTTCCGCTACTGCGACCCGAAGAACGAGCGCGCGCCGTTCGACCCCGAGCGGGTCGCCTACTGGACGCCCGTTGACCAGTACGTCGGCGGCGTCGAGCACGCCGTCATGCACCTGCTCTACACGCGCTTCTGGACGAAGTTCATGCGCGACATCGGGCTGCTCAACTTCAACGAGCCGGTCAGGCGACTGACGACGCAGGGCATGGTCGTCGCCGAGACCTTCTACCGCGAGGGCGAGGAGCCGGGCCAGAAGGTCTACTTCAACCCCTCGGCCGTCGAGGTCACGCGCGACGACAAGGGGCGCGTCGCGAGCGCCGTGAGCACCGACGACGGCTCGCCCGTGCTGGTCGGCCCCTTCGAGAAGATGTCGAAGTCGGTCAACAACGGCGTGGACCCGCGCGAGATGATCGAGGCTTACGGCGCCGACGCCACGCGCCTGTTCTCGCTCTTCGCCGCGCCCGTCGATAACGACCTGCGCTGGCAGGAGGCGGGGATAGATGGCGCGCTCAGGTTCCTGCGCCGCGTCTACTCGACCGTCTACCGCTGGCGCGACCGCTTGCGGGACACGCCCTCGGACGCTTCGGCCGCCGGGGAGTTCTCCGAGGCGGCGCGGCGCCTGCGCCACGAGACGCATCGCACCATCGCGCGCGTCACCGACGACTTCGAGAACCTGCGCTATAACACCGCCGTCGCGGCGATGATGGAGTTGTCGAACGCCTTGGGCGACTTCAAGACGACGCCCGAGTCGGCTTCGCCGTCCGACGCCTTCGCCGTGCGCGAGGCGCTGGAGGCGCTGGTGCTGATGCTGACGCCCTTCACGCCGCACGTCTCGGAGGAGATGTGGGAGCAGATGGGGCACGGCCCGGAAGGGATGCTGCGCGGCGGGGCGCGCTGGCCCTCGTTCGACGAGGCGCTGGCGCGCAAGGAGCAGGTGGAAATTCCCGTGCAGGTCAACGGCAAGGTCCGCGGGCGCCTGCTGCTCGGCGCCGACGCGGGCGAGGACGAGATGCGCTCCGCCGCACTCTCCGACGAGCGCGTCCGCGCGTGGACCGAGGGCAAGGAGATAGTCAAGGTCGTCGTCGTCCCCGGCCGTCTGGTCAACGTCGTGGTCCGCTGAAAACGCGGCGGGCGGCCCTTTCGATTTTTGAAAAGGCCGCCCGCCAACCTTTGCGCCCGCGTTTGGATTCTAACGCGGCGGGGCTGTAAACTCTTCCCTTCTCCCCTCGCTATTCTTTAACTTTTAACCCTAAACTTTTCACGGAGATTTCTTTGATGAACACCCCTCGTCCGAAGCGCGCGGCGCTGCTCGCGCTGCTCGCACTCTGTTTCGTCGGCCTCGCGGCCTCGGCCGCCTCGGCTCAGCTCGGGGGCCTCGGCGGCCTCGGCGACAAGCTCAAGAAGAAGACCCCCAATCTGCTCGGCGACAAGCAGCCGATTACGACCAGCCTTCCCGACGCCAAGTGGGGCCGCGCCGACATGGACGGCATGACGCCGCGCGAGCCCCAGCGCAGCCTGATGACCTTGCAGCGCACGCCCAACGGCGGCTTCGTCCTCCAGCCCGGCTACTACGTGTTTCAGGACCAGAGCTACTGCCTCAAGGCCGGCACGCACGGCCCCGGCGAGGGCGACGGCTACCTCTACGCGCCGCCCAAAGGCCCGGCCGAGGACGCCGTCATGACCATCGTCCGCAATTCCGTCAACCGCCCCGAGATACCGCAGCAGAAGATTCAGCAGCTCCTCTGGGCCATCATCGCGCGCGCCAAGTTCGAAGACTTGCAGGGCGACATCAAGGCCGTCGCCTCGCAACTGCTCACGCCGCGCCAGCTCGCCGGCCTGAACCGCAGCGCGCTCGACGCGCTCTCCGGCAACGCCCTGACCGACGCGCTCGGCGGCGTGCCCGAGCCCCTTCGCCAGATCGCGCAGGCCGAGGCGCAGCTCCGCCAGATGTTGACCACGCCCGGCGCCAGCTTCGCCGAGATGGAGCGCGTCGCGGTCCTCTCCGGCAACGCCCCGCTCGGCCCCGGCAGCCAGAGCGTGCCCTCGGGCCGCTGGTCCATGCACCCGGACGGCTACTGGGTGCGCTACATCCCCTCCGGCTACAGCTCGACGCGCGTCGAGATTTGGGTGCCGCAGGGCAGCCCCTCGGTCGGCAAGGAGTACGACCCGGCCACGCACATCGCCGTGCCCGGCAACACCGCGCGCCAGCGCCTCATCCAGTCCGGCCGCCCGCAGCAATCGCACTAAGGCCCGGCCGCTTCCGAACACCGAGGGCGCCCCGAATCTCGAATCGGGGCGCCCTCCGCGTTTGCAACGGCCCGCGGGAAGTTAATAATTACTATTGACTTCGGAAGACGACTGCGCTATCTTCTGTCGCGGTCGAGAAGGAAGACTCGGATGACCACGAAGAAACAACAGGCGGAGCAGGCCGAGGCGCTCAAGCGCGAGCTGGGCGCGCGCGGCGCGCACCTGACGCGCCAGCGCGCCGCCGTCTTCGACTTCCTCAGCCAAGTCGAGCACCACCCGACGGCCGAGGAGGTCTACCTCGGCGTCAAGCGCCGGCTCCCGCGCATCAGCCTCGCCACCGTCTACAAGAACCTTGAGAAGCTGGTCGAGTGCGGCGCGGCATCCAAGCTCACCTACGGCGACGCGGCCGCCCGCTACGACATCCGCACCGACCAGCACTACCACACGCGCTGCCTCTCCTGCGGCAGCGTCCGCGACTTCGACGCCGACGCGCGCGGCGCCGAGCTGCTGCGCCAGATCCTGCCCGCCGACGGCTTCACCGTGAAGGACTACCGGCTCGAACTTCTCGGCCACTGTCGGAAGTGCGGGTAATTTTTTTGACCGCGAGACGATAATAATTATTGTTCTCGACTTGAACGGAGAGAGGGAGGAGTCTCAGTTGACGACAGAGAAGAAGGACGAGAAGAAGGCTGACGGGCCCGTCACGCTCACCAACCGGCAGGGCCACCCCGTCTACGACAACCAGAACAACCGCACCGTCGGCGAGCGCGGCCCCACCGTGCTTGAGAACTACCAGTTCCTAGAGAAGATCACGCACTTCGACCGCGAGCGCACGCCCGAGCGCGTCGTCCACGCCCGCGGCGCGGGCGCCCACGGCTACTTCGAGCCTTACGGCACCATCGGCGGCGACCCCTCATCCAAATACACCCGCGCCAAGCTCTTTCAGGAGCGGGGCAAGCGCACGCCCGTCTTCGTCCGCTTCTCGACCGTCATCCACGGCGGCCACTCGCCCGAGAACCTGCGCGACCCGCGCGGCTTCGCCATCAAGTTCTACACGGAGGACGGCAACTGGGACCTCGTCGGCAACAACCTGCAAATCTTCTTCATCCGCGACGCCGTCAAGTTCCCCGACCTCGTCCACGCCTTTAAGCCCGACCCCGTCACCAACCGTCAGGACATGCGCCGCGTCTTCGACTTCGTCAGCCTCACGCCCGAGGCCACGCACATGGTCACGTGGCTCTTCAGCCCGTGGGGCATCCCGGCCAACTACCGCGAGATGCGCGGCTCCGGCGTCAACACCTACAAGATGGTCAACGCCGAAGGCGAGGCCGTCCTCGTCAAGTACCACTTCCGCCCCCGGCAGGGCGAGCGCAACCTGACGCAAGCCGAGGCCGACCGTGTCGGCAACTTCAACCACGCGACGCAGGACTTGTACGAGGCGATAGAGCAAGGGCGTTTCCCCGAGTGGGAGATGTTCGTGCAGGTGATGTCCGACGACGAGCACGCCGAGTTGGACTTCGACCCGCTCGACGCGACGAAGGTCTGGCCCGAGGAGCAGTTCCCTCTCCTCGCCGTCGGCCGCCTCGTGCTCGACAGGAACCCGACGAACTACTTCGCCGAGGTCGAGCAGGTCGCCTTCGGCACCGGCGTCCTCGTTGACGGCCTCGACTTCTCCGACGACAAGCTCCTGCAAGGGCGCACCTTCTCCTACTCCGACACGCAGCGCCACCGCGTCGGCACCAACTACTTGCAGCTCCCCATCAACCGCCCGAAGAAGCACGTCGCCACCAACCAGCGCGACGGCCAGATGGCCTACCACGTTGACGGCGTCGAAGCCGGCGAAGACCCGCACGTCAACTACGAGCCTTCGTCGCGCACGGCCTCCCTGCGCGAAGCCCCGCGCGCGGGCAAGGAGCACACGCCGTTCGTCTCGGGCCACGTCGTCCGGCAGGCCATCGGCCGCACGAACAACTTCGGGCAGGCCGGCGCCCGCTACCGCGCGATGGAGGACTGGGAGCGCGACGAGCTTATCTCCAACCTCGTCGGCGCCCTCTCGCTCTGCGACCGCGGCATACAGGAGCGCATGGTCTCACACTTCACGCAGGCCGACGCCGACTACGGCCGCCGCGTCGCCGAAGGACTCGGAATCCTCGTCGTCGGCGAAGCCGCCGAACGGGTCGCGGCCGTCTGAGCCGCCTCACAACTCCCCGACGCCGAAAGGCCGTCCCGCCCGCTCGACGGTGAGCGCGCGGGACGGCCTTCCCTCATCTTCGCCCGAGATAAATGTGCCGCGCGCGGTCAGGGCGGTGATATGATGCCGGCGACTCACCCGCGACGAAACCTTACGAGCCAACGGGGGCATTACGTGTTGAGGAGGAACGACAGCCATGTCCCCGTCAGCAGTCCGCCGCACGCAGGAGCTAACCATCATCGCGCAGGACCCGAGCGTCAAGGTCAACGGGAGGATTCTGACCGCGCAGGTCTCCATCCCGGCCGAGGAGCTGGCGCCGGGGCCGCGCGGCTACCGCGTGCAGGTGATTGATTACGACTCCTCGACGGGCGACCTCTACCCGCCCCTCGAATACCGGATTCTGGGCGACGGCTCTTACAACGACCCCTTCAAGGGCGAGTTGGATAAGACTCTGCTGGGCGACCCGAAATTCCACGCGCAGAACGTCTACGCCGTCATCATGCGCACGCTGTCGCGCTTCGAGTCGGCGCTCGGCCGCCGCGTCGGCTGGGGCTTCCTCGGCCACCAGTTGCAGGTCGCGCCGCACGCCTTCGCCGAGGCCAACGCCTTCTACTCGAAGGAGGACCGCGCGCTGCTCTTCGGCTACTTCCCGAAGTCCACCTCCGACCCCCCGCCCGGCCAGCGGCCCGAGTGGGTCTTCACCTGCCTCTCGCACGACGTAATCGTCCACGAGACGACGCACGCCCTGCTCGACGGCCTCCGCGGCCGTTACACCGACCCGTCGTCGCCCGACCAGGCCGGCTTCCACGAGGGCTTCGCCGACATCGTCGCGCTGCTCTCCATCTTCTCGCTCCCGAGCGTCGTGGAGATGATTATCGATAAGAACTTCATCGACACGCGGCCGGAGAACGCCCGGCGGCTGGCCGAGGCGCCGGAGCTGATTGACGTGAAGAGCCTCACCGTCAAGGAGCTTCGGTCGTCGCTGCTGACGGGCTTGGGCGAGGAGGTCGGGCAGCAGATGGGGCGGGAGACGGCCGGCGAGGGCGGGGTGGCGGCGGCGCGGATGGGGGCGCTGCGCCGCTCGGTGACGCTGACGCCCGAGGAGTACGTCAGGAACACCGACGAGTTCAAGGAGTCGCACCGCCGCGGCGAGGTGCTCGTCGCCGCCGTCATGAACGCCTTCCTCGACGTTTGGGTCAGGCGGCTGCGCGGCCTCGGCAGCAAGTCTTCGGGCGAGGTCTGGGGCGCGAGCGTCGCGGCCCCGCCCCCGCAGCCGCCCCCGGACGCCCCGGCCACGCCGGAGGCGGGCGGCGGGCAGGCCGGGCCGCGGCCCGACGCGGTCGCCGCCGAGGTCGGGTCGGGCTACCTGAACCGCGCCCGCGTGGTCGAGGAGGGTGCGGGCGCGGCCGACTACCTCCTGACGATGGTCATCCGCGCGATCGACTACTCGCCGCCGACCGACCTCGCCTTCGGCGACTTCCTGAGCGCGATGCTCACGGCCGACCGCGAGATCAGGCCGGACGACTCGAAGTACGAGTTCCGCAAGACGCTCCGCCGGAGCTTCGCCGGCTACAACATTCAACCCACCTCGAACGTCAACGACCCGGAGCCGGGCATCTGGGAGCCGCCCGACTGCTCGCTCCACTACGAGCGCATCCGCCTCGACTCGCTGATGCGCGACCCGGACGAGATGTTCCGCTTCATCTGGGAGAACCGCAAAGAGCTGGGACTCGAAGAGGACGCCTACACGCGCGTCATCTCGGTCCGCCCGTGCGTGCGGACCAACCCGGACGACGGCTTCACGCTGCGCGAGACGGTGGCCGAGTTCTACCAGTACCTCCAGTTGAAGGCCCGCGAGGTCAAGCACCTCGGCATCAAGACGCCGCAGGACTCCGAGACGCGGGGCGCCATGCCCGACGACCTGGAGGTCATCCTCTACGGCGGCGGCGCCCTCATCTTCGACGAGTTCGGGCAGCTCAAGTTCAACGTCCGCAACCGCCTCCTCAGCCCCGTCAGGCAGACCAACCGCCTGAAGCACCTCTGGGAGTCGGAAGGCTCGCAGGCGTTCCCGTCACACGACGCCCCGGCCGGGGGGAGCGCCTCCGAGAAGCGCTTCGCCAAGATGCACCGGCTCCGCTACGGCGTCTTCCCGATTCGCATCGAAAATGAAGAGGCATGGGACCATGACAACCTCCAAGAAGGCGACGAAGAAGAGCACCGGGAAGTCGGCGAAGAAGCCGGCGCGCAGCCGCAGCCCGCGGGGGCTGACGAGAACGGCGCGGCCGGACCGGGTGACGCTGCGTAGCTACCAGGTCGGCTTCGGAGACTGCTTCCTGCTCACCTTCCACTACGGGGCGCGGCGCCGCCACGTCCTGATTGATTTCGGCAGCACCGGCCGCCCGAAGGACAGCCCCCCCGACCTCATGCGGCGGGTGGCGGAGGACATCCGCCGCTACTGCGAAGGGAAGATTCACGTCCTCGTCGCCACGCACCGCCACCAGGACCACATCAGCGGCTTCACCACCAGCGGCAACCCCGGCGAGGAGGCGCCGGGCGACATCATCCGCTCCTGCCGCCCCGACGTGGTCATCATGCCGTGGACCGAAGACCCGGACGCCGACACCGACGCCGGGCACGCGACCAACGTTCGGGAACTCAGCCTCCTGCCCTTTACCAGAACCCTCAACCAGATGCAGACGGTCGCCGCGTCCATCGCCGAGCAGGAGAAGCACCTCCGGTTCGGCCTCGACCGGAGGGTGAGCGGGCAGCTCGCCTTCCTCGGCGAAGACAACCTGAAGAACGTGTCGGCCGTCAACAACCTCATCGAGATGGGCAAGGCCGGCCGCGCGATGTTCGTCCGCTACGAGGACGAGCCGCTCGACCTCGGGCGCGAGCTGCCGGGCGTGACCGTCAGGGCCCTCGGGCCGCCGGACCTCACGCAGTCGAAGGCGATAACCTCGATGCGCTCGAAGGACACCGACCAGTTCTGGATGCTGCAAGCGGCGTCGGCGCGCTTCAGCCTACGCGGCGCGGCCGACGGGGAGGGCGGCGACGCAGACCACCCGAAGTCCGCCCCCATCTTCGCGGAGGCGGCGCCCCTTGCCGGGCACCAGGCCCCACCGCACACGCGATGGTTCATCAGCCGCATGAACTCAATCCGCGGCACGCAGCTCCTCCAGCTCGTGCGCATCCTCGACGGGGTGCTCAACAACACCAGCGTCATCCTGCTCTTCGAGGTGGGCGGCAAAAAGTTCCTCTTCCCAGGCGACGCCCAGATAGAGAACTGGAACTACGCGCTCGTCGAGAAGAAGGAGGCGGTCGAAAAACTGCTGGCCGACGTGGATGTCTACAAGGTCGGCCACCACGGGAGCCGGAACGCGAACCCGAAATCCATCTGGAACGGGTTCGTAAAGAAGCGGAGCAGAAGGCCGCGCGACGGCGTGCTGAAGACCTTCATGTCCACGATGGCCGGCAAGCACGGCGGGCACAGCGCGGACCCGAAAGACCCGCACACGGAAGTGCCCCGCGAGTCACTGGTCGCGGAGCTGAAGAAGGAGTCCGACCACTTCTCGACGCAGATGCTCCCGCCCCGCACGCTGTTTCAAGACTTCGAGCTCTATCGCGCCCGCGCGGCCTCGCGCAAGCGCGCCTCCAAGGGCTGAGGCGGCGGCCCGGCCTCGCTCAAGACAAAGCGGCCCCGCGACGTTCGCCGTCGCGGGGCCGCCGTGTTGTTTGCGCCGGGGGTTTACGGGGCGAACCGCTGGCGGTATTCGATGGAGGTGATGAACGCCTTGACCATCTCCGAGCGCGTCACGCGGAGGAAGGCGACGTTCGGGTCTCGCACGTCCTCGCCCGGCTGGCTGAACCCGTTCAGCTTCGTCAGCCAGTGGTCGAAGCCCGCGTAGTCGAGGTTCGGCTCCGGCGCGTCGTTCGGGTTGCGGCGCAGGTAGCCGATGTACTGGCTGAGCACGAAGCCGGGGTTGTACTGGCGGTTGTAGACCGAGCGGCTGTCGGCCACGTTCCGGAGCGCGGCGGCCCGCCCCTCGGTGCCGCCCGCCCCGTAGGCGGCGATGGCGGCGGCGCGCTCCTCGGCCGTCGGCGTCACTTCGGCGTTCAGGAAGAGCTTGTCCACGAACGCCTCGGCCCCCATCGTGACGGGGAACTGCGCGACGAACTCGGGCCGCTGCACCCACTCGCGCGCGAACTCCTGCTTGTTGTTTTCGAGCACCGTCTCCCAGCCCGGCGCGAGGACGACCACGCCGCGGCCGATCCTTTGCGTGTCGCGCAGGAACTCGCGGTAGCGCGGCATCCCGCGCGGCCGGCCGGGCGAGTCGGTGAACGTCTCCTTGTAGAAGCGGAAGACGAGGAAGCCGGTCTGCTGGAACTCGATGGAGAGGAAGAAGGCGCCCGAGACGTTGATGCGCCGGACCTCGCGGCACTGGGCGTCGGCGAGGCATTCCTCGATGGTGTTCGTCCAGTGGTTGAGGCCGCCGCTGTCGGCCTGGCGGTTGAGGAAGTCGTGGTAGTGCTGGCCGACGAAGATGGTCGAGTCGTCGATGGGGTTGGTGGCGGGCTCGGTCGCGTCGTCGTTGATGGAGACGGTGGCGACGGAGGTCGGGCACGAGAGCGTCGCCCCGCCCGTCGGGTTCGAGAGCGTGACGGTGAAGGTCTCGGTCCCCTCGACGTAGGCGTCCTCGTTGACGAGGATGTCAATGTTCTTCGCCGTCTCGCCCGCGGCGAAGCGGAGGGTGCCGACGGCGGTTGTGTAGTCCCTGCGCTCGGAGGCCGTGCCGTCGGACGTGGCGTAATCGACCGTCACGGGGCCGGACGTGTCGCCCGTGCGTTGGACCGTCAGCGTCAGCGTCGTCATGTCCTCCTGCACCGAGGGCGCCGTCTGCGTGAACACGAGCTGCGACGCAGGCCCCGTCGAAGTGTCGCTGATCTTCGTCACGAAGGCGTCGCCGAACGGCGAGCCGCCGCCGTTCGCGCTCTGGATGGGGTTGACCGTGGGGAAGTCGGTCGAAGTAGTTGCGCCGGTGACGTAAGCGTTGTTCGACGGGTCGAGCGCGATGCCTTCGCCGCGGTCATCTCCGCTGCCGCCGATGTAGGTCGAGTAAACGAGCGCCGACGCCGTCGGGTTGAACTTCGTGATGAAGAGGTCTTGGCCGGCGTTTCGCGTGCACTGAATGGCGTTGGCCGTCGGTAAGGTGTTGAAAGAACCTGTGGTTCCCGCGAGGTGCACGCTGCCGGAGGCGTCAACCGCCATGCCGAAGGCTATCTCGCCGCCCGTGCCGCCGAAGTAGGTTGAGTAGACGAGCGCGGAGCCGGTGGGGTTGAGCTTGGTGACGAAAGCGTCCTGAACGCCGCCGAATGTGCCTTGGAAGGCGTTGGCGACGGGGAAGTTGTTTGACACGGTGAACCCGGCGACGTATGTGTTGCCGGCCGCGTCGGCCTTGACGCCTTCGCCGCTATCCTGCGCGCCGCCGCCGAGGTAAGTCGAGTAGACGAACGCCGAACCGTCCGGGTTGATTTTGGCGACGAAAGCGTCGCTGCCGCCGCCGCCATACGTGCCTCGCACGGCGTTAGCCAGCGGGAAGTCAGTCGAGGAGTTGGTTTCTCCGGTGACGTAAGCGTTTCCCGCAGCATCCGCCGCGATAGCCCTGCCGCTCTCCCCGCCGACGCCGGAGACGGCAGCATCGCCATTGCCGCCGAGGTAAGTCGAGTAGACGAACGCGTCACCCTCCGCGTTGATCTTCGTCACGAAGGCGTCGGTGGAGCCGCCCTTGAACGTGTCTTGAATGGCGTTGACCAAGGGGAAGTTGTTTGAGAAGGTGCTGCCGGTGACGTAGGCGTTGCCGGAGGAATCAACCGCGATGGCCTCGCCAAACTCTGCGCTATTAGCGCCGTCACTGAAGCCCGCGCCACCAAGAAAAGTCGAGTAAACGAGCGCGGAGCCGTCGGGGTTGAGCTTGGTGACGAAAGCGTCCTGGGTGCCGCCCATTGTCGCTTGCACGGCGTTGGCGATGGGAAAGTTGACTGAGTCGGTGAAGCCCGCCACGTAAGCGTTGCCCGACGAATCCACGGCGATGCCTCTGGCCTCTTCGCTGCCCGTTCCGCCGAGGTAAGTCGAATAGACGTAGGCCGTGCCCGCCGCGTTGATCTTCGTGACGAAGACATCCCGGTTGCCAAAAAACCCCTCCGTGCCGTTAAACGCCCCCCGAAAGGCGTTGGCCGTCGGAAAATTCAACGAGATGGTATAGCCCGTGATGCAGGCGTTGCCGGACGGGTCAACGGCGATGGCTCGGGCGAGATCGGTGTCGCTGCCGCCGACATAGGTTGAGTAGACGAGGACGGGGTCGATGACGAGCGGGAGCGCCGGGTCGTACGCGCCGAGCGAGAAGCCGACGCGGCCGTCAGCACCCAACTCGTAGCCGCCCTCGACCTCGCGCCTCTCGCCCGCCACCTCCTGGTAGACGAACGGCCTCGGCTGCCGGACGACGCTCCCGCCCAAAGCGAGCAGCAGGTCGCCGTCGGCGTTCACCTCCACGCTGTCGGCGCCTTCAAACCGGAGGCTCACGAGGCGCGGGTCCGCGCCCGGCGCGACGCTGAAGTCGTACTCAAGCTGCCGCTGGTTGCCGTAGTAGACGAGGTCCACGCCCGGATAGACTCCGCGGTAGTGGACGCGGCCGAAGGTCGGGACGTTCGTCAGCCAGCGCGAAGGGTCGTTGCCGGCGAAGTAGTTGGCCTTCCCTTCAAGCTCGCCGACGGCCTCGGCCCGCGCCGAGTCGTCGGCCCCCTCCAACCTCATCCGCATCACCTTCAATTGCGGATTACGGGCGGCGTCGCCTTCATGAACCCGCAACGCGAAGACGGCCTCGGTCGCTCTCAGGAAGAGCGAGTAGCCGTCGCCGCGCGCGAGGAAGTCGGCCGGGTCTTCGGTCTGCCCCCGGTTGGCCTCGAAGCTGAGCGGGATGCGCCCGTAGGCTTCGCGCGCCTGCGAGGCGGCGGCCTTCGCGTCGGCGCCTCCGGCGGCAGACTGCCGGGGGCGTCGGCTCGACACCGCGGCGGCGGCGAGCAGGACGGCCGCCAGTGAAAAGAGCAGGAGTTTAGACACGAGTGGGAATGCGGGGTGCGGGGCTTTTAATCTCATCGGGTCCTCTTTCGTTGAAGGTTGCGGCAACCCCCGGTTCGTTTGGGTGAGCGAAAGACAAGCGAGCGCGGATTATATGTGCATCTCGCCCCGGCGTAAATGTTTTTTGCGCCGGGACGGACGCGCAAACGTCGCCCGCGACTCTTCCTCACACCCCGACCCGGCCCCGCCGGGCGACGCGGACGCCCGAGCGCCAGTCTTCGTTGAGGTCGTAGCGGTAGATTTCTATTTGGGGGGCGAGGGCGCGGGTGAGCGTGTCTAGGGAGCGGTGAAAGCGGAGGGCGGGGGCGGCGAGGTAGAGGAGCGGCGGCGAGTCGGAAAGCTCCGTGTCGCCGAAGAGGCGGGCGCGGGCGAGGTTGCCGGCGCGGCGGTGGGCTTCGAGGCGCCGCCAGTAGTCGGCGCCCTGAAGCGGGTGGGCGGCGTCTTCGGACGCCTTGAGCTCGACGACGGCGAGGCGTCCGTCGCGGCGCAGGGCGAGGAGGTCAACGGGGCGGGCCGAGGGGGCGGCGGCGCGCGTGGTGCGGAACTGCGCGTGGAGCGGGGCGAGGCGGAGGCCGGGGTCGAGGCGGGTGATGTCGCGGCGGAGGAGTGATTCGAGCCACGCTTCGGGCGCGGCGCGGTAGAGGGCGTGGCGGGGGTCGGGCGCGTCGTGGCGGCGGTGCTCTTTGAGGTCTTCGAGGAGCTTGAGGAAGTCGGGGCGGCTCTCTTCATCGAGCAGACGCTTTGAGGCGGCGGTGCCGAACCAGAGGTTTTCGCTTCCGAGTACGCGGCGGACGCGTGCGAAGGCGAGGCCGCGGAAGCGCAGCGTCTCGCCGCGGCGCGCTCTGACGACATCGACGGCGTCGGGCGCCAGCGAGACGACGGCGGCGGCGAGCGCGCTCGGGCTCGCGTCCTGCGGGCGCGGGAGTCGCGGCGGCGCCGAGTCGAGAAGTTCTTCGAGCGACGGCACAGGGACGCGAGTCAGGCAGGTCAGTTCTTCGTCAACTTCCAGGAGCGAGACGCGGGCGCGCAGGCGTGGGTTGAGTAGCGCCAGCCTCTCGCCCGTCGCGGGGGCGAGGGCGCGGGGGGCGACGAGAAGAAGGCTGGTCGGACTCCCGCCTTCGGCTCTTTCTTCGAGGCGCGCGTGCCAGAGGAGGGCGGAGGTGAGGAAGGCGTCGGCCTCTTCGGCGCCGAGGGGGACGACGGGTCCGGTCGCGGCGAGTCGCGCCCCGTCAGGCCGTCGGAGCAGCACGGCTCTCATGTAGCGTCCCGGCTCGCCGCGGCGCGGGCCGTCGCTCAGTCTCAGGCGCAAGACCTCGGCCCGCTCCTCGCGGCGGACGAGCGCGGCCAGACGCTCGCACGCGGCGCGGCGCGCTTCCGACAACTCCGCCCTCGCCGCCGACACGGAGGCGCGCGGGACGAGTTCGAGCGTCACGCCGACGCTGCCCACGGGGCCGCGCGCGGCGAGCAGAATCTTCTCGCCCTCACTTCCGAAAGCGACGACGCGCCACGTGCGCGCGCCGGCCTCGCCCCAGTAAGAAAGGCGAAGGAGGCCGGTCGCGCTCGTCAACTCCCACTCGCCGCGGCGCAGTTCGACGCAGGCGCCCGCGCGGCCTTCGCGCAGCAGCCACTCGGGGCGCGCTTCGAGGAGTGCGGTGAGGCGGCGCGCGGCCCGTTCGACTTCTCGTGTGTTCGTGAGCCGGTGCATCGTTCGGCCCCGGCGCGCGGGTGGGAATCGCGCTCGAAGGGAAGGCTTCAGGAGGCGCGTTCGCGCGCGGGCGAACGCGTGTGCTACCATCCTCGCGAACCCATTTTAACCGAACACGAGCGCGCCGCGGGCGTTTTTCAGGCGGCGTTCGCGGCCAACCCTCGGACGCGCCGCGGACATCCGAACCACGCGCACGACTCCCCCGCCCTTTTACTTTGGAACGAGGAGAGAGAACCTTTGGCGACGTTTATGAAGAGGACTTTTTACGCTTCGATTCTCGTGCTCGCGGCGGCGCTCGCCGCGCACGCGCAGCAGGGTCGGGCGGCGGCGCCCGCTCCCGCGCCGCTGCCGCTTCCGGCGTCGGACGGCGTCGTGCTCGTCGAGCTGAGAAAGCTTTTGACGGAGGCGGTGCCGGGCGCCGTCGGCGGCGACAAGGCGCGGCTGGCTCAAATCAACGCCGACGTGGAACAGTTCAAGGCGCGGACGGGGATTGACGCGCGCGACTTCGACACGGTGGCCGTCGGCGCGCGCGCCGTCCAGCTCGACTCGGGGGCGACGAAGATTGATAACGTGGTCGCCGTCGCGCGCGGGCGCTTCCGGCCCGACGCCGTGGCGGCCTCGGCGCGCGCCGCCGCGAAGGGCGCGCTCACCGAGCAGCCTTACGGCGGCAAGACCTTGCTCGTGCTTCCCATCAACGACAGGTTGAAGGTGTTCGGGCTGGCGAAGATGAGGGTGAGCGAGTTCGCCATCGCCGTGCTCGACGCCAACACGCTGGCCGTCGGCGACCCGGCGGCCGTGCGCTCGGCCGTGGACGCGCAGGCGGGGCGCGGGCGGATAGACCCGGCGCTGCTCGCCTTGGCGCGCGGCGCGGGCGGACAGCTCGTCGCCTTCGCCGGCAACGTGCCCGCGTTCGCGTTCCAAGGCTTGGACATCGGGATGCCGGAGGTCGAGCGCAGCCTCGCTTCGATTCGCGGCTTCTACGGCTCGCTCGGCGCGACGCGCGGGGGCTACCAGATGACGACCGTCCTGCGCACCGGCAGCGCGGCCGACGGCAAGCAACTCCTGAACACGCTCAACGCGCTGCGCAGCATCGCGCCCGGCCTTGTCAGCATGGCCGGCGAGCGCGCGAAGTTCGCCAAGGGCGCCGTCGACAACCTCAAGATAACGGCTCAGGGCAACGAGGTCCGACTCCAGACCGAGCTGTCGCAGCCGGACGTGGCGGCGCTCATCCGCACGCTCTAAAAAAGGTGTCGGGTGTCAGGCGTCGGGTGAAGGTTTAGAGTTTACCGTCACCCGACGCCTGACACCCAACACCTTTTCTCTGTCTTCTACTCGCCCGGCGGCGGGAAGTTGAAGGGCGGGCGCGGGGCGGCGGCCGGCTCAAGGGCTTCGACCTCGGCCATCACCTCACGGTTTATCTGCACCTTGTTGTCCTGCTCCAGCTTGCGGCGGGCCGCGGTGATGTACTCGTCATAGGCTTCGGAGCGGCGCGTCGTGAGGGCCGTCTCCAGCAGCTCCGACTTCTTCTTGTCGAACTCGGCCATGTCGGCGTCCTTGCGGTTGGTGACGCCGGCCACGACCCACGAGTCGCCGACCTTGACGGGCGCCTTCGTCGTCTCGCCCGACTTGAGGGCGATGACGGCGGCGTCGAGCGCCGGGTCGGCGCCGGCCTTGCCGAGCGGGCGGCCGGCGCGGTAATTCTCCTCGGTCTCGGCCGTCAGTCCGATCTTCGCGGCCTCGGCCTTGAGCGCGTCGGGGCTCGCGGAGCGCGCGGCCAAGTCCTTCGCCGCCTGCTCAAGCTGCTGCGTGGCGCGCTCGGACTTCAGGCGCTCGGCGACCTGCTCCTTGACCTCCTCGAACTCGGGGATGCGCGGGTCGCGCTTCTCGACGAGGACGGGGACGGCGAAGCCATTCTTGATGCCGACGCGGCCGCCGACCTGGCCCGGCTCTTCGAGCGGGCGGATGGCCTCCTCGAACTGCGGGCTGCTGCCGATTTCGGGCACGTCGTCCTGCGGCTTGATGAAGGGCGTCTCGCGGACCATCTCGGCCGGCGTCATGTTGGCGCTCGCGGCCAATTCCTGCGCCACCTTCTGCACGTCCTTCGTCTCGTTCAGCCGCTCGACGGCGCGCTGCGCCAACTCCTGCGCGACGCCGTAGGAGCGGCGGTTGCGCAGCGAGACGAGCAACTCCTGCTTGGCGTCCTCGAAGGACTTCGGGACGACGGGCCCGCGGCGGAAGATGTAGTAGGCGTTGCCGGTCTTCAGCGGGTCGCCGACCTGCCCGTCCTTCCAGTCGAGCGCGGCCTCCGCGAGCGCCGCCGCGTCGCCGGCCTTCGGCGCCCCCTTCCGGTTCGGGTCGCGCTTGACGGGGGCGGGCATCCAGCCGCCGCTCTGGGCCGTGGCCGGGTCTTCGGAGTTGCCGCGCGCGAGGTTGGCGAACGCCTCCTCGGTGGCGGTCAGGTCGGGCTGGCGGATTTGGTTGACGAGGTTGGTGGCCTTGCCGAGCACCTCCTGGTCGAGCTCGGGCGTCGCCACCTTCAGCACTATCTGCTGGACGCGGACGCCGGCCATCTTGGACTCGGGCTTGAGCGAGTCGTACTCCTTGCGCAAGTCCTCGTCCGAAATCTGAAGCTTGGAGCCGGCCTTCTCCGTGTTGATGAAGAGGTAGCGAATCTTCTTCTGCGGTTCGAGGAGGCGGTAGTCGGTCTTGTGCGCGTCGAAGTACTGGCGCAGCTCGTCGTCCGCGACGGCGACCTTCTTCGCCAGCTCTTCGGCCGTGAGGCTGACGTAGACGAGGTCGAGCGAGGTGTTATCGCGCTCGTAGTCGCGGCGCAGCTCCTCGTCGGAGACCTGGGCGCCGGCCGTCACGAAGGCGCGCAGCTTCGAGACGGCGAGGTCGCGGCGGACGGCCTCTTCGTAGAGGGCGGTGCTGCCGAAGTTGCGGACGACGTAGTCCTTGTAACGCTGAAGGTCGAACGGGGTGGAGGCGTCGGAGAACTGCTGGCGGATGGAGTCGCGGACTTCCTCCTCGGAGGGCTTGAGGCCGAGGCGCTCGGCCTCCCGGTAGGCGATGCGGTCGTTGATGAGCTGGTCGAGGATGCGCTCGTTGGTCATCCCTAGCTGGGCGAGGCTGAACTGGCCGCCCATGCGCAGCTCGAAGCTCTTCTTGCGGAGCGCGAGGTCGGCGACCGTCACCTCGTCGCCGTTGACTTTGGCGAGGACTTCGCGGCTCTTGAACGGGTTGGCGACGGCGATGCCGGTCCGGTTGTAGACGCCCGTGACGACCATGCCGATGACGACGAGGGCGGCGAAAAAGATGATGATGAGGCTGCGCGTCCGCTCCAGCCTGCTAAAGAGTTTCAGCATTCTTCAGATGACCTTCCGTGGGACAAACTTCCAAGAGGCTTTGCCGACGGGCGCGCACCGAACGCCCCCCGCAAAACGCGGATTGTAGCGGACCGCCCGCGCGGGGCGCAAACGGGGGAAAAGCAGTAGACAGCAGACGGTAGTCGACAGTCGGCAGAAGGACTCTTTCCGGGTCGGTTTCGCTCCGGGCGTCGGCGCACATAGGGCGGACGCCCGCCGGCTACCGGCTACTGCCTACTGGCCGCTGTTTTATGGTATACCTTCCGGCATGGACTTCATGAGCGCGACGTGGGAGGGCTATCCGGCCTGGGCGTGGGTGGGGTTCGCCGCCTTCATCCTCCTGATGCTGGCGCTCGACCTCGGCGTCATCAACCGCAAGACGCACGCCGTCACCTACCGCGAGGCGGCGACGTGGAGCGTCGTCTGGGTGACGCTGGCGCTCGTCTTCGCCGGCTTCGTCTTCTGGACGCAGGGGCGGCTGACGGGCGTCCAGTTCCTGACCGGCTACATCATCGAGCTGTCGCTCTCCGTCGATAACCTCTTCGTCTTCCTCCTCATCTTCGGCTACTTCAAGGTGCCGGCCAAGTACCAGCACCGCGTCCTCTTCTGGGGCGTCTTAGGCGCGCTCGTCATGCGCATGACGATGATAGCCCTGGGCGCCGCCCTCATCGAGCGGTTCCACTGGATCATCTACGTCTTCGGCGCCTTCCTCATCTACACCGGCATCAAGATGATGCGGCAGGGCGAGACGGAGGTCCACCCGGAGCAGAACCCCATCGTCCGCTTCGTCTCGCGCCTCGTCCCGATGACGCGCACCTACGACGGCGAGAAGTTCTTCACCGAGGTCAACGGCAGGAAGATGGGGACGTTGATGCTCTTGGTCCTCGTCACGGTCGAGGTCACGGACCTCGTCTTCGCCGTGGACTCCATCCCGGCCATCTTCGGGATTACGACCAACACCTTCATCGTCTACACGTCGAACGTCTTCGCCATCCTCGGCCTCCGGTCGCTCTACTTCCTGCTGGCGGGCGTCGTCGAGAAGTTCCACTACCTGAAGATCGGGCTCTCGATTGTGCTGGCCTTCGTCGGCGTCAAGATGCTGACCGAGGGCTTCGTCGAGGAGCGGTTCCACCTCGGCAAAGAGAACATCATCATCATCTCGCTGGCGGTCGTGGGCCTCGTCCTCCTGGGCTCGGTCGTGGCCTCGCTCATCTGGCCGCAGGAGGCCGAGACGCACGTCGAGGTCGAGCTGCCCGAGGGCTTCGGCTCGCCCTTCGACGACGACCAGGGCCGCCTCGGCGGCGACGAGCGCGGCGTGCCCGAGGCGCGGCGGGAATAAACTCGCGGCGCGGGAACCCGGACTTTCGTTTCGGTTTAGTAGTACTTGATGCTGCGGCGTTCGACGCGCTGCGGCACAAGCGGGCCGCCCTCCGAAGCCCGCAGCGAGGTGACGCGCTTCACCCAGTTCCCGGCCGCGTCGTACACGTATTCGCGGTGTTCACTCCCGGCGAAACTTCCGTCCGCGTTGTACCTCGTCAGGCGGGTCAGGTCGCCCCTCTCGCTGTACTCGTACACGGCCCTGGCTTTGAGCCACTCTTCGGCCTTGTGATACCTGACTTCGGTCAGGAACCCCCTCCGGTCGTACTCGTACGTGACCTTCCTGATAAGGTGTTCTTCGCCCCGCGCGTCGATGCGGTAATGCTCCACGCTGAGGGGGTTGCCGCGTTCGTCGGTCAGGATTGTCCCCCTTGCCGTCTGCACGCCGGCTTCTGAAACCGCGCCGGAGTGGATCAGATTCCCCTCGTAAGATTGAACGCTCCGGTGTCTCTTCCACCCGTCCGCGGCGGTGCTGAAACTGTGCTCGGTCACTCGCCCCTCGGCGTCGTGGGAGAACTCTTGCACGGCATGGATGCTCGTCCCCGTCCGCGTCGTCTCCACCCTCACCCTGTTCCCGCGCTCGTCATACGAATAGACTATGACATCATGCGGCTGGGTCCAGCCGTGCGGGTAAGACTCATACCTGCTCAGGCGGCCCTGCGCGTCGGGGATGTAGACGAGCCTCCGGTACACCACGCCGACCGGCCCCGGCGAGTTGTCGCTGATGGCGACAAGGGTCTTATTCCCGCGCTCGTCATAATTCTCCTCGTAGACGAGGTAAGGGTCGCCTTCGACCACACGGCCGCCCTGCGCCGGCGCCACCCTTGCCTCCCCCTTTATGGTTTTCACCCGGCCCCGGAGGCAGGCAATGTCCCTGTCAATTTCGCTGTGAGGAGGCGGGCCACACAGACTCAGGTCGGGGTTGCCAATCGGTGCCGCGACCCGTCTGTTCTGAGCTTGCGGCCGTGACACGCCGGGAGCGACGAGTGAGAGCAGCAGGACGGTAGTTGCCGTGACGAGCTTTCCACGCCGGAAGGGTCCGCGCAGTCTGTGAGCGTTCATCCTGTCCCTCCTAAACCGACGGGTGAGGCCGGCTGCGGCGGGTGGGTACCGGGCCGGCGGGACGCGAGGCGGCGGCGACGGCCACAGACTAGACCCGCCGCCCGCCGGGAGTCAACGCGCGCCGACGGGAGTGACTAAATCAGACATGAGACGAAGTCGATGACGTGGCTCGGGTAGCGCGGGTGCCGCTGCTTACGGCTCTGCCGCTGGTTCCAGCACCAGACGAACAACTCGACCGCCCGGCGCAGCGCGCGGATGCACTTCGAG
>DASZEK010000140.1:0-27502 GCA_035941045.1 Pyrinomonadaceae bacterium | reverse complement strand
CGGTTAAGAGCAACTTGTCTTAACCGTCACCCGACGCCTGACACCCGAAACCTTTTCCGCTACGGCTTGGTCGGCGGCGTAGCGGGCTTCTTGTCGTCCTTCTTGTCGGTCTCGCCCGGCTTGCCCTCTTCGACGACCGTCGCCTTGCCGCGCAGGCGCTCGTAGTCGGTGAACTTGATGCGCATGCGGACGCGCTCGACGCTCCCGTTGCCGAAGACCAGTTCGTCGTCGGCGTAGGTGTAGGTCGGGAACCAGTACTTGCCGTCTATCTGCTCGCGGTAGGTCTCGAAGGTCGGGTAGCGGTGATTCTTGTCCTCGGGCACGCCCTTGCCGCGGGCCTTGACGATTTGCAGGTCGCGCTCCTCAAGCCAGACGCGCCCCTGGAAGTAGCGCGCCACCTGCTTCGACTTCAGGACCGCCCTCACGCGCACCGGGTCCGACATGAACTTCGGCGTCACGTCGAAGACGTAGGTGTTCAGCTCGTCCACCTTCTCCGTGCCGACGTAGGTGAAGTTGTACTCGCCGACCTTCGAGGGTTCGAGCACGAAGGTCTGCACGGTGCTCATGTCTTCGAGGTCTTCGGTCGTGAGCTGAACGGTCGGGACGGGGAAGTGGAGAATCTTCTCGTAGCGCGTGCCGCTGTCGTCGAAGACGAAGCGCGAGACGCGGTGATACTCGCCCTGAATCTGCCCGCCCAACTGCCCGACCGACTGGACGACGGCGTCGCGCTTGAAGCTGTAGTCGTTGAGGAGCTTGCGGAACTCCGTCTCCTTCTGGGCGAAGGCGCGGATGATGCGCTCCACGTCCACGGGCGAGCCCGAGCGGTTGACGACCGCCGGGCCGCCGGCCGGGACCGAGGCCGGCGTCGTCTGCGCGAGGGCCGGGGCCGCGCCGAGGCCGGCCGCCGCGATGAGCGTAAAAAGAACTCTTTTCATAAGCTTTTCTGTGGGGTGGCGGGCGAAAGATGTAGACGGGCCCCGCCGGGTAACATTTCAGATGCGCCCGCGCCCGCCCTTGTTGCCAGCCCTCAAGCGACGAAGTCGGCTTTGACGCGGCGGGGGATGATGCCGCGCTCGAAGCCCTCGTCCAGAAGGCGCTGGACGGCCTGCCGGCCCCGCTCCGTGTAGTCGAGCGTCAACTGGTTGACCCACATCCCGACGAAGCGGTCGGCCGTCTCCGTGTCCATGTCGCGCGCGAACTGCATGGCGTAGTCGAGCGCCTCGGCGCGGTGTTCGAGCGAGTACCGGATGGACTCGTGCAGGTGGCCGGAGACGAGGCGGATGGTCTCCTCGCCGAGTTCGCGGCGGACGACGTTGCCGCCCATCGGGAGCGGCAGCCCCGTCCACTCCTTCCACCACTCGCCGAGGTCGAGGACCTTGTGCAGCCCGAGCTTCCGGTAGAAGAGCTGGCCCTCGTGGATGAGCAGGCCGGCGTCGGCGCGGCCCTCCCGGACGGCGTCGATGATCCGGTCGAAGGGGACGACCACGTAGTCGAAGTCGGGGCGGAAGATGCGCAGCGCGAGGAAGGCGCTGGTGAGCGTGCCGGGGACGGCGATTTTAAGGCGCGCGATGTCGTCGGGCGCGTGCGGCTCCCGCGAGACGACGATGGGGCCGTAGCCCTCGCCGATGGAGGCGCCGTGCGGCAGGAGCGCGTACTTGTCGGAGACGTAGGCGTAGGCGTGGAAGCTGACGGCCGTCACGTCGTAGACGCCGCGCGCGGCCTTCTCGTTCAAGGTCTGGATGTCTTCGAGGACGTGCTCGTAGCGCAAGCCCCCGGTGTCAATCTTGTCGGTCGCCAGCCCGTAGAACATGAAGGCGTCGTCGGAGTCGGGCGAGTGGGCGACGGTGATGGTGCGAGTCTCGGCGGATGTGGTCATGATTATGGGTTGAAAGCTGCGCTACTTGTTAGAAGTTTTCCGCCTCTGATTTCGCGGCATCGTGGCTATCAGGGCGCGGAGTACGTTGTTGACCGACTCGGGCGTGGTAAAGACCTCCGCGATGTCAGGGTCGAGGACGACGACGGTTCGGCCGTCAGTCGCCTTCGCGGCGAAGCGGTTGGGCTTTGATTTGCCGTAGTCGAATCTGTACTCCCGCCGCACGTCGTCGGCGGAGTCACGCTTTTTAACTGCCTGCGTTTTCTTCATAGTCCTGACGCTCTTTCCTGGTTAACGGGCGGGCGCTGAAAATTCTAATGACTTCGACCTCACGCTCAGTAAAGCAGACGAGAAGCAGGCGCCCGAGGATTGAATGCCCCACAATAACCTCGCGGCTCTCGTCGGCGGAAGTGGTCCGGGTCGTCGAAGATTCGGGCTAAAGGATCAACGAAGACGGTGCACGCTTCGTCAAAGGTCACTTCGTGCTTCTTAACATTACCCGCCGCTTTGACCCTATCCCACTCGAATTCCATACGCCGCCCCATTTATGTGAGCCCGAGCGCCTTCCTCAGTTCTCATCCTCGGGCGGCGGGTGGCGCTCTTCGGCTTTGCGGAGGAGGCGGAAGCGGTTGTTGTCGAAGAGGTAGTAGTGGGCCATGTAGCGGCCGGCGCCGTCGTAGTAGTTTTGGGTCAGGACGAGGAGCTTGCTGTCGAGGCGGAAGGTGCGCGCGCGGTTCCGCTCGTCCTCCGTGTCGGGGATGTCGTGGTATTCGAGCGGGGGGAAGTAGACGCGGCCGGTGCGCGCGTCCACGACGGCCGTTTGCGCGCAGCCCGTCCCGCAGCCCCAGACGACCACCGTGTAGTGGCCGGCGAAGTTCGGCCCGCGGGGCGCTTCCTCGCGCAGCCGCGTGCGGAACATGCGAGCCCGGCGGCTGTCGAGGCGGACGGGCGCCGGGCGGCCCTTGTAAATCTCCTTCGCCGGGTAATCTTCAAAGCGCGGCCTCTGTCTTTCGGCCTTGGCCCTCGGGATGCGGCCCTGCGCGCGCGCGTCCGCCGCGCCCCAGAAGAAGGCCGCGGCGAACGCCGACGCAAGCACCGCGCGTGCCGTTAAACTCACTCTTGATTCTTGCCGTGGGCAGGTTGTCATCAATTCTATCACGCGGCGGCGGGCTCGCGGGTGACGGGGTTGTAGAGCGTGTCGCGCTCGACGGCGCGGAGGCCCGCTTCTTCGATGAGGGCGACGATTTCGTCCTTCGTCATGCGGACCTCGCCGCCGGACTCGACCGAGTAGCTGGCCGTCAGCTCGCCGCCTTCGGTGATGGTGCCGTCGATGTCGTTGGCGCCGTAGTGGAGCGCGACCTGCGCGAGACGCTTGCCGAGCATCACCCAGTAGGCTTTGACGTGGGGGAAGTTGTCGAGCATGAGGCGCGAGACGGCCATCGTCTTGAGGCTGTCCACGCCGGTCGGCCCCGGCAGGTGCGAGAGCTTCGTGCCCGGCGGGTAGAAGGCGAGCGGGATGAAGCACTGAAAGCCGCCGGAGCGGTCCTGCTGCTCGCGCAGCCGGACGAGGTGGTCAACGCGGTCTTCGACGGATTCGATGTGGCCGTAGAGCATGGTCGCGTTGGTCTTCAGGCCGGCGGCGTGGCACTTGCCGGAAAGCTCCAGCCAGCGCGAGGCGTCCGTCTTGTGCGCGCAGATGGCCGAGCGCGTCGGCTCGCGGAAAATCTCGGCGCCGCCGCCGGGGCAGGAGTCCATGCCGGCGGCCTTCAACTGCTCGATGACCTCCTCGTCCGTCATCTTGTAGAAGCGCGCGAAGTGGTCGAGCTCGACCATCGTCCAAGCCTTTAAGTGGAGCCGCGGGTAGTGCTTCTTCAGGGAGGAGAGCAGGTCGGTGAAGTAGCTGAAGGGGAGCTTGGTGTTGAGGCCGCCGACGATGTGCAGCTCCGTCGCCCCTTCGCGCACGGCCTCGCCGGCTATCTTCAAAGAGTCGTCGATGTTGTGCGTGTAGGCGTCGGGCTGGCGGGGCGTGCGGAAGAAGCCGCAGAACTTGCAGTCGGCGTAGCAGACGTTGGTCGGGTTGAAGTGGCGGTTGACGTTGAAGTAGGTGACGGGGCCGTGCAGGCGTCGGCGGACCGAGTCGGCGAGGCGGCCGAGCGCGGGCAGGTCGTCGGTTTTTAAGAGCGCGACGCCCTCTTCAAAAGTGAGCCGCTCGCCGGCCTCGATTTTGGGGGCCAGCTCGTTGAGTCTCTTGTCGTGTGAAAAGTTCATGGCGTGATGTTCGATTTTAAGAAGACCGCCCCGCCGAAGGTCGCCAGCAAAATCACGCTGACGAAGGCGTTGGTGGTGAAAAAGGCCGCGTTGAGCCTCGACAGGTCGGCGGCGCTCACGAGCGAGTGTTGGTAGACGAGCAGCGCGCCCGTCGCCAGCACCCCGGCCAGCGCCGGCCAGCCGAGCGAAGTCAGAAAGTATAACCCGAGCAGGGCGGCGAAGGCCCCCGCGTGCAGGAGGCGCGCGGCGACGAGGGCGCGCGGGATGCCGACGCGCGCCGGTATCGAGCGCAGGCCCGCCGCGCGGTCGAAGTCGTAATCCTGGCAGGCGTAGAGCACGTCGAAGCCCGCGGTCCAGAGCAGCACGACGGCCGAGAGCAGAAGGGGCACGGGCGAGTCAAGCGCCCCGCGCACGGCGACCCAGGCGCCCGTCGGCGCGATGCACAGACACCAGCCGAGGACGACGTGCGAGAGCGAGGTGAAACGCTTCGTGTAGGAGTAGAGGAAGACGGAGGCGAGCGCGACGGGCGCGAGCAGGAGCGCGAGCCGGTTGAGCATCGCCGCCGAGACGAGGAAGAGCGCGGCCGAGGCGAGCGTGAAGGCCCAGGCGAAGGAGACCGACAGCAGGCCGGCCGGGATGGCGCGCGAGGCCGTGCGCGGATTGCGCGCGTCGTAGTCGCGGTCGGCGATGCGGTTGAAAGCCATCGCGGCCGAGCGCGCGCCGACCATCGCCAAGGTTATCCAGATTATCTGCCTGACGCCCGGCACGCCCCCGGCCGCCAGCACCGCCCCCAGAAAGGCGAAGGGCAGCGCGAAGAGCGTGTGCTCGATCTTTATCATTTCGAGCGTCGTGCGTATGTTTCGGGCCGCGGTTGCCATCGGTCTTAAATCAGTGCAATCAACGGGCCGGAATCGGCCCCGCATAAAGTCCGTTTTTTACTCGCGCGCCGCATGGCAAAACGCCACGCGCGGCACGGCCCGGCTCGCATTCCGCCAAAGCCTTCAGTTCGTGCCCCAGTAGTCGGGCGACTCCTGCATCTTCGGGTCGGGCCGCTCCATCCAACGCTCCGGGCGCTTCAAGTCCATGAAGCCGAAGCGGCGGTAAAGCTCGTGCGCGTCCTTCGTCGCCAGCACCCAGCGGCGGAAGCCCTGCAACTCCGGGTGCGAGAGGATGACCTCCATCAGCCACTTCGAGAGCCCGCGCCCGCGGTGCTCTTCCAACACGAACACGTCGGCCAGCCACGCGAAGGTTGCGTAGTCCGTGACGACGCGCGCGAACCCGACCTGCTCCCCGCCGCGGTAGACGCCGAACGGCAGAGAGTGCTCGACCGACTTTCGCACGACCTCGATAGGGCGGCCCTGCCCCCAGTAGCTCTCCCCGCTGATGAAGCGGTGAATGACGGCGAAGTCGAGCCGCGCGCGGTCGGTGCTGATGGCGTAGTCGCCGTTAATCCACTCCATAAGCTGTTGGCTCTCCCTTCCACTGCGAGCCCGTCGGGTGCGGGATGCCGAACTGGTCGAGGAGGCGGAAGACGAGGTGGTCCACCAACTGCTCGATTGTCTGCGGGCGGTGGTAAAAGCCGGGGCTGGCGGGCAGGACGCGGGCGCCCGCTCGCGCGAGCCTCAGCATGTTCTCAAGGTGGATGTCGTTGTAGGGCGTCTCGCGCGGGACGATGACGAGGCGGCGGCCCTCCTTCAAGGTCACGTCGGCCGCGCGGTGGATGAGGTTGGTGCCCGCGCCCGAGGCGATGGCCCCGAGCGTGCCCATCGAGCACGGCACGACGACCATCCCGGCCTGCGGGTGCGAGCCCGACGCCGGAGTCGCCGCGAGGTTGTCGAGCCGGTGGAAGCGTATCAGCTTCGAGTCGCGCGGCAACCCCACCCACTCGTTGACGGACGCCGCGTCGCCCGCCTCAATCTTCACGCCCATCTCGACGCGAGCGACGACGTGCGCCGTCCCCGACATGATGAGGTTGATGCGCTCGACGGCCCCGCTCGCCGCCATGTGCAGCAGCGTGCGGTGCGCGTAGATGGTCCCGGAGGCGCCCGTGACGGCGACGGTCAATTCCATGAAAGACGAATCTTAAGGGCCGCGCCGCCGCGGGCGCAAGCGGGTCGGGGTTTACTCCGGCTCGCTGAGGTAGGAGGTGATGCCGGCGTCGGCGGCCGACAGGACTTGCGCCAGCTTCTTGGCCTTCGAAGACTTCTTCTTGAGCTTGTCGGCTTCCTTCTTGTCGGCGGCCTTGGCGCCCGAAGCCTCGTCCTTCGCCGCGCCCGCGGAGAGCAGCGAGGCCGCGGTCCGCAGGCCGTTCTGGGCGATAATGAGGGCGATGGTGAGCTTGTTCACGTCGGGTCTCCTTCTTCGAGTGTATAAGATGGTGCGAGGCGGCTCGGGTAAAACTCGCGTATTCTAGTCGAGGCGGCGCGGCGTGTCATCAGGCCGGTCCGGGTGTTAGATTGTGACGCGATGGATTTAAAGGAACTGGAACGTTTGCTGCGCGCCTTCAAGGCGGGCGAGCTCGCCGAGGCGGAGGCGGCGCGCGACATCGCCAACCTCCACTTCGAGGACTTGGGGCACACGCGCGTTGACCACTCGCGCGCCAGCCGGCAGGGCTTCCCCGAGGTCGTCTTCGGGGCGGGGAAGACGCGCGCGCAGGTCGTCGAGATTGTCGAGGCGCTGACGCGGCGCTCGCCCAACGTCCTCGTCACGCGTACGGACGAGGGCACTTACGGCGAGGTCCGCAACGTCTGCACCGAGGCCGAGTGGCACCCTTCGGCGCGACTGATTCGCGTCCTGCGCGACCGCACGGAGCGCGGCACGGGGACCGTCATGGTCGTCACGGCCGGGACGAGCGACATCCCCGTCGCCGAGGAGGCGGCGCTCACCGCCGAGGCGATGGGCAACCGCGTCGAGAGGGTCTGGGACGCGGGCGTCGCCGGCATCCACCGCATCATGGCCGAGCGCGAGCGCCTGAGAAGGGCGCGCGTCGTCGTCGTCGCCGCCGGGATGGAAGGCGCGCTGCCTTCGGTCGTCGGCGGCCTCGTCTCCGTGCCCGTCATCGCGGTCCCGACGAGCATCGGCTACGGCGCGTCGTTCGGCGGGCTGGCCGCGCTGCTCGGGATGCTCAACTCCTGCTCCTCGAACGTCACGGTCGTCAACATCGACAACGGCTTCGGCGCCGGCTTCGTCGCGGGCCTCGTCAACAGGAAACAGGAAGTGACGAGCGACGGGTGACGGGCGGCAAGATGAAAACGCTTCTTCTCGTCACCCTCGTCATCGCTTTGACGATGGCCGGCTGCGGCGCCCGCCGCACGCCCGACCTCGAACGCATCTTCGACGCGACGCGGCGGCGCGAGGGCAAGCGCCCCCTCGTCGTCATCCCCGGCATCCTCGGCTCGCAGATTGTGAACCGGAAGACGGGCGAGGTGGTGTGGCCGTCGGCCTTCCGCTCGGACGTGGACGGCCTCTCGCTGCCGACGGGGCCGGACCTCGCGGCCAACCGCGACGACCTCGTCGCCTCTAAAATCGTCGAGACGGCGAAGCTGGCGAGGCTCGCGCCCGAAGTCTACGTCTACCACGGCCTCATCCGCGCGCTCGAACAATACGGCGGCTACCGCGAGGGCGACTGGGACTCGCCCCCTCCGAACGGCGACCGCGACACCTTCTACGTCTTCCCCTACGACTGGCGCCGCGACAACGTCGAGTCGGCGCGGCTCCTTCACCGGCGCCTTCAGGAATTACGGACGAAGCTCGGCCGCCCCGACCTGCGCTTCAACGTCGTCGCCCACTCGATGGGGGGCCTCGTCGCGCGCTACGCCGCCATGTACGGCGACCGCGACCTCCCGCCCGAAGGCGTGCCGACCGCGCCGACGTGGGAAGGCAGCTCTCTCATCAACAAGGTCTTCATGTTCGGCACGCCCAACGCCGGCTCGGCCGAGGCGTTCGCCACGCTCCTCGAAGGCTACTCCGTGACCGAAGGCTTGCGCACGCGCGTGCGCCTCCTCAACAAGCTCTCGCGCGAGGACGCGATGACCGTCCCTTCCATCTTCCAACTCCTCCCGCACCGCGCCCGCGCGCGCTTCCTCGACGCGGATTTGAAACCTTTGGAAGTGGACCTGTACGACCCCGAGACTTGGCGCCGCTACGGCTGGTCGGCCGTCAACGACCCCGGCTTCCGCGAGGCTTACGCGCGCGGACGCCCCCGCGGGCAGGAGTCGCCCACCACGCGCGGCACGCTCGAAGAGTTGGACGCCTACTTCGCCGCCGCCCTCGCCCGCGCCCGGCGACTTCACGAAGCCCTCGACGCGCGAGCGCCCGACGGCCCGGCGCCCGTCCAACTCTTCGCCTTCGGCGGCGACTGCGAGGAGACGCTCGCCGCGCCCGTCATCACCCAGGACCCGAAGACCGGCCGCTGGCTGACGCTGACCCGGCCCCGAAGCCTGCGTACGCGCGACGGCCGCCGCCTCAAGCGCGCCGAGGTCGTCCGCGCCATGTACGAGCCCGGCGACGGCCGCGTCACGCGCTCAAGCCTGCTCGGCCTCGACCTCGGCGGCGCCCGCCGGAGCCAACTCTACGAGACGCCGCTCGCCCTCGCCTACGCCGTCTTCGCCTGCGACCTCCACAGCGACATCCAGAGCAACAAGACCCTCCAGGACAACGCCCTCACGCTCCTCATCAACGAGGTCACGAACTGAGGCCGGGGCATTACGCCCCGACGTGATGCCTCACCTCTTCGAGAGAGCGCGTGAAGATGCGTGCCGCGAGGTCTATCTGCTCCGCGGTGTGCGTCGCCATGACCTGGAAGCGGAACCGCGCCTTCCCGCGCGCCACGGCCGGATACTCGACGAGGTTGGCGATGAGGCCGTTCTCCTCAAGCGCGCGTCCCGTCCACTTCGCCAGCCGCTCGTCGCCGACGCCGACCGGCACAATCGGCGAGGGCTGGCCGTAGCAGTGAAGCCCCGCGGCCGTGAACGCCTCGCGCAGCCGCAGGATGTTGGAGGCCGAGCGGGCGCGCAGCCGCTCGCCCTCCGGCGAGCGCACGATGCGGAGGGCTTCGAGGACGACGCCCGCTTGAATCGGCGAGAGCGCGTTCGAGAAGGCGTGCGGGCCGCCGTAGATGCTGACGAAGTGCTTGACCGAAGCCTCGCGCGTGGCGAGGAAGCCGCCGTTGCTGGAGAACGTCTTCGAGAAGGCGCCCATCACGAGGTCAACTTTGCCGAGCATGTCTTGCAGGCCGAGCTGCCCGGTGCCGGACGGCCCCGAGGCGCCGAGGTCGTGCGCCACGTCTACGAGCAGCACGGCGTCGAACTCGCGGCAGACATCTTGCAGGCGCGCGATGTCGGGGCTGTCGGAGTCCATCGAGAAGACGCCCTCGGTGACGACGAGGACGGCGTTCTCCGAGTCCTTCGCGCGAATCCGGGCGAGGCGGCGGCGCGCGTCCCCCACGTCGTTGTGGCGGAAGAAGCTGTGGTTGTCGGTGGCGGCGCGCGCGCCTTGCATCAGGCAGGAGTGCGCGTTCTGGTCGAGCAGGACGTGGTCGTTCGGCCGGACGAGCCCGACGATGGTGCCGAAGCCGGCGGCCCACCCCGTCGGGAACAGCAGGACGTGCTCGGCGCCGACGTGCTCGCCGAGCGCGGCTTCGAGCTGGCGCGAGAGGCCCGTGTTGCCTTGGAGGATGGCCGAGGCCGCGCTGTGCGGGCCGTAGTCGGAGAGGGCGCGGATGGCGGCGTCGTGAATCGAGGGGTGCGAGGCGAGCCCGAGGTAGTCCTGCGAGCCGAAGTTGACGCCGTTGACCGTGATGCCGTTAGAGCTCTTGACGCTGGCGGTCGTCTCGGGCCGGGTTTCGAGGGCGCGGCTGTAGGGCCAGGTGCCGGTCGCCACGCGCTGGCCGAGCCAGTCGCCGAGGCGCCGGGTGCGCTCCAAAAGGTTCGAGCCCTTCGGGTGGGTGAACATGCCGAGGTGCTTATTGAAGGCGTCGGATTCGTTGGTGGCCGCGAGTTCGCCGGCCGCGGGGGATGAATGCGAAGTCATGAGGGAACGCTGCTCCTTATCATCTGAGGGTTGTAGAGACGTTTGACGGTGCCGGCGCGGCAAGCTCCGCCGCTCCGGCACACGAGCGCAGAGTCCCGCGCCGGGGGGCCGACCCAAAGTGGCCGCGGTGCCATAACGCCTAACTAAAATTCTTAAGGGAAATCCCCGGTAGGCGGGGTGCCGAAAGGTACTTCCTGCGGGTAAAGACTTGCTCGCTCCTGCGAAGCGCGGGCAGGATAGACGACAAGGTGAAGATTGTCAACGGCTTGGGCGGAGGCGCAAAAAAACTAGCAGCGGGCGCTCGGGTGGGAGAGCGCCCGCCGCCGGGCCTCAGAGGCCGGAGAGTGCGCGCGTCTGCAACTCGGCCGCGACCTCGTCGATGGGGATGTCGGTGGATTGCTTCGTCGCACGCTCAAACAACTCGACCTTGTCCTCGCTCACTTTCTTGCCGACGGTGACGCGGAAGGGGATGCCGATGAGGTCGGCGTCCTTGAACTTGACGCCGGCCCGGTCGTCGCGGTCGTCGAGGAGGACTTCGAGGCCGGCGCGGCGCAGCTCTTCGTAGAGACGTTCGCCCGCGTCGGTGAACTCCTTCTGCTTGACGTTGGTGACGGTGACGACGGCGTCGAAGGGCGCGATGGCGCGGGGCCAGATGATGCCGTCCGAGTCGTGGCTCTGCTCGACGGCGGCCGACAGGATGCGCTCGATGCCGATGCCGTAGCTGCCCATCACGACGGGCACCTCCTTGCCCTCCTGCGTCAGAACGCGCGCGCCCATCGAATCCGAGTACTTCGTGCCGAGCTTGAAGATGTGGCCGATCTCCATCGCCTTGAACACGTCGAGCGCGCCCGAGTCGCAGTTCGGGCAAGCCTCCCCGGCCGAGACGGTGCGAAGGTCGGCCCACAGGTCGGGCTTGATGTCGCGCGCCACGTCCACGCCGCGCAGGTGGTGGTCGTCCTTGTTGGCGCCGGTCGTCATCGAGCGTCGGCCGCGTAAGTGTTCGTCGGCGACGAGGCGCAGTTGCTTGCCGGAGGCGCGCGCCTTGTCGCGGGCGCCGACGCCGCCGAGGCTGCCGGCCGAGGCGCCGAGCAGGGCGGTTATCTCCTCGGGCTGCGCGGGCCTGACGGCCGAGGCGCCGAGCGTGTCGCCGAGCTTGACCTCGTGCAGTTGGTGGTCGCCGCGCAGGAGCGCGAGCACCATGTAGTGCTCCTGCGTCGCGGCGTCGGTGGCGACGTAGACGAGCGACTTGACCTGACGGTCGGCCGCGGCGCCGCCGGGGAAGGTCGTCAGGTCTTCAATCGTGCGCACGCCCGGCGTCGGGAACTCTTCTGGCGAGTCGGGGCCGGGCTCGTCTTCGACGGGGGGGAGGCGCGAGGTCGCCTTCTCAAGATTGGCCGAGTAGCCGCAAGTCCCGCAGACGGCGATGAAGTCTTCGCCCGCGCTGGTGCGCGCCATGAACTCGTTCGACTCCGAGCCGCCCATCGAGCCGGAGCTGGCCTGCACGATGTGGTACTTGATGCCGCAGCGGTCGAAGACGCGCTTGTACGCCTCGCGCTGCGCCTCGAAAGACTTGTCGAGGCCGGCGGCGTCCACGTCGAAGGAGTAGGCGTCCTTCATGATGAACTGGCGCACGCGCATGAGGCCGGACTTCGGGCGCTCCTCGTCGCGGAACTTGGTCTGAATCTGATACCAGACCTGCGGGAGCTGCTTGTAGGACCGAATCTCGTGGCGGGCGATGGAGGTGAAAATCTCCTCGTGCGTCATGCCGAGGCACATGTCGGAGCCCTTGCGGTCTTTGAGGCGGAACATCGCCTCGCCCATCACGTTCCAGCGCCCCGACTCTTTCCAGATGTCGGCGGGGTGCAGGGCGGGCAGGAAGAACTCCTGGCCGCCGATGCGGTCCATCTCCTCGCGGATGATTCTCTCGGCCCGCCGGGCGACGCGCCAGCCGAGCGGCAGGAACGAGTAGATGCCCGCGCCGAGCTGGCGGATGAAGCCGGCGCGCAGGAGGAGCCTGTGCGAGACGACCTCGGCGTCGGCCGGGTCTTCGCGCAGGGTGGGGATGAAGAACTGTGACCAGCGCATAAAGTTTTAGCGAAGCTCTCCTTAGTTAACAGTCTCAAGCCCATTCTCAACCAGCCGGGCGCGACAAAGCAACTTAAACGGCCAGCGCCTCCGGCGCCTTTGCGTGAGATTTGGTTTCACGCAAAGGCGCCCGAGGCGCTCGGGGGGATTGGTTATCGGCGAAAGCTAGTTCTTGGCCTGAGCCTTGACCTGGGTGTTGGCCTGAAGGTCGCCGAGCTCTTTCTGGAGGAGGGCGATGCGGCGGTTGATGGCGCCCTTGAACATCTCGTCCTTGGTCGCCTCGGAGGTCTTTCGGAGCAGGCTGAGCTGGGCGACGTGGAGCGCCTGGTCGGCCGGCACCTTCACGTCGGGCTCGACGCCCGTGCCCTCCCAGTTGGTCTTGGTGATGGGGTTGATGGCGCGGCCCGTCGGGATGAAGGCGGCGAAGTGCTCGCCAAGGCGGTTGCCGCCGCCGGGGTGCGCGCCGCCGCCGGTCGTCTCGCCGACGATGGTCGCCCGCTTCAGGTTCTTGAGGTTGTAGGAGAACTCCTCGGCGCCCGAGAAGGTGTAGTTGCTCGTCAGGACGTAGACTTCCTTGCCGGCGTAGCGCTTGCCGGGCACGTCCTTGAGCGTCCAGAACTCCTGCGTGCGGTTGCCCTCGCGCCAGTAGAGCGAGTTGAGGTGGACGGGCGTGGCGTCGAAGAGGTAGGAGCAGATGAGCTGGACCATCTCGGGGTCGCCGCCGCCGTTCTTGCGGAGGTCAACGATGAGCGCGTCGGTGTTGGCGAGGAAGTTGAAGGCCGCGGCGACCGTCTCCTTGCCGAACTCGGCGGCCGTGAAGCCGCGCAGGTCCATGTAGCCGATGTTGCCGGGCAGGCGCTCCAGCCGCTCGAAGCCGTAGTTGATGCGCTTCAGCTCGGCGCTGTACCGCTCCTTCTCCTCGGCCGTCGGCTCGCGGCGCTCGCCGCGCGGCTTGATGGGCTCGTAGGAGTAGCGGACGCGCAGGTGCTTGTCGCGGCTGACTTCCTGCAAGTGCGCGGTCAGCGTCTCGGCGAACTGTTTGGCGCTGGTGATCTGCTCGTACTCGCCGCGGGCGACGCGGGCGTTGATGGCCTCGGCCATCTTGGCGGCCGTCTCGGGGAAGACGTAGGCGTCGTTGAGCCGCTTGAGAAGCGTCGTGATGGTCTCTTTGCGGACGGCGGCGTCGATGGTGGTGTCGGGCTGCTCGGGCGGCCCCTGCTGGGCGAGGGCCGAGGCGGCGAAGATGAGGGAGAGGGCGAGGGCGGAAAGTGCTCTGAACCTGCTCATTTGAAACTTTCTCCTTGAAGGTTTTGTGGCGGCCGCTGACTGATGACCGAAATCGGTTTCCAGTCATATGTTACGGCAGGGGGGCACGAAAGTTCCAATTTCGGCCGGGCGGGGTTTGTAAATTTTCGCCGCGGCGGGCGGGGCTTCGCCGTTGCGGGGCGGCCGGGGCTGAGGTAACATCGGGCCGCTTAAAAACAGACCCCCAGCTTTGCCACAGACCGGCCCGGAGGAGAGAGAGGATGAGCGACCTTCTGAACGCGCCCTTGAGCGAGGTGGACCCCGTCATCGGCCGCGCCATCGACGACGAGGTGCGGCGGCAGGCGGAGGGGCTGGAGCTGATAGCGTCGGAAAACTTCGTCTCCGAGGCCGTGCTCGAAGCGATGGGCTCGGTCTTCACGAACAAGTACGCGGAAGGCTATCCGGGCAAACGCTACTACGGCGGCTGCGAGTTCACGGACGTGGTCGAGCAGGCGGCGATTGACCGCGCGAAGGAGCTTTTCGGCGCCGAGCACGCCAACGTGCAGCCGCACAGCGGCGCGCAGGCGAACATGGCGGTCTTGCTTGCTGCGCTCGAATACGGCGACCAGATTCTCGGCATGAACCTCTCGCACGGCGGCCACCTCACGCACGGCCACCCGCTGAACTTCTCCGGCTTCAGCTACAAGGTCGCGGACTACGGCGTCTCGCGCGAGACGGAGCAGATTGACTACGACGAGCTGCAACGGCTCGCCGAGGAGCACCGGCCGAAGCTCATCATCTGCGGCGCTTCGGCCTATCCGCGCACGATTGACTTTGAGCGCATCGGGCAGATAGCCGTGTCGGTCGGCGCGCGCGTCATGGCCGATGTCGCGCACATCGCCGGGCCGATTGCCGCCGGGCTGCATCCTTCGCCCGTGCCGCACGCCGACTACGTGACGACGACGACGCACAAGACCCTGCGCGGCCCTCGCGGCGGCCTCATCCTCTGCCGCGCGGGCGAGGAGAACGCCATCGCCAAGCGGGTTGACCAGAAGGTCTTCCCCGGCATGCAGGGCGGCCCGCTCGTCCACATCATCGCCGCCAAGGCCGTCGCCTTCGGCGAGGCCCTGCGGCCCGAGTTCAAGGAGTACCAGCGCCGCATCCTCGCCAACGCCAAGGCGCTCGCTTCAGAGTTGCAGGCGCAGGGCTTCCGCCTCGTCTCCGGCGGCACGGACAACCACCTCGTCCTCGTTGACGTGTTCATGGGCGGGAAGGGCGTGACGGGGAAGGTCGCCGAGAAGGCGCTCGAAGCCGCCGGCATCACCGTCAACAAGAACACCATCCCCTTCGACCAGAACAAGCCCTTCGTCGCCTCCGGCGTCCGCCTTGGGACGCCCGCGCTCACGACGCGCGGCATGGGCGAGGACGAGATGCGGCAGGTCGCCCGCCTCGTCGCCGCCGTCCTCCACGAGCCCGAGTCCGAGGAGGTGCGCCGCAGCGTCACGCAGTCCGTGCACGAACTGGCCGCGCGCTTCCCGCTCTACCCGAGCCGCCTGCGCGAGCGCCGCCCGGAGATGGAGGCGATGGGCGCCGACTGACAGGTTTACCTCGCACGGCCCCGCCGCGCCGCACCCGCGCGGCACAGATTCACAAAGGAGAACGCCTCATGGTTGACCCTTCGGAAGACGTGGAAGGCATCGGCAAACCCAGCCAGACCGACGACAAGAAGGACAAGGACAAGAAGAAGGACAAAGACAAGGGCGGCAAAGGCAAGCAAGCCCCCGCCGCGGGGTCGAAAGGCATCAACCCCGTCCAGCACTCCGAGTAAGCGCGCGTCCCGCGCCGCGGCGGCCCGACCCGGTCGCCGTCACCACCCGGCCGGTAGTCAACGTAGAGGCCCAGCCTTTATACTGACTGCCGGCACTTTTTTTATGGAAGAGATTTTCGGACCCGGCGGCCTCATCGCCCGCGCGCACCCTGATTACGAGTACCGGCCCGGCCAAGTCGAGATGGCCGAGGCGGTGATGCGCGCCTTCGAGGAGCGCCGCCACCTCATCGTCGAGGCCGGCACGGGCACGGGCAAGACGCTGGCCTACCTCGTCCCGGCCGTCGCGGCGGCCGTCGGCCGGGGCGGGCGCGTCGTTATCTCGACGGGCACCAAGAACCTTCAGGAGCAGTTGATGGAGAAGGACGTGCCCTTCCTCCAGCGCGTGCTGCCGCGCAAGTTCAGCGCCGCCTACCTGAAGGGGCGGGGGAACTACGCCTGCCTCAACCGCATCAAGCGCGCCGAGACTTCGCCCGTCCTCGACGGGCTCGACGACGTTGACTACTTCGACCAGGTCCGCCGCTGGGCGCGCGAGTCCGAGACGGGCGACCGGGCGGAGCTGACCGAGCTTCCCGAAACGCTCTCCTTCTGGCGCCACATCGACGCGCGCTCCGAAACCTGCCTCGGCCAGAAGTGCCCCGACTACGACGGCTGCTACATCACCCGGATGCGCCAGCGCGCGTCCGACGCCGACATCGTCGTCGTCAACCACCACCTCTTCTTCGCCGACTTGGCGCTGCGCGGCGGCGAGTACGGGCAGGTCATCCCCGACTACTCGGCCGTCATCTTCGACGAGGCGCACCAGATAGAAGACATCGCGGCCGAGTACTTCGGCGCGCAGGTCTCTAACTATCAGGTCGAAGACCTCCTGCGCGACCTGCAACTCCTGCCGGTAACCGACGCCGCTTTGAACCGCGAGCTGACGCGCACGTCGGGCCGCGTCGCGCGCTTCGGCGACCAGTTCTGGATGGGCTTCCGCGAGGGCCGCGGCGAGGAGGGCCGCTACCCGATAACGCCGGGCACGTTCGCGCGCAAGAACCGCGCGGGCGAGGTCGAGGCGACGCCGCTCGGCGAGGCTTACCTCGGCTTCGACGGCGCGCTCGCGCGCCTTGAGACGACGCTCGACGCGATGCGCGACAAGCCGCCCGAGGTCGATAACTTCGTCCGCCGCCTCCGCGAGCTGAGATTCAATCTGGAGTTTATCGTCGCGGGCGACGACCGCCGCTACGTCTACTGGACCGAGCGACGCGGGCGCGGGCTCTTCATGAGGGCGTCGCCCATCGACGTTTCCACCTTGCTGCAAGACAAGCTATTCGAGAAGGTGGAGACGGTCGTACTCACCTCGGCAACGCTCGCCAGCGCCGGCAGCTTCGACTTCATCCGCCGCCGCCTCGGCCTCGCGGAAGAGGAAGGCGAAGCAGCCGAGCCTTCAAAAACGGACGAGCTGGTCGCCTCCTCCGGCTATAACTTCGAGGAGCAGGCCGTCCTTTATCTCCCGCCGCGGATGCCCGACCCGCGCAGCCCCGAGTGGGTCGAGCGCGCCGCCGACGAAGTCGTCAAACTCCTCAACGTCTCGGGCGGACGCGCCTTCGTCCTCTCGACCTCGCTGGCGGGGATGCGCGCGCTCCACGAGCGGGTCGCGCCCCGAGTCGATTTCCCCTGCTTCGTGCAGGGCAGCGCGTCGAAGGCCGGCCTGCTCGAACGCTTCCGCGCGACGCCGGGCGCCGTGCTCTTCGCCACGTCGAGCTTCTGGCAGGGCGTGGACGTGCGCGGCGAACAGCTCTCGTGCGTCGTCATCGACAAGCTGCCCTTCGCCGTCCCGACCGACCCGGTGGTGTCGGCGCGCCAACGCTTCATCGAGCAGCAGGGCGGCTCAAGCTTCTACGAGTACAGCATCCCGCAGGCCGTCATCACCCTGAAACAGGGGCTCGGCCGCCTCATCCGCTCGGCCACCGACCGCGGCATCCTCGCCGTGCTCGACCCGCGCCTGCGCACGGCTTCTTACGGCCGCCTCTTCCTCCAAAGCCTCCCGCCCTGCCGCATCACCTCGGACATCGACGAGGTCGGGCGCGTGTTTGAGGCCGCCGAGGAGCCGGTGAGATAATCGCAACACCTCAGACGCGAAAGGTAATTGAAAGAATGTTGAAGCAAGCAAAGAGATTCGCGTGGCTCGTCTTCGCCGCCGCCCTCCTCGCCTCGGCGTGGCACCTCGCGTTCTACCGCCCGGCGTGCGCTTGCGGGCAGGACGTGAAGGCGCAGGAGAGGAAGTATGTCCCCGTCCACGAGTACGACCCGCAGCGCGACGCCGCCGCCGACATCGAGCTGGCGCTGGCCGAGGCCAAGCGGGCGAAGAAGAACGTGCTGCTGGAAGTCGGCGGCAAGTGGTGCGTCTGGTGCCGAATCATGGACTCGTACTTCGCGGCCAACCCCGACGTGCTCAAGCTCCGCGAAGACAACTACGTGATGGTCAAGGTCAACTTCAGCCCGGAGAACGAGAACAAGGAGGTGCTCTCGAAGTACGGCGAAATCCCCGCCTACCCGCACCTCTTCGTGCTCGACGCCGAGGGCAAGCTCCTCCAGTCGCAGGGCACGGGCGAGCTGGAGTCCGGCAAGTCTTACGACAAGGAGAAGTTCGCCGGCTTCCTCAGGAAGTGGGCGCCCGCGAAGTAGGGAGAGCGATGGCAGGACAATTCGAGGTGATGATCGAGCGCCACTTTTCGAGCGCGCACCAACTGCGCGGCTACAAGGGCAAGTGCGAGAACCTGCACGGGCACAACTACAAGATTGAGATTTACGCGCGGGGGAAGGAACTGGACAACATCGGCCTGCTCGTGGACTTCGGCGAGCTGAAGGACGCGGCCGACGAGGTCGTCGCCTACCTTGACCACCGCAACATCAACGAGCTGCCCCCCTTCGACGAGGAGCTGAACCCCTCGGCCGAAAACCTCGCCCGCTACATCCTCCAACGCGTTGCCTCGCGCGTCGGCGACGACCGCGTCAGCATCTACAAGGTCCGCTGCTTCGAGACGCCGACCAGCGTCGCCACCTATCAACTCGACTGAGGCGGGCCGGCATGACCGACACAGACGAGAGGTTAAGAGTTTTCGTCAGCTACACGTCCTCGCTCAAGGAGGAGCCCGGCATCCTCCGCGAGAAAATATCGACCGATTTCTTCAACCCCTTCTTTTACGATAGCAGCTCACTCCCGGCGGGCAACAAGAAGCCCGCCGAGCATTGCCTCGAAATGATTGAGAAGTCTCAGGCTTTCCTCGGGCTTTTGGGGGCCGAGTACGGGTCGCTGTTCCCGCCGCCCGACGGCGAGGTCTCGGCCTGCGAATGGGAGTTCAAAGCCGCCTCCGACCCCGCGCGGGCCATCGAGATCAGGATGTTCGAGTGCGTCCCCCCGGAGAAGATAACGGACCCGAAGCAGAAGGTTTTCGTGGACTCCGTGAGGGCCTTACGCTGGTGCCGGCCGTTCGACACCGTTGACGTAATCAACTGGCTCTACGCGTGGCGCGACGCGTATTTCAAAAGGAGGGCACAGGAACAGGCGCACGTCCTGCGCTGGCTGCACAGGCACCTCCTCCCGCTCGCCGTCGGCGCGGCGCTGCTCGTCGGGGCGTCCGTGCTCACCGCCTTAATCCTTTCCGTCTCGCAAGCCCTGCTGTTGACGATATTGGGCGTCGAGTGTCTCGTCATAGTGCTCTGCATAATCCTCTTGCTGTCGCAGATGGGAGGCCCGGATGAACGGGACGACTGACGGCGAGCATCTGCCGAACGAAGCGGGGCGGCCCGCCGAACCGCCGGACGAGGACAAGATAGGGCGGCAGGTCAAGCGCGAGATGGAGCGCCGCCGGAGGCTGCTCAGGATTTACGTCGCGCTGCTCGTCGTGGCGCTGCTGCTCGGCCTCCTCGGCTTGATATACGGCGCGGCCAACCCGCCGCCGGACGCCGGGAGCATCGCGAACCTCATCGACAACAAGTCCGAGGAGGCGGCGTCGAAGTTCGTTCGGGCGGAGGCGCAGAAAATCAGCAACAGCCAGCAGGAGAATTTCAACGCGCTGACGACTATATTCAACACCCAGCTCAAAAACGCGAACGAGGCGGCCGGCCAGGCGAGCGAGGCGGCCAGCCAGGCGAGCGCCGCCGCCTCCGAGGTGCGGCCGATACTGGACCGATTCGAGAGCAGGCTGAATTCTCAGGGGGATGCGCTGAGGCAGGCGGCCAACTCGCAGAGTAATGCCAACACCCGTCTCGGCAATCTGGAGAACCGGCCGCCGCCGCCTCCGAGCCAAGGCGCAATCGCGGGAGTCATCGAACGACACGCGGCCGACCCCGAGTCGCCCATCTACAACGCGCTCGGCGGCGCGCTGACTACGGCGTCGAGAGACCCCGAGTCGCAGGTCTCCGGCGCAATCAACAAGGCGGCCGACAGGGTCCTCAACGAGAAGGCCGGCGAACTGTTAACGGCCCAGAAGTTCTTCGCGGACCGTCCCAACACCGCGCTCGTAACCTACGCCGCACTCCTCGCCAGAATCGAGCGCCTGGAAGACGAGTTGAAGAAACTCCAGGCGCAGAAGTGCCCCGCCTGTGTCCCGGCGGACGGAGCCGGCGAGCTGACCTATGGAGTCAAGGAGAACAGCACCTCGACCATTTACGGCCTCGGCCTTGAGATTTCCCTCGGCGCGCAAAGCGGGGGGAAGATTGACAGGATAATCGTGAGGCATCCCGGCGAAGGCGGGGAAGTGACAAAGACTCAGGCGGCGATGGGGGAGACCTTCGAGTTCACCACGAAGAGGGGCACGAAGTACCTGATTACGCCGGTCTACATCCAGCGGCGGCGGCTCGCGAAAGACTTCATCGGGATGGCGATAAGGAGGGTGCCCGCCCCGCCGCGTCCGCCCCGGCCACGCCCCCCTGACCTGCGCGGCAGAGTAGGCTTCAAAGAAAAAAACTCGGGCGGGTGAAGCGTTAACTTCACCCGCCCGAGTTTTTACGCGGCCGGACGCGAAAGCCCACCCCGGCGGGTTACGTAGCCGTCAGGGCGGGGATGTCAATCTTGTACTTCTTGATTTTGGAGTAGAGCCTCGGGCGGTAGATGCCGAGGAGGTTGGCGGCGGCCTGCTTGTTGCCGCCGGTGCGCTGGAGCGTGCGCTCGATGACGAATTTCTCTATCTCTTCGAGCGTCATGTTGGGCGGCACGTCCCAGCCCGCCCCGGCCGCGTTCTTCTCGGGAAGCGAGCCGTTGTCGAAGGGCAGGTCAACGGGCTCTATCTTGTTCGACTTGGCGAGCAGGACGGCGCGCTCCATGACGTTCTGAAGCTCGCGGACGTTGCCGGGCCAAGCGTGGCCGAAGAGGCGCTGGTAGGCCGACTGCGAGATGCCGCCGATGCCGCGCTGGTATTTGCGCGCGTACATCTTCAGGAAGTGCTCGGCGAGGAGCTGGATGTCCTCGGTACGCTCTCGAAGGGGCGGGACGTGGATGGTGATGGTCGAGATGCGGTAGAAGAGGTCGTCCCTCAAGAGGCCGTCGCGGATGGCGTCGGCCGGCAGGCGGTTCGTCGAGGAGATGAGGCGGAAGTCCACGGGGTAGGTCCGCTCGGAGCCGAGCTTGCGGTAGCTGCGCTCTTGCAGGACGCGCAGCAGCTTCGGCTGCAACTCGACGGGCATCTCGGCTATCTCGTCGAGGAGCAGGGAGCCGCCTTCGGCGTGCTGGATGAGGCCGTCCTTGTCGGCGTGCGCGCCGGTGAAGGCGCCTTTGGTGTGGCCGAACAGCTCGCTCTCTATCAGCTCTTTGGGGAGCGCCGCGCAGTTGACCTTGATGAAGGGCTTCTTGGCGCGCAAGCTATTGTAGTGGATGGCGTTGGCGATGAGCTCCTTGCCGGTGCCGGACTCGCCGACGATGAGGACGTTGGCGTCGGACTTGGCGACCGACTCGATGGTCTCGTAGATGGTCTGCATCTGGCGCGAGGCGCCGATGATGTTGAAGTATTCGGTGCGCGTCGAGAGGTTGCGACGCATGGACTCGGTCTCGGCGATGAGCTCGCGGCGCTCGACGGCGCGCTCGACGAGCGGGAGCAGCACGTCGAAGTCGAAGGGCTTCTCTAAGAACCAGAAGGCGCCGGCCTTCGTCGCCTCGACCGCCCGCTCGACCGAGCCGTAGCCGGTCATGACGATGACTTCGGAGGACGGGTGCGTGTCCTTGACGTGGCGCAGCACGTCCATCCCGTTCAAGTCCTTGTCGGGGAGCTGAAGGTCGACGACGGCGATGTGGTGGCCGCTGCCGTCGAACAGCTCGATGGCCTGCGCGCCGTTCGAGGCGGTGTCCACCGTGTAGCCCTCCTCGGCCAAATTCTGCTTGAGCGAGTCGGCCATCATCGGCTCGTCGTCCACCACCAAAATTCGTACTTCCTTACGTTCCACTGTATGTCCCCCTGTTTTGATTGCGGAATAAATTTCGGTTATCGGTTGTCAGCTAAAGCGAGGGAGAGACGGCTGATGACTTTCAGAGACTTTCAAGATTTACCGAGCGGCAGCCGCGCGCGCACGACGCCGCCTTCGGCCGACACGTCGCCGCCGTGGGCGCGGATAATCTTGGCGGCCAACGCCAGCCGGAGGCCGGGGCCGCCGTTAAAGGCGCGGAACGGGTCGTCGCCGTCGCCGCCCGACTGGGCGAGCCCGCGCCACTCGATGACGGCCTCGCCCCCTTCGAGCCGCAGGGAAGGCGGCGCGGCGCCGTCCGTGGCGGCCGGGGCGGAGGGGTCCGCCCCGCCCGTCGAGATTGCCTTCAACGCTTCGCCGAGGAGAGATGGGTCGAAGTCGCCTTCGAACGCGCCCGCGCCGTCAGAATCGGCGGCGGCGCCGGCCGCGTCCGCCAGCAGCTTCGAGAGGTCCGTGCCCGCTTGCGGACGCAGCTCAAGCGGGCGTCCGTAGCGGACGAGCAACGTCATGTCGTTCGCCCCGCGTTCGAGCCCGGAAATCAATTTGCCAATCGTCTCCAGCTCGTCGTCCGGGCGCCCGCCCTTCTCCATCCGCTTCCGAAGGAACGTGGCATAGAGTTTGAGACCGTTGAGCTGGTTTTTGAGGTCGTGCACGATTTGCACGGACGCTCTCCCGAGGTCTTGGAGTGTCTCGGCGTCTTGTAGCTCGGTTTTTAAAGGCTTCATCTTATAACGACCGCCGCGCCGACCACTTGTCCGTCGCTGCCGCAGGTGTCTGTAAGCCTGCGCGGCATGTACGGATTAAACCCAACCCTCGGTGTCTTTTGTGTCGCGTTTCGATGCGCATCTTAACAAATAATTTGGGTGTTTGCTAGTAGTACGTTCCAGAGGCAATTATGAGCAGTCCGAGCCTGAATCAGTTCGCCGGAAAGAAGGAGTTGATGGAAGAGAACAGGGAAGCGCGCCCGACCGTCCTTGTGGTCGAAGACTTCGAGGACAACCGCTTCATGATGCGGCGCCTGCTTGAGATGAGCGGCTACCGCGTGGTCGAGGCCGTCAACGGCCAGCAGGCGGTCGAGCTGGCCGGCGACGAGAGCCCCGACGTAATCCTGATGGATTTGAGCCTTCCGATGCTCGACGGTCTGGCCGCCACGCGCAAGATACGCGAGCGCGACCAGCACTCGCGCGTCCCCATCGTCGCCGTCTCCGCCCACGACTCCGCGGACTTCCACGCCGAAGCCCTCGCCGCAGGCTGCAACGAGTACGTCACCAAGCCCATAGACTTCGACCAGCTCATCCAGCTTCTCGACCGGCTCCTTAACAGGTGAGCCGCGGGGAAGTCTGCTAGTGTTGGCGATTGATAAAACCCTTGCCATTGCGGATATAAGATTGCGGAGTCAACAATTCGAGACTGTTGACTCCGCAACCCTAAATCCGCAATCAAAACATGCCTGACCGCTTCTCCAAACTCCTGCGCCGCCGCACGGACGAACTGGTCCGCGCCTGGGCCGACGAGGTCTACGCCGACCGCCGCACGGACCTCGCCAGCCTGCTCACCTTCCGCGAGTTGGTCGAACACGTCCCCGACGTGCTCGAAGAACTGGCCTCCATCCTCGACGAGACGGGGGGCCGGGCCGAGGCGGCCGACGCCGCGCGGCGGCTCAGGCACTACTTTCGGACGCGCTTTTATCAGGGCGCGTTGATGGACGAAGTGGCACGCGAGTTGATGCTTCTGCGTGATACTTTGAACGAGTTCCTTTGGGACGAGGCCGGCGGTGTCTTTGAAGGGGACACGGGCTACTTGCGGGAGACGCTGGGGCGGGCCAACACTTTCTTCGACGAGTTGGTGGCCGAGGCGATTCTGGTCTACGCGGTGAGCTTAAGGCCGGTCGTCAGCACGCGCGGCTCGGTCTGGCCGCCGCCGCGCGGGCGCCGACGCAGGGCGGAACGCGACACGGCGGAATGAGACGGGAGGCAGCGGTGCGGCGCAGGCTCGACATACGAACGAAGCTGTTGGCGATGCTGGCCCTGCTGTCTCTGCCCCTGCTCATCATCAGCCTCCTGCAACTGCGCGGCTACCAGAAGAGCCTCAACGACCAGTCCGCCACCATCGCCCGCATCGAGGCCGAGGCCGCCGCCGCCGCGCTCGAAACGTGGGTCGAGACGCACCCCGCGCAGGCCGCGCGCCCGTCCGCACTCCAGCCCGCCGAGGCCAACGAACTCTACACCCGCCTGCGCCGGAGGACGACGCCGGGGATGCGCGTCGCCATCGCCGTCTTCGACGCCCACGGCCAGTCCGTCACGACGCCGCAGAGCACGGCCGCGCCGCTGAAGATGCCCGCCGGCATCCAGCTCGAAGACTGGAGCGACGGCCTGCGCCGCGTGACCAGCGTGACGCGCGCCGAGCCTTCCGGCTGGGGCGTCGCCGTCGGCCTCCCGCCGCCCGAGGAGACGCCCGCGGGCCGCGCCATCTTCATGACGATGGCGGCGTGGTTCTTCGGCCTCGTCGCCTCTTGCCTGCTCGCGGTGTGGGCCGTCGGCCGCTTCACCAAGCCTCTGGAGAGGTTGGCGACGACGGCCTCGACGCTCGGCGGCGGCGACCTGCACGAGCGCGTCCCCGTCGAGACGGACGACGAGGTCGGCACGCTCGCCGTCAGCCTCAACTCGATGGCCGAGAACCTCGAATCCAAGTTCGACGCCGTCAAGCGCCAGAGCGCCTTCATCGGCGAAGTCCTCGACAGCCTCCCTCTCAACGTCGTCGTCCTCGACGCCCGCCTCGTCGTCCGCAAGGTCAACTCCGCCTTCGCCGAGGCCACCGGGCGCGAGGCGTCGAAGCTCACGGGGCGCGGCCTCTACGACGCGGCGGCCGGCCTCGCCGCCCTGAGCGACACGGTCGAGGACGTGAGGCGCACGCGCCGCGCCTTCGTCGGCTACGGCATGCCTCTGGAGCTTGCGCCGCGCGCCGAAGAGGGCGCCGGGCCCGACGCGCAGAAGTTCTGGGACGTAATCGTCTGGCCCGTGAAGGAACAAAGCGAGGGGCGCGGCGATCTAATCCTCATTCTGTCGGAGGTGTCGAAGCGCGTCCGCGCCGAGCGGATGGCGGCCGGGGCGTTCGCGGCCGAGAAGTCGCGGGCGGCCGAGCTGGCGAGCGTCATCAATCAGATGGAAGAGGGCGTCTGTATCATCGACTCGTCGGAGCGTTACCGTCTGAACCCGGCGGCGGCGCGCATCCTCGGGCGCCGCGCGGGCGAGTTTCAGGGCGGCGCCAAGGCGCTCATCGTGGACATGACCCTGCGCGACATGCAGGGGCGAGTCCTGCCGGCCGACGAGACGCCCATCTGCCGCGCGCTCGACGGCGGCGAGCACGTCTCGGGCGAGCACTTCAAGGTCGTGCGCCGCGACGGCGAGGAGCGCGTGCTCGCCGTCAGCGCCACGCCGCTCACGGGCGACGGCGGGCGCGCGGTCGGCGCCGTCGCCGTCTTCCGCGACATCACCGAGGGCGTGCGCCAGCACGACGAGCTGGTCTCGGCCTACGACCGCTTGAAGGAGCACGACCGCTTGAAGTCGGCCTTCGTCGCGAACATGTCGCACGAGCTGCGGACGCCTCTGAACGTCATCATCGGTCTTTGCCAACTACTCGCGCGCGACCCGTCGTTGCCCCTGGCGCCGCTCCAGACGGAGGCCGTCGGGCGCATGGAGCGCAACGCGCACTCGCTGCTCGTCCTCGTCAACGACATGCTCGACTACTCGCGGCTCGAAGCGGGCCAGTCGGCCCTACACCTTGAGGCGCTGGCGGTCGAGGAGGTGGTCGGCGCCGCCGCGCGCGGCTTCGAGGCGGAGGCGCGCGACAAGAAGCTTGAGCTGAACGTCCGCATAGAGCCGGGACTCGGGCGCGTGCTCACGGACCGGCGGAAGCTCTCGCAGGTGGTCAAGCATCTCGTCGGCAACGCGCTTAAGTTCACCGACACGGGCAGCGTCGAGGTGCGCGCCGCGACCGACGGCGACGACAGGTGGTATCTTGAAGTCGAAGACACCGGCATCGGCATCTCGGACGAGGCACAGGCGTACATCTTCGAGGACTTCCGGCAGGTGGACGACCGCCTGACGCGCTCCTACAGCGGCGTCGGGCTCGGGCTCGCCATCACGCGCAAGATAGTCGAGCTTCTGGAAGGCGAGATTGAAGTCGAGAGCCGTCCGAACGAGGGGAGCCGCTTCCGCATCACCTGGCCGCGCGAGGTTCGGCAGCGGACCGGCACCGGCTCGCTCGTCATGCACGCGCGCGACGAGGCGCCGCGGCCGACGGCCTTCCGCCCGCGGGCGCGCGCCGTCTGAAACTTTGTAAAGCCCTCGCTGAAAGGAGTCGGTAAGGGGCCGTGATTCGTTGCGACAACTGTGGTCAAGACATCGAAGAGGGAAAAAACTTCTGCCCGCACTGTGGCAAGCCGGTCGAGGAGGGCGCGGCGCCGCCCGCGTCCGTGACGGCCTTGCAGACTCACGTCGAGCGGCCGAGGGAGGCGCCCGCCGCCGCGCCCCTGTCTTCGTTCGAGAAGACGAAAGACGAGGCCGACGGCTCGCGGCGCGTGGCCTTCACGGTGATGACCATCGCGTCGGTCGTCGTCGTCGGGGCGATACTCGTGCTGCTGACGCCGGTGGGCGTGAAGCTGGGCCTGCGGTCGCCGGAGCAGACGGCGGAGAGGCGCTTGGAAGGCGCCGTCAGGCCGGGCTCGCCGGAGTTCGAGCAGGTGCGCGACAAGCTCGTCGTCGAGTTCGACCCGGACGAGGACGCGACCATCGGCGCCAACGCCCTCGGCAACTTCGTCGTCACGATGAAGCCGACCGTGCGCAACTTCACGGGGCGCACCGTGAGCGGCCTTGAGTTCCACGCCGCCGGGCTCGACCTCGGCGGCAAGACCATCCGCGAGCGGTTCCACATCAGCACCGACGAGATTGAGAACAACAAAATCTCGCAGCCGCCCATCGCCGTCAACTTCCCGCAGGACAACCGCCCCGCTCAGCTCAGGCTGGAGCTGACGGGCATCCGATTCAAATGAAAACCCCGACTCGCCGGATTTAATTCTCGCTGACGAACAGTTCTTCGAGCGGGTTGCCGGCGGGCTGGACGGCGACGAGGCGGGCGCCGACCGTGCGGGCGGCCCTGAGCACTTCGTCCACCTGCGACTCGTTCGGCACCTCGACGCGCGCGCCGCCCGGCGTCGCCGTCACGCGCGCGCCCTCGTGCCCGGCGAGTGCTTCGGAGAGGCGGGCCGCGTCGGCGCCCGCGAGGACGACTTCGACGCCGCGCTCGCCGCCGAAGGCGCGCAGCTCGTCGAGGCGCCCGAGGTGTGCGAGCCGGCCGCGCCGGAGGATGGCCGCGCGGTCGCAGAGCACTTCGATGTCGGAGAGGATGTGCGAGCAGAGGAAGACGGTCGTGCCCGTCTGCCTGAGGCCCGCGATGAGGTCGCGCACCTCGCGGCGGCCGACGGGGTCGAGCCCCGACATCGGCTCGTCCAGGAAGACGACCGACGGGTCGTTGACGAGCGCCTGCGCGAGCCCGACTCGCTGAAGCATCCCCTTCGAGAACTTGCGGAGCTGCTTGTCCCACGACTTCTCTTCGAGCCGCACGCGCGCGAGCAGGTCGGCCGCCCGCCTCCTGCGCTCGGCCCGCCCGTAGCCGAACAGCTCGGCGCAGTATTCGAGGAACTCGCGCGCCGTCAGGTAGTCGTAAAAATAAGGGTG
>DASZEK010000139.1:0-37937 GCA_035941045.1 Pyrinomonadaceae bacterium | reverse complement strand
AGGAGTCGGCCGAGTACTACGTCGAGTCGAACGGCGTCCGCACCGAAGTCTTCAAGCTCGAAGTCGTTGACCTGCCCTTCGTCAAACAACTCGACCTCGTGCTCAACTTCCCCGCCTTCGCGCGCATCCCCGTCAAGACCGTCGAGGACGGCGGCGACGTGGCCGCGCTCAAAGGCACAGTAGTAAGCATCACGGCCCGGCTGTCGGGCAAGGCCCGCTCGGCGCGGCTCGTCCTCGCCGACGGCCGCAAGGTCGAGATGCGCGCGGCCGGCGCGGACTTCACCGGCGCCCTGACCGTCGCGGGCGACACGACCTACTACGTCGAGCTGACGAGCACGGACGGCGAGACTTACAAGGGCTCGAACGAGTACGACGTGACCGTCCTCGAAGACCAGCCGCCGACCGTCGCCTTCGACAAGCCCGGCCGCGACACGAAGGCCACCAACCTCGAAGAAGTCTTCACGCAGGCGCGCGCCGAAGACGACTACGGCGTCGCCGCCATCGAGATGTTCTTCTCCGTCAACGGCGGCCCCGAGCAGAAGGTCAACCTTCAAGACCTCAGCCGCGACGCCGCGCGCAGCCTGACCGGCACACACACCTTCTTCCTCGAAGAGCACAAGCTCAAGCCCGGCGACTTCATCTCCTACTACGCCAAGGCGCGCGACGCGTCGAACGAGACGACCAGCGACATCTACTTCATCGAAGTCAAACCCTTTGACATGCAGTACCGCCAGTCGCAGCAGCAACAGCAGGGCGGAGGCGGAGGCGGCGGGGGCGAGGACCAGAACGCGCTGACGCGACGGCAGAAGGAGTTAATCGCCGCGACCCACCGCCTGTTGAGGGAGGGCGCGCGCTACACGCCGCAGGAGCGCCGCGACGGCTACGAGGCGGTCGCCTCGGGGCAGGAGAAGCTGCGCGCCGACACGCTCGAATTCATCGACCGCGTGCGCCGACGCATGGGCGAGCAGCCCGAAGGGCGCGAAGAACTGGCTCGGATGGCCGAGCTTCTGAACGGCGCCGCCCGCGAGATGGAAGGCGCCCCGCCGCCGCTCCGCAAAGAAGCCGCCAAGGACGCCCTCCCGCCCGAACAGCGAGCCCTTCAACAACTGCTCTCGGCCGACGCCGTCTTCCGCGAGATGCAGGTCGCCTTCGGCAACCAGCAACAAAGCGGCGGCGGAGGCGGCGAGCGCGAATCGCGCGAGCTGACAGAGTTGATGGAGCTTGAGCTGGACAAGATGAAGAACCAGTACGAGACTCTTCGGCGCGAGCAGCGGCAACAGTCCGAGCAGGCAAAGACGGAAGCTGAGCGCCGCCTCGAAGAACTCGCCCGCCGCCAGCAGCAACAGCTCGAACAGCAGCGCCGTCAACGGCAGGGTCAGCCGCGCAACGCCGGGGGCGGCGGAGGCAGCCAGCGCCAGCAACAAGAGTTGGTCGAAGAGGCGCGCAAGGCCGCGCGCGAGCTTGAACGGCTGTCACGCGAGCGGCGCGACAACCGACTTCAGGAGTTGAGCCGCCAGCTCAATCAGGCCGCCGACGAGATGCAGCGTTCGCAGGCTTCTTCGGGCGGGAACAACCGGAACGATGCAATCGCGCAGGGCGAGCGCGCGCTCGAACGGCTCGAACAGGCGCGGCGCAACCTGCAACAGATGCGCGGCGGCGGCAGCCCGCAGGGGCGCAGTCAGGAGATAGGCCAACTGCGGCAGCGCGCCGCCGAGGCCGCCGCGCGCCAGCGCGAGATAGCGCGCGACGCCGAATCGCTCGCGCGCCGCGGCTCTCAGCAGGGAGACGCGGCGCGTCAGGCGGGCGAGCGTCTGGCCGAACGCAAGAACGCGCTCGCCGACTCGGTCGAGAATCTCGAACAGGACCTCCGCCAGTCGGCGCGCTCGCTCGGCGAAGGGAAGCAGCCGGCGGCGCGGCAGTTGGGCGAGGCGGCCGACTCGATGCGGCGCGAACGCCTCGCCGAGCGCATCCGCGAGGGAGGCCGCAACCCTGAAGGACGCGGCGCCGAGTCCGCCCGCTCCGAAGAGCGCGCCATCGGCCGCAGCCTCGAACAGCTCTCCGAACGCTTGCAGTCCGCCGAGACGGCCGCCGGGCGCGGCGCGGGCTCGAACGCCGAAGAGGCGCTCGACAGGACGCGCCGCCTCGGCGACGACCTCGAATCACTCCGCCGCCGTCTGGACGAATCGGCCGCGCGGCGCGAGCGCGGCGAAGGCGGGCGCCAACAGCAGTCGCAGCAAGGGCAACAAGGGCAACAGGGCGGGCGCGGGCAGCAGCAGGGAAGCCGCAGCCAGCAGGGCGGGCAGGAGTCGCGGCAGGAGGGGCAGTCGGGAGGCGGCTCGGACGGACAGAGCGACGACCGGCAGTTCAACGCCGAAGTCCGCGAACGCCTGCGCGAAGCCGAGAGCCTGCGGCGCGAGTGGGGCAGCACGGGCGGCGTCCAACTCGGCCGCGTGGTTGACGAGTTGCGGCGCATGGCCGACGGCCGCATGAAGGGCGACGCGCAGACGGCCGCCGCCCTCAAGGCCGCGGTCATTGACCCGCTGCGCCAGCTTGAGCTGGAGCTGAGTAAGAAGCTCCGCGAGCAGGCGGCCCGCACCAACCTGCGCCTCTCCGACGAAGGCGCGGCCCCCGAGCGTTACCGCAAGTCCGTCGAGGAATACTACAGGCGCCTCTCCAACGGCGGCCGGAGGTGACGGATGATGAGAAGTAACCTCAGACCACTCCTGCCGCTCCTGCTCCTGTCGCTTCTGGCCGTTCAGGCGACGGCGCAGCGGCGCGAGACGTTTCAGGGCTTCGGGCCGCCGCAGCGCCGCGAGCCTTGGCGGCCGACGCGACCCACGGGGCCGCCTTCTTACATGGGCGAATTCGTCTTCGCGCGCGCCATCTACACCTCGCCCTACTCGCCATACGGCCGCCGCTACGGCGGGACGTGGGCGACCGATTTCCCGGAAGCCGACCACCACTTCATCACCGGCATCCGCGAGTGGGCCGGGACGAATCTCAACGTCTCGCCGCGGCCCGAGCAGTTGGAGCTGATGGACGAGCGGCTGTTCGACTACCCGCTCCTCTACTTCGTCGAGCCCGGCTTCATGGAACTCTCCGACGAGGAGGCGGCTCGGCTGCGCGAGTACGTCCAGCGCGGCGGCTTCCTCTTCTTCGACGACTTCTGGGGCGAGTACGAGTTCGAGAACGTCCAGCGGCAGATGAAGAAGGTCCTGCCCGAATACGAGATTAAAGACCTGCCGCGCGACCACCCGCTCCTGCACTCCTACCTCGACATTGAAGAGGTCGTCCAGGTGCCCAACATCTACAACGCGCAGCGCGGCATCACCCACGAGAAGGGCGGCATCATCCCCCACCACATGGGCATCGAAGACAAGCACGGCCGCCTCGTCGCCTTCTTCGCCCGCAACTCCGACCTCGGCGACGCCTGGGAGTGGATCGACGACCCCCGCTACCCCGTCAAGTACGGCCTCGCCGCCTACAAGGTCGGCATCAACGTCATCATCTACGCCATGAGCCACTAGAAAGCGGTAGCCGGTAGACAGTAGAAGAAGGCGGAGCACCTACTGACTACTGTCTACCGGCTACCGCCTTTCGTGGTATCATTGGGGCGACCCCAATAAACGAAAGGAAGTATCACTTGTCGCCCTACCTGCGCCCGTTGCTCGCGTGCCTTCTCGTCTTGTCGTCCTTCGCGCCGCTCGCGGCGCAGTCGAAGTCGCAGCCTTCGGACAAGTTCCGTCAACTTGAAGAGGAACTGCCGACGCCGAACGACTACCGCGCCGCCTCCGGCGCCCCCGGTCATCGATACTGGCAGCAGCGCGCCGACTACCAGATTGACGCCGAGCTGGACGACGCGGCCCGCCGCATCACGGCCCGCGAAACCGTCACCTACTACAACAACTCTCCCGACACGCTCTCGTACCTCTGGCTCCAGCTCGACCAGAACGTCTTCGCCAGAGAGTCCGAGGCCAACGTCACGGCCGCGGCCCCGACCTTCACGCCGACGCCCGAGCCCGGCGACGAGTACACCACCTCGCACCGCATCCCCTACGCCACGCTCGACCGCCTGCTCGCGCAGCAGGCGTCCGAGGGCGGCCAGCGCATCACAGCGGTCAAGGACGCGCGCGGCAACCCGCTCCGCTTCACCGTCGTCAAGACGATGATGCGCATCGACCTGCCCGCGCCGCTCGCGCCGGGGCAGAACACCACCTTCTCCGTCGAGTGGAACTACCTCATCAACGACGCGAAGGTGCTCGGCGGGCGCACCGGCTACGAGTTCTTCCCGCGCGACGGAAACTACATCTACGAGATCGCTCACTGGTTCCCGCGCATGGCCGCCTACAACGACGTGTCGGGCTGGCAGCACAAGCAGTTCCTCGGCTCCGGCGAGTTCACGCTTGAGTTCGGCAACTACCGCGTCCGCCTGACGGTGCCGGACGACCACGTCGTCGCCGCCACCGGCGTCCTGCAAAACCCGAATGATGTCCTCAGCCCCGCGCAGCGCCAGCGTCTCAAGCAGGCCGAGACGGCGCGCGAGCCCGTCTTCGTCGTCACGCCGCAGGAGGCCCGCGCCAACGAGTCGTCGAAGCCGCGCGGCAAGAAGACGTGGGTCTACAGCGCCGACAACGTCCGCGACTTCGCCTTCGCCTCGTCCCGAAAATTCATCTGGGACGCGCAGCTCCACAACGTCGAGGGCAACCGCGTGATGGCGATGTCGCTCTACCCCGTAGAGGGCGAGCCGCTGTGGTCGAAGTACTCGACGCACGCCATCATGCACACCCTCAACGTCTACTCGCGCTACTCGTTCACCTACCCCTACCCCGTCGCCATCTCCGTCAACGGCCCCGTCGGCGGCATGGAATACCCGATGATTTGCTTCAACGGCCCGCGCCCCGAGACGGACGGCACCTACACGGCGCGCATCAAGTACGGCCTCATCTCCGTCGTCATCCACGAGGTCGGCCACAACTACTTCCCCATGATTGTCAACTCCGACGAGCGCCAGTGGACGTGGATGGACGAGGGCCTCAACTCCTTCCTCCAATACCTCTCCGAGCAGGAGTGGGAAACGAACTACCCCTCGCGCCGCGGCGAGCCGCAGAACATCACCGAGTACATGGCGTCTGAGGCACAGGTGCCCATCATGACCAACTCGGAGTCGGTCCTCCAGTTCGGCAACAACGCCTACGGCAAGCCCGCCACCGCCCTCAACATCCTGCGCGAGACGGTCCTGGGGCGCGAGCTTTTCGACTTCGCCTTCCGCGAGTACTCGCGCCGCTGGAAGTTCAAGCGGCCGATGCCGGCCGACTTCTTCCGCACGATGGAGGACGCCTCCGGCGTGGACCTCGACTGGTTCTGGCGCGGATGGTTCTACACGACCGACCACGTCGACCTCTCCATCGAGCAGGTGCGCCTCTACACGCTCGACACGCGCGACCCCGACGTGGACAAGCTGTCGCGCCGCCGCGAGCACGACGAGAAGCCGCAGACGCTCTCGCAGCAGCGCAACGCACCGCTCCCCAAGCGCGTTGACCAGTTCCCGTCGCTGAAGGACTTCTACAACACCTACGACGAGTTCGTCGTCACCGAGCGCGACCGCGAGGAGTACCAGAAATTCCTCTCCACCCTCTCCGAGCGCGAGCGCGAGCTGCTGCGCACGGGCGTGAACTTCTACGCCGTTGACTTCAGGAACCTCGGCGGCCTCGTCATGCCCGTCATCCTCAACATCGAGTACGCCGACGGCACGCGCGAGGAGCTGCGCATCCCGGCCGAGATTTGGCGCTACAACAACACGGCCGTCACCAAGCTCCTGATGACGAAGAAGGAGATTCGGTCCATCACGCTCGACCCGCACCTTGAGACGGCCGACACCGACCTCTCCAACAACAGCTTCCCCCGCCGCCCCGTCAAGAGCCGCTTCCAGCTCTTTAAGGAGCGGACCAAGCCCAACCCGATGCAGTTGCAACAGCAGGAGAAGAAACAGCCATCCAATAACCCATGAACCGCCGCGCCCTCATCATGACGGCCGTGCTCGTTTGCGTCGCGCCCTTCGCCGCCGCGACGCCGGCCCGCGCGCACAAGTTCTACGCGAGCCTGGCGCAGGTCGAATACAACGCCGAGACGGGCACGGTCGAGGTCTCGCTCCGCGTCTTCGCCGACGACCTTGAGCTGGCCCTGACGCGGAGGGCGGGGCGGGAGGTAAAGCTGGGGCGGACGAAGGACAGCGACCGCCTCGTCGCCGAGTACCTGCGGGAAAAGTTCGAGCTGAAGAACCGGGCGGGCGAGACGAAGGAGCTGCGACTCGTCGGCGTCGAAGTCGAGAGGGAGGAGGCGTGGCTCTACTTCGAGGCTGAGATGCCCGAGGGCTTGGCGGGCGCGCGGCTGCGCGACCATGTGCTCTTCGAGCTGTTCGCCAAACAGGTCAACGTCGTCGACTTCAAGTGGACGGGCGGCAAGTCAGACCTCGTCTTCGTCCGCGGCGACGGCGAGCGGGCCGTGCCGGAAATCAAAACCGGGAGGAGATGAGCGATGCGACGTTCCTTCGGGTCGAATTTGACGGTCATGCTGTTGGCGCTCGCGGCGCTCTGCGCGCAGGCGCCGGCCGCGGCGCAGAAGAAGAGTAAGAAGGAGCCGAACGCGACGCCCGTGCTGTGGAAAGACCCCGGCGACGTGTCGGCGCGCGACCTGACGTACGGGCCGGGCTCGGCGGAGCTAATGCCCGCGCCGCCCTTCACCTTCGTCGAGGAGGACAAGGGCGGCGAGTCGCCGAAGTTCGAGGTGCGCGACTCGAAGGGCGTGCGCTGGAGCGTCAAGGTCGGCCCCGAGGCGCAGGCCGAGACGGTCGCCACGCGCCTCGTGTGGGCCGTCGGCTACTTCGCCGAGGAGGCTTACTACTTCGCCGAGGTGAAGCTGGAAAACATACCGCGCCTCTCAAGGGGCCGTGAGTACGTCGTCGGCCGGACGGTGCGCGGCGCGCGCTTCGAGCCGCGGCGCGAGGGCGTCAAGCGCGGGCCGACGTGGGGCTGGCACCGCAACCGCTTCGAGGAGTCGAAGGAGCTGAGCGGCCTCAAAGTCCTGATGATTCTTCTCAACAACTACGACGCGCGCGAGGCCAACAACCGCGTCATCTACGCCGACGGCGAGGGCGGCACGCGCGAGGCCCATCACTACGTCACGGACCTCGGCGCCACGCTCGGCCGCGCCGGGGGCCTCGGCGCCACGCGCTCGAAAAACAGCCTCACGGATTTTCTCTCGACCAAGTTCGTCCGCGGCGTGGACCGAAACGACAACGTCGTCGAGTTCGACTACGACACGCGGCCACGCGGCCTCGGCCACTTCTCCGTGCTCCACCCCTTCTACTACCGCGGCGAGGTGAAGAAGGAGAAGAACATGCGCGGCATACCCGTCGAGCACGCGAAGTGGATAGGCGCGCTGCTCGCGCAGTTGACCGACGCACAACTCCGCAGCGCCTTCGACGCGGCCGGCTACGAGCCCGCGACCGCCGACGGCTACGTCCGCGCGCTGCGCGACCGCATCAACCAACTCTCCCAACTCGATTCGATGGGGGAACAGAAATGAAGTCGAAAAAAATCATCGCCCTCTTACTCGCGACACTCACGCTCGCCGCGGCGCTGCCCGCCGCCGCGGCCTCTCAGGACGATAAGAAGAAGCAGAAGGAGCCCGCGCCGCAGGGCACGCCCGTCCTTTGGCGCGACCCCGGCGACGTGTCACAGCTCGACCTGCTGGCGGGGCCGGGCGGCGACGTGAAGCCGGACCTGACGAAGCTCACCTTCATCAAGGAGGAGAAGGGCGGCTACTCGAAGAAGTACCGCGTGCGCGACGCGGCGGGGCGCGTCTGGGTGGCGAAGATTGGCAAGGAGGCGCAGCCCGAGACGGCCGCCGTCCGCCTCGTCTGGGCCGCCGGCTACGTCACCGAGATTGCGCACCTCGCGCCGAAGGCCACCATCGAGGGCAAAGGCACCTTCGAGAACGTCCGCTTCGAGGCGCGGCCCGAGGGGGTCAGGCGTCTGGACGAGTGGCGCTGGGACAGCAACCCCTTCGCCGGCCAGCGCGAGCTACAGGGGCTCAAGGTTTTGATGGCCCTGCTGGAGAACTGGGATTTGAAGGACGCGAACAACAAGGTGCTCTACGTCGAGAGCGACCAGACGATGCACCACATCGTCAGTGACCTCGGGGCGACGTTCGGCAAGACCGGCGGGCAGCACTCGCCGATGGCGCTCCTGCGCAACGTCAAGGGCAGCCGCAACGAGCCGGGCGACTACGTGGCCGACAAGTTCATCGACGGCGTCGAGGCGGGCCGAGTCCGCTTCAACTACGCGGGGAAGAACGCCGAGATGATGCGCGACGTGACGGTCGAGAGCGCGAAGTGGGTGGGCTCAATCCTCTCGCGCCTCTCGGACCAGCAGCTCGAAGACGCCTTCCGCGCCGCCAACTACACGCCCGAGGAAGTGAAGATACTCGCGGCGGCCGTCCGCTCGCGCATCAACGAGCTGGTGGCGCTGCCTTGAGCCGCAAAGGGACGTGGCTGCGCCGCGTGCTTGTCGGCGCGGGCGTGCTCGCGGGCGTCGGGGCGGGCGCGTACTTCATTGTTAACAGCATGCTCTCCGTCCCCACCTACGCGGGCGCGGACTCCGACCACTTCCGCGACGGCCGCTTCCACAACCCGGACCCGGACGAGCCGCACGGCTTCGCCGACTTCCTCCGCTGGAAGCGGACGAGCGAGCCGGGGCCCTGGCGCGAGTGGACGGACGCGGCGCCGGGGCCCCCGCCGCCCGCGCGCGTCGAAGGCGGCGGCCTGCGCGTCACCTACGTCAACCACGCCACGACGCTCATCCAGCTCGACGGCTTCAATGTCCTCACAGACCCGGTCTGGTCAGAGCGCGTGAGTCCCTTCAAGTGGGCAGGCCCCCGCCGCGTGCGCCCGCCGGGCTTGCGCTTCGAGGACTTGCCGCCCATCCACGCCGTCGTCATCAGTCACAACCATTACGACCACCTAGACGTGGACACGCTCCGGCGCCTGAACGAAGCCCACGCCCCGCGCTTCTTCGTCGGCCTCGGCAACGGCCCCGTCCTCGAACGGGCGGGCATCGAGGGCGCCGTCGAACTCGATTGGTGGCAGTCGGTAAGGCTTGGGGACGGGTTCGAGATTGTGAACGTCCCGGCCAGACACTTCTCGGGCCGGAGCCTTCGCGACCGCGACCGTGCGCTCTGGTGCGGCTACGTTGTGAAGGGCGCTTCCGGCGCCGTCTACTTCGCGGGCGACACGGCCGCCGGCCCGCACTTCGAGCAGATAAGGGACCGCTTCGGCCCCCTGCGCCTCGCGCTGCTGCCCATCGGCGCCTACCTCCCGCGCTGGTTCATGAAGCCCGTCCACGTCTCGCCCGACGAGGCGGTCGCCGCCCACGAGACGCTTCGGCCGCGCGCCAGCGTCGCCATCCACTTCGGCACCTTCCCCCTCGGCGACGACGGCGAGACCCAAGCCGTCGAAGACCTCAAACGCACCCTCGCAACCAAGCCCGCCGACTTCTGGGTCCTCGACTTCGGCGAGGGCCGCGACGTTCCGCCGACTTCACAAGACACCAACCAACCTTAAAGTTTCCGGTCGCTCTCGAAGTGCCGTTCCTGCCCGGTGAGCGGGTCGGTGAAGGTGACGGATTTGGCGAGCAGCTTGAGCGGCTTTGAGAAGTCGTCTTCCTCTTCGGGCGAGACGGTCGGGTAGAACCTGTCGTTGACGACGGGCATGCCGAGGGCGGAGAGGTGAAGGCGAATCTGGTGCTTCCTGCCGGTGGCGGGTCGCGCCCGGAGGTGGACCGCGCCGTCGGATTCGTTCAGCAGCTCGAAGTGAGTTTCGGTGTTGGGCTCGCCTTCGACTTCCTTCATGATGAAGAAGGGTTCGCCCGCGACGAGGCGGGTGCGGCGCGTGAGGGGGAAGTTGATGCGGGCGTTCGGGTGCGTCAGCGCCTCGTAGATTTTTTCGATTCTGCGTTCGCGGAAGAGGGATGTGTAGAGGCCGCGCGTCGCGGGGTTCGTGGAGAAGAGGACGACGCCGGCCGTCTCGCGGTCGATGCGGTGGATAGGAGTCAGGCTGTCCGGCATGCCCCGGCGTCGGAGTCGGACGAGGAGCGTTTCGCGCAGGTAGCGGCCGGCGGGCGCGACGGGCAGGAAGTGCGGCTTGTCCACGGCGAGGAGGTGTTCGTCCGCGTAGATGACGCGCTCCTCGAAGGGGATGCTTCTTTCCGCCGCCGGCTCGCGGTAGTAGTAGACGTGCGCGCCTGCCCGGTAGGGGCTTTCGGGTCCGAGCCGCGCGCCCGTCTCGTCAACGACCAGCCCGCGCGCCATCCTTTCGAGCCAGACGGCGGCGCCGACCGAGGGGAAGCGCGCGACGAGGAAGTCGTAGACGCTGGGCCAGTCGCCCGGCGGCAGACGTTGCCGGCTCGGGCCGACGCCTTCGACGTAGGGAAGCGGCTCCTTCATGGTCGCTCGGGCGTCACCACTGAAGACTCGTCCTCTTGTACTCTTCGAGAGTCTCACGGGGCGGCTCGACGCCCGCGGGCAGCCGCCGCTTCGAGAAGGTCTGAAAGTACAGCAGGCAGGCGTCGCGCCACCAGACGGCGTCACGTTCCTGAATGGCAAGCTTCCTCGCCACGTCAGCGTGCCTCTCATCATCGACCGCGCCGCGCAAACTCTCCCACTGTCGCCGGGCCGAGCGCGTCCACTCGACGCCGCGCTGGTAGTGTGACGCCAACTCGACCCACATCGTTCGGCCCGAGCGCATTCGATAATCCCAGGGGACGTGATGAAACCAGAGGAGGTATTTTTCGGGGCAGGTGTCGGGGTTTGAGAAGAGGGCGCGGACGGGCGGGCGGTACTGGGCGACGGCGTTGCTGCCCGTCGCGGTCCGGTCGAAGCCGAGGCCGCGGGCGTCGGCGCGGTGGTAGTAGACGGGGTTCCAGTCGGCGCGGTCGAACTGGTTCTCCCACGGGGCCGGGCCGTAGTGGTGGCCGCCCCACATGATGTGATGCAGGCCGAGCGGCGTCATGTAGTCAACGGCCGCCTCGCGGGATTCGAGCATGAGGCGCTCGATAATTGCGGCCGTCCGCGGGTTGCGTGTCAGCGTCATGCGTGTCCACTCGCGCGCGAGCTGTTCGGAGGTGGTGTCGGGGTTCCAGGCGAGGCGGCCGAAGGCGTACCAGTTGGCCTGCGCGAAGTGGTGGCCGGTCCAGTTGAGGTCGCTGCCGGTGTTGGCGACGCCGGCCATGCCCGAAAGCCTGTGGCCGCCGAGGCTGCCCGAGACGACGCGCGCGACGGTCGAGCCCGGCCCGCGCGCGTGAGTGTCGGAGGCGAGCACTTCGCGCCACATGGGCGCGAGGAAGACGAGGTGGTTCGAGAAGCCGAGGTATTCCTGCGTGATTTGAACTTCGAGCACGAGCGGCGTCCGGCTCATCGCGCCGAAGAGCGGGTGGAAGGGCTCGCGCGGCTGAAAGTCTATGGGGCCGTTTTTAACTTGGAGGAGGACGTTCGGCTCGAAGCGGCCGTCGAAGGGTTGCAACTCATCGAAGGCGGCGGCGGCGCGGTCGTAGCCGGGCTTCGGGTCGTAGACGAAGGTCCGCCAGATACAGACCCCGCCGTGAGGGGCGAGCGCGCGGGCGAGAAGGTTTGCGCCGTCGGCGTGCGTGCGGTTGTAGGTGCGCGGGCCGGGTTGCCCCTCGCTGTTGGCTTTGACGAGGAAGCCGCCGAAGTCGGGGATGAGTTTGTAAATCTCGTCGGCCTTTTGCTTCCACCAGGCGGCGACGGACGGGTCGAGCGGGTCGGCCGTCTTCAGGCCGCCGAGTTCGACGGGGGCGGAGAAGCGGGCCGAGAGGTAGACGCGCACGCCGTAGGGCCGGAAGCCGTCGGCGACGGCTTTGGTCTTTTGAAGATACTCGGCGCTGAGACTTTTTGAGTTGGCGTTGACGTTGTTGAGGACCGAGCCGTTGATGCCGACGGAGGCGTTGGCGCGGGCGTAGTCGCGGAGACGCGGCGAGACTGTGTCGGGAAGCGCGTCCCAGTCCCAGAGCGAGCGGCCGGCGTAGCCGCGCTCAATCGTGCCATCGAGGTTGTCCCAGTGGTTGAGCACGCGCAGGCGCATGCGCGGGCTCTGGCTCACGTCAAGACGGTCGAGCGGCGCGAGCGTCTGCAAGAGTCGGAGGAAGTGGAAGACGCCGTAGAGCGCGCCCGTCTCGCCTTCGGAGGCGATGACAATCGCCGCCGTGTCGCCGACGAAGACGGAGCGGATGATGAAGCCTTCCGGCCCGAGTTCCTTGAGCCTCGCGCGCGGAACGCGGCGGGCGACGAAGGGGGAGCTGTCGGGAGTCCCGACGATGACGGCGCCGTAGCCGTTGAGGTCTTCCTGCAACGGCACGGGCTTGCCGAGAAGGCCGGACAGCCCCGCCGAGAGTTCTTCGCGCGCGGCGTCGAGGGTCGCGGACTTGCCCTGCACGACGATGCGGCCGACGAGGCGCCCGTAGGCTCGGGCCGCGGGCGGCGGGAGCCGTTCGTAGCGGAGCCAGAGGCGGTAGCCGTCGTCCGCCTTCGCCTCCGCGACGCAGAGCAGCGAGAGGAGGCAGAGGCCGAGCAGCGAGGGGAGCTTAGTTCGCTTCGGGCGCATGGGCGTGATGATAACGAAGAAGATATTGACAGGAAAGCCGCTTGCATCTACCGTCTTTTGTAAAGTCGTACAACAAACTCTGAGGGGAAAATTTTCGAGATGAAAAAGTCCTTCTTCGTGCGCCCCGGCGTTTGGGTGACGGCGGCGCTGCTCGGGGTGTTCGCCTTCGTGCCGCGTGCGAGCACGCAGCGGCAGACGCCCCCTTACAAGGACGCGCGCCTGCCGGTCGAGCAGCGCGTGGCCGATTTGCTCGGCCGCATGACTCTGGAAGAGAAGGTGGCGCAGTTGACGGCCCTCTGGGTTCAGAAGCCGCAGACGGGGCCGCAGACAGACTTCTCGACCGACCGCGGCGACTTCTCGCCCGAGAAGGCACGTACAGTCATGCCGCACGGCATCGGGCAGATTTCGCGCCAGCGCGAGCGCAAGGACCCGCGCGAGGCGGCGCAGTTCGCCAACGCCGTCCAGAAGTGGCTCGTCGAGCAGACGCGGCTCGGCATCCCCGCCATCTTCCACGACGAGGTTTTGCACGGGCACATGGCGCAGAAGGGCACTCACTTCCCGCAGCCCATCGCGATGGCGAGCAGTTGGGACCCGGAGCTTCTGTCGCGCGTCTTCACCGCCGCCGCGCTCGAAGTCCGCGCCCGCGGCGGCCACGTGGTGCTCGGCCCGAACCTCGACTTGGGCCGCGAGCCGCGCTGGGGCCGGACCGAGGAGACGTACGGCGAAGACCCTTACCTCGTCTCGCGCATGGGCGTCGCCGTCATCAAGGCGCTGCAAGGCAAGGGGCCGGGCGTTGACTCAGAGCACGTCATAGCGACCGCCAAGCACTTCACCGCGCACGGCCAGCCCGAGGGCGGCACCAACATCGCGCCCGCCAACTTCTCCGAGCGCATCCTCCGCGAATTCTTCATGCCGAGCTTCGAGGCGGCCGTGAAGGAGGCCGGCGTGATGAGCGTGATGGCCTCTTACAACGAGATTGACGGCGTGCCTTCGCACGCGAACAAGTGGCTGCTGGAAAAGGTGCTGCGGCAGGAGTGGGGCTTTGACGGACTCGTCGCCTCGGACTACGACGGCGTCTCGCAGCTCATCGGCCGCCACGGCGTCGCGGGCGACAAGGCAGAGGCCGCGCGCCAGGCGCTCGAAGCCGGCGTTGACATCGAGCTGCCCGACCCCGACTGCTACGTGACCATCCCACAGCTTGTAAGAGACGGAAAACTCTCAATGGCAACTCTCGACCGCGCCGTCGCCAGAAACCTGCGCGCGAAGTTCCTGCTCGGCCTCTTCGAGAACCCTTACGTTGACCCGGACCGCGCCGCGCGCGTCACCAACTCGGCCGCCAACCGCGCGCTCGCCGCCGAGGCCGCGCGCAAGTCCATCGTCCTTCTCAAGAACGAGCGCAACCTCCTGCCGCTCGACCGCGCGCGCCTCAAGTCCGTCGCCGTCATCGGCCCGAACGCCGACCGCGCGCACCTCGGCGGCTACAGCGACAACCCCGGCCGCGGCGTCAGCATCCTCGAAGGCGTCAGGGAGAAAGTCGGAAGCGGCGTCCGCGTGGCCTACGCAGAGGGCTGCAAAATCACCAAAGAGGGCGGCGACTGGTGGGCCGACACCTCGCACCTGAGCGACCCGGCGGAAGACGAAAAGCTCATCGCGCAAGCGGTCGAAGTGGCGAAGGGTGCGGACGTGTCAATCGTCGTCGTCGGCGGCAACGAGGACACGAACAAGGAGGCTTGGGCCGACAACCACCTCGGCGACCGCGACAGCCTTGAGCTGGTCGGGCGCCAGAACGACCTCGTCCGCGCAATCGTGCAAACGGGCAAGCCCGTCGTCGTCTTTCTCATCAACAGCGGCCCGCTCTCAATCAACTACATCGCCGAGAACGTGCCTGCCGTCCTCGAAGGTTTTTATCTCGGACAGGAGACGGGCGTCGCCGCCGCCGACGTGCTCTTCGGCGACTACAACCCGGCGGGCAAGCTCGCCGTCAGCTTCCCGCGCTCGGTCGGCCAGCTCCCCATCTATTACAACCACAAGCCGTCGGCCCGGCGCGGCTACCTCTACACGAGCAAGGAGCCGCTCTACGCCTTCGGCCACGGCCTGAGCTACACGACCTTCTCCTACTCCGCGCCGAAGGTCGTGCCCGAGAAGATAGGCCCGGCGGGCGAGGCGGCCGTCACAGTCACCGTGACGAACACGGGCCGCGTGGCGGGAGACGAGATCGTGCAGCTTTACATCCGCGACCGCGTCAGTTCCGTGACGCGGCCCGTCAAGGAGTTGAAGGGCTTCGAGCGCGTCTCGCTCAAGCCGGGCGAGAGCCGGACAATCACTTTCCGTGTCACGCCCGACAAGCTCTCCTTCATCAACCTGAACATGGAGCGCGTCGTCGAGCCGGGCACCTTCGACCTCATGGTCGGCCCCAACTCCGTCAACCTCCAGACCGTCGCCCTCGAAGTCGTCGCCGGCCCGCCCGCCGGAGTCCGATAAGCAAATGATGAAAACGCGACCCCGCCAAACAGAACAAGAATGCGGGGGCCGCCGGCTCGTGGCGCGGCGGCCCCCGCTCTGATTCTTCAAAGGCGGAAGTCTTGCTAAGACGCCGCTCAGGGCGTTCTCGGGTTCAGGCGGTAGGCATACGGCACCGTGAACGGATGCCCGAGCACGACGGCGCCGCCGCGAACTTGATTCTGCGCCTGGCAATCCTCGACGCAGAAGGTCGCGGGGGGCGCAACTTCCGTCGCGTCTTCGCCCATCACCTGCCCCATGCGCCCGCCGTCGAGCACGTCCCATTCGGTCACGCCCCCGCAATGGCGGACGGTGGCGAAGGTGCCGTCACGCTTCGGGATGCTGTTCGAGCAGGTCGCGTGGTTGACGCGGGTGGCGGCCTGCGGGCTGTCGCGGCCGACCAGGTTGGCGCTCGTGTCGCTGCCGAAGTTGATGCGCGGGGTGATGGTGATGTTCTGCGTCTCGCCGGCCGAGTTGCTGAAGGGCACGACATCGCCTTCGCGGTCGCGGAAGTTGGGGTTGTCGTAGTAGAAGACCTCGGGCGAGAGGGTGTGGCGGACTCGGGTGCTGGGCGCGTCGTCCCGCTCTATCTCCATCTGGAAGACGCCGCCCTGCGAGCAGTCCTTGGCCTGAATCTTGACGGTGACGACGCCGTTGGTGCGGATGAAGACGAGGTCGCCCTTGTCGTTGCGCAGCCTGTCGGTGCGCGTCAGCGAGGCGCCGTGCAGCGGCGTCTTCTCGGTGAAGATGACCGTCGGCCGCTCGACGAGCCGGCCGGGGTTCAGCGCGCCGGTCAGCGTCCAGTTGCGGACGCCGCCCGTGCGGAGGTCTATGTCGAACTGTACGTGACGGCCGCGGACCAGCATCACGCCGTTCTGCTGCGTGATGACCCAGCCGCCTCCTTCACAGAAACGCGAGCTGGCGGCTTCGGCGTCGCCGGCCGCGAAGGCAACCCCGACGAAGGCCGCCGCAACCATCAAGAGTGCGCGGGCGATTTTTGTATACGGTGCTAAAACTTTACGAAATTCCATCTCATGTCCCTCTTGTTCTGGGGCTTCCCCCGAGTTCGTTTTTAAGTGCTGTGTGCTCGGCCATGCTCGCGAGCACGTTCCCGGCTACAGTGTGGCTAGGGGGCTTTGAAATACGTCGCGGCAGGCAAAAAATTGATTTCCTGTCAGAGCTGACAATCTCGGGGTGGTAGGATTGCCCGGCCGGAACCCGCGCCGCCGCCGGTGGGCCAACTCAGCATGAACAGTTGCCGCATGGGATTCGTCTTCGCCTTTTGCCTCTTCCTCGCGGCCGTGTGCCCCGGCGCGCGCGTCGCGGCGCAGGAGAAAGAATTCAAGGTGAGCCTGAAGCGTCCCGCGCGCGAGGACGTGAAGAAGACGGAGGCGGGCGGTCAGGGCACGGCCGAGGCGGAGGACGAGGATGAGGTGGTCCGTGTCGAGACTTCGTTAGTCGCGTGCGACGTGCTCGTGATGGACAAGTCAGGGCGGGCGGTGACGGGGCTGACGGCGAAGGATTTCGTCGTGACCGAGGAGGGCGTGCCGCAGGAGATCGGCACCTTCTCGCTCGGCGACAACGCGAGGCTGCCGCGTTCCATCATCCTCATCATCGACTACAGCGGCAGCCAGCTCCCCTTCATCGAGAACAGCGTCAAGGCCGCCCAGATGCTCGTCGAACAGCTCAACCCGCGCGACCGCATGGCGATTGTCACCGACGACGTGGAGCTGCTGGTCGAGTTCACGCGCGACAAAAAGTTACTCAAAGACACCTTGGAGGCGCTGAAGAAGAAGGCCAAGTCCGACGGCCCGCCTTCCGAGCGTCTCGGGCGCAGCCAGCAGTACACGGCGCTGCTCGCGACGCTGAACGAGATGTTCGAGCCCGGCGACACGCGCCCCATCGTCATCTTCCAGACGGACGGCGACGAGCTGACGGGCTTGCGCGACAACAAACTTCCCTGGTTCACCCCGCACCTCACGCCCGAACAGCTCGCCGAAGTCGTCAAAAGGCGAGAGGCCATGATGAGGGGATACAGCCTCGCGGACATCTACCGGGTCGCCGAACGCTCGCGCGCGACCGTCTACACGGTCGTCCCCGGCGTCAAGCTCATCGGCCTCGAAGCCGGCGAGGAGCCGAAGAAGCTGAAGGCGCTGCGCGAGCGCCTCTTCAGGAGGCCACCGCGCGGGGTGACGGCGGAAGAGTGGATGAAGTTCGTCGCCGACCGGACGCGGGCCATGCAGCTCGCCCTCTTCGGACTCTCGAAAGTGACCGGCGGCTGGATGGACTACCTCGAAGAGCCCGACCAGGCCCGCGCCATCTACGCCCGCATCCTCTCCGACATCAACCGCCGCTACGTCATCGGCTTCTACCCCTCCAACAAACTCCGCGACGGCAAACGCCGCGCCCTCAAAATTGAAGTCCGCGACCACCCCGACTACACCGTCTGGGGCCGCAAGTCCTACTACGCGCCTGACCCTGAATAAGAGGAAGCGGGAGGGCGCCGGAGCTTATCGGACTCGGGGGCGATGCCGCGGACTGCGGAGGGGTGCGGGCAAGAATTTGCGCGCGTGCTTATAATGGTGGCATGACGGTTCCCGCATACCCGGCCGCGCGGACTGTGGCCGCGACGGCGCAGGATTATTTCGCGCGCCACCTGGCCGCCGCGCGCAGGCAGGGGCAACATGAACTGGCCCCCGAGCCGGACGCGTGCGACATCGAGTCCATCATCGACGCCGCCTTCTGGGCCAGCCTGCGGCGCGAGGAAGGCTACCCGCCGAAGATTTCGCTCGCGCTCGTGCCGCCCGAGCAGGCCGACCAGCCGCTCAAGTTCGAGGCGCCGCTCGCGCTCAATCCTTACACGCTCTCGAAGCTGGCGCCCGCCGTCGAGCGCCCCGGCATCCACCTCGGCGTGTGGAGGGCCGACGGAGCGCTCTACGTCTGGGGCACGACGCGCGCCTTGCCGCGCCTTTGCTTCGTTTCTGAAGTCATCGAGCCGGGACTGCTCGTCATCAAGTACAGCCGCGGGCGCGACCCCGGCAAGTTCGTCAACGTCGCCGTGCTCAAGGGCGACCAGATTAAGGTGGTTGACGAGGAGGGCGACGCGCTGCCCGACTGCCCGGACCTTTTGACCTCGATGCTCGGCTTCGGGGCGCAGGACGCGCGCGCCGAGTCTTTGAACGTGCTGGTGCTGCTCGCCGTCTCGATGCGCGCGCACGGGCGCGGCGGCTCGCTGCTCGTCGTGCCGCAGGGGTCCGAGGAGTGGCGCGAGTCAATCGTGCAGCCCGTCAACTACGCCGTCTCGCCGCCCTACATGGAGTTGGCCGAGCTGATGAGTCAGGAAGAGTCGGAGCGGGTGAAGCGGCCGTGGCAGGACGCGCTGAGGCGCGCGGTGGACGCCGTCGGAGGATTGACGGCCGTGGACGGCGCGGCCGTCATCAGCCGCAGCTACGAGCTGATGGCTTTCGGGGCGAAGATCACGCGCAGGCGGGGCGCCGAGCGGGTCGAGCAGGTCGTCTTGACGGAGCCGGTGGTGGGCGCGGCGGCCTCCGTGCATCAGCCCGTGCAAATCGGCGGGACGCGCCACCTGTCCGCGGCGCAGTTCGTCCACGACCAGCGGGACGCCGTCGCGCTCGTCGCCTCGCAGGACGGCCGCTTCACGGTCTTCGCGTGGTCTCCCTGCGAAAACATGGTCCACGCGCACCGCGTCGAGACGCTGCTGCTCTGATTCACCTAATGCATCTTGAAGGGGCCGCCGGGCGGCTCGGGCTTGAGGTCGGGGCGGGACGAGTCCTGAACGACTTCGTGCATCTCAAGCACGTTCGGCCCCGTGAACGCCTCGCGCGGGAGCGTCCCCGACTGGGCGTGGCCTTTGACGAACTCGTCGGAGCGGACCCAGTTGAGGAAGTCCTGACGGCTCTCCCAGGTGGTGAAGACGACGTAAGGGTCGCCTTCGTTGACGGGCCGCAGCACGAGGTTGTAGACGAAGCCGGGCATCTTATCGACGAGGCCCGCGCGCTCGCGGAACCTCGCCTCGAAGGCTTCGGCGTATTCCCGACTCACGTAAATTCTGTTGGCTACAGTTATCATTTGGCGAAGAGCTGCGACCTGTCGGCGAACGCCTTGAACTCAAGGGCGTTGCCGCTCGGGTCGAGGAAGAACATGGTGTGTTGCTCGCCGGGCTCGCCGCGGAAGCGGACGTAGGGCTCGATGACGAATTTGACGCCGGCCCGCCGCACGCGCTCCGAAAGCTGCTCGAACTGCGCGGGGCTCAGGATGACGCCGAAGTGGGGCACGGGCACGTCGTGCGAGTCCACGGGGTTCGAGTGGACTACACCAGCGCCTCCCGGCTTCAGGTGCGCGACAATCTGGTGGCCGAAGAGGTCGAAGTCAATCCACGCGTCCGAGCTTCGGCCCTCGGGGCAGCCGAGCACGCCGCCGTAAAAGTCTCGGGCGGCGGCGAGGTCGTGGACCGGGAAGGCGAGATGAAAGAGCGTGTCCATGCGGGCCATCATACAACATAACGGCCCGCCCTACGCCACGAGGGCTCAGTCTTCCGTGACGACGTAGTGGAAGACGATGAGGAAGACGACGAGGGCGGCGACGCCGACGCCGATGGCGATCTTGGCGCCGGTCGAGAGGTTGTTGCCTTGCACGCTCTTGACCTGCGGGTAGGCGACCGAGCTGGCGACGCCCGTCTTCGCGTTGACGACCGTGAAGGTCTCTTCGCCCGCGGCGCCGACGTAACCTTCGAGCTTCGTCTTGTCCCGCAGCTTAACTTTGACGCGCGCCGCCTCGCCCGTGCCGAGCTTCATCACGCCCGCCTTCACCTTCTCCGCCTGCCGGGCCTGCTTCTCCGCCTCCGTCTTGGCGAAAGCGGCGTGCGCGCCTGCCAGATTCAAAACGAGCAGGACGAGTGCGCACGAGATAATTCGTTTCAGCATGGATGTTTCCTCCGAGCCGCGATTTGAGACTGCGACCCGTCACGAGGCAATCGGCGAGCCCTTGCCTAATATCGGATTACAAACGCGCGGGGCGGACTCCGCGCGAAGAGTCCGCCCCACACCTGAAAGATTATTGCGGCGCCCTAGAGGTTCGGGCTGCGCGGGAATTTCAAGAACGGGAGGCGCGTGCCGCGGACGATGAGCTGGTCGGCGCGGATGGCGGCCGGCGGCTCGAAGCCCTGGCATCCGGCGGCGGCGATGAGGTCGTCCTGGTCAACCCCGTCGCCGCTGATGCCGACGGCGCCGACCAGCTCGCCGTTGCGGTAGAGCGGGACGCTGCCGGGGAAGATTTGAAGGCCGTTCGGCACGTTCGGAATCGTCGAGCAGCGCACGTCCGCTCCGCCGAGCGCGGCCAGCAGGTTCGTCTTGACGAGGTCAATCTGAAGGCCCGTGTTGAAGATGCTCCACTCGGAGATTTCGCGGCTGAACGGCCCGGCCGGGTTCGGGTTGAGCCCGTCCGGGTAGAAGGGGCGCGAGAGGAAGCCGACCGCGCGGTCGGAGAAGGCTACCGAGCCGTCGAGCATGACGCCGTCGGCCGCGGCGCGGTCAACGTAAGAGCCGAGCGCGGCGCCGCGCAGGAGCGACGCGGCGTTGCGGTGCGAGAAGAAGGCGGCCGTGCGCGCCTTCTGCGCCGACACGTCAAAGCCGAAGACGGGCGCGTCCGTCGTGCGGAAGATGCCGAGGACGTTGCCGTCGGCGTCAACGACCGTGATGGAGACGCGCGCGGGGCTCCCCAAAGGCTGCCGGATGGCGGCGCGCGTGATGTCGGCCTGTTGCGCGGCCTGCGCGATGATGCGCTGCACGTCGGCGGCGCGCAGGGCGTTGGCGGAGGGCGAGGCGCTGCCGACGAAGGGGAAGAAGCGCGTGTCGGCCGCGCCCGAGACGCCGCCGACGGTCGTCGCCACGAAGGCCGAAGGCTGCGCGGCGCGCACGGGATAAGAAGCGTTGATTGAGCCGGGCAGGACCGCGAAAGGAATCGTCGCCGGGCGCGGCGCGCCGGCGTCCGTGACGTTCAGATAAGCGAGGCGGACGCCGCCCGCGATGATGTTGTCGCCGCGGATGAGCGCGGGCGGCTCGAAGCCGCGGCCGGCGGCGACGGCGACCAACTCCTCCAAAGGCTTGTCGAAATCGGTCGGGTCTTTGTCGAGCGAGTACAGCCCGTCGCCCTCGATGCCGACGCCGCCGACGGCCACGCCGTTCTTGTAGAGGGGCACGCTGCCGGGGTCGGCCGAGAGTCCGAGCGGCAGCGCGGGCCGCTTGATGTCGCTGCAAGGGAGCTGCGAGAACTGCACGCCGAAGAGCGGCCCCGAAGGCTGGAACTGCGTGCCGGGCGGGAAGTGCTCCTGCACGATGAAGCCGGCGGTGCGCGTGTTGAAGGCGTTGCCCTGCGTGCTGAAGAGGCTGGCCGTGCCCGCCTTTGAGATGGCGGCGAGCGTCGCGGGCACGTCGAGTTGTTCGAGTCCCTGACCGGCTCGTCCCCCGCCCGTAATGCGCGTCGTCGCGGGCGCGCCCGTCATCTGGAAGACGCCGAGCGGGTTGCCTTCCCTGTCGGTCACCGCCACCGTCACCTGACGATTCAAGGCGACGGCCGCCGAGACGGCCTGCGCGATGACGGCCTGCACGTCCGTCGTCGAGAGGTTTCCGGCCGTGACCGGGTTCGTGTTCGGAGTCGGGGCGGCGACCGCGGGCGCGGGAGTCGGGATGGAGCCTGCGTCGTCTGGCGGCCCGCCGCCGACGTGGCCGAGCGCGACGCGCACGCGGTTGCTCGACTCGCCGCGGTAAGTGATTCGCACGAGCACGTCGCCCGCGTCGGCGAGCCCGTCCGGGAGTCTGACCACGACGGAACTCATCCACTCCTGTCCGGGCACGGGTCCGACGAACTCGACCGCGAGCTTATGAACGCGCCGCGCGCCGTCCTCCGCGTCGGCCGTGACCGCGGACGCGTCCTCGCCTTGCGCGAGGTGCAGGTTCATGGCGAACAGCATCACCCGCGTCCGCGCGTCGGCGCCGAACGCGACGGGCGTCGTGAAGTCAAAAGGCTCGCGCAGGCGCGTGACGGAGTCGAGCGCGATGGCGCGCGTCGAGCCGGCCTCGCTGACGAGCACGGGCTTCAAGGACTGCGCCGCGGGGCGCGAAGCCTCATGGCAGAGCAGCCCGACGGCCGCGACCAGCAGGGCCGCGAGCAGGAGCCTCCGCCGCGTGCGCGAAGTCGGAGCAGTTCTCTTCATACGCGAATCAAGCAATCGAAGCCTTTTCAGTGATGGCAGGGCGAGTCGCCGGACCGGGACAATTTATCATCACTCGCCGCCGAGTCAAGATACTTTGGAGGAGAAAAAAATTGTCGCCGCTCGCGTTGTCGTGCTAAAACACTTGTCCATCCGTCTTGTTCTTAACATTGATGAATCGGCCGGCGGGCTCGCAAGGCTAAAGCTCTACAATGTTCCCCTCCAAATCCCCTTTTCTACGGACGGCCCTCGCCGCACTCCTCCTGTTCTCCGCCGCGCCCGCCGTCTCCGCTCAGGAGCGCGGGCGACTGACGGGCCGCCTCGTCGCCCCCGCCGGCTCGAACGTCCCCGCAAGCGCCGTCGTCCTCGCCGTCAACCAAGTCACGACCAAAACTTACCGCGCGCGCACACGCAACGACGGCACTTACTCTCTACAACTTCCCGCGGGCGCCTACCGCGTCAGCCTCGAAGCCCCGGCCCGCGCAGGCTTCGAGCGCGACGGCAAGTACGGCCCCTTCGCCATCCCGCGCGGTGCCTCGGTCGAGAACATTGACGTACAGCCCGGCCGAGACACCACGCTCGACATCCCGCTCGCGAAGCCGGAAGGCAAGCCCGCCGACACCGCGCCACCCGCATCCAAAGGCGACGAGACGCAGCCCACGGGCAACGCCGGCCGCTCCGGCGTCGAGACGGAAGAGCCGACGCGCCCCGACCGCGTGCCCGTCCGCGACCGCTGGCGCATAGGCTTCCCCGAGTACAGCCGCTACGGCAGCGTCGCCGGAGGGCGCGACATCACCTTCCGCCGCGGTAGCCGCTTCAACCCCTACGACCAGAGCATCCTCAAAGGCGACTATCCCATCTTCGGCCAAGAAGTCTTCATGGTCCTCTCGGGGACGAGCTTCACGGCCGTCCAGCAGCAGCGCACGCCGATTCCGTCGAACCCTTCGAGCGCGCGACCGGGGAGCGCCGAGTTCTTCGGCAAGCCCGAGGTGCTCGCCTTCAATCAAGTCTTGCAGCTCTCCTTCGAGATGTTCAGCGGCCAGACGACCTTCCAACCGCGCCGCTGGGCCTTCAAGATTTCGCCGACCTTCAGCGTCCCCAACTACGTCCGCGCCCGCGAGCAGGGCGTGCTCAACATCGACCCGCGCCGCGGCACCACGCGCACCGACTGGCAGTTCTCTCTGGAAGAAGCCTTCGCCGAAGTGAAGCTCGAAGACGTGAACGCCAACTTCGACGCCGTCTCCATTCGTGCGGGCATCCAGCCCTTCGTCTCCGACTTCCGGGGCTTCCTCTACACCGACAACAACCTCGGCGCGCGCGTCTTCGGCGGCTTCCGAAACAACCGCTACCAATTCAACCTCGCCTACTTCGCGCAGCTTGAGAAGGACACCAACAGCGGACTCAACCGCTTCGACCGCCGCCCGCAGAACGTCTACGTCGCCAACCTCTTCCGCCAAGACACCTTCGCCAAGGGCTACACCGTTCAGGCCAGCTTTCACTTCAACGACGACCGCCGCGGCATCGAATACGACCGCAACGGCTTCAAGGTCCGACCCGCCGTCGTCGGCGACGTGCGGCCCCATTCCGTGAAGGTCGGCTACCTTGGCCTTTCCGGCGACGGGCACCTCGGCCGCATCAACCTTTCAAATCAGTACTACTTCGCGCTCGGCACCGACTCGCACAACCCCATCGCCGGCCGCAAGACGCGCGTCCGCGCGCACATGGGCGCGGCCGAGGCTTCGATTGATTACGACTACCAACGCTTCCGCGCCTCCTTCTTCTTCGCCTCCGGCGACGACAACCCGACCGACGACCGCGCCAAGGGCTTCGACGCCATCCTCGACGACCCCAACTTCGTCGGCGGCCAGTTCTCCTTCTGGAACCGCGTCGGCATCCCGCTGCTCGGCACGGGCGTCGGGCTGACGCAGCCTTTAAGCCTCCTGCCCTCTTTGCGCAGCAGCAAACTCCAGGGGCAGGCCAACCACGTCAACCCCGGCATCGTTATCGCCAACGTCGGCTACGACATCGAGCTGACGCAGCGCATCAAGGCCGTCTTCAACTTCAACCACCTGCGCTTTCATCGGACCGAGCCGCTGGAATATCTCCTCTTCCAGCCCCGCATCCGTCACGACATCGGGCAGGACTTGAGCGTCGGCATCGCCTACCGCCCCCGCCTCATCAACAACATCACCTTGAACTTCGGCGCCTCGATGCTCAAGCCCGGCCGCGGCTTCCGCGACATCTACACCGACCAATCGCGCAACTGCCCCCCTAACGTCTCAAGCTTCTGCACGCCCGACGAGGTCGTCATCAACCCGAGCAAGCCGCTCTACGCCCTCTTCGGCTCGGTCAGGTTCAGCTTCTAAAACGTCAACGAGGACAACGGAGAGCACATGCGCCGGCTAAGTTCCGCGGAAAGATTCAAGCTGGTTCTCATCTTCGCGACCCTTTGCGCGGTTGGCTTCACGGCAACCGGCGGCGTCAACTCTTCCGCCAAGCAGCAACCGGCGCCTACCGCCGCGCCCTCGCCCGCCGCCGCGCCCACTCCCGCCGAGGCGCCGCGTGTCGAAGGCTGCATCACTTGCCACGGCATGACCGAGCCGATGCACAACACGCGCGACGGCAAGCTCAAGGCAGACGGCCGCGACCGCATGGACCTCACCTGCACCTCCTGCCACGGCGGCAACCCCGCGCCACGCGCCGACGGCGCGACCGCCAAACTCGGCCGCGGCAACCCCGCCTTCGACAAGGTCATGAACTCGGCCCACGTCGCTCCGCGCTTCCCCGAACGCTGGCGCGATAAACAAGGCCGCTACACCAGCGCCAACCCCGAACGCACCAACGCCCTCCTCGCCGCCGAGAGCCGCGAGTTCGTCCGCTTCATCAACCCCGGCGACTTCCGCGTCGCCCCTTTAACTTGTTCTTCGACCGGCTGCCACACCGCCGAAGTCGCCGCCGCCCGCAACAGCATGATGCGCCACGGCGGCATGCTCTGGGGCGCCGCGCTCTACAACAACGGCGGCTACCCCCTCAAGGACACCCGCTTCGGCGAGAGCTACAGCGAAGAGTCGGGCGCCCCCGAGCGCATGCTCCAACTCCCCCCGCCCTCGCCCGTCACCCGGACGTGGCTCGGCGCGCTCACCTACCTCGACCCGCTCCCCCGCTGGGAAATCTCCCAGCCCGGCAACATCCTCCGCGTCTTCGAGCGCGGCGGCCGTGGCCGCTCCGAAGTGGCCTTGCCCGAGCGCGAGACCGACCCCGGCAAGCCCGACAAAGGCTTGAGCGCCCGCGGCCTCGGCACGCTCAACAGAACAGACCCCGTCTACCTCGGCCTCCAAAAAACGCGCCTGCTCGACCCGACCTTGAACTTCCTCGGCACCAACGACCACCCCGGCGATTACCGCTCCTCCGGCTGCACCGCCTGCCACGTCGTCTACGCCAACGACCGCAGCCCCGTCAACTCCAGCCCCGTCTGGGCTAAGTACGGCAACCGCGGCACCACCGACACCGCCGACGAGCAGTACAAAGACAAGAAGAACGAACCCGGCCACCCCATCCGCCACCAGTTCACGCGCCAGATTCCGACCAGCCAATGCATGACCTGCCACATGCACCCCGGCAACAACATGGTCGCCACCTACCTCGGCCTCCTCTGGTGGGACAATGAGACGGACGCACGCAGGGCCGGCATGTACCCCTCGAAGCAGCGCGACATCTCCGCCGAAGAGGAGTACCGCAAGCTCGACCGCAACCCCGAAGGCTCAAGCGTCCGCGGCAACTGGTCCGACCCCGACTTCCTCGCCAAGACCGGCACCGACGAAGTCAACTCCAAGATGGAGCGCACGCAGTTCGCCGACTTCCACGGCCACGGCTGGCTCTTCCGCGCCGTCTTCAAGCGCGACCGCAAGGGTCATCTCTTAGACATCAACAACGAACTCGTCTCCGACACGTCGGCTCCCAAACTCAAACAGGCCGTCGAGTACCGCGACACCGACAACGACGACAAGACCGGCCCCGCGCCGGGCTCGCCCGTCCACCTCAAAGACATCCACTTGGAAAAGGGCATGCACTGTGTTGACTGCCACTTCCAGCAGGACGCGCACGGCAACGGCATCCTCTACAACGAGCCCCGCGCCGCCATCGAAATCGGCTGCGTTGACTGCCACGGCACCGTCAAAGAGCCCGCCAAGCTCACGGCCTCCGGCTTCGCCGCGGGCCTCAACCTCGTCGAGCCCGCCGAAGGCCAAAGCGTCAAAGACGGCCTCTACGTGCGGGGGCAGGGCCGCAACTTCCTCCGCGATTTGAAGACGCCCTTCACGCGCCCGCAGGGCGGACGCCAAGTCAACATCCCCGTCTTCGAGCGCATCGCCAGCGACCGCACGCGGCCCGACTCCAACGGCAAGCCCGTTCAGCTTAAAGCCGGCGACATCGTCCAGAACTCGCTCGTCGAGCCCGGCCGCTGGTGGCGCGTCAAACAGACCGCCTACACGGCTTCCAAAACGAAAGGCCACGAGGACGACTACAACTGGCGCTCGGCTTACGCCAAGACCGTCCGCATCGACGACAAGCAGCAGGAGGTCTGGGGCGACGTGCCCGCCGACGAGGAGAAGCTCGCCCACCCCGATTCAAAGATGAGCTGCTACTCCTGCCACTCTTCATGGATGACGAGCTGTTTCGGCTGTCACCTCTCGATGCGCGCCAACACCAAGATGCCCAACCGCCACTTCGAGGGCGGCGACTCGCGCAACTTCACGACCTACAACTTCCAAGTCTTGAGAGACGACGTGTTCATGCTCGCCCGCGACGGCACCGTCACCGGCCGACGCATCAGCCCGGCGGCCTCGCGCTCGGCCATCCTCGTAAGCTCTCAGAATCAAAACCGCGAGTGGATTTACTCGCAGCAGCAGACCGTCTCGGCCGAAGGCTTCTCCGGCCAGTCGTTCGCCACCCACGTCCCGCACACCGTCCGCACCGTCGAGACGAAGACCTGCGCCGACTGCCACGTCTCCAAGCAGGGCGACAACAACGCGTGGATGGCACAGCTACTCATGCAGGGGACGAACTTCGTCAACTTCATGGGCCGCTACGTTTACGTCGCCGCCGAGCACTCGCTCGAAGTCGTCCCCGTCACCGAGCGCGACGAGCCGCAGGCCGTCATGGGGAGCACCCTCCACGAAGTCGCCTACCCCGACGACTTCAAAAAATTCGTCGCCGGGGGCCGCAAGCTCAAGACCTACTACGAGCACAAGGGCAACCCCGAAGTGCTCTCCGTCCAACTCCGCGGCGAGTACGTCTACGCCGCCGCGGGCTCGGGCGGCCTGCGTGTTTACGACGTGGCGCAGATAGACCACAAGGGCTTCTCCGAGCGCATCATGACGGCGCCCGTCTCCCGCTTCGGCCAGAAGTTCTGGGTGAAGACGAAGCACGCCGCGGCCGTCGCCTCGCCGACGACGCTCGGCGTTGACCCCGCGCGCTGGCGCCTGACGCACGACGGCCGGATGGTTGACCCGGTCGAAGCGAAGAGGCTCCACGACGAGTGGCAGAAGTTGCCGCAGGCCGAGCGCGAGAAGAGGCCCGCCCCGCTCGTCAACGAAGAGCAGCCGATTCATCCGATGTACGCCTACCTCTACGTCGCAGACCACGAGGAAGGCTTGATACTCATCAACGCCGCGACCCTGCTTGACGGCGACCCTCTCAACAACTACCTCAAGCGCGCGACCCTCAACGTTGACGGGAATGAAGTTGACCACTTCAACCCCGGCGGCGTCCTCGAAGGCGCCAACAACATCACCATCGCCGGCACCTTCGCCTACGTCACGACCGAGAAGGGCCTCGTCATCATCGACATCGACAACCCGACGAGCCCGCGCGTCGTCCGGCAAATCGGCGAGCCCGAGCTGAAGCACCCGCGCGCCGTCGCCGTCCAATTCCGCTACGGCTTCGTCGTTGACGAAGAAGGGTTGAAGGTCATCGACCTGACTTTGGCGCCGCCCGCGCCCTGCGACACGGGCGCCGGTCAGTGCAAGTCCGTGCCCAAAGGCGAAGTCGTCAAAGGCGCCGAGGTGCCTCTCAAGCACGCGGCGGACGTGTACGTCGCGCGAACTTACGCCTACGTCGCCAACGGCCCCGACGGCGTCGCCATCGTTGACGTGACGCGGCCCGAGGCGCCGAAGCTTTACATGAGCTTCAACGCGGGCGGCGAGTTGAACGACACGCATCAGGTCAAGATAGCGATGACAAACGCGAGCCTCTTCGCCTACGTCGCCGACGGCAGGAACGGCCTCCGCATCTTGCAGTTGACCTCGCCCGAGACGATGGCGACCTACGGCGGCTTCAGCCCCGCGCCCGAGCCGCGCCTCATCTCGACCTTCCGCACGAGCGGCCCCGCCCTCGCCGTCTCCAAAGGGCTCGACCGCGACCGCGCCGTGGACGAGACCGGCAACCAGCTCGCCGTCTTCGGCCGCCGCGGCGCGCGCCCCTTCACGCTCGCCGAGATGCAGCGCCTCTACCTGCTCGGCGGGCGCCTGCGCACCGTCCTCGGCCCCGACGAGTTGAAGGCGCCGCCCCCGCTCTCACGCGACCCCTTCGTCGGCGAAGACACGAGCGCCGCGCGCGCGAAGGGCGGCCCGGCCGGACGTTAGAATTCAAAACTCATCCTTCGCGCCTCCAGCGCCTTCGCGTGCTTTCTTAATCTCACGCAAAGGCGCTGGAGGCGCGAAGAGTTGAGAAGTTTTATGAGGAGTTCAAGGTCTGACCTTCTGGCCGCGCTCGGCGTCGCGCTCGCGCCCCTCTTCTATTTCCTCCCGGCGACGCGCGGCCTCACCGTCCTCTGCCCGGAGGACGGGATGTTCTTCAACGTGCCGCTGCGCGCGGCGGCGGCCCGCGTCGTGCTCGAAGGGAGCCTCCCGCTCTGGAACCCTTACATCTTTAGCGGCATGCCGCTGCTCGCGTCCGCGCAGGGCGGCTTGCTCTTCCCGCTCAACTGGACTTATCTGATTTTCGACGCGCCCGTCGCGACGAACCTGTCGGTCTTCTCTTCGTACGCGCTGGCGGGCGTCGGCGCTTTCCTCTACGCGCGGCGCGCGGGCTCAACGTCGGCGGGCGCTCTGGTGACGGCGCTCGTGTGGCAATGGGGCGGCTTCCTCGTCGCGCAGCTCGCGCACGTCAACGTCGTGCAGACGGCGGCGATGCTGCCTTGGGTCTTGTGGGCGCTCGACGGTTACGTGTCGGGACATAGCCGGGGCGCGCTCGTTTCCCTTTTCGTCGCGCTGCAAGCCTTCGCGGGCCACCAGCAGACGTTCGCCTACTCGCTCCTGCTCGTCGCGGCTTACGCCCTTACGTCTGCGCTGACTGACAGGGAGGCGCGCGCGCGTTACCTGCGCTCGCTCGCCCACGTCGCCGCCGGGCTGCCGCTGGCCGCCGTGCAGTTGCTTCCGACCTACGAGCTGCTTCGCCTCAGCCTGCGCGCGGAGGCGACTTACGAGTTCTTCACTTCGTTCTCGCTGCCTCGCCGCTTCGCCCTGACCTTCTTCGCGCCTTACGTGCTCGGCGGCGGCGACGGCACGCTCTACTTCGGCGAGCCCTACACGGGGCCGCCCTTCTACGTCGAGTTCATCGCCTACGCGGGCCTGCTCGCCCTGATGCTGGCGACGGCGGCGCTACTTCTGGGGCGCGACGCGCGGACGATTTTCTGGGCGGCGGTCGCGGTTGTCTGTTTCCTGCTCGCGCTCGGGGGCCACGCGCCGCTCGGCCTGTCCAAACTCGTCGCACACGTCCCCGTCATCAACCTCTTCCGCGTCCCCGCGCGCCACCTCATGGAAGTCGAGTTCGCGCTGGCGGTCCTCGCCGGGCGCGGCGTGACGGCGCTCGCCGAGGCGCGCAAAGGCCGCACGGCCCTCGTCGCCGCAGGGCTAGTCTTCGCGCTGACATGCCTCGTCGTGATGGTGTTCGGGCCCGTGGGGTCGAGTCTGCTGAACACGCCGGAGCGGTTCGCGCCCGTGCTCGTCGCGGGCGCGAGCGCGTTGGCGCTGTGGCACTTCGCGCGGGGGCGACGCGGCGGGGCGGTCGTGCTCGTCTGCGTGCTGTCCGTTGACCTGCTCGTGTGGGGACAGGCGAGCGGCTGGCGCACGTCGAGCCCCGGCACGGACCACCCGCTTTGGACCGAGCCCGAGACAGTCAAAGCCCTGCGCGAACTCGCGCCGGGCGACCCAGCCTCTTACAGAATCCTCACGGCGCCGCACTGGTTCAGTCCGTCGGTCGCCCCCGTGCCGCCCTCCGTCTCGCGCTCGCAGGACTGGGTGCCGTGGACGCTGCCCGACGTTTACATGCTTTACGGCATACACAACGCGGCCGGTTACGACGGCTTCGGCCTCGCGCGCTACAGCCGCCTCGCGGGAGAGATGAAGGTGTGGGGCGAGTTGACGGACCCTGAGCAGACGCTGCGCGGCGAGGGGCGCGAGGTGGACATCCTCAACGTGCGCTATCTGCTTTCGATAAGGAAGAGGGAGAACGAAGCGGGAGGCGTCGGGCCCACGACGGGACGTTGGCGGCTCGCCACGCGGACCGGCTACGTTGACATCCACGAGAACACGCGTGTGCTGCCTCGCGCGTGGCTCGCGGGCGAGGCGGTCGCGCTCGGCGAAGAGGAAACGCTCGCGGCGATACGCACGGGGCGCCTGCCCGGCGGCTCTCTGTGGGAGCCTTTGCGCACGGCCCTCGTCGAGACGGGCACGCCCTCCGTCTCAGGCTCGGGCGGCGGGAGCGCGGAGGTCACGCTGTACGAGCCGAACCGCGTCGAGTTGAAGTGCAGGGCGGCGGCGCCTTCGACGCTCGTGCTTTCGGAGAATCACTATCCGGGTTGGGCCGCTTACGTTGACGGCCGACCGGCGGAAGTCCTCCGCGTCAACTACAACCTGCGCGGAGTCGCGATGCCTGCCGGCGAGCATCACGTCGAGTTCGTCTACAGGCCAGAGTCTGCGCTCGTCGGCCTCGCCCTTTCGCTGCTGACGGCGCTCGGCCTCATCCTCCGTACTGCCTTTGGGCAATCTTGGCGAGGGCGATAGTGAGCGCGGCGCCGCCGAGGGTCTTGATGAGCGTGGGGTGCTGCGCGTAGACGCTGCTGAGCTGGTCGATGATGGAGGGGTCGCGCTGCTCGGCCTGCGCGGCGATGTCCTGCACGGCGTCGGGCGGTATCTGTTCGGCCTGCTCGGGCGTGACTTCGGCCTGACCGCCGCCGAGCATCCCGGCCAAGCCCCCTGCGCCGCGGCGTGCGAGTATCTGCGAGACGAGGGCGGGGCCGAGGGTGCGAATCAGCGTGTTCAGGATGCTCGCCTTCTGCTGCCCGGCGGACTGTTGGAAGAGTTGGCCGAGCATGTCGCCGAAGGGCGGCGTCTGGTCGGAGCGGAAGGCCGCGGAGAGGGCGTCTGAGATGGCGCCCGGCGGCGCCGCCTGCGCGACCTGATCGAAGTCGTCGTGGACGTTCGCGGGCGCCTGATTCGGGTCCGCGCCGCCGTACTGTTGTAAGAGCCCGCCCAGTTGTCCTAACCAATCCATTTCAATTTCTCCTTCCGCTTTCGTATGCCCGGCCGCTCAGGCGGCGTAGAGTTGCAGGTCGGTGCCGACGGCGTCGGCCAGTTCCATGAGTCGCCGCAGGTCGGGGTGGCGGACGATGACGTGGCCGTCGGAGAGGAGCGTCTGGAGCCAGTTGCGGCGGTGCTCGCCGACGCGGAGGAGGTTAACGGCGGCGACGTGCTCGCCGAAGTGCGTGAGGATGCGCTCAAGGCCCTCGACGTGCCGGATGTAGCCTTCGCCCTGCGCGCGCTTGAAGATGATGGCGGCGTTGTAGCGACGCTCGACGGGTTGCGTGAAGCGGCCGTGGACGACCGCCTCGGCCCAGCCGGTGAAGAGGTCCACGTCGGAGGCGTAGTTCATCACGTCAACCGAGCGCGCGCCGGGCGGGCGGGCCGCAATCTCGCCGAAGACGATTTCGCCGTCGGCCTTCTTGTACCACTCCATGTGCGTGAAGCCGGTGCGGAAGTTGAGCGCCTTCAGGACGGCGCGGCCCATCTCGCGGCCTCCGCTCAGCTCTTCGGCTTCCACGTCGCGCAGCATGATGATTTGAGGGCTTATCCACTGGACCGTGCGCGCGATGAGCGGGCGGGGCCGATACCAGGAGATGCTGTAGTAGGCGATTTCGCCTTCGACGCAGACGGTGTCGAAGGTGAATTCCTCGCCGTCAACGAACTCTTCGACGTTGACTTGCGAGAGGTGGCCGAGCTTTGAAATCACTTCTTCGAGCTGTCGGGGGTCGTTGACGCGGTGCGTGTCGGCGGAGCCGGCGCCGTCGATGGGCTTGAGGATGAGGGGGTAGCCTATCCGGCTCGCGGCTTCGCGGCATTCCTCGGCCGTCGTCGCAAGGGCGTGGCGCGGCGTGCGGATGCCGGCGTCCGAGAGGACTTGCTTCATCAGGTCCTTGTTCCTGAAGGGCATGACCTCCTGCTCGGTCATGCCGGCCACGCCGAGGCTCTCGCGCAGGCGCGCGGCGAGCAGCACGCCCGGCTCCCACAGGCATTCGACGCGGTCAACCGTTATCGGCGAAGTCCAGTGTGCGACCTGCTCGATGACGGCCCGCTCGTCCACGAGCGAGGGGACGCGCAGGTAGGCGGTCAGGCTCTCGCGCGTCTCGCCAGGCAAGTCCGACTCGGGCTGGTCTCCCACGCCGAGCACCTTCGCGCCGACCCTCGCCAGCCCGCGCGTGAAGTAAGGCATCTCCGTCGGGTAGCCCGGCGAAATCATCAGCACGTTCATGTCATCCGCCTCCGAGTCTGTCCGGCCTCGCTCAGCCGAGTTCCACGCGGACAATCGAGATGAGACGCAACAGCGCCTCCTCGACGACCTTCGTTTCCGGGTGGCGCACAATCACCCAGCCCTCGCCCTCGTAAGTGCCCGTCGGCGTCTGGCCGACGACGGGCAGCTTCACGTCGACGACGAGGTGGCCCAGTTCCCTCTGCGCCTGTTCGAGCCCGTGGACGGCGCGCACCTGCCCGGCCCCTTGCCCGCGCAGGAAGGCCGCGCCCGCGGCGTAGAGCCTCTGCGGCGGGTCGAACTCGCCGTGGACCATGACGCGCGCCCACGCGCCGAGGAAGTCTATGTCGTTGGCGCGCGAGATGAGCGTCGTGATTTGCGCGCCGGGGGGCCTCGCGCCGACCTCCGAGATGGCGACGCTGCCGTCGCGCCGCCTGAACCATTCCATGTGAGAAAGGCCGGTGTCCATGCCGAGCACTTCGAGGGCGCGGAAGGCGGCACGGCGGATGTCGTCGTAGTGCGGGCCGTCGATTTCGCGCGGGAGCACGACGCACCACTGAATCCACGCGTTGCGGAGCACTTCGAGCGGCGTCGGGTAGTAGTGCGTCAGCGAGTGCCAGACGGGTCGGCCGGCGACGGAGATGGTGTCGAAGGACTGCTCGTCGCCCGTGATGAACTCTTCGACGAGCAGGGGCTCGCCTTCGGTCGGCCGCGAGAAGGAAAGCGCCTCGCGCAGTTGGTCGGCGTTGTCCACGCGGAAGGTCGCCTGCGCGCCCGCACCGGCCGGCGGCTTGACGACGAGCGGGTAGCCGACCTGCTCGGCGAAGGCCCAGAGCTGCTGCTCGTCTCCGACGAGGGCGTGGCGCGCGCAAGGGACGCCGGCCTCGCGCAGCAGCGTCTTCATGCGCGACTTGTCGCGGAAGTTGCCCGCGGCCTCGGCGCTCATCCCTTCGACGCCGAGTCGTTCGCGCGCCTCGGCCACGGGCACCTGAAGTTGTTCGTAGGCGGCGAACATGCGGTGAATCGGCCCCATGTGGTGCGAGAGGGTTTCGGCGGCGGGGACGAGCTGGTCGGGGTCGAAAACGTCGTCCACGCGCCAGTGCGCGGCGAGGCGTTCGCGCAAGGGAGGCGCGAGGTGTTCCTGCGCCTCCTGGCTGATGACGGCGAGGCGCACGTCGCGCACGCTCTGGATGGCGGCGATAAAGCGCGTCGCGTTCTCGGAGAACCAGGGGGCGACGAAGATGACGAAAGGCATCGGCGCTCCTTTCGCGTTTGTTATGGACGAGCGTGGCCCCATCATAAACGAACTCCCGCCCCGAGGCCATTCGAGCCGGTTGCGAAGCCGTTACATTCCGCCGCGCGTTAACCGGGCGCGCGCCGCAGGTGTTAGGATTGAGCCGTTACCGCGACCGCCGGCGGCCGGGCCGTCTTCGCTAAGCGACCCGGCGCGTGAGTCCACCCGCGAACGCTACGCTTCAGACGGCCGATGCTTTTCAACAGCAAGCTTCTCTACACGCCCGCCCTCGAACCCTACGAGCTGAACGAGCGCGCGCTGCTGATAGACACGGAGACGGTCGGCGCCGGCCCCTCCGTCGAAATCATCGAGGTCGCGCTCGGCGACATCTCCGGCCGCATCGTCTTCGAGAGCATCGTGCGGCCCGTCTTCAACACCCTGCCGCCGCCCTCGCGCCACCAACGCTTCCGCGAGGCGGACTTCCGCGCCGCCCCCGGCTGGGCCGACATCTGGCCGCGCCTTTCGGAATTGATTGACGGCAAGCTGCTCGTCGCCTACAACGCGGCCTTCGACCGCCGCGCGCTGGCCGCGACCTGCTCGCGCTACCGCCTCAGTTCCGGCGAGAGGGGCTGGCGCTGCGCCATGCAGCTCGTCAAGCAGAAGTGCGGGGCGAAGAAGTCGCTGACGCTCGAAGACGCCTGCGCGCGCTACGGCGTCGAGGGCGGCTGCCACCGCGCCGCGCGCGACGTGGAGGCGACCGCGCGACTTTTAAAGGCGATGCTCGGTTGATGAAGATTTCAGGCTTGAAATTTCAAATTACAATTCCTGTATTCCCCGCCTCCCTCACCTGATCCCTCCCCGCAAAATTCTCCGCGTTACTCGTCGGGCGTGATTATCTTCGACCACGCCCACAGCTCTTATAGTTCCTCAATTCATCCGACAGACACGCGAGGAGACCTCATGCGACTTCCGTTCAGAGTCACGCTGCTTTCATTCATCGTCTTCGCTTCCTTCGTCTGCGCCCACGCGCAGCAAGCCGCGCCGGCCGACCTGCGCGCCTCCGTGGCCGGGGCCTGTTCGGCGGCGGCGCAGGCGTACGGGCGCGCGGGCTCGCCTTGTAAGCTCAAATCAATCGAGCGCCGTCACATCGTGGCGGACGTGTTTGAGTACTCATTCCAGCTTCAGGTCGGCGACGGCGAGCACGACGTGGTCGGCGTCCACCGCGTCACGCGCGAGCGGGCCAACGGCGTCCCGCACGCCGCCGAGCGCGCCGTCTTCATGGTCCACGGCGACCTCTGTGGCTTCGACGAAGCCTTCATGAGCAGCACGCTCTCGGGCGCCGTCGCGCGCGACTACTCCGTCGGCGTCTTCCTCGCTCGCAAGGGCGTTGATGTCTGGGGCATCGACCTGCGCTGGCGGCAGGTGCCGGCCGACACGACCGACTTCGCCTTCATGCGCGACTGGAACATCGGCACGCACGTCGGCGACATCGCCGCCGCCCTGGGCGTCGCGCGCGCCGTCAGCGGCAAGGCCAAGCTCGCCCTCATGGGCTGGAGCCGCGGCGCCGCCATCGCTTACGCCTACGCCGACTACGAGACGACGCTGCCCGAGAATGACAGGCAGGTGGACGCGCTCATCCCCGTTGACATCGCCTTCAAGCTCGACCCCGAGCACGAAGAGCAACGCGCGGGCGCCTGCGTGCGCTACGCAGGCGGCAAGCAGCAGTTGAGTGCCGGGCAGTACGTCTCGCCGCTCGGCGCGGGCGTGCGCACCTTCGGCCTGATCGCGGCGACGAGCCCGAACGACCCCTCGCCCGTTCCCGGCTTCGCTGGGCTCAACAACAGGCAGGTGGCGCTGATGGTCGGCTCCGCCACGCACCTGCTCTTCGCGCCCTACCCGCCCGTCCCCTTCTACCACCTGAACGCCGGCACCTTCGACCAGAACGGCCTCCCTTCCGGCCTCCAGTTCACGAAGGAGCCTTACCTGTTCGACTACTACCAGACGGCGGCGCCCTTCCAGAGCTTGACCGAACAGGTCGAGACGGACGGCATCATCTGCGGCGAAGACGACTTGCCGTACGACGACCACCTCGGCGACATCAACGTCCCCGTCCTCTACGTCGGGGCCGGCGGCGGCTTCGGCGACTTCGGCACCGACACGCTCAACCGCCTCGGCAGCGCCGACAAGTCCTCGCTCGTCGTCAAGCTCCACGGCCCCGAAGCGCGCCCCGTCGAGTTCGGCCACGCGGACATCTACCTCGCCGACAACGCGAAGGAACTGGTCTGGACTCCGATTTACAACTGGCTCGCCAGCCACTAAAGCCCGCCCGACAATTCTTCTTAAAGCCCTTGCGCCTTCGCGTGAACTTTTCTCACGCGAAGGCGCAAGGGCTTTAAGAGGCGAAAAGTTTCGTACGCTACCGCTCCCCAAAACGGCCCGCCTTCATTTATATTCTTGCTACAAACACCACGGGAGGGAACAGGTTGGCTTTGCTCGAAGTCAGGAAGAGTAACGTGTACGGGAAGGGCTGCTTCACGACGGAGCCGCTTAAGAAGCGGAAGAAGTTCGCCGCCTACGCCGGGGAGGTAATCCGCGGCCGGAGGAAGATTGACAGGCGCGTCCGCGAGCAGGAGGACGCGGGCGACATCAAAATAATCCGCATCGGCGACGACGTGGCGATTGACGGCATGGTCGGCGGCGACGCCACCGCCTTCATCAACCACTCCTGCGAGCCCAACGCCTTCATGCGCACCGCCCCCGGCGACAAAGTCCTCTTCTTCGCCCTGCGCGACATAGAGGCCGGCGAAGAGATCACGATGGACTATCGCGACCCTTACCACCCGGCGGCCGGCGACTGCCGCTGCGGCTCCGCGAAGTGTCGCTCCGTGCGGCTCAACGGCAAAGGGTAGCCACAAAAAGCGAGCAGGCATGCCAGCCTTGGGGGCGGCATGCCTGCTCAGGTTCGGTCACTGTCCTCACCCCAGCAACCGGTGGGCATAAGGTTTCACCGAATGCCCGGTTGCGAACATCCTAGACCAAACTTGCCTCCGGCGCAAGCGGCCACGCCTCTTCCCTTCTCTAAACTAAAACAAAGTAAAATATATTGACACGTCTTGAAACGTCCGCTATGTTCCCTGCCATTCACCGGAGGTACTTCATGACGGAATTCCGCCCGGACGATCTCATCACCTACACGGAGGCCCGCCGACTGCTCGGCGTCAGCACCGCGACCCTGACCAAACTCCTGAAGAACGGCATAATTCCCTTCTACCCTGACCCTTTAGACGAGCGCGTCAAACTCGTCAGCCGCGCCGAAGTTCTCCGGCTCAAGGTCAGAGAGAGGAAGGCCGCCGCATGAAGACCATCACCATCGCGGTCGCCAACCAGAAGGGCGGGGTCGGCAAGACGACCGTCACACGCGAGCTTTCGGCCTGCTGCGCGCTGCGCGGCTTCCAGACGCTCGCCATAGACTGCGACCCTCAGGGCAACCTGACCTCCTC
>DASZEK010000138.1:0-23981 GCA_035941045.1 Pyrinomonadaceae bacterium | reverse complement strand
ACCACGGCAAATCGACGCTGGCCGACCGGCTGTTGGAATTGACGGGCGCCGTCGCAGGGCGCGACATGGAGGCGCAGGTCCTCGACGACATGGACCTTGAGCGCGAGCGCGGCATCACCATCAAGGCCCACGCCGTCCGCCTCGACTACCGCGCGCGCGACGGGCAGGCGTACGTCCTCAACCTCATCGACACGCCCGGCCACGTCGATTTCTCCTACGAAGTCTCGCGCTCGCTCTCGGCCTGCGAGGGCGCGCTCCTCGTCGTTGACGCCTCGCAAGGGGTCGAAGCGCAGACGCTCGCCAACACCTACCTCGCCATCGAGAACAATCTCGAACTCGTCCCCGTCATCAACAAGATTGACTTGCCCGGCGCCGAGCCCGAGAAGGCGATGGAGCAGATCGAGCACGTCATCGGCCTCGGCACGCACAACGCCGTGCTCGCCTCGGCCAAGACGGGTCAGGGCGTCCCCGACATCCTCGAAGCCATCGTCCGCGACATCCCCGCGCCGAAGGGCGACCCCGACGCGCCTTTGAAGGCGCTCATCTTCGACTCGTGGTACGACTCCTACCGCGGGGTCATCGTCCTCTTCCGCGTCATCGACGGCACGATCAAGCCCGGCATGAAGATTCGCTTCTTCAACACGGGCCGCGATTACCAGGTGGAGACCATCGGCGTGAACCGCCCGCGCCCGTCGCCCATCGCCAGCCTCTCGGTCGGCGAGGTCGGCTTCATGACGGCCTCCATCAAGACGGTCGCCGACGTGCAGATAGGCGACACCGTCACCGAGGCCGCGCGCCCGACCAAGGAGCCCTTCCCCGGCTTTCAGGAAATCAAGCCGATGGTCTTCGCTGGCCTCTACCCCGTCGAGGCCAATCAGTACGAGGAGCTGCGCGACGCGCTCGACAAGCTCAGGCTGAACGACGCCTCTTTCTTCTACGAGCCGGAGTCGTCGGCCGCGCTCGGCTTCGGCTTCCGCTGCGGCTTCCTCGGCCTCCTCCACATGGAGATCGTGCAGGAGCGCCTTGAGCGCGAGTTCGACTTAGACCTCATCACGACGGCGCCGGGGGTGCGCTACCGCGTGACGACGACCGACGGCGAAGTCGTCGAAGTCGACTCGCCCGCCCGGATGCCCGACTCCGTCCGCATCTCCAAAATCGAAGAGCCGATTATTGAAGCGACCATCCTCTCGACTGACGAATTCCTCGGCGGCATCCTCCCGCTCTTGGAAGAGAAGCGCGGCGTGCAGAAGAAGTTCGAGTACATCGCCGAGAAGCGCGTCATGCTCGTCTACGACCTGCCCCTGAACGAAATCGTCCTCGACTTCTACGACCGCCTGAAGTCCGTCTCCAAGGGCTACGCCTCGCTCGACTACCACCTCGCCGGCTACGTCGACAGCGACCTCGTCAAGCTCGACCTGATGGTGGCGGGCGAGCCCGTGGACGCCCTCTCCATCATCGTCCACCGCCAGAACTCGCAGGCGCGCGGACGCCTCCTCGCCGAAAAGATGCGACAACTCATCCCGCGCCAACTCTTCGAGGTCCCCATCCAGGCCGCCATCGGCAACAAGATCATCGCCCGCGAGACCGTCAAGGCGATAGGCAAGAACGTCATCGCCAAGTGCTACGGCGGCGACATCACGCGCAAGCGCAAGCTCCTCGAAAAGCAGAAAGAGGGCAAGAAGCGCATGAAGCGCGTCGGCAAAGTCGAAATCCCCCAGGAAGCATTCCTCGCCGTCCTCAAGGTCAACGAGTAACGCAGGAGGTGGGCCATCATGTTGACTCTCGACGACGTGCAGGTGGCGCGGCTGCCGATCACAGTCGACCCGGAGATTATGAGCGGCACCCCCGTCTTCACCGGGACGCGCGTGCCGGTGGCGGCGCTGCTCGACAACCTGGCCGCCGGACTCAAGCTCGACGAGTTCCTCGACAACTTCCCGACCGTCAGCCACGAGCAGGCCGTTCAGGTGCTCGATTTCTACAAGGAAACGCTCGCGCGTCTCGGTCGCGCGGCATGAACGTCCTGCTCGACGAGTGTACGCCGCGGGCGTTGAAGTCGCGGCTGTCGGGTCATACCGCCAGCACGGTGCAGGATATGGGCTGGGCCGGATTAAAGAATGGCGCCCTCCTAGCCGCGGCGGACGAACACTTCGACGTATTTATAACGACCGACAAGAACCTGCGCTTTCAGCAGAACCTGAAAAAGTACGGCTTCGCCGTCATACTGCTCCCGAGCAACAAAGTGCCGGTCGTGCTCGGACTGACTCATGACATCGAAGCCGCGCTCGACGCTATAAAACCGGGAGAGTTCGTCGAGCTTCCACATCCTTAAGTTCGCTTAACAAGGGTCATAACCATGGGGGAAGCATTCCTCGCCGTCATCAAGGTCAACGAGTAGTTTTTCTGTAACAGGAGAGTGCGTGATGAGATTCCCCCTGAGCGCGCTGGCGCTCGTGTTAGCGTGCGGAGTGGCGGCGGCGCAGCACCAGCACGGGGCGGCGCCCGCGCCTTCGCAGCCGGTCCGGTTGATTGAAGGGTTGGGCGAGTTCAGCCTGCCGGTCAGGACCGGGAGCGCGGAGGCGCAGAAGTTCTTCGACCAGGGGATGATTCTCGTCTACGGCTTCAACCACGACGAGGCCGCGCGCGCGTTCCGCCGCGCCGCGGAGCTTGACCCGAAGATGGCGATGGCCCACTGGGGGCTCGCCCTCGCGCTCGGCCCCAACTACAACGAGACGCGGATTTCGGCCGAGCGCATGCAGGCCGCACGCCAAGCCGTCGAGCGTGGGCTCGCGCTCTCGGCCGAAGGCCCCGCGCACGAGCGCGCCTACCTCGAAGCCCTCTCGAAAAGGTTCTCCGCCGACCCGGCCGCCGACCAGAAGCAGCTCTGGCTCGCCTACCGCGACGCGATGGCCGAACTGGTCAAACGCTACCCGGACGACACCGAGGCGGCGACTCTCTGGGCCGACGCCGCCATGATTATTAACGCGTGGCGGCTCTTCGGCGCCGACGGGAGGGCGGCTGAAGGGACCGAGGAGATCATCGCCGCGCTCGAAGCCGTCATGCGCCGCGCGCCCGAGCACATCGGCGCCCACCACCTCTACATCCACGCCGTCGAAGCGTCGAACGCGCCCGAGCGCGGCTTGCTCAGCGCCGACCGGCTGGCGGCCCTCTCCCCGGCCGCCGGCCACCTCGTCCACATGCCCGCCCACATCTACATGCGGACGGGCGACTACGACCGCGCCGCGAAGAGCAACGAGTGGGCCGCCAAGGCCGACCAGGCGTACATCGACGGCGGCGGCCGGCGCGGCATCTACACGGCCGCCTACTACAGTCACAACCTCCACTTCCTCGCCGCCGCCCACAGCATGCAGGGCAACTACGCCGAGGCCGCGAAGGCCGCGCGCCGCCTCGAATCGAACGTCGCGCCCTACCTCGCCGCGATGCCCTTCTTCGAGAGCTTCATGCCGACGGGCGTGCTCATCTCCGCCCGCTTCGGCCGCTGGGACGACGTGCTGAAGACGAACGAGCCGCCCGCCTCCACGCCCATCACCAACGCCCTCTGGCACTGGGCGCGCGGCATGGCCCTCGCCTCGACCGGCAAGCGCGCCGAGGCCGAGGCCGCGCTTAAAACTTACCTCTCAAAAGTGGAAGCCATCCCCGCCGACAAGGGCTACGGGCAGAACACGGCGCGCTCCGTCCTCAAGATCGGCGAGCACTTCCTGAACGCGCGGCTGGCCTCCGCGCGCGGCGACCGCCCGGCGGCCGTCGCCCACCTGCGCCAAGCCGTCGCCGCCGAAGACGCGCTCGCCTACGACGAGCCGCCCGGCTGGTATCACCCGCTCTCGCGCGAGTCCCTGGGCGGCGCGCTCATGCTCGACAAGCAGTACGCCGAGGCCGAGTCGGTCTTCCGCGAAGACCTCCGCCGCAACCGCCGCAACGGCCGCTCGCTCTTCGGCCTCGCCGAGAGCCTCAAGGCGCAGGGCAAGGCGCGCGAGGCCGAGCTTGTCCGCCGCGAGTTCGAGCGCGCGTGGAAGAACGCCGACACGAGCCTCCGCCTCGAAGACCTTTAAACGTCATGTCTCAACTCGCATACTTCGCCGGCCTCTTCTCCGAGGGCACGGAGGTTGACACCGAAATCGGCCGCGTGGTGCTGAAGACGCGGCCCGCCGGGACGCTCACCGTCACCTCCGGCCGCGTCGTCGCCTGCGACCCGCTCACGTCCCCCGAGACGGAGCCGTTCACGAGGCCCGTGCCCGCGGGCTCCTTCCCCGTCACCTTGAGCGTCGCTCACTTCGAGGACGGCGACCGCAGGGTGGCGGGCGCGCTCCTGCGCTTCGCCGGGCGCGAGGCCGCGACGTGGGAGCCGGCGCTGCGCCCCGGCGACGACCCTTCGGAGCTGGAAGAGGGCGAGATATTCGGCTACCCGGTTGACTCCGGCACGGGCTGCTTCATGGACGAGGAGACGGAACGCCTGGTCCTCGACCACATGGAGCCCGAGGCGTTCACTGACGCCCTGCTCGCGGAGCTGGAGAGGACGTTCGAGAACACATGGTCGTGGGCCAACATCGAGTTCGACCCCGACTCGGGCGCCAACCTCGTCGCCTTCTCGGCGGGCCTCGGCGACGACCACTACGCCTCCTACTTCGGCCTCGACGCGGACGGCGAAGTCGTCTGCCTCGTCACCGACTTCGCGCTCTTCGAGTTCGACGCCCTCGAACGGCCCGCGTCCGGCTGACCATGAAGCCAATCCTCGCACTCCTTCTGGGAGGGCTCCTCTGCGGCGCCTCGTGTCAGGCGCTCAAGCCTCCACCCCCCGCGCCCCCCTTCAAGCCGCTCGCCGAGTTGCCGAACGTGCCCGACCTCGGCCCCGCGCGCTGGCTCGAACCCGGCGTGCTCTTCCACGAAGTCACGCTCCCGCGCGAGCAGCCGACGCGCAAGCTCTGGGTCTACCTGCCGGAGCGGGCCGGGACGGAGAAGTTGCCCTGCGTCTTCGTCGCTCCGGCCGGCAGCAACCTCTTCACGGGCAACGCGCTCGGCGAGGGCGACCGCCCCGAGCACCTGCCTTACGTCCGCGCCGGCTTCGCCGTCGTCGCCTACGAGCTGGACGGCCCCCTGCCCGAGACGCCCGAGCCCGCCGACGCGCAAGTCGTCGAAGCCTTCAACTCTTTCCGCGCCGCCGAGGCGGGCGTCTCCAACGCGCGCATGGCGATTGATTACGCGCTGGCGAAAATCCCGCAGGTGGACCCCGAGAAGCTTTACGCGGCCGGGCACAGCTCCGCGGCCACGCTCGCGCTGCTCGTCGCCGAGCGCGAGCCGCGCGTCAAGGCTTGCGCCGCCTACGCGCCCGTCACCGACATCGAGGCGCACCTCGGCGCCGCGACCGTCAGGACACTCTCCTCCGGCCTCAAGGGGTTCCGCGAGTTCGCGAGGGGCAACTCGCCGCTCACCGGCGCGGCGCATCTGCGGTGCCCGCTCTTCCTCTTCACGGCGGACGACGACTCGGTCGTCGAGCCCGCGCAGTCGGCCCGCTTCGCCGCGGCCGTCGGCCAACTCAACCCGGCGGTGACTTACCGGCGCGTGCCGGGCGGCGACCACTACGACTCGATGATTAACGAGGGCGTGCCGAGCGCCGTCGAGTGGCTGCGGGGCCTGGCCGGCGCCGCCCGGCCCGCGCCCCGGTTGCCCCGCTAGCCAACCGCACCGCGATACCTTAGACTCTTCCGGAATCAAAGCCTCAGACGCGCGGGCGCGCGGGCGCCCTTTGTGAAGCATGCACGTCACACGAGTCGAACTGGAAAACATCAAGTCTTACGAGCGCGGCGACTTTGGTTTCGAGAAGGGCACGGTCGCCATCGTCGGCCCGAACGGCGCCGGCAAGACCACCATCATCGAGGCCATCGCCTGGGCCCTCTTCGACGTGCTCGACTACAGCAAGGACGACTTCCTCCGCCGCGGCGCCAAGCGCGGCAGCGCCCGCGTCACCTTCCAGAGCGACCTCGACGAACGCCTCTACACCGTCTACCGCGACACGGGCTCCGGCTACTACGTCTACGACCCCGAGCTTCGCGTCAAGCTCCAGCAGGGCAAAACGGACGTGCGCAAGTGGCTCGACCAGCACCTAGGGATTGAGCCGGGCACGGACCTCAAGGCCCTCTTCCGCTCCGCCATCGGCGTCCCGCAGGGACTCTTCACGACCGACTTCCTGCGCTCGAAGCGCGAGCGCGAGGACGCCTTCAACCGCCTGCTGAAAGTCGAGGAGTACCGCGAGGGCGCCGACCGCCTGCGCGAGACGGTCAACCTCATCAACGAGCGCGCGGCCGAGGCCCGAGGCCGCATCAGCGGCGCCGAGACGCAGCTCGCCCGCTACGACGAGCTGGTCGCCGAGCACAAGGCTTCGCGCGCGAGGGCCGAGGAGTTGGAGGAGGAAGTGGCCGCGCTCCAGAGGGAGTCGGACGCGCGCTCGCTCGCCGTCGCCGCGCTGGACGAGGCCGAGCGGCGCGCGGCCGAAGCGCGGGCGCTCGCGGACCGGCTCGAAGTCGAGCGCGACTCGGCCGAGCGCCGCCTCGCCGACCTGCACGAGAATCTCGAAGCCGCGCGCCGCGCGAGCGAGCGCCAGAGCGCGACCGCCGAAGACTACCGCGCGCACCTCGAAGCGACCGAAAGGCTCCGCTCGCTCGAATCGGCGCGCGCCGAGCGCGACCGCTTCAGGGCCGAAGCCTCGGACCTCTCGCGCATGCTCTTCGCCGCCGAGTCGGACGTGCGCCGTTTGGAGGAATCCGCCTCGCGCTCGGCCGCGGCGCGCGACGCTTTGGCCGCGCTCGCCGGGGACGTGGCGCGGCAGGAGGAGCTTGAGAGAGAGCGTTTAAGGCTGCACGAGCTGTCGGCGCAGGCCCGCGCGGCGCGCGAACGCCTGACGCGGCTCGACGCCGAGCTGGGCGCGCTCCGCCGCCAGCACTCCGAAGTCTCGAAGCGCGTCCGCGCCTCCGAGGGCTTTGCCGGCGCGCAAGGGAGGGCCGAGCGGCTTGAGAGCGAGCGCATGGAAGTGGAGACGCGACTGAGCCGCGTCGAGAAGGCTCTGGCCGAGCACAAGCAGCTCGCCCGCCAGCGCGTCGCGCTTGAGAAGGACGCCGAGCGTCTGCGCCGCAGCGTCGTCTCTCTGGAGCGCGAGGCGCGCGAGTTCGAGCAGGCCGCGTCGGCTTCGGCCCGCCTGCCGGAGCTGGAGGCGCGCGAGCTGGAGTTGAATCAACAGGCCGCCGTGCTGCGCGACAGCATCAAGCGCGACGAGCGGAGCAGCGAGCGCGCGAAGGGCGGCGTCTGCCCCATCCTCCACGAACAATGTAAGAACCTCGCCGAAGAGGGGCGCACCTTCGAGGACTACTTCGGCGACCAGCTCAAGGCGAACCGCGCGCGCCTCTCCGCGGTCGAGCGCGAGGGCGCGGGGCTCTCGAAGGAGGTGCGACTCGCGCGCGACGCCGAGCGTGCCGCCGCGCGCTTCGACACGACGCGCGCCCGCCTCGCGCACGAGCGCGAGTTGCTGGCCGAGCGCGACGCGTCCCTTCACTCGCTCGAAGCCGAGCTGGCCGCGCTCTCTTCCGTAGCCGACGAGAAGCTGCGCGACGAGTTGCAGTCCGAGATGATAGGCATCGACGGCGTGCTCCGCGCGGCGCGCGAAGAGGCCCTGCGCTACGCGGAGTTGGAGCCCTTGCGCGCGCGCCTGAAAGAGATAGAGGAGGAGGGCCGCTCGAAGCGCGAAGAGCGCGAGCAGGTGGCGGCCGCCGCGGGCGCCGAGGAGACTCTGGCGGCCGACATGGCTTCCGTCGAGCGCGGCTTGCGCGAGCTTGCCGACCCGCGCGCCCGCTCCATCAGCTTGCGCGCCGAGGCCGAGCGCGAGGAGGAGTTGCGGCGCGAGGCGGCGGGCGCCCGCGACGCGCTGGCCGCGCTTGAGAAGCAGCGCGCCGCGCTCGACGCCGAGCTTGCGCGGTTCGCCGGCCTCGACGCCGAGTGGTCAACGGCCGCCGCGACGCGCGAGCGCACCGCCGTCCCCTACCGCGAACATCTGGAGTCGGCCTCGCTCGCCTCGACGCTCCCCGCGCGCGAGAAGGAGGCGACGGCCGCCCGCGAGCGCGCCGCCGCCGCGCGCCTCGAAGCCGAGCGCGCCCGCGCCGACTACGACGCCGCGCTCACGGCTTACGACCGCGAGCGCCACGCGGAGGAGCGCGCCGCGCTCACGCTCACGCGCGAACGGGCGGCCGTCACCTCGGCCCAGCTCGCCGCGGCGCGCGAGCGCGAAGACAGTTTGAACGCCGAAGTGATTCGGCTCGACGAAGTGCGCGACCGGATGCGCGAGGAGTTCCGCGCGAAGGAGCGGCTCGAAGAGTTGTACGAGGCGACCGACTTCATCCGCGACACGCTGCGCAAGGCCGGGCCGCTCGTCACGGAGAGCTACCTCTACAACATCTCGATTGAGGCCAACCAGCTCTTCCGCGAAATCACGGGTGAGGGCGGGCGGGCGCTCCGCTGGTCGAAGGACTACGACATCATCTTGGAAGAGGGCGGCCACGAACGCTCCTTCGTCCACCTCTCGGGCGGCGAGCAGATGGTCGCGGCTCTTTCGGTCCGCCTCGCGCTCTTGAAACAGCTCTCCGACATCCGCGTCGCCTTCTTCGACGAGCCGACCGTCAACATGGACGCCGAGCGGCGCGAACGACTCGCCCAGCAGATAGGACAGGTCCGCGACTTCGACCAGCTCTTCGTCATCTCCCACGACGACACCTTCGAGCAGACGGTGGACCACGTCGTCACGGTCACGCGCGCCGAGGCGCAGGAAGTAGCTTGAAGGAAGTCTTAATCTACTGCGACGGGTCGAGTCTGGGGAACGGTCAGGCGGCGACGCGCGCGGCGGCCGTGGCGCTCTTGGGCTTCAAAGGCGTGTGGCGCGCCTTCGGCCTCTACCTCGGCAGCGCGACGAACCAGCAGGCCGAGATAGCCGCCGCCGCGCTCGGCCTCGAACAGTTGCGCGAGCCGTGCCGCGTGACCCTGAAGACCGACTCGCGCTACGTCGTCGAGACGATGTGCGGGCGCTTCCGCCGCAAGTCGAACCACGAGTGGTGGGAGCGCCTCGACCGCGCCGCCGACGGCCACCGCATCACCTGGGAGTGGGTGAAGGGGCACGCCGGCCACGCCGTGCAGGAGTCGGTTGACCGCGCCGCGCGCAAGATAGCCGGCCTCGGCCGCGCCGACGCGGAAGTCCTGAGCGCCGCCGCCGAGAGCGCCGCCGGGGCGCAGTAGCCCCCTCACGCCGATTAGGAGTCCCCGACCGGACAGTTTAAAATCTCACACCCGACCGCAGCCGCGTTTTGCCTATGAACTCCGCCCCCCGGAAAAACGGCCTACGCGCGTGGCACCTGTGCCTCGCGTGTGCCCTCGTGTGCGCGGCCGTCCTGGCGGCGGCGGCGCAGGGCGGGGCGCAGCGGCCGTGGCTGTGGCAGAACCCTCTGCCGCAGGGCAACACCATCTTCGCCGTGCGCTTCGCCGCCGACAAGAAGACGGGCTGGGCCGTGGGCGCCGACGGCGTCATCCTTCGCACGACGGACGGCGGCTTCAAATGGGAGGAGCAGCACTCGGGCGTGGCCGCGCCGCTCTACGGGCTGTTCGTGAAGGACGCGAAGACGGCCGTCGCCGTCGGGGCGCGCGGGCAGGTGTTGACGACCGACAACGGCGGGCGCCGCTGGACCTTGCGGCCGACTGGCGTGAAAGACCACCTCTTCGGCGTCGCCTTCGCGTCCGACGCTTTGCACGGCTGGGCCGTCGGCAGCTACGGGCAGGTGGTCGGCACTTCCGACGGCGGGCGGACGTGGGCCGCGCAAGCCTCGGGCGTGCGAACGCACCTCTACTCGGTCGCCTTCGCGGACGCGCAGACGGGCGCGGCCGTCGGCGGCGACGGCACGCTCATCGTCACGCGCGACGGCGGCGCCAAGTGGGAGACGCGTCAGACGAAGACGGACCTGCCTTTCACGAGCGTCGCCTTCGCCGGCACTTCGCGCAAGGCCGTCGCCGTCGGATTGGGCGGCACCATCCTGCGCACCGAGGACGGCGGCGAGACATGGGCGCCCGTTGACCCGTACCTGAGGGCCGACCTCCTCTCGGTCTTCTTCACGGACGAGCGGCACGGGTGGGTGACGGGCGACGAGGGGCAGGTGTTGACGACGGGCGACGGCGGCTCGACGTGGTTCCCCGTCAGCGTGAAGACGAGGCCGCGGCTCGCCTCCGTCCACTTCGCCGACGAGAACACGGGGTGGGCGGCGGGGCGCGACGGCCTCATCCTGCGCACGGACAACGGCGGCTCCGAGTGGCGGCGGTTGACGGAGGGAGGGCGCGACGACATCGCCGACGTGTTCTTCCTCGACGACGAGCGCGGGTGGGCCGTCGGCTCGCGCGGGCGCATCCTCTACACCTCTTCGGGCGGGCGCCGCTGGGGCCAGAGGCTCTCGGGGACGACGGCGAGGCTGCACGGCGTCTTCTTCATCAACCGCGAGCGCGGCTGGGTGGTCGGCGAGCGGGGCACGATTCTGCGCACGCAGAACACGGGGCTGACGTGGGAGGCGGCCGACACGGGCTTGGAGGAAGACCTCTTCGGCGTCGCCTTCGCCGACGAGAAGTTGGGCGTCGCGGTCGGCGCGCGCGGACGCATCCTGCGCACCGAGGACGGCGGCGAGACGTGGCAGTCGGTGAACGCGCTGACGAAGAACTGGCTCGAAGCGGTCGCGTTCGCGGGGGCGCGCGAGGCCGTCGCCGTCGGGTCGAACGGGACGGTGCTGCGCACGGAAGACGGCGGCGAGACGTGGCGGCAGGTAGACATCAACGCGAAGGAGTGGGTCTACGGGCTGGCGTTCGCGGGCGCCGGGCGCGGCTACCTCGTCGGCGAGCGCGGCCTCATCCTGCGCACGGACGACGGCGGGAAGACCTGGAAGGATCAGGAGTCGGGCGTCAAGGTGAATCTCTATTCGGTGGCGACGGCCGGGCCGAACGACGCCATCGCCGTCGGCGACCAGGGGCGCGTGATTCAGACCGAGAACGGCGGCGATGCTTGGGAGATGTTGCCGACCGTCACCAGCGCGGCGCTCTTCGGCGCGGCCTACCGCGGCGGCGACAACGCTTGGGTCGCCGGTCGCGGCGGCACGATTCTGAAGCGCGCCGACTCGGTCGCCACCGTCAAAATCCCCCGCCCCAAGGTGCCGCCCGCCCTGCGCGGCGAAGCCCCCAAACTCAAAGGCGACGGCGCGGCCGAAGCGCCCGTCCTCGACGCCGACGACATCCCGCGCGCCGCCCCGCCGACGAAGCCGACGCTGAAACCATAAAGAAGGGTGACGGGTGACGGGTGCCGGGTGCCGGGTAAGAGCATTGTCTTTACCCGGCACCCGACGCCTGTCACCCGTCACCTGCTTTTGCGTTAGCGGATGGGGTGCGTCTTCGCGTAGGTGTAGGCGAAGTAGGCGGCGAGAAGATGGGCGACCCAGCCGAACAGGCCGGCAGAGCCGATCCAGGAGAAGCCGGTCAGGACCAGCCAGAGCAGGCCCCAGAGAATCTGTCCGTTGTAAATCTGCCCCAAGCCGGGGACGAGTAAGCTCAACAATCCTGCGATCAGCGGGTCGCGCATCTGTGTGTTACCTCCGTGTCAGCTATACGCGCGCGCCGCCGGGGGGGTTCGGCTGAATCGGCGCGTCCGACGCGACCGGCGGGACTGTCGGCGTCGTCGGGGCCGCGGCGGGGCGCACCTCGACTATCTCGCCGCGGAACTTCTTCAACACCTCCTGCACGAGCGGGTGGGCCTCGGCCTTCTCGCGCAGGCGGCGCTGCTCGCGCCGGTCCTCGTCCTCGCGCGCGAACGGGTCGTCGGCCGCGCCGCCCGCCGACGAGAGCGTGACGTGGACGCCGACGCTGCGGCCGAGCACCTCGCAGCAGACTTCGCGCAGGAGCTTCTGGCTGTCGGGCTTCGAGAGCGTGTCGCGCAGGTGTTTCTTGTCGGGCGCGAACTCGACGCGGACCTCGTCGCCTTCGACCGTCACGCGCCGCGCCTCCTCGACGAGCGTCGCCAGCAGCGGCTTGTTGCGGGCTTCGAGGGCGCGCATGACGCGGCCCGCCGTGTCGGTCGGCTCGGGCGGGCCGTCGGGCTCCGCGGGCGCGGCGAACGCTTCCGGCTCTGGCTCGGCGGGCGCGCCGAAACTTTCGGGCGGGCCGTCGTCGCCGAGCGGGAACGGCGGCTCGTCCGCGGGCGCCTGCGCCTTCGCGACGCCGTTGCCCTCCGCGACCGGCGGCGGGACGAGTTTTAATTTCGACGACGTGGACGCGGCCGGGCGGCCGGCGCCGAAAGTCTTCGGCGGCGCCGCGACTTCGGCCGCGGGCGGGGGGGCGTGAGGCGTGGGAGGCGCCAGCGGAGCGGCGGTCTCGCGGGCTTCTTCTTTAGCGTCCGCGGCCGGCGCGGTTTCCGCCGAAGGCGCGGGTGAAAAAGACGAGGGGCCGCCGCCGGCCGCCCCCCCGCGGCGCGTCTGTGTGCCGGAGGCGGGCGCGGCGGGAGGCGTCTGCGCGCCGGGCTCGGGCGCGGCGGGCGGGCGGCCCGTCCTGACCGCCTCTTCGAGCGCGTTCAGCCGCTCGACTATCTGCCCGAGCGGCGCCAGGCGTCGCATCTCGACCAGCTTCACCAGACCTATCTCCAACTGGTAGCGCGGGTGCGCGCTCTCGCGCAGAGACTTCTCCGTCTCGGTCAGGCTGTGGAAGAAGCGCACGAGGTCCGACTCGGAGAAGTCGCGCGCCTCCGCGGCCAGCTTGCGGCGCTCGTCCTCGGTCGCGTCGGCGAGCGCGGGGCCGTCGCCCGCGACCTTGACGACGAGCAGGTCGCGCAGGTGTGCGAGCAGGTCGCGGCAGAAGTTGCGAAGCTCGTGGCCGCGCATGACGAGGTCGTCAACGACGGCCAGCGCCTCGGCCGGCTGCTGCGCGGCGACCGAGCGCATCACGCGCCCGAGCATCTCCGAGCCCGCTATCCCGAGCGCGGCCTCAACGTCGGCCGTCTCAATCTTGCCCTCGCTGAAACTGATGACCTGGTCGAAGGCCGACTGCGCGTCGCGCATCGAGCCCTCGCCCGCGCGCGCCACCTCGCGCAAGGCGTCGTCGGAGACTTTTATCTTCTCGGCGTCGGCGATGAGCCGCAGGCGCTCGGCAATCTTCTGCGTGGCGATGGTGCGGAACTCGAACTGCTGGCAGCGCGAGAGGATGGTGTCGGGGACCTTGTGCGACTCGGTCGTCGCCATGATGAAGAGGACGCGCGGCGGCGGCTCTTCCAACGTCTTCAGCAGCGCGTTGAAGGAGGCGCTGGAGAGCATGTGCACCTCGTCGATGATGAAGACCTTGTAGCGGTCGCGCGCCGGGGCGATGCCGATGTTGTTGATGACGACCTCGCGCGTCTTATCGACCTGCGTGTTCGAGGCGGCGTCGATTTCGAGCACGTCTATCGAGCGCCCCTCGGCTATCTCGCGGCACGAGGGGCAGGCCGTCTCGTCGGTCGTCTTGCAGGGGGTGGGCGTCGGGCGGTCGGCCCTGTGGCAGTTGACGGCCTTGGCGAGCAGCCTCGCCGTCGTCGTCTTGCCGACGCCGCGGGCGCCCGAGAAGAGGTAGGCGTGGTGCAGGCGCTCGTTCTCGACGGCGTTGCGAAGCGTCCGGGTGATGTGCTCCTGGCCCGTCACCTCCTCGAAGGTCTGCGGGCGCCACTTGCGCGCGATGACTTGGTAGGCCATTTCGGAAGCGTCTAGCCGTCTTTCGTCTTTTCTAAGAGTTCGATGCGGTTGCCGAAGGGGTCCAGGAAAGAGAACCTGTAGGCGAGGCCGGGGATTTGGGCCTCGTCCTTGGTGCGGACGCCGTGCTGTTCGAGGAACGTTCTCACGTCGCGCGCGCCCTCCACGTCGAAGGCGGGGTGGCGCTTCGAGGGCGCGACCTCGGGCTCGACGCCGACGTGGAGCTGCGCGTCGGCGACCGCGTACCAGACGCCGCCGTTCCTGCGGAGCGGTTCGGGCTTTTCAATCTCTTCGAGGCCGAGGAGCCCGCCGTAGAACTCGCGGGCGCGGTCCTCTGCGCCGGGCGGGATGCTGACCTGGACGTGGTCGAGCCGACGGAAGTTGATTTTCATGGCGAAGCAAAAAAGAGTTGCCGCGGGCGGCTTCTCCCTGCAACCTGCGACGCTGGATTGTGCTCCAACGCGGCGCGGTTCGGCAAGCCCTACCTCGCGGCAACTCTCTCTGATTGGCCAGGCTCCGGACCGACCCGCAACACACGCCGCCGCCACTACCGTTGCTCCGTTCCCGGCCTGGCGGGGTTCGCGGGGCAAGCGTTGTGCGGAGCCCGAAGCCTGATAAGTTGTCAAAACCCGTGCGGGCGTCAATTCAGCCCGCCGACATCATACCGCGTCAGGTGCCGTTGAAGCCAGCGCGCATGCGGCGCAGGTTCGCGCCCGGATACTTGCCCGTCGCGCGGACCTTCGCCAGCATGGCGGCGGCCTCGGCGCGCGTGCGGCCCGCGTAGACGGCCATGAACTGTCGGCCCTCGGAGGTGCCCGTGTAGTAAATCTCGCCGGGGTCGTAGCAGCGCGTGGCGAAAACCTTGTGGCGCGGGAAGAGCGCCTGAGCTTCGAGCCGCTCGGCCTCGGGGATGAAGACGTTGCAGTCGGCGCCCTTGGTCGGGTCGGTGACGCTGCGGAGGATGACGGCGTAGAACTGCTCGGTCTCGCCGATGACCCAGTCGGCCGGCACGCGGAAGGGCAACTGGTGCGGCTCGAACTTGTTGGTCGTGCGGCAGCGCACCGTGGGGTCGGGGCAGAGGGGCGCGGGGGCGGGGGCGGCGCGGCGCCGCTGCGCGGAGGCCGGGACGCCCGACGAGACGAGCGCGAGCGCGAGGGCGCAGAGGAGTTGTGCTTTACGCATCAGGTTTTCGGTCGCTTGAAAGCGCCGAGGCGGCCGGTGAGTGAAAAGCTCACCGGCCGCCGGGCGCGGCCCCGCGGGTTATCTGGCGGAGAGGGTGGGATTCGAACCCACGGTACGGTTCCCCGTACACAGCATTTCCAGTGCTGCCAGTTCAACCACTCCTGCACCTCTCCGGAAGGGCAAAAGGTAGAGCGAAAACGCGGGAATTGTCAGGAATTCAAACAAGCCGCGGCGGTTGAAAGCATAGCTTATCGGCGCCGCCGCTGTCACGTCACCGCGCCGAGTCGGGAAAAGATAAAGCCGTTAGTTCTGCTTAATCGGCACGCGGAGCGTGAGCGCGCCGACCCACTGGCCGGGGTTGTCGGTGTCGGTGAAGAACTGCGGCGTGTAGTTCGTGTGGCAGAGCGCGCAGCTCGTGTGGAAGCTGTTGCTGAGGGCGACGGAGCGGCGGTAGTACCACTGGTTGCCGTGGCGCTCGACGGTCGTGTTCGGCTTGCCCTGGAGCGCCAGCGCCAGCGACTCCTGCTCGAACGGGTCGCTCGGGATGTTGTTGTTGCCGCCCTGGAGCGGGCCGAAGGTGCCGATGAGACGGATGTCGCGGTTCGCGTCGTGGAAGATGAGCGAGACGGCCTGCTTGCCCTGCTCGATGTTCTCCGGCGTCGTCTCGCCGAACTCCTGAAGCAGCGCGGCGAAGACTTCCGCCTGGAGGAGGTCGGCGGTCTGCACGGCGAACTCCTTCTGTTGGTCGGTGGGGGGGTTGTTGTTGACGCGGCCGAAGACGACGAGGCTGGCGACGGCTATGAGGACGACCAGCGCGGCGGCGCGCTTTGTATTCTGAAGATGGCGCATGAGCTTTCTCCTTGCGTGCGAAGTCGTTTCCCCTTGAAGGTGGGTGGTTAAGGCGGCGGAGGTGCCGTCCTTCGGGGCGCCGGGCGGTATTAAGACGCCTCGACACGTAACGCGTACTCCGGCGGCGAGGGGGATCAAAATTTTTTGCGGCGGGCGCCGACGGGGTAAATGCGTCGGCGCCCGCGGCGTTCTGCGGCGCGGTCAGAGGGCGCCGAGGAAGGCGACGAGGTCGGCGCGCTCGTCGTCCGTGAAGACGAAGCCGAGGTGGCGCTCGTAGTGGCGGACCACGTCTTCGAGCGTCCGCGCCGAGCCGTTGTGGAAGTAGGGCGCGCGGGCGGACAGAGCCCGCAGGGTCGGCGTCTTGAAGCGGCCGAGGTCGGTCCAGCGGCCCGTGACGTTGCCGCGGCCGGCGTCGGTCAACTGGCGCGTCTCGCCCGTCACGCGGTTGCGGAAGGTGTAGAGCGGGAGGTCCGGCGTCCGCTCCTCGGCCGAGGCGGTGCCGATGTTGAAGAGGAGGTGGTTGAAGTTGGTGCCGTTGTTGGCGGTGTTGTGGCAGGCGAGGCAGCTCTTGCCGTTGGCGTCGGTGCGGTTGAAGACTTCCTGTCCGCGGGCTATCTGCGCGCGCCGCGGGTTGGGGTGACCGGCCCAGGCGTCGAAGAGGTCGAAGCGGCCCGCGGCCCTCGGCATCGACGACAAAGCCTCGGGGCCGCCGCGCGCGCCGTCGGAGTCGAGGCGTCCGACGCCGGGGACGACGAGCTGCGCGGTGAAGAGAGACTCCTCGAAGTTGACGATGTCTGCGACGACGGGCGTGGGGGCGGGCGTCGGGCCTTGCTGCGCGCCGCTGATGTTGCGTCCCGCCTGATTGACGAGGCCGGCGTGGGTGTCGGCGCCGACGCTGTTGCCGCCGTCCCAGTTGACGGTCGCGCTGCCGAGCGGGAAGTTGATGGTCGGCATGATGCGCCGCCAGTGGACGAGGCGACCCAAGTTGGCGTAACCGTGCGGGTCGTCAACGGCTACGAGGTCCCAGTCGCGGTCGGCGCGGGGCGCGCCGCCACGGCGGAAGACGCCGCGGCTGAGGAGCATGCTGTAAGCGGCGAGGCGGCCTTCGACCGTCTCAAAGTCGCCCGCGTCGGGGTTGTCGGCGTCGAGCCGGTTGAAGACGGGGTGCTCGCCGCCCGTCTCGCCGAAGAGGCGCTGGAGCGTGCCGGGGTTGATGCCCCAAGCCTCTCCGGGGATGTGGCACGTCGCGCAGCTCCGGCCGTTGGCGCCCTGCGCTCGGAAGTATTCTCCGGTCAGGTCCACCCCACCCTGCGTGCTGAAGGTGGCGGCGGCGCCGTTCGGGTTCGGCTCCGGCCGGTTGTTGGGGATGCGCTCCTGCGGGCCGGGAGCGCCCGACGCGCCGGGGTCGAAGCCGTACGAAAGCCCCGCCAGTATGATTAGCACGAGCGCGGCTGCCGCCAAGCCGAGCCGGCGGGCCGACTCGCGCGCGTCGAGTCTCTTCGTCATAAGTCCTCCTCATAATTCCGAATGAGTCTGCAACAGTGATGCGGCGCCGTCTTGTCCTTTACGGCCGCGCCGCAGCCGCGGGAAGACCATCGGCACCTGCCTGCGGTAACGGCGGTACGCGTCGCCGTAGAAGCGGACGAGGTCGCGCTCCTCGAACTGAATCGCCACGAAGATGTATGCGGTCGTCGCCAGCGCGAAGACCAGATGGGCCGCGGTCATCCGGGGCGTCGCCCAGAAGATGCACAGCCAGCTCAGATAAATGGGATGACGGACGTGACGATAAAGCCCCGGCGTCTTGAACTCGGGCCGGGTGTCGGGCAGGCCGCGCAGGTGGCGCCAGACCTGCCGGAGCCCGAACAGGTCGAAGTGGTCAATCATGCAGGTGGACGCGAGCAGCAGCGCCCAGCCGAAGAAGTAGAGCCAGTAGACGAGCCAGACGACGGGCTGGCTTTCGACGCTCCAGACGACGCCGCCGAGCGGCCTCCATTGCCAGAAGAGCAGCAGCAGCGCGAGGTTGGAGAAGAGGACGTAGGTGGCGCGCTCGGCCGGCGCGGGCACGACGCGCGTCCACGCGCGCTTGAACCACGGACGCGCCATCAGGCTGTGCTGGACGGCGAAGAGGCCGAGCAGGCAGGCGTCAACGAGCAGCGACTCGGCGGCCGGGCCACGCGGGCCGGAATCAATCGTCTTGGGCACGAGCGCGTCGCCGACGAAGCCGATGGCGTAAAAGAACGTCGCCAGGAAGATGAGGTAGCAGATGAGTCCGTAAGCAAAAATAGTCGCTCGCTTGAGCATGACAACCTCCCTTTCAAAACTCGCCCTCCGCACCTCCGGCGCCTTTGCGTGTTGTTTAAGAAGCTCACGCGAAGGCGCCGGGGGCGCGGGGGAGTGGTTGTTCAGTTGGCGGCGCGGTAGAAGTAATACTCGGTGGTGTAGGGCACGCGCGCCTCTTCGCCGACGACCGTACCGGGGGTCGAGGGCGCGAGGCCGCCCGTGGTGTTGACGCGCTGGACGAAGGTCACGCCGTCGAAGACGCCGGGGCCTTCGGTCGAGGTCGCTTCCAGCTTCAGCCACGCGATGGCCGACGCGTTCGGCGTGCACCCGCCCACGCGCGCGGCGACCACCTTGCTGCCGCTCTTGCTCTCCCACGTCGGGCCGGCGTAGTGCGTGCCGACCAGCCCGCGGTAGTTGTGGTCGGCGAACAGGTTCGCCACCGGCCCGACGAAGGCCCACGCCGAGCCGTTCCACCTGTAGACCTGCACGCCGACGGCGTAGACGTGGAAGGAAACCTTGTGCCCCTCCGGCACCTGCAAGCTCTGGCAGGCGCCCGCGGGCAGGTCCGGCGCGCGGTTATCGTCCTCGCCGGCCAGCGTGGCCTGCGGGGAAGCGAGCGTGGCGGCGGCGAACAGGACGGCGAGCGCGAGGGCGCGTTTTAATTTCGTGGTATGCATTGCATCTCTCCTTACAAGTTAAAGTTTCGTTTCGGCCGCGCCGCATTGCCCCGGTCAAAAACCCGGCGCTACAATGGGCGCGTTTCGCCTCACCCGAGCGGCCGCGAGGTCGCAGCCTTACGGGGCGGCGGAAACTACCCCGTAAACGGTTACGGCGTACTTAGAAGCCCGCTGAAATCTTCTGAAAGAGTTTCTGAAAGCGTCCATGTCCGGGCAGGAGAAGCACTTATACGAATTCGGGCCGTTCCGTCTCGACCCCGTCAAGCGCCGCCTGCTGCGCGACGGCGAACCGGTCCAGCTCACGCCGAAGGCGTTCGAGACGCTGCTGGCCCTGGTCGAGCAGGGCGGGAGGACGGTCGAGAAGGAAGAGTTGATGCGGAGGGTCTGGCCGGGGACGGTGGTCGAGGAGAACAACCTCAACCAGAACATCACGGCCCTGCGCCGCTGCCTCGGCGACAGCCGACGGGCGAGCCGGTACATCGCCACCATCCCCGGCCTCGGCTACCGCTTCGTCGCCGAGGTCAGGACGGCGCCCTCCTTCAAGGCGGACGACGACGGAGGGCAGGCCGTTGAAGCGTTCGCGGCCGTAAGCGACGCGGAGAGCGCCGCCCCGGCCCCGTACACGGAGGAGCGTGAGCTGCCCGCGAGTGTCGAACCCTCACCCGCGCCCGCGCCGGACGAATTCACCTTCGCCGCGCCGAAGTCTCGCGGTAAGGTCGCGGCGGCGGCGGTGGCGCTGCTTCTCGTCGGGACGGCCGCGCTGGCGCTCTTCCGGACTTATCGAAGGGCGGGCGGGGCTGCGGCGGCGGGCGAGATAGAGGTGACGGCGCTGACGCGCACGGGCACCACCGGGCGCGCGGCCATCTCGCCGGACGGCAGGCACATCATCTACTCGGTCGTCGAAGCCGGGCGCGAAAGCCTCTGGCTCCGGCAGACTTCGGCCTCCAGCGTCCGGCAGATAGTCGCGCCCGCAAAGGTCGAATACCTCGGGCTGACCTTCTCGCGCGACGGCAACCACCTCTACTTCGTCAGTTCGGAGACGAACGGCGCGGCCGACGCCCTCTACCGACTGCCGACGCTGGGCGGCGTGCCGTCGAAGCTGCTTGAGGACGTGCACTCGCCCGTCACGCTGTCGCCGGACGGCGCCCGCCTCGCCTTCGTGCGCAACGCCGGGGGCGAGAGCGCGCTCGTCGTCGCCGACGCGGACGGCGGCCAACAGTTCCGCCTCGCCTCGCGCCCGGCGACCGACAACTTCAAGTTTCCGGCGTGGTCGCCCGACGGAAAGGTCATCGCCTGTTCCACGGGCAGCCGCGACCGCTACGACTTCCATAATGGCGTCGTCGTTGTGAAGGTCGAAGACGGCGAACAGAGTCCCGTGTCGCCGCGCGAGTGGGGCTGGACGGGCGGCGTCGAGTGGCTGGAAGACGGCAGCGGACTTCTGCTGACGGCGAGCGAGCAGCCCGAGGGCATGGACCAGATTTGGCACGTCGCCTACCCCGGCGGAGAGGCGCGCAGAATCACCAGCGACTCGAAGAGGTATCGCACCATCAGCCTCACCGCGGACTCGCGCGCCATCGTCGCCGTGCAGACCGAGCTGAACTCGGACATCTGGGTCGCGGCCGTCTCAGACTCCGCCCGCGCGCAGAAGATTACCTTCGGCACGGGCTCTTACCTCGACGTGTGCTACACGCCCGACGGCCGCGTCGTCTACGCCTCGCAGGCCGGCGGCAGTTGGGACATCTGGGTGATGAACGCCGACGGCACGGGGCAGCGCCAACTGACGGCCGACGCGGGCGTCAACGCCCACGCGATTGTCTCGCCCGACGGCCGCCACATCGCCTTCACCTCGAACCGTGCCGGCACCTTCAACATCTGGCGCATGGACGGCGACGGCGGCAACCCCGTCCGCCTGACCTCGGGCGGCGGCGAGAAGTTCCCGCACTGGTCGCCCGACGGCCGCTGGGTCGTCTACAACTCGGTGAGCCCCGACGAGAGCCTGTACTCGCTCTGGAAGGTGGCGGCCGGCGGCGGCGAGCCGGTGCGCCTGACGGACGAGGACTGCGAGCGCCCGGCCGTCTCGCCCGACGGCAAGCACGTCGCCTGCTTCCACCGCGACGCGACCGCGGGCAACGAGTACCGGATAGTCGTCACGCCGTTCGACGGCGGGCCGCCCGAGCGGACCTTCGACATCCCTTCGGACATCGTGCCCCTGCCCTTCGTCCGCTGGTCGCCCGACGGGCAGGCCGTCACCTACACGGCCCACCGCGACGGCATCCCCAACATCTGGACGCAGCCGCCCGACGGCGGCCCCGCCCGGCAACTGACCGACTTCAAAGCCGAAGGGAGGCTCCGCTTCGACTGGTCGCGCGACGGCAAGCAGCTCGTCTTCTCGCGCCACGTCTGGACCTCCGACCTCGTGCTCCTCAGAAACTTCAGCACGGGCAATTCCTAAATCGAGCCGCCGGAACCGCCCCCGTCCACCACGACGCCGACGGCACCCCCTGACAAACCCCTAACCCCACAGGAGCAACCGATGACCTTTACCCCCTCAACCTACGCCAACTTCGTCTCGTCGGCGACGGCTTCGCAGGAGCGCCTCTTCCTGCAATACATGGGCTGGCGCAACGACTTCGACATCATCATCATCGGCTCAGGCATCGGCGGCGGCGTCCTCGCCGACGACCTCGCCGACCGCTTGGGCCGACAGAAGCGCATCCTCGTCCTCGAAGCCGGCTCGTTCATCTACCCGACGCACGTTTACAACGTCAGCCGCTTCCCGAATTCGAGCCTCGCCAAGCACTTCGGCTGCGACACCTTCTGGCAGTCCGGCAACCCCGGCGCGCAGAACTACATCGGCGAGAAGCCGCAACTGAACTTCGGCGGGCGCTCCATCTTTTGGTCCGGCCTCATCCCGACCGTGCAGGGCTGGGAATTAGACTTCTTCCCGCCGCGCGTCCGGCAGGACCTCGAAGGCGGGCTGCTGAACCGCGCGGGCACGACCATGAACGAGTCGCGCTCGATGGGCTCGACGGCCGAGGCCGTCGTTGCGAGGCTGCGCGAGACGGCGCTCGCCGCAGACTTCTCCATCCAGCAGACGCCGCGCGCCCTCCACCAGCCCTACCTCGAAGCCGACGGCAAGCCCAAGGACAAGTTCTTCACCGAGCCGACCGGCGTCTTCAACACGGCCGAGCTGCTCTCCAACCAACTCGGCCTCACGCCCGGCGTCAGCCACGGCGACGGCCCCGGCCTGCACGTCCTGCTCAACCACTTCGCCGAGGACGTGCAGAACCACGGCGACCACTTCGAGCTCGTCTCGCGCAACACCCTGACGGGGCAGGCGCGCGTCTTCCGCGCGGGCGCCGTCGTCCTCGCCGCCGGCTCCATCGAGAGCCCGAAGCTGCTCCGCCGCTCAAGCATGCACCCCTGGCTGCCGCAGGGCGCGAAGGGTCTGGTCGGCCGCGGCCTGACCGACCACCCCACGTCGAACGAGATCACGACGTTCGCCGACGGCATCGGCAACGTCAAGCTCGGGGCCGGCGACCACGCCAAGATAGTCTTCTACTCGCGCGGCGTGCGCGACGCGGACGGCACGATTCGCTACCCGTTCAACGTCGAGATGAACATCAACCACGAGTACTGGCACCTGCGCGAGAACGACCCGACGGCCGAAGACGACGGCGGCGCCCCCTCGGGCGGGACCGCGCGCATCGACATCAAGTTCAGCTTCGGCAACTGCCTCGACGACGAAAACGAGGTGAAGGCCGCGCCGCCCTTCGGCTACGTGCCCGAAATCGCGTTCAGGAACATGAGCTGGGCTGACTACCTCGCCGGGTCGCGCTTCCGCGCGCTCGCCGGGTGGCAGAAGAACCCGGCCGACATCTTCGCCGTGCTCAACCGCGTCACGCACCAGATATTCTCGCAGTTCCACCACGACGGGCAGCCGTCGCGGCCCGACGGCGAGGTCTGGTTCGGGCAGGGCGGCAAGGGCTTCGGCTGGGGCACGGTCCACCACGCGGCCGGCACGCTGCGGATGCCCTACCGGCCGCGCTTCGACGCCCCGTTCGCCCCCGACTCGGTCGTGGACGAAGACCTCCGCGTCGCCGGGACGCAGGGCCTCTACGTCTGCGACATGTCGGTGATGCCCTTCAGCTCCGCCGCCAACCCCGTCCGCACGCTCGTCGCCCTCGCCCTCCGGCTCTCACGCCACCTCGGCTGACCCGGCCCGCGTTCAAACACGGAGGGCGCAGGGAAAAGACGAATAGTCCTTTCCCTGCGCCCTCCGTCGCGCCTTTGAGTGCCTCCGTCTTAACGGCCTCGGGGCTTGTCGGCGTCCGGCGCCCGCGAGTCTCGAATCTGCCCGGCCGCCTTCGCCTTGTGCGCGACGGCACAGTGTTGACGCGGCTCGCGGCCGGCGGGGTAAGTCATCCTGCCGACGGCCGGGCAGTCGCGCGTGGCGAGCAGCCCGTTGGCTGTGTCAACCGTGACCGTCACGGTCGGCAGCGGGCGCGTCGTCGTCGCGCTAGGCCCCGCGTCGGGCGCCGCTTCGGCCGACGGCTGGCGGGGCGCGCGTTCCCTGCCGCGTGTTGACTGGGCCGTCGGGGGAACGGCTGCGGCTTCGGGCCGGGCGGGTTGGGCTTCCCGTTCGGCCGGGGGTGCTTGCTCGTCGGCGCGGCGCGCGCCCGTCGGGACGAGGGCGATTAGGGCGGCGATGAAGACGGCGCAGAAGGCCGCCGCCGTGAGCAGAATCAATCGCGGGCGTTTACCGCGCCGGGCGGTCGCGGGCGGGGGCGCGTGAGGCTCTGTGGGCGGGGCCGTCGGGCGCGGGCGGCTCCCGGCCCGCCCCGAGGTCAGTCGCTCGTACGCCTCGTTAATCTCCTTCAACTTCTCCTGCGCTTTCTGCTGGAGGCGCGCGTCGTGGGAGAAGCGGTCGGGGTGCCACACCTTAGCCATGTCGCGGTACGCCGCCTTCAGCTCGTCGCCGTCGGTGCCCGGCGCGACGCCCAGCAGCTCGTAATACCTGTCCGACTCTTTAATCAAAAGGATTCTCCGTGGCTCGAAGGGGACGGCCGGGTGTTGAATGAGATGAGGAAGCTCGGTCCGCGTGGCACCGGCGGACGCCTTATTATTATTAGCAGGCCGGGGCGGCGGTTGACAACCGTCACTTGCGTGCAGCTTTAACGGGCGCGGCGAAAAAGGAGAGTGGGCGCGGAAA
>DASZEK010000137.1:0-31818 GCA_035941045.1 Pyrinomonadaceae bacterium | reverse complement strand
AGCAGGCTGAAACGGGTCGGGTGCATGCCATTGTTAGATTGCGCCATCTTTAGCTCAAGCCTCGCCGCCGGCACCGCGGGAGCACCGTTCACCCCTCATCTCGCCGGGCGGCGGTAAGACTATCACGATGCACGAGGCCGGATTAGGCGCGGGGCTCACACGACGCCTGAGGCACTTGACGCGACCTCCCACAATTTCAGAGAGCAGGGCAATGTCATTCAACCAGCAATCTAACGCCGCGCATCACGCGCCCGCACGCAACGTTTGCGGAGCATGACAGGCAGCGTGTCGCGGGTCGCGTGCATGCGCTTGTTAGGCATCGCGCCGATAGCTCAACGACTCCGCGACGATGACATTATTGACGCCTTCGACATCTTCCACGACAAAGACGACGCCGTCAGCAGCCATCTCTTCGAGTGGTAGAATCCGCCGCGCCTCATCGGGGCCGCTTATACGTACGGAGCTGGCGGTAAAGGCGGTGGCTATCGCCATGTAAGTCACGCCGGTGAACGTGAGCGCCCCGGATTCCGGGCCGACCTCCTTCTCTATCGAGAGCGTCAACTCACGCGACTCAGGCCGCCAGCCCGACATCGTAATCTCCGAGTCAGGGAAATATCGGATGAGGTCTTCTGGAATCATAATTTGAAGATGCCTAACGCCCGGCATCACCCGCCCGCATTCAACTGAGGGCATCATTCAACCTTGGGGATGACATCCGGGCTGAATCGGGTCGGGTGGATGCCATTGTTAGATTCCGACCGCTCTTTAGCTCAACCACCGCCGCCAATATCGCACAGGACGCCTCTCGCCCTTCGAGGCGCCGGCTGGCGATGAGACTATCACGACTGACGAGACTCGGGAGGCGCGGGGCTCACACCATCCAAGCTCCACTTCACACAAGCCCGAACTCTTTCTGAGAGCGGGTGTCTAAGCATTCAACAGGAATCTAACGCACGGCATCACCCGCCCGCACACAGCTATGATACGCGCAAGTTTTCGATGAGAGGCACGCTAATTCGGGTCGGGTGCATGCCGATGTTAGACCGCCTCAGGGCGGCGGGGTGAAACGCTTATAGTCTCGGCCCGCCGCTTTCAGTCGGTTCTAACGCCCGGCATCACCCGCCGCGCACGCAACCTCGAAACCACCCAAGTTCACGATAACATTCATGCTGATTCGCGGTCGGGTGCATGCCGTTGTTAGGCGGCGCGCCTCGCGCACACACGCCGCCAATAGTACAGACAAAGGGCCGATACGCCGAATACTACTGCCGCCACGACTGACCAAACCGACGCCGAAGCCAAATCATAGAAACCCGCATGGCTAGCCCCAGGGGCCGGGTCATGGAGCACTAACCCCCTCATATCTCTGAGGAGCGCCACAGCATAACGGGCGGCGTCACCATAAGGGCTAATGATTCCGGTCAACAGCAACAAGGGGAGAAGGCCAAGCACTGGCATCACGAAGATGAGCCAGAGAACGCTAGACGCTTTGAGCCATCGGCTTTTCATAAGCCAAGATAGAGAAAGACGCCTAACGCTTGAGCTAAGCCGCCGCCTGCTGCCTTGAAAGATAAAAGAGTTGCTATTTGGCGGTCGGCTTGAGCGAATTGTTAGGCGATGCGCCAGGACTTCGCCGCGAGCGCCGCGCGGCAGCCAGAAGCCTCGCGCCTCTCTTCAAGCTACATTGTTACGCGCAGAGCTACATCGCGCAAGACTCTGTCTGATTCAATGCGCGAGCGGCGACGACACGACGTTGGATTGGAGCAAGTCTCGCGCTACCGGCGCAGCACCTAACGCCCGGCATCAGCGGCCGCGCACTCACCCTCGGAGCCACCCGAGTTCACGATGAGGGGCACGCTGGCCCGCGGTCCGCTGCATGCCGATGTTAGACCGCCTCTGTGTTGCGGCTTGAGGCTCAGCCTTGCTGCCCACGGGCCGCAACTTCCAGGCGCGCCTAACGCATAGTAGACGTATTATACGCCGCCGGTAAAGGCGCCCAAATGGGCGCCTAACCCTAACCGCCTTCTCATTTTACCTTGATATTTTGCCGCCCCGGGGCGTATATTTCGCTTCCCACCCGTCCGATTTAGACGCCCACCCGTTTCAATTACCTGCCGCCAGAGGGGGACGCTACCGTGTCAAGACTGCTCGACCGGGTGCGTGAGGCCATACGCACGCGCCACTACAGCATCCGCACCGAAGAAGCATACGTCCGTTGGACCAGGGAGTACATCCTTTTCTCCGGCAAGCGACACCCGGGGGAGCTAGGGGCTAAGGAGGTGAGCGCGTTCATTTCGCACCTGGCGGTCGGGCGGCGCGTCGCCGCGTCCACACAGACTCAAGCCCTTTCGGCCTTGCTGTTCCTCTACCGCGAGGTGCTCGCCCAGCCTATCGAATGGGTTGACGACATCGAGCGGGCGAAGCGGCCGCGGAGGCTGCCCGTCGTCTTCACGAGGGAGGAGGTGAGGGCGTTGCTGGGCCGCCTGCGCGGGGAGGCGTGGCTGATGGCGTCGCTCCTCTACGGGTCGGGGCTGCGGCTGATGGAGTGCGTCCGCCTCAGGGTCAAGGACGTTGACTTCGCGCGGCTTCAGATAATCGTCCGAGAGGGGAAGGGAAGTAAGGACAGGGTTACCATGCTGCCGGCGACGCTGGCCGAGCCTCTGCGCCGGCAGCTGGAGAGGGCGAGGGCGTTGCATGAGGCGGATGTGCGTGAGGGGTTCGGGCGGGTTTACCTGCCTCACGCATTGGCGAGGAAATACCCGAGCGCTGAGCGAGAATGGTGCTGGCAATACGTCTTCCCGGCGTCGAAGCGTTCAATTGACCCGCGGACGGGGCGCGAGCAGCGACACCACATAGCCGAGACGGCCTTGCAGAAGGCGGTGAAGGCGGCGATCAGGGCGGCGGGGATAAATAAGGCGGGGAGTTGTCACACGTTGCGGCACAGCTTCGCTACGCATCTGCTGGAGGCCGGCTACGACATCCGCACCATCCAGGAGTTGCTGGGGCACGCGGACGTGCAGACGACGATGATTTACACGCACGTGCTGAACCGGGGCGGGAAGGCCGTGCGCAGCCCGCTCGAAGGATGACACGCCGAGGATATGCATGAAGTGTTCGCGGGCGAAGCAATGAGGCCGCGGCTACCCGGCGAATAACGCCGCCTCCCGCAGAGGTGTGACTCAAGTTGCAGGGTCTCCGCCGGATGAGTTCTTATAAACCCCCCTTCATAATTGCATGCGCGGCCGGCGGGATGGCTGGCGCCGTATAAGGACGTGTGGCCCTGAGCCCCAAGTGCAGTTCGGAGAGTTATGTCATACGTTCACTCGGGTGGGCCTTCTCCTCTGTTAACCTGCCTTCTCGCCTGCTCGACCCGCTCCACCCGGTCCTTAACCTTCTTCATCTCCAACTCAGCGGCCGGACGTTGCGCCGCCGGCACTGCCAAACGCTTCTGCTTGGCTTTAGATAACCTGTGCGCGTCCAACTGCCTCACGGTGCGCTGGAACAGCCGGGAGAAGTGGTCCGCCATCCTCACCGCCTGCTCTTGGCAGGCCAGCTCCGAGGCGTAAGGTATCTCCCAGTCGCCGGGGTCCCACATGCGCTCCTTGCCTGACTCGGTCTTGTAGCGCTGTGACTGTGTGAACTCAAGGCTGTGGCGACGCGGGTCGGCCCTCGTACGCTTGACCGACTCCCCCGTCCAGTGCAGTTGCAGGAAGTATGCTTGGGCCATTGTGTCTACCAGCGCCACCTCCACTCCGCCCTCCGGCTGGTACTCGTCTATGAAGGAATCGCGTACGCCGAGGAACTTCGCCCGCTCCCAGGCCGATCGCATCCACTCGACCGGCTCGAAGACTGTTGCGGCCAAGTGCCCGGCCATGAACTCGCGCCGCGCCTCCTCTTTCATCTGCCGCCAGACGAACTCCCCGTCCTCGGGCGAGTGCATCCACAGCTTGTTCAGGTCGTCGAAACTTATCGTCTCGGTGGAGTGAGTCAGCAACTGCTCTACCAACTCCGCGGCCCGCTGCTCGTCTATCTGGTGGGTGGCGCGCTCAATTGCCTCGCCGAGTGTGAGGCTGCCGCCCTCCTCTGAGCGGAAGAAGGCCACCCGCGCTCTCCACTCCCTGCGGAAGATGCGCACGAGCGAGAAGCCGTCGAGCGCCGCGACGCCGAGCGAGTCGAGGTAGACCACCACATCAACAGGGCCCGCTTCCACCGGCCCCCTCGGCTCGTTATCCTGAGCAGCATCGGCGACCTCAGCCAGCCCGAATTCAGCAGCCTCGACCAGCGCCAGATGCGGCTTCTGCTCTTCATCTGCCTGAGGTGATTTAACGGCTCTCGCTTTATTCATTGTCAACACCTCCGAGTGTCAACCGGAGGCGTGAACGTAGCGCCCGACAGTGCCGGCCTACCTTCCGACAGTTCTTTTTGCATCTTCCTATAACGAGCACAGGCGGCCCTGACTTCACCGACATCAGAGAGTCGGACGTATTTCTTGACCACGCGCCCGTCACGCCACTTGAAGCGATAGAAGTAGGGGCCGTGCAACTCGCCGCGCGCGCACCTTCAAGTCCTCTTCCCGGACTTCTTGTACTGAGCGCACACCACGCCGCTCAACAATCCGCCCGGAGGAGTCTTGGGTAAAGATTCTGAACTTTTTGATTCTTTTGTCAGCATGGCATGTCTTAACCTTAGCGTCTTTACAGGGGAGCGCTCCGTGAGACGCATTTGTGACGCGAATTTATATAAACTCGCGTGTACGGCATCGAAGCCTGTATAGAGGCGTATAAAACTTGGGGAAAACTTCGGTGGCTGCAACCCTAGAAAAGAGAATTGTTTGAGGAAAGCAAAGGAGTGCGGTTCATAACCCCAAGGTCGGGAGTTCAAGTCTCCCCCCCGCTACCACTTACCTTTCACGTTTTCAAAGACTTACGGGAAGAGGGCGCGAGCCCTCTTTTCGCCTTCCGGGGCCGATGGTGCCCCGATGGTGACCCTCAGCCCGCATGGCGCCGAAATTCCAGCACCTCGCCGGCCCTCACTTCGAGCCTCTGCACGGCCTCCCGCAGCGCCTCCATTTCAGGGTGCTTTTTCACCAAGCTCTCTTTTGCGCGAGCAAGACTTAAACGAAGACCATCATCATTTCTGAGAACATACCAGCCTAACTCGCTGCTTACATTGCCGAAAACAGTATCTTGACACGAAAAGGCAACTACACTACCCTGACCCCGCTTTACGCCGGTTCTCAATTCCCGACACGGGCCGCGGCTCACGCCCAGCGGTTTCGTCCTCTGCCAAATTCGCGCGCGGCGGCGCGCGGGCCGCCCATCCCACCGTTCTCAGACCTTTCGGGGAAGGAGCCTTATGACGGACAGAATTCTCCGCAGTCCGCTTCAAGACCTTACCGACATCAACGATCTCGTCAGGAACAAAGACTTCCAGTTCCCGAAGGGCGGAAACCTCCCCGTTCTTTTAACGCACATCAAGTCGGCCGTGGTCGTCCGCCGCGAGGATTTTCTGTTCCTCACGTTCCTCTTCTCCGGCTTCGGGATGAAGGACAGGCAGTCGGACGCCCCGACGCTGGTGCGCACCGGCAAGGAGGCGCTCATCACCGTCGCCTTCCCGCAGCAGAGCATCGGCGAGCAGGCCTTTTATCAGGCCGAGCAGAAGGACGGCTTCAAGCCGTCCGACCCGAAGCTGCCGACCAGCAGCGACCCGGTGAAATTCCCCGCTCAGGCGCGGCTGAGCGGCATCAGTTGGCTCACCTTCAGGATCCCCGACGAGATTAAGTCCATCCCTTACACGCTCGAAGCGCTGCTCGACTGGGGGAAGTGGAAACTCCAGGTCACGACGCCCGACGGCATCCCGAAGGACGGGCTGCTGGCCTCGGCCATCGAGGCCCCCTTCCGGCTGCTGCTCGCGCCCGAACCCGGCCAACTCTGGGCGCACGAGAGCGCGCCCGTAAACCACGACGGGGCGGTCGAACTCTGGCACACGCGGCTCTTCTCTCCGCCTTTCCTTTTGACCGACGGCAGTACGACTGAGGTGCTGCCGCGCGTGCGCGTGGCGTGGGCGCGCGACTTCGACCCCGCCAACGGCCCCCCCCCGCTCATGTTCCGTAACTCCCTCACGCAGCGCCAGCGCACCGAGCTGGTTCTGCTCACCTCGACCAGAAAGAGCGGCTTCAACCCGCGCTCGGTCGCCGCGCACAAACTGATGCTCACCTCGCTCGGCGCTTACCTCGACCTGCGCGGCGAGTGGGACGACGATTACCGCCTCAATGCTTTGGCCCCCGTGCTCAAGCAGTTGGGCGTGCAGTCGGCCCCGAGCATGAGCAGTTGGCAGCACTCGGCCACGCTCGGGCGCGACCATTACGTGCGGGTCGTTGAGGAGGGCTCGCTCTTCCCCTTCGGCCACCGCGCCGCGCTCGTCACGGTCACGGAGCGGCGCTTCCACGCGACCGACAGCGAGCAGCCGCAGACGAGCGAAATCGTCGCCGCGCTTTTTCAGAAGATGTACGTCGTCGTGCGCGAGCCGGTGCGGGTGACGAGCGCCAAGGACACGGACGTGGTCAAAGAGGGCGACTTGGTCAACTCGCTTCTGCCGTTCAAGAGCGTGCGCATCAACGACAGGGTGACGCCCGTCATAGACCCGCCGAAGAAGTCTTCGCCGACGCAGGTCGGGACGCTCGGCGAGGACGCGTTCTGGGTCGTCGTCGGGGGCAAGGACTACAAATTCAACCTCGTCGGCACGGACTGGGAAGGCCACCCCTGCGAGTTCGGACTCCCGCTCATCTTCGTCAAAGACTCGATCAAGCCCGCCGACATCGGCACGTTGATTAGCGCCTACAACAAGCTGCCGTCCGCGCCCGACGCGCCTACCTCCCGCCGCCGCGCGAAGACCTTCGGGCGGATGATCGCGTACACCCCCACCGAGCCCGCTTCGGCCGGCGACACCGCCTACGAGACGCACAGCGTGGCCTTCGAGGCGCGCCAGGCGGCGGGCGGCGATAAACAACCCTACCGCCCCGCGCTCAACGCCGCCGAGGTGCGCATCACGGCGGTCGAGCAGTTGGCGGGCACGGCGTCGCTCTCCGAGATGGCGTACGCCGCGCCCTACCGCACGTCCGGCTTTAAGGGCCAGAACAAGGGCGAGGTCTTCGCCGAACTCGTCGGCGATAAGCCAGTGCCCTCGGTGAACTTCGACGGGCAGGCGCAGCGCTCGGGCGGCGTCGTCACGCCGAACTTCAACGTCATCGGGCTCTCGCGCCTGACCGGGGCGGTCGGCGGAGTTGGCAGCGGCGTGTTCAGCCCCTCGAAGGGCGTCGCCGCGCTGGCCGACGGCAACTTCGACCCGGCGCAATACTTCGTCGGCGCTAAATTACTCGGGGGCATCAGCCTCGCCGACGTGGTAGCCACCCTCGATGCGAACTCCTTCGACGCGGCCCGCGTGCCGAAGCTCAACACCTCGCCCGTCTTCGAGAAGGGCGGCGAGACGCCCGTCGCCCTGGAGACGTTGCTCGAATGGAAGCCGCTGCTCAAAACCCACCCCGTGCTCAAGCCACAGTCCCCCGGCGAATGCCTGACCCTCCGGGTCAAGGCGCGCACGGATTTGCAGGGCGGCAAGCAGGAGTTCAGCGTCTTCGGTCAACTGCAATTCTTCGCCATCAGTTTCGCCGACGTTATCGAGGTCGCGTTCGACTCGCTCACCTTCGAGCAGCCCGCCGGGTCGAAGATGGACGTGAGCGCCGAGCTGCCGAAGCCGTGCGTCAGGTTCCGCGGCCCGCTGGCCTTCCTCAACCAGCTCGCGGCGCTGATTGACTCCGCGGGCTTTAAGGACCCGCCGTTCCTCGACGTGAGCGCGGGCGGCGCGCGGCTCGGCTACACGCTGGGGCTGCCCCCGCTCACCATCGGCGCTTACGCGCTGCAAAACGTCACGCTCGGCGCGGCGCTCAACATCCCCTTCACGGGCGAGGCCATCCGCGTCCGCTTCAACTTCAGCGAGCGCCAGAGCCCTTTCCTCCTGACGGTCTCGGGCTTCGCGGGCGGCGGCTTCCTCGGCCTCGCGCTCGGGGCCGACGGCATCGAGAGCATCGAGGCCGCGCTCGAATTCGGCGGCAACGTCGCCCTCAACCTCGGCGTGGCGAGCGGCGGCGTCTGCGTGATGGGCGGCTTCTACTTCGGCTCGTCGGCCAACGCGCTCACCTTCACGGCCTACGTGCGCGCCAACGGAGTCCTCGAAGTGCTCTCGCTCATCGCCATCTCGACCGAGTTCTATTTGGGCCTGAGCTACTCGAAGGTGGGCCCGAGCAACCGCTTCTGGGGGCAGGCGAGCGTGACGGTCGAAGTCGAAGTCGCCTTCTTCAGCAAGTCGGTCTCGATGACGGTCGAGCGCGAGTTCGCGGGCGGCGACGGCGACCCGACCTTCCAGCAGTTGATGAGCGAGAAGCAGTACGTCGAGGAGTACCGCGCGGCGTTCGCCGCCTGAGACCGAAGACGCGCCCACGGCCCCGAAGCCGCGCACGCCGACCGAGAAGAAAGGAGCTGGAGCCCCGTGGCTACCTTCACTCAGACCATCATCTGGACGGCCCTTCCCGACGGCGGCCTCCCGCCACCTAAGGCTCTGCCCCGCGGCCCCAAGCCGGCGCAGACCTACAAGCTTTCCGTGCTCGTGTCGCCGCGCCTCGTCGCCTCCGACGTGCCCGACCCGCGCCTCGCACTCTTCCCGGACTTCCTCGACTGGCCGGGCAGGAAGCTCGCCTTCAAGGTGAAGTTCGGCGAGAACGAGCCGGTCCTGTCCACGCGCACCAGCGCGCCGCCCAACGCCAAACTCTGGGGGGCGCTCTTCAACCAGGCGACGGTCGTGCGCCCCTACCAGTTTCAGCGGCTCGACCGCAACTTCATCTTCTCTTACCCGGCGGCGGCCATCAACGAGTTCCTGAAGCGCAACTACGCGGACCTCTCGACGAGCGATTCGCCGCCGCCGGTCTCGATGATTCTCGACAAGAAGCGATTCGGCTCGCTCGTCCTGCCGCGCGAGCGCCCGGCCGGAGTAGCCCACAGGCCGGAGACCTTCGACGAACGGATCAAACGGTTCGGTGAAGACCTGAAGCGGCCCGCCGAGCGCCCGAGGTCCGTCATCAACCAGCCGGGGCCGCTCGGCGATTTCCTCAAGCTCATCCTCTTCCACCAGCCGCGCACGCCCTTAGGGGCCGACGGAAAAAGGCCCGCGGTCGCGCCGCCCGTCCCCGACTTCCACGACATGCTGGCGCACTTCGGCCAATACCCCCTGCTGATGCGCAGCCTCGGGCTCATCATCGACCTCACCGTGCCGGCCCCGCCGAATCAGGCCGACACCGTGATGGTCGTGCCCGACTTTCACCCGACGGCGCACAACGAGTCAGGGTCAATCGAGCACGTCAACGTCACGCCGCGCACGCGCTACCGCGCGCCGACCCCTTTGGAATTCAGCGCGGCCGACGAGGCGGGCTCCGACCTCTCGGGCGGGCTGCTCAGGCTCGACGACAAGACGCGCTTCGGCGTCGTGCAGATAGACGCCGACGGCGGGGGCTTGAAGGCTTTCAACCTCGCCAACAATCTGGACGAGGCGGCCACCTTACGCCGCACCGCCGACACGCCGCAGCAGGCGGGCTTGCCCGCGCTGCGCTCGGGCGGCATCGCGGTCGTCAGGAACGGACGCGCCGCCGAGTTCAAAGACAAGATGCGCCGCGCGTTCGACCTCAACACGGCGTCGGAGAAGGGGGCCGAAAATCCCTCGCCCGCCGTCCCGCACAAGCCGGACGACCCCTCGCGCGGCATCACCCTGACGGCGGACGACCTCGTCCGCGGCTACCGCGTGGACGTGCGCGAGTTCAAGGACGAACAGCCCGGCCCCTGGCGCTCGCTCTGCGAGCGGACGGAGAGCTACCACGTCCCGCAGGTGCAGCCGCCGGTCAGCAGTCAGAAGGAGGAAGGGTTCGTCACGACTTCGGTCGGCGCCAAGGCCCTGCCCCCGAAGGTTCTCAGCCCGGCCCCGAAAGACCTCTACCTGCAAGAGACGCTCTTCCGCTGGGAGGGGTGGAGCCTCGCCGTGCGTCGCCCCGGCCTGCCGCTCGCGTCCAAGCCCGAGGAGACGCAGGCGCTCAACGTCGAAGGCAAGCCCGACCCCCCGACCGCCTCGCCCCCCGGCAACAAGTCTTACCCGCTCGACGTGCGTTTCTCTGTCGTCACGGGCAGCCTGCCGCGCCTGCGCTTCGGGAGCAAGTACCAGTTGCGCGCGCGCGCCGTCGATCTGGCCGGCAACGGCCGCAAGCTCGCCGACGCGGGCGAGTCGGCCACGCCGCCTTTGACCTACGCGCGCTTCGAGCCGATCGCCCCGCCCACGGTGCTGCTCGGGAACGCGAGGAAGGACGGCGAATCGCTGGAGCGAGTCGTCATCCGCACGGGCGATGTCATCAAGACGCCGGAGACCGCGGTGCGGCACGTCGCCCCGCCGCCCGTCGCGCAGCAACTCGCAGAGACGCACGGCGTCTTCGACAAGCTCGCGCCCGCCGTCGCCTACGACCTCATCAAGAGGCGCGACCACGAGGTTAAAAACACGGACCCGCCGCCGCCCGAGAAGGTGCTGCCGGAGTTCCCCTCGAAGAAGCCGGGCGACAAAGAGCACCTCTACCTGCCGGACCCGGCGACGAACGGCGCGCTCGTCCGCATCAACCCCACCGGCATCGTCGAGAACGGCCTCGTCGCCTACTACGACGCGGCGAAAACGTGGCCCGACTTCAAGCCGTTCCGCATCGAGCTGAAGCCCGCGCCCGCGGGGGCCGCCGTCACGCACAAGTACGACGACGCGACGCGCACGCTGCAAGTGCTGCTGCCGCCCGCGGAGACGGCGCGCATCCAGCTCAGCTCGCAGCTAACCAAAGAAGAACTGCTCAAGATGGGCGTCTTCCGCTGGATGCTGGAATTCATCCCCGCCGAGAAGCTGGACTTCGGCAAAATTTTGAAGCGCGGCCTCACGACCATCAACCCCTTCCGCGAGCTGGTGCTCGTGCACGCCGTGCAGCAGCCGCTCAAAGCCCCGCAATTCGCACCGCTGCAAGCCGCGAGGCAGAGTCTGGGGCAGACGACCGCCGTGCTCTCGGGCGCAATCGCCATCCACAACGCGAGCACCGCCAAGGTTGACGTGCTGGCCGAGTGGGAGGAGTTCACCGGGCGCGGCGTCACGCTCGGCAAGGCGACGAAGCTCGGCGGGCCCGAAACCAAGAAGACGAAGGCGCACGTCGGCGAGCTGACAGTCCAGTCGCCGGCCGCGCAACTGGAGCTCGGCGGGCTGAAGCACGAGTTCGGCGACACCAAACACCGCACGGTGCACTACACCGCCAGCGCGACGACGCGCTTCCGCGAGTACTTCCTCACCGAGCTGGGGAAGAAAAACCCTCCCCCTCTCACGCGCGAGTCCACATCCCTGGAGTTGAAGATTCCCAACTCGGCGCGCCCCTCCGCCCCGAAAGTGCAATACGTCATCCCGATTTTCCACTGGTTCAAGAAGGCCATCAAGGAGACCGACGAATTCTACTCGGGGCGCGTCGGGGGCGGGCTGCGCGTCTATCTCGAAGGCCCTTGGTACTCGTCGGGCGAGGGCGAGATGCTCGGCGTCTTGATGGGGGGCCAGTCGCTCATAGGGTTCGCCTCGGAACGCCTGAAGCCGCTTTTGACCCAGTGGGGCGACGACCCCATCTGGAAGAAACAAGCCGGCTTCCCGCCGTTTCTCATCCCGGAGATGTTCCCGCTGCGCGCGAAGACCGGCACCGACTTGCCGCTGGCCGAGGTGGCTGACCCGGTCGTCGAAGAGCTGGTCAAGGTGGCCGCGCACGAAGTGAAATTCGACGGCGCGCGGTGGTACAGCGACCTTCAAATCCTCATCCCCGCGACGCCGAAGACGCCCGCCTCGGACATCCCCTCCTACTACCCTTTCATCAGGCTCGGCCTCGCGCGCTACCAGCCCGAGTCGCTCCCCGGCGCGCACCTGTCGCGCGTCGCCGCGGCCGACTTCGTGCAGTTAGCGCCCAGCCGCTTGGCGTACCTGAAGCTCGTCACGGCGGCGAAGAAGAGCCCGGCCAAGTTCTCGACGACGCTCACGACCGAAATCGCGGCGCACGCGCAGCTCGCGAACCCGACCAAGTCCATTCATGAAATCCTTGAGAAGCAGGCGCCGGCATTCCAGGTCAAGAAGAACGCCGTGGCCGTCATCGTCGCCGGGGTGACGCACAGGCTGGAGTCGCAGAACATCATGTCGGTCGCGCTGCAAAGAGCCACCTCGCCGCGCAAATCTGAGTTGGACTGGGAAGCCGCGTCGCCGATCCTGCCCCTCATCTTCGTGCAGGACACGCAAGCGCCCGGCGTGAGCGCCTGGTTCGGGCAGATAGAACTCCCCGCAGACTACAAGCCGGGCTCGTACAGGGTAGTCATCAGCGAGACGGAACAGTTCTTCGCCGACGACCTCGACGCGAGCGGTCGGGTCGTGAACAAGGAGCTGATCCCGCCGAGCGCGACGACGACGGCGGCACCAAACGCGCTACGGGTCGTCTATGCCGACACGATTGAGATTTGATTGACCATGAACGGGTGGCGAATCACAACGGCTATCGGGTCCCATCTGGGGCTGGTGCCGCGCGAGTACGGCTCGGGCGAGCGCGGCTAACGCCTTGGCCCGTTGAGCGCCGTCAGAGGAGTGGCGCCGCCCGCCCCCGAATCCGGAAGTGCGCCGGGCGTCCGAGTAATCGCCCGAAGGAGAGCGCGAACGGAGAGGTGAAAATCGGGAGGGGAGAGATGGCGGCTCGGCTTTTATCTCGCGGGCTTGACCGGCTCCGCCGGGGGGGGCCTTTTCTGTTCGCGAATCTGGCCCTCGCGGTCTTTCTGCTGTGGCTCATCGCCCCCCTCTTCGACAACAGGTCGAGGAACCCATGGCTCTTCGGAAGGTATAGCCTGCCCTATTTCTCCTTCCTCGTCGGGCTGGTAACCGTCGTCGGGGTCATAATCTCGATAGCTCTGGCGGGCGCCGCCAGACTCAACCGCAGGCTGTTTTTAGGTATCGTCGCGCTTTTCATCGTCGGCGAAATATCCGCCCGCCTCCGCCTGTTTGGCCCCGTGTCCGATGAGCTGCGGTACGTCCCCCACCCTTACCTCGTGTTCACCGTCGAGCCTCACGCCAGGCTGACGGCCGAAACACTTACTTACGGCCCGCTCGACCCGCACCTGCCCGCCAGGGAGGAGGTGACCAACGAGTTGAGTTTTCGCGGCCCCGTCCCCCCCGCGGAGAAAGGCGACGAGTACAGGGTCATCATGTTGGGCGGCTCGACCGTCTGGGGCGGGTTCCCGCTGTCGCGGTCAATCGCCGGCCGGTTGGAGGCGCTGTTTCACCAGGAAGGCAGGCGCAACGTCAGAGTCTATAACTGGGGGGTGCCCGGATTCGTCTCGGGGCAGGAGCTATCCCTGCTGGCGCACACCGTCTCGGACTACCGGCCCGACCTGGTCATCGTCTACGACGGCAGCAACGATATTTACAGCCCCTACTCCTCCGACCCGCGCCCCGGCAACCCTTACGACTGGCAGACGCAGGACGACCCCGGAGAGCTACACGATGTGACCTTGACGAAGTTGGCCGCCCGGAGCAGTTTGCTCACGCTGGCCTTCTCACGATTTACCAACAATCGGCTCGACCCACGCAGAAGCGAGGGCGAGGCGCTCAGGCCGGGGGCGGGGTACGGGTCGGAAGACTGGCGACAGAGGATCGCTTCCGTCTACGCCGGGAACCAGCGCAAGATGTGTGCCTTCGCCCGCGGCGCCGGTTTCGAGCTGGCGGTCTACCTCCAGCCGCTCCTGCCCTTTAAGCGCCCGCTCGCGCCTGCGGAGGAGTCTTTGTGGAACCCGCCGGAGTACCAATCCCACGCCGGGGACACTTACCGGCGAATCAGGCAGGCGATGGGCGGCGCGGATTCATTCAACCGGGGCGCGGGCTGTCACTTCTTCGACCTGAGCGACATCTTCCTTAATCACGACGAAGAGGTGTACGTGGATTTCGTGCACGTGACGAATGACGGGAACGGCTTTATCGCGGGCCACATTTATGAGCGGCTGAAGGAGGCAAGACTTTCCGAAGTGACGCGTGAGGCCGGCCGGTAACAAACCTGGACCCTGAATCGTCTGCCCCACACGGGAGTATTCAGCGGGCACGGAATGGGCGACTGATTTTTTCGTCGAGCCGGACGACGAGACGCGCCGGAGCCGCGCGACTTATCATTGGAGCTACATGGCGGCACGCCGTCGGATGTCGGGTGCACGTCGTTGTTAGATGCGGGTCACGATCAGATAACACTCCCCCTCATTGCCTGGGGACTGCCGTCCCTTGTTCGGCGACGAGTTGCCACCTCCCGCCCCGCTTCACCCACACCGAGATGTACCGCTCCGTCGAATCGAAAGCCTGCCCCTTAAATTGTCCCTTCGCCTTAAAGTACCCGAGCACCAGGGCCGTGTCCCCGTAGCGGCGCACTTCGACGCCTTCGCTCGACCCCGACTCGATCTTCAGCGCCCCGGACCTGAGGAGTTCGATTTGCTGCGCCTTGTTCAGGACCTCGCCGCCCGTGGACGTGTAAGTGAACTCGTCGCCGTAGATGCGGCCGAGTGCCGCGGTGTCGCCCCCGACCAGGGCATCGTCATACTCGCGATTCGCCTTCAGCAACTCCCTCTCGGCCCCGGCGGCCGGCTCCCTCTTACCTCCAGTCTGGGCGAAGACTGTACCGGCGGCCACTACAAGAATTAGGAGTAATGACAAAGATTGTTTCACCGCAATCCACCTTTCCTATGTTATTAGCGAAGCGTCTAACGCCCGGCATCACCCGCGCCCCCGCGCAAGATTCATGAGAGGCACGCTGGAAGGGCGTCGGGTGCGTGCAATTGTTAGGCGGCGCTCGGGGGCGGGCAGCCCCGCCACTCAAAACTACTCCGTGTCAAAGGCCCTCCGGCTCATCTACCGCCCGGAGATTTAAAGCGACACACCTTAACGCCGGGGCCGGTCCGCAACGTCTCTTTATGTCATGGAATGGAGACCCAGCTCGTTCCCTTCGGTGTCTAAGAACAGCGCGACGGCGGGGATGACGGACGGCGACCTTGAGCAAGTCGTCCGGGCCGTCGCGCGGGCATGCCCGCCGGGGTGAAAGACGGCCTTCACGAAAGCCCGACGCGCCCCGTCAGGTCGCCGCGGGGCCTACATAAAATTCCGCGTGTGGAGTCGTGAGAGCGTGTCGGCCTCGCCGGGGGGGAAGCCCAGTTTGACCAGACGGGCCGCGCGGTCGGCCGCCATCTCACGCTTGAGGGTCTGCACCTTCTCAAATCCGGCGGCGACGGCATCGGGCTCCCAGCCGCCGGCCGCCAAAAGGACGAGGGCGTCGAACACCTCCTCGTTCAACCCCGCCGTCCGGGCCAGCGCGTCGTGCCGCCGTTCGGCCGCCGCCGCGAGGCGCCCGAGCAAGCCGGGGTCGAGCGCGGCGGCGTATTGCAGGTGCCCGATGCCGAAGGCGACGTGGCGTGCTTCGTCCTGCGCGGCGAGCCGTGCGACCTGCCGCGTCACGGGGTCGGGCGCGTGACGTTCGAGGAACCACAGCAGATTCAGGAACGTCCCTTCACCGAGGACGGAAAGCAGGAAGGATGCGAGCGTGAAGTCGGGCTCGTCCAACAGCGTCTTCAAAGACTGCTGCCCGCCGACGGTCGAGAGCCCCAGCGCCTCCTTCCGCCGCAGCGTGGCCCGGCGCGTGAAGACCTCGACGTGCCGCGCCTCGTCGGCGACCTGAATGGCGAGCAACTGCATGACCTCGCGGAAGTGAGGGTGCACTTGTGCCAGGAACTTCGCGGGCACGAGCAGCGCCGCCGTCTCGTTCTCGATGAGATAGGTCATCACCTGAACGACGGCCGACTCGACCTCCTCCGGCAACTCGAAGGGCGCGCCCCAGTCGATGGCCGTCGCCGGGTTCCACTGTGCGGCGGCGGCCTGCTGGTAGAGGCGCGGGACGCTCTCGGCCCACACTTCCGGCTTCGAGTCGAGCCGGAAGAAGAACTCCGGGCCGCCGGCCTCGACGAAGGCGCCGCGCGCGGCCAGACCCCACCTCGCCGGAGGCCGCTCGACCACCGCGCCGGGCTCGCGCGGGTCCGGCCCGCCGGCCGCCTCCGCGCCGGCCCGGCGCCCGCCTGTCGAAGCGCCGCGCACGACCCACGCCGCCGGAGGCGAGCCGCCGTCGGCAGCCACCTCGTCACCCGTCGGGCCGTCGGCCTCGGGGCTCACGAACTCGTGCCCCTCGGAGCGGCACCAGCCGCGCAGGTGGACGGCGAGGTCGGGCGCGCTCCCCATGACGCGGAGCCTCCCGCCGGGCGGCAGTTCGGCCAGAGCCCTTCTGAGCAGCAGGTGCGCGCCGCGGTCGAGGCCGAGGTCTTTAATATCTATAACCGCCGATGGTGATGTTCCCGGTCGCGTCATAAAAGCCCGCCTCGTCGGTCGCGCGTTCGAGCGCCTCGTAGCCTTCGACCCGCCCTTCGCGCCAGACTTTGAGCCCTTCAAGGTCGAGCAGCGGGCGCACCTCCGGGTCGTCGTAGCGCATCCCGAGCAGCAGCTCGCGGAAGCGCGACAGGAGCCCGGCGGGCGCCCGCGGGCCGACAGTGAAGTTACAGTGGTCGTAGGGCGCGGTCTGCGTCAGCACGCGCGTGGAGCCGGACGGCAGAGTCCCTTCGGAGACGAAGAGGAGGTGGTTGCCGTCTATCATGCAGGCGGCTTCGCAGTCGCCCGCGAGGAGGGCGCGCGCCGCCTCGCGCTCGCCGCCGATGTGGTCGCCGTGCTTGCCGCCGAGCAGATCGTGGTAGACGACCTCGAAGTCTCCGCCGGGGGCGAGCCCCTGCGCCCGGAGGTGTGAGAGCGGGAGGAGCGTCGCCTGCGGCGAGTCGAGCGCGCCGACCGCCACGCGCTTGCCGCGCAGGTCCGCGACCGACCGCACGCCGGAGTCGTTGCGCACGACGACGACGGAGGTCAGGTCACGGTCGGTGTCGCGCATGGCGAGGGCTTCGACGTTCAGCCCTCGGGCGGCGGCCATCCGCCGGGTGCGAACCCAGGCCAGCGGCGAGTTCCATGCGACGTGGAAGTGGCCCGCCAGGTGCGACTCGACCTGCCGCTCGTAGTTGGAGTAGAGGACGTAGTCGAACCGGAGGCCGCGGCGCGAGAAGTAGGCTTTGAAGCCCTCCCAAATCGTCACGACCTTCGGGTCGTAGGCGACCGCGCCGAGGAGGAGTGTGTCGGAATCGCTCATTGCCGTCATCGCACCTTTCTTTAACCGAAGAGGGGCAGGCCGCAGACGGCCTTGCCGATGAAGTCGTAGAGCACGTCGGTGGTCGGCGCCATCACGGTCGCGGCGCGGGCGTCGCGGAAGTGGCGCTCGACGCCGACCTCCTTGCGGAAGGCCGCGCCGCCGCAGACGCGCATCGCCAGGTCCGTGACCTCGGTCGCCGACTCGCCCGCCGCCGCCTTCACCTCAAGCACGCGCAGCATCGCGTCGTCCCTGCCGGCTTCGAGCGCCGCCAGCGCGTCTTCGAGCAGCGCGCGGCACATGTCCACGCGGATGCGCATCCGAGAGAGGTAGGCGCGCACGGTCGGCAGGTCGGCGAGCGAGGCCCCAAGGTGCTCGAACGTTGTGCCGGAGACGTGCGCGGCGGCCTTCCGTGTCGCGGCCTCCATCGTCCCCGTGGAGAAGCCGGCGCTCATCAACTGGAAGTAGGGGAGCACGACGCCCATCATCACGTCGAAGCCGCCGCCGTCCGGGCCGAGCATGTTCTCGCGCGGAACGGTGACGCCCTCGGCCTTCATCGGCGCGGAGCCGTTGCCGCGCAGGCCCATCCCGTCGAAAGGCGCCGGGACGCTGAGCCCCTGCGCGTCGGCCGGGACGAGCCAGACGGTGCTCTGGCCTTCGGCCCCGAGCGGGCGGCTCGACCAGACGTAAGAGTCCGCCTCGCCGGCCGAAGTGACCCAACTCTTTTCGGCGTCGAGCCTGACGCCGCCGTCCGCGCCGGCCGCCGTGCTGACGGGCGCCCAGAAGTGGCTGCGCGACCCCTTCTCGGAGAAGGCGAGCGTGGTGACGTGCTCGCCCCGCGCTATCGCCTCCCGCACCTGCCTCGGCCCGTGCGCCTCTATGACGGCCGCGCCCGCGTAGTGCATACAAAGGACCATCGCCGTCGAGGCGCAGGCCGAGGCCACGCGCTCGACCGTCTGCGTCGCCGCGCGGTGCGACTCCCCGAGCCCGCCCACTTCGCGGGAGCTGACCAGCCCCAAAAGCCCCGCCCGCCCGAAGGCTTCGAGCGCGGCCCGCGGGAACGTTCCGGCGCGGTCCACCTCGGCGGCGGCCGGCGCCACCGTCTCGGCGACAATCCTGTCAACGGCGGGAAGGTCAAACGCCTTCGCGCGCGGCTCCACTTCGCTCATGCCCCTCTCCTTCGGCAAAGCCCCGAAGCCGTGGGAAACAGGGCGCGAGTGCGCCGCGGGCGAGCGTCCCGCCGTCGGCGCGCGACAGCCCCGGCCATGGTTCCGGCTTCGTGAGCAGGTTTTTCTGGGTTCGCGGGCGCCGGGTCGGGCCCCGCACGGAGGAGGGGCTAGGCGGCGGGCCGCGAGTGGTCTCTGTCGTGTCGCAAAACTTGCGCCAACTGCGAGGCGCGCGTTCAATTCTTCGGCATCACGTCACCCGTCTCTCTGAAGGCTTATTGATGGCGGCGCCATCGGGTCGAACTGCACGTGTGCGCAGATATTACATACAAGCGGCGGAAAGCTACAAGGGCGGGTGCCGACCGCGCCGCGCGACGGGGTACGCGGCGCCGTCGTATGGGAGAGAGGTTGGAGGCCCGCGTCAAACCTTTGTTTGATTCTTACCTGAACGGTTGGGTGCTAGACTGAGCCGTCACAAGGTTCCGCCGAGCATAACACCATTTCATGTATCCGAGCGCAGGTCTGATTCGCCGTAACGCCAGGGTCTTCACGGCGCTGCTCATCGTCACCTCTCTGTTTCTGGCGTTGAGTTATTCGCTGGGCGTCGATGACGGGGAAGTGAGGGTGGCCGCGTCCCGCTTCGGCTTCTCGCGCTCCGGCCTGCCCGAGATTGCGGGCCCGCCCGTCCGACGACAGCGCCGAGTCCACCCGAGCGTCAGGCGCATCTCGTCATTCCTCTCGACCGTCGGGGCCTCCGTCGCCCTCAACGATCTGGACGGCGACGGGCTCTCCAACGACGCCTGCTACGTCGACACCCGGACCGACCAAGTCATCATCGCCCCCCTGAAGGGCACCGGCCGCCGCTACGCGCCGTTCGCGCTGGAGCAGGGCCCCTTCTTCGACCGCGACCGGATGGCGCCGCTCGGCGTGCTCCCCTCGGACGTTAACGAGGACGGGCGCGTGGACATCGTCGCTTATTACGCGGGGAGAACGCCGCTCGTCTTCTTCCGCCGCGCAACGGATGGTGCGGACCTCGGCGCCGACAGTTACACCGCCCGCGACATCTTCCCCGCCGCCGAGGTCTGGATGACCACCTCGGCGACCACGGCCGACCTCGACGGCGACGGACACCTCGACCTCGTCTTCGCTAACTACTTCAAAGACGGCTCCGACCTGTACAACCCGGAAGGCGTCGGCGTCGTAGAGCTTCCGGAATCCTTCTCGCACGCGGCCAACGGCGGCGGCGAGCGCATCTTCCGCTGGGCGGGCGCGACGCGCGGCGAGAACCCGTCGGTCACGTACGAAGAGGCTCGCGACGCGCTCCCCGAAGGCGTCGGCGGGGGGTGGGGGCTCGCCGTCGGCGCTCACGACCTGGACGGGGACTTGCTGCCGGAGGTCTACGTCGCGCGCGACTTCGGCCCCGACCGCCTCTTCTGGAACAGGTCTACGCCGGGACGCATCCGCTTCTCGCTGCTGGAAGGCGAGCGCCGCTTCGACACCCCCAAATCTTACGTGCTGGGGCAGGACTCGTTTAAGAGCATGGGCGTCGATTTCGGCGACCTGAACGGCGACCAAATCCCCGACATCTACGTCAGCAACATCACCGCGCCGGGGGGGCTGCAAGAGAGTCAGATGGCCTTCGTCAGCACGGGCGAGCGGGGCCGGATGCAGGACGGCGTCGCCCCTTACGTCAACCGCGGCGAGGCGCTCGGGCTGTCGCGCAGCGGTTGGGCGTGGGACGCCAAGCTCGACGACTTCGACAACGACGGCGTGCTTGAGGCGCTTCAGGCGACCGGGTTCGTCCGCGGGGATGCGAACCGTTGGCCCGAGCTTCAGGAACTCGGCACGGCCCACGACCAACTCACCTCGAACGTGGAGTTGTCCTGGCCCCTGATAAAGAAGGGGACTGACATCTCCGGCCGCGACCGGAATCCCTTCTTCGTCCGTGTCGGCGACCATTACGTCAACGTCGCGCGCGAGATAGGCTTCGGCGAAGATTACGTCAGCCGCGGGCTCGCCGTCGGGGACGTGGACTACGACGGCTCGCTCGACGTAGTCGTGTCTAACATGTGGGGGCCGGCCACCTTCTACCACAACGAGTGCCCGCGGCCCGGCACGTTCCTCGGCCTCCGCCTCCTCCTGCCGCTCGAAGGCGGAGAGCCCGGCGAAACCGTCCTCCTGCGAGGCCATCCGACGAGTGAGGTCAAAGGCCGCGCGGCCGTGGGCGCGAGCGTCACGGTCACGCTGCCCGACGGGCGCCATCTCACGCGGCAGGTTGACGGCGGCAACGGCCACAGCGGGAAGCGCAGTCAGGATTTGCACTTCGGCTTAGGGGAGACGCGAGGGCCTGTCGCCGTCCGTGTTGACTGGCGCGATTCGAGCGGTCAGGTCCGAAGAGAGTATCTGAAGTTGCGGCCGGGCTGGCACACGCTGCTCCTCGGTCGGAGCGCGCCGGGAGGTGGGTCATGAGCGCGCCGGACCTGCGGCTGGCCGCGCTCCGGCGCTTCGCCGTCGCCATCACGGTGCTCAACGTCTGCGGCCGCCTGTGGCTGGGGTTTGAAAACTCGTGGGCGCAGATGTTGGCGGCGCTCGGGACGGCCTACGTCGTCGAGTTCGTCCTTGAGGTCGCAGACGCGCGCGCGAACCGGAGGCCGTATAAGTTCGCGGGGGGCTGGGTGCGGGCCGTCGATTTTCTCCTGCCTGCGCACATCTCGGGGCTCGCCGTCTCCATGCTCCTGTACGCGGGGGGGCTGCTGCTGCCGTTCGCCTTCGCCTCGGCCGTCGGCATCGCCTCGAAGGCGCTGTTCACCGCGCCCGTGAATGACTCCCGGCGCCATTTCCTCAACCCCTCGAACACCGGGATAGCCATCACCTTCCTGCTCTTCCCCGCCATCGCGCCGGCCGTGCCCTACCAGTTCACCGAGTACCTTTCGGGGGGCGTCAGCCGCGCCCTGCCGGTTCTCGTCGTCTGCGTTGGGACTTTCATGAACTGGCGTTACACGAAGCGGATGCCGCTGGTGTTGAGTTGGGTCGCGGCCTTCGCCCTGCAAGGGATAGTCCGCTGCCTTCTTAACGGCCTCCCGCTCTCGGTCGGGCTGGCGCCGATGACGGGCGTGGCCTTCGTCCTGTTCACCTTCTACATGATTACCGATCCGGGGGCGACGCCGGGCGGGCGGCGGGGGCAGGTCGTCTTCGGCGCAGGCGTGGCCTTCGTCTACGCGGCGCTCATGACGGCGCACGTCGGCTACACACTCTTTTACGCGCTGCTCGTCGTCAGCGCCGCCCGCGGTCTGCTCTTACACGTGGAGGCCGCACGCGCGGCCCGTCCGAAAGTTGGAGACGGGCTTCAGCCTTTTGGGTATTGACTGTCCGCCGCCGCGAGACTAACGTCTTGCGGGCTAACCGGTCTCTTCTTTCTGCGACGGCTTCTGTTATCGCTTCCGTCCCTTTACGTCGGAGTAGTTGGTCCTCTTCAGGGTTCATATGCGTCTACACAAGCTGCGGAACGGCCACGGGGTTCGTCAGAGGCTGCTGCTCAGCCTGACTTATCTCGTCACGCTTTCGGAGCCGGTGGACGTGGTCAAGGCGTTCACCTACCGGCCGCGCTACTTCGGCAGGTATTTCTGCGACTGGGGGCACGTCCTGATGCGCGGCCCCTCCGAGTGGACGGTGGGCGAGCGGGAGCTGTTCGGGGCCTTCACGGCGAGCCTGAACCAGTGCGTCTTTTGAACGAGCGCCCACCGCGCGGTCGCGCGGCCACTACTCGGGTCACGCATGACGGGCGAGGTGTTGACGGACTGGCGCTCGGCCGCCGTCGGCGGGAGGATGCGCGCGACGCTCGGCCTGCTGGAGAAGCTCACGCTCGCGCCCGGAGAGGTCGCGGGCGAAGACCTCGCCGAACTCCGCGCCGCGGGGCTCTCCGACCGCGCCATCCTCGACGCGGCGTACGTCTGCGTCGGCTTCAACATCATCACGCGCATCGCCAACGCCCTCGGCTTCAAGGTGCCGCCGGACGAGGTGTTCGCCCGCGCATCCAGGTACCTGACGGTCTTCGGCTACAACATCCTGAGCGGCTTCTGGGCGCGCGGCATCTATCAGCAGCTCGTCGCCCTCCTGCCCGTCAACAGGTCCGCCGAGGGCGGGCGCTTTCTCGGAGACCCCTACGAGAAGAAGCTGGCGCTGCTGCGAAAGTCCGTCCTCTCGGAACCCGGCGCGCTCGACCCGTCCGTGCGGCGGGCAATCTGCGACGGGCATGAGCTGCCCGACCCACTCGGGGCCTACGTCGGGAAGGTCGCCGAACACGCCCACGCGGTCAGCGACGAAGACATAGCGGAACTGCACCGCGCAGGCTATACGGATGACCAGGTCTTCGAAGCCACGGTCAGCGCCGCCCTCGGGGCCGGCCTTTTCCGTCTGGGCCGCATCCTCGCCGCGCTCAGCCCCGCCCCTTGACGCGTCACGTCTTAAGGTAGCCTGTTGAATACACGCGCCGGGGGCTTAGCGCCCTGACGGCTGGCGGAGCCCTGCCGCGCTCATCCACTCGTCCATGAGCTGCCAGCTCGTGCGGTTGTTGAAGTGCGTGTTCACGTCGTGGCCGACGCCGGGGACCGTCTGCACCGTCACGCTCGACGCGCTCTTGTAAAAGGCCGCTTCGCCGCCCGCCAGCGAGGCCGGGAAGAGCGCGTCATGCTCGCCGAATTGGACGAGCACGGGGCCGGTCACGTCGGCGACGCGGTTCTTCGTCGGGTCGAACGTGTTGAAGATGGCCGTGGTGAGCTGTCCGCGCGCGAGGAGGTCCGAGAGGTTGTCGCGGTCGTAGGCCATCACCTCGGGGTCGGCGCCGGGCGCGTGATAGAAGAGACCGGCGCGCAGCTCGTCGGGGAAGGGAAAGTATTTGTGCTGCAACATCTCGCCGATGACGGGGCCGGGTATCGGCAACTCGTGCGGCTCGTGCCCGAGCCCGGTGACGATGACGGCGTCCGCGTCGTGATACGTCCCCTGGGCGTAGAGCGCGTTGATGCTGCCGAGGGAATGACCGACCAGCACGACCCGCTCGAAGGCGTGACCGATTCGGCCGCCGCCCGTGCGCAGGCGGCCGACTATCTGATGAATCGCGGACGCCGTGTTGTCGAGCGTCAGGAGGTCGCCGTCCGGCTTGGCGCTCGCGCCCGTGCCGAGCTGGTCGATGGCGAGCACGGCGTACTTGCGCGCGGCCATGTAGCGCGCGAACGAATACTCGTGGCCGTTAATCTCGGGCACGTCCCAGTATCGGTGGTTGTAGTTCCCGCCGTGCAGGGCGACGAGAACCGTGCGGTTGCGGTAGCTCCCCTGATAGTAGAGGTGGCCGGCGACCTCGTAAGTGTTGCCGTTGGAGAGCGTGACGGGCAGGCGCACGGCGTCAACCTTGATGCCCCCGGCGGACGACTCGCCCGCGAAGGCCGCGGCGGACAGCGTCAAGAGGACGGCCGCCGCCGCCGCAAGTCTGACAAACGCCCCGACGACGCGGGCGCCATTGTTGCTCCGATTTTGCATGAGATTTCCCTTCCTGTTTGATTGAGGTGACGCGGCGGCGTGGCATTACAGCGCCCCCGGAGCGTAACGCGTAAAAGGAAGGGGTGAAGGATCAGGAGAGTTATGCCCGCGAGAATGTCATAAAACTTTGACACCGCCGATGAAGCGAAGCCATCAAATTTGGGGAAGGTGAAGTATGAGAAAAATTCAGACGGCATTTGTGACGGCTATGATGCTGGCGGCGGCCGGCACGGCTTGCGCGCAGGGCGGACGCGACGCCGCTAAACCTCCGACCCCGACCGCCCCCTCACCGACTTCAACGTCGCGCTGCTCGCCGCTTGAAACCAGAACGGCGAACGCGCCGGAACAGAAACCTGCCTTCCCCGGTCAGACTCGCGCCTGCGGGGTGAAGTCGGGCGTGGCCTTCGACGTGACCGTCGTGGCGAAGGGCTTGGACAGACCTTGGGCGGTCGAGCCCCTGCCGAACGGCGACCTTCTCATCACCGAGAAACCGGGGCGGCTCCGCATCGTCTCGGCGACGGGCGAAGTCGGGGAGCCGATTGGCGGTCTGCTGCCGGTCGGCTCGGGCGGCGTGTCGGCCGCGAGCGGGCAGGGCGGTCTGCCGCCCATCACCGCGCGCGGGCAGGGTGGGCTGCTCGACGTGGCTTTGAGCCCGAACTTCGCACGCGACCGCACCATCTTCTGGAGCTTCTCGGAACAGCGCAAAGGCGGGAGCGGCACGAGCGTCGCGCGCGGCACGTTAACAGAAGACCGCCGCAATCTTGAGCAGGTCCGCGTCATCTTCCGCGCCCTGCCCACCTACGACAACGGCCTCCACTTCGGCTCGCGGCTCGCCTTCGGGCCGGACGGGATGCTCTACATCACGCTCGGCGACCGCTACGACAGGCCGAACCGCCCGAAAGTGCAGCAGTTGGACGCCCACCTCGGCAAAATCATTCGCATCAACCCCGACGGCTCCGCGCCCGCCGACAACCCTTTCAACGGGCGGGCCGGCGCGCTGCCCGAAATCTGGGACCTCGGCCACCGGAACGTTCAATCTTCGGCGTTCGACGCGAGCGGGCGGCTGTGGACCGTGGAGCACGGGGCGAAGGGCGGCGACGAGCTGAACCTGATTGAGAAGGGCAAGAACTACGGCTGGCCGCTCGTCACCTACGGCGAGGAGTATTCGGGCGAGCCGATACCGGGCGCCGTCACCGCCCGCGAAGGCTTCGAGCAGCCGGTCTATTACTGGGACCCGGTCATCGCCCCTTCGGGCATGCAGTTCTACACGGGCGACGCCTTCCCCGCGTGGCGGGGGAACCTGTTCGTCGGCGCTCTGGTGGAAAAAAGGTTGGTGCGGCTGGTCGTCGAAGGCAATCGAGTCGTAGGAGAAGAGCACCTGCTGACTGAACGCGGGCAGCGCGTCCGCGACGTGCGCCAGGGCCCCGACGGCGCCCTCTACGTCGTCACGGACGAAGCCAACGGCGAGCTTTGGAAAATCACCCCGAGGCGCTAAACGTCGGTCACGGCTCAGACGCTCCCCTCGCGCTCGACGACGAGAATCCTCGCCTCCCCGACGGGGCTGGCGTAATGCTCGTCGCCCTCGGCCGCGTAAAAGATTTGACCCGCCTTCAGGCGCGCGGCCCTCTCTTCGCCGCCTTCGCGGTAGTGCATGTCCACCTCGCCGTCGAGCACGACGAAGACCTCGACGCCGTCGTTCGCGTGCCAGCGGTAGGGCTCGTCGGTCCAATGCAGGCGGACCGTCGCCCCTTCCACTTTCGCGATGTCCAGCGCCCCCCACGCGCGTCCTGCGCGGAACTTACTCGGGTCGATGATTTTCAACGCTTGCCCTCCGGCGCGGCCGTCCTCTTCAAAAGACTGCCGAGCCGCCTGATGCCCTCCTCGATGGCTTCGGGGCGGCTGTTGGAAAAGTTCAGCCGCATGTAGTTGCGCGGCGGGGAAGAGGCGAAGAAGGGCGCGCCGGGGACGAAGGCCACGCGCTCGCGGATGGCCCGCTCGAACAACTCCTCGGCCGCGACGCCGGCCGGCAGTTCTACCCAGAGGAACAGCCCGCCGTCGGGGCGCGTCCAACGCGCTTCCGCCGGGAAATGTTCCCCGAGCGCAGAGAGCATCACGTCGCGCCGCTCGCCGTAGACGGCCTTGATGCGTTCGACGTGTGCGTCGAAGTCGAAGGAGCCGAGCAGCCTCGCCGCCGCGCGCTGCTGGATGGTGTTGGTGTGGAGGTCCGCCGCCTGCTTGGCGCGGACGAGCGCGCCGAAGACATCTTCGGACGCGTGCGCCCAGCCGACGCGCATGCCGGGGCTCAGGGTCTTCGAGAAGGTGCTGAGGTAGATGACGAGCCCTTCGTCGTCTAAGGCCGCGAGCGGCGGGACCGGCTCGCCGCTGTAGCGCAACTCGCCGTAAGGGTCGTCCTCGACGATAGGCACCTGATGGCGCCGCGCGACTTCGAGCAGCCGCCGCCTGCGCCCGGCCGAGAGCGTCGTCCCCTTCGGGTTGTGAAACTGCGAGACGACGTAGATGAACTTCGGCGGCCTGCGCGCCCCGGCAATCGCCCGCTCGACCCCTTCGACGCGCACGCCCTCCTCGTCGCCTTCGACGGCAACGATATCAGCCTCGTAGCCCCGGAAGACCTGGAGCGCGGCGAGGTAACAGGGGTTTTCGACGATGACTGGGTCGCCGGGTTCGAGGAAGATTTTGCCGACGAGGTCGATGCCCTGCTGCGAGCCGCTGGTGACGAGCACGCGCCCCGGCTCGGCGCCCGCCACGCCGCGCGCGTGCATCCTCGCCGCTATCCACTCGCGCAGCGGCCACCAGCCTTCGGTCGTGCTGTACTGGCAGGCTTGGGCGCCCTCCTCGGCGAAGACTTCGGCGTGCGCCCGCGCGAGCGCCTCCACGGGGAAGACCTCGGGCGCGGGCAGGCCGCCCGCGAAGGAAATTACATCGGGCCGCTCCGTCACCTTCAGGATTTCCCTGATGGCCGAAGCGCCCATCCCCGCCAGCCGCCCGGCGTAACGGTACCTGACATGTTCTTTAGTCATCTCTTTATTAACGGCTCTCCGCCCATCCACGTTCGGCGCCGCACGTCGCCGGGCGAACTTTAACCGAAACCCGCCCCGGCGCAAGTGCCATTTACGCGCGGCCGGCATGTACCACTTCCGCCGCCCGTCGCCCTCCGCCCTCCGAGCGGTCTGACCCCCACTGTATACAATGCGGGGCGAGAGGCGCTAATCTATGGGAATTACGGAAGCTGCGGAGGTGAAGAGCGTGAATAAACTGTCGTGTATCATCGTCGCCCTGCTGCTCGCGGTCCTCCCGGCCGCGGCGCGGCAGGAGGCCCCGCCCATCAGGAACTTCCTGCGCGTCAACGAACAGTTCTGCACCGGCGCGCAGCCCCGGCTCGAACATCTGGAGAAGTTGAAGGCGGAAGGCGTGAAGGCTGTTATCAACCTCCGGCTGCCGAGCGAGCACCGGGCCGCCGAAGAAGAGGCGAAGGCGAAAGAGTTGGGGCTCCGTTACTTCCAAATCCCCGTCGCCTTCGCGGAGCCTAAGGAGGAGCAGGCCGCTGAGTTCCTGAAAATCACCGACGACCCGGAGAACCGCCCGGCCTTCATCCACTGCGCGGGGGCCGTGCGCGTCGGGGCCTTCTGGATGATTCGCAGGGTGTTGCGGGACGGGTGGACAATCGAGGACGCGGAGAAGGAGGCGGAGAAGATAGGGCTGCGGGAGGCGCCGCACCTGAACGAATTCGCCCGCCGGTACATCGAGAAGCACCGGAAGGAGTGACGGGCGGCCCCGCCTTTAGGCCGGGGGCCGCGTTTCACGGCCGCACGGCGTCGGACGCCCGCAGGATTACAGTAATTTAAGAGCCGCCGTGTCGCGAATCGGGTGTATGCCGTCGTCAGGTTTCGCCCGACGCTCTCAATCGGCTCCGCGTGCGACTTCCTCGCCCGCGCCCAACGCCCAGATGCAGTTATAAGGAGCCGCCGGTCAAAACACTTGAGTCCCCATCCTGTTCACACTACTGCGGTTCCGGCCGTCGATGTTTGCTGTTGACAGGTCATCATCCGCCTGTATAATTCGGGGTCGCTTATGCAGGGAATTCTCACGAGCGGGTAAGCCGCATTCCCAACCTCCCCGGTGCGACGCGTGACGCCTATCACAGACGTGATTCGCTTATTGATTTAACCATTTAGGACGCATGTCGAGGCCGACGTGCGCCGGGACGCGGCGCCTGAGTCCGTCTTCCACCATTTACCTCCCCGTCCGGACCCGACAAAACCGCATTTGTTAAGGAGCTGATTGATGCCTCGCACCCCCACTTGGCGTAATAGCGCGCGGCGGCCGTCCCGCACAGCGTCCCTCCTGACGTGGCTCTGCCTGCTCGCGGCGGCGGCCGTCGGCGCCCCCGCCGCCTTGGCGCAGGGTCCGTCAAACGGCCTCGTCAACGTGCTCGAATCCGGCGCGAGCACGTCCCTCGGAGTCTACTCGGCCGACGTGACGCCCGACGGCCGCTTCGTCGTCTTCGTGACCGCCTCCCCGGACCTCGCGCCGAAAGACTCGAACAACCTGTTCGACGACCTCGACATTTTCGTGCGCGACCGGAGGCTGGGGCGGACCGTGCCCGTCAGCGTCAACAGCGGCGGCACGGACATGGGCGCGGGCCGCTCATCCTTCCCGGTCATCACGCCGGACGGCCGCTACGTGGCCTTCATCAGCGACGCGCCCGACCTCGTCTCGCCCGACCCCGGCGGCAGCTCCTCCGATAACGTCTACCTGCGCGACATGCTGACTGGCAAGACCGTCCTCGTGAGCGTGTCCGTCACGGGGGATAGGACCGGCAGCGTCTCCACCTTCCACAGCAGCTCCGTGCCCCCGCTCGCCATCAGCGACGACGGCCGCTACGTCTGCTTCCGCAGCCACAGCACGCGACTGCACCCCAACGACACCAACACCAGCGACGACATCTTCGTCCGCGACGTGAAGGAGGGGCGCACCATCCTCGTCAGCGTCAACCAAGCCGGGACGGCGGGAGGCAACAGCCGCTCGAACTACGCCGTCATGACGCCCGACGGCCGCTTCGTCGCCTTCCACAGCGAGGCCAACGACCTCGTCCCGAACGACAACAACTTCTCCCGCGCCGACATCTTCGTCCGCGACCTGCAGGCCGGCACCACGAAGCTCGTCTCCGCCAACCGCTTCGACGGCGCCAGCGGCAACGACGCGGCCGACGCGAGAAGCCAGGGCGACCTCGCCATCAGCGACGACGGCCGCTTCGTCGCCTTCGTCAGCTCCGCCAGCGACCTCGTCCCCGGCGACAACAACGGCCAGTCGGTAAACGACGCCGGGCAGGACGTGTTCGTCCGCGACACCGTCGCCGGCACCACCGAGCTGGTCAGCGCCAACAAGGACGGCAACGGCACGGCCGGCGGCGTCTCCGGCTCCCTCCGAATGACGCACGACGGCCGCTTCGTCGCCTTCGTCAGCTCCGCCAAGGACCTCACCGCGAACGACACGAACGAGGTGCACGACGTATACCTGCGCGACCTTCAGACGAATACGACCACGCTCGTCACGGCCACGCCCGCCGGCACGGCCGCGGGGGTCACGAACCTCGCCTGCGAGGGCAACCCGGCGCCGCTCTTCCTCTTCGTCGCCTCGCGCCGACCCGCGCTGAGCGACGACGGCCGCTTCGTCACCTTCGTGAGCGCCGCCGCCGACCTCACCGGCAAGGCCGACGCCAACTGCTTCTCCTCGCCGGCCGTCATTCAGGACGGTTACGACGTTTTCGTCCGCGACGTGACCGCCGGCACGACGCGCCTCGCCAGCCTCCGCGCCGACGGCACGGCGGCCGGCGACCACGCCTCGCACTCGCCGCGCATCACGCCCGACGGCGCCCACGTCCTCTTCCTGAGCGGGGCCGACGACCTTTCCGCCAACGACGTGAACGGCCAGAACGTTGACGCCTTCGTCAACGTCAACCTCCCGCGGGCCGGGCAGGTGCAGTTCAGCCGCCCCGTCTTCGACGTGTCCGAGTCCGGCCAGAAGGCGACGGTCAGCGTCACGCGCATCGCGGGCTCGTCCGTCCCCGTCACCGTCAACTACACGACGCTCGGCGGCGCGGCCACGCCGGGCTCCGAGTTCGTCCCCACTTCCGGCACGCTCACCTTCGCCCCCGGCGAGACGCTCAAGCAGTTCGAGGTCGCGCTCGGCGACGACGACTCCGTGGACGAGGACGACGAGGCGGTGTTCATCAAAATCGGCGACGAGACGGGCGCCACCGAGTTCGGCGAGCCGGCGGTGGCCGCCGTCGTCATCCGCGACGACGACGCCTCGCCCCTCCTGACCGTCGACGACGCCAGCGTCGGCGAGGGCGACAGCGGCAGCCCCTACATGACCTTCCGCGTGTCGCTCTCCGAGGTGAGCGCGAGGACCATCACGGCGTTCGTCACCACCCAGCCCGGCACGGCGACGGCCGGCACAGACTTCGAGCAGGCGGCCGGCACGCTGACGCTCCCGCCGGGCTTTATCACCGGGTTCCTCCGTGTCAGGGTGCGCGCCGACACGCAGGCCGAGCAGGACGAGACCTTCTCGCTCGTCTTCATGAACGCGCCGAACGCGCAGCTCGCCGACCCCGTCGGCGTCGGGACCATCGTGGACGACGACGGCGCCGTCTTCAGTAAGGTCCAGTTGGACGCCGCCGACTTCGCCGTCGCGGAGTCGGCCGGGAAGATTGAGATACCCGTGAAGCGGACCGGCGACATCTCGAAGGCGCTCACCGTCAACTACATCACCGCCGACTTCCTCGCCTCATCCCGGACGGACTACACGGCGGCCGCCGGCCTCCTGCGGTTCGCCCCGAACGAGGCCAGCAAGACCATCACCATCTTCGTCACCGACGACGCCCTGCGCGAGAACGACGAGACGTTCATGCTCTGGGTGTACGAACCCGAGGGCGGCACGCTCGGCGCGAACTCCTTCGCCTTCGTCAACATCACCAGCGAAGACGCGAGCGACGGCCCGAGCCCCATCCTCTCGCCCACCCAGACGCCCTTCTTCGTCCGCCAGCACTACGTGGACTTCTTCAACCGCGAGCCCGACGCTCCGGGCCTTGCCCACTGGACGAACGTCATCGAGTCCTGCGGCTCGGACGTTCAATGCAGGGAAGTCAACCGCATCAACGTCTCGGGCGCCTTCTTCCTCTCCATCGAGTTCCAGCAGACCGGCTACCTCGTCGAGAGGCTGTACAAGACCGCCTTCGGCGACGCCGTCGGCACCTCGTCCCTGAACGGCTTCCACCAGCTCGCCGTGCCGATTATCCGGCTGGAAGAGTTTGTGCCCGACATGCAGCGCATCAGTCAGGGCGTCGTCGTCCTCGCCGACGGCTGGGAGGCCAAGCTCGAAGCCAACAAGGCGGCCTTCGTCCGCGAGTTCGTCCAGCGCGAAAGGTTCATCTATACATTCCCCTCCTGGATGACCCCGGCGCAGTTCGTTGACGAGCTAAATATGAGGGCCGGCAACCCGCTCGACGCGGCCGAGCGCCAAGCCCTCGTCGGCGAGCTGACCAATAACAACACGCCGGACGGCCGCGCCTCCGTGCTGCGGAAAGTCGCCGAGGACGCGACGCTTGAAGCGGCCGAGAAGAACCGGGCCTTCGTCCTCATGCAGTACTTCGGCTACCTCCGCAGGAACCCGAACTCGGCCCCCGACTTCGACTACACCGGCTACGACTTCTGGCTGGGGAATCTGGAAAGGTTCAACGGCAACTTCGTGCAGGCCGAACTCGTCAAA
>DASZEK010000136.1:0-4524 GCA_035941045.1 Pyrinomonadaceae bacterium | reverse complement strand
CGATAGCACACCACTCATGTAGACGCGCGAGCCGTCCTTGCGGAGGTGCCAGCGTTCATCGGCCGCCCGGCCCTCCGTGCGCGCCGTCAGCATCTCGGCCTCGGCCGCGCCGCGCCGCCGGTCTTCGGGGGTGAAGATGAGGTTGGCGTGGCGGCCGATGGCCTCCTCCGCGGTGAAGCCGAAGATGCGCTCCGCTCCGGCGTTCCACAGCTCGATGTGCCCCTCGTGGTCGAGCATCATGATGGCGTAGTCGGTGATGCCCTCCATCACCCGCCGCATGCGGTCCTCGGTGATGTAGAGCGCCATGCCGACGATGAAGCGGCGGCCGTCGCGCAGCGTCCCCGGCGAGGAGGCGCTGAAGCTCCAGTGGCGCACGTCGCCGCGGCGCGTGCGGATGGGGAACTCCATGTTGAGGGTGCGCCGGTCGCCGCTGAACAGCGCCTGGACGTGGCCGCGCACCGCCTCGGCGCCCTCGCCGTAGGCGCGCGTGAGCCACGCGTCGAAGTTCTGCACGTCCTGAAGCTCGTAGCCGGTCAGCTCCGTCCACGTGCGGCTTATCTGGAGCACCTCGCCGTCCTCGGCGTGCATGATGGTGGGGATGGGCGCGTCCTCGACGGCGCGGCGGAACTGCTCCTCGCTCTCGCGCATGACCCGCTCGGCGCGGTCGCGCTCGGTGATGTCGAGGAAGGTGACGACGACGCCCTCGATGCGGTCGTCGGTGCTCCGGTAGGGCGTGACCTGCATGAGGAAGGTGCGGCCGTCCCTCGTCCGAACCGCGCGCTCGACCGGCTTCAGCCGGTCGAGCACACTCTCGGCGTCGGCCATCACGTCGGCGCCGTCGTCGAGGCTGCTGGTGATGTCGGAGAGCCGGCGGCCCACGTCGGACGGGATGAGGTTGAAGATGTCGCGGGCGCGCGGCGTGAAGAGCTTGACGCGGAAAGAGCGGTCGAGGAAGACCGTGCCGATTTGCGTCGAGTCGAGGAGGTTCCTGAAGTCATCGGTGGTGTGCGACAGCTCCTCGACTCTGACCTTCAGCTCCTGGTTGACGGTCGTCAGCTCCTCGTTGATGGATTGCAGCTCCTCCTTCGAGGTCTCAAGCTCCTCGGCGGCCGAGCGCATCTCCTCGTTCATCGCCTGCAACTCTTCGTTCGACGCCTTCAGCTCCTCGCGCTGAATCTCGTACTGCTCGACGGTCATGTCCAACTGGCCTTTGACCTCCAGCAGCTCCTCTTCGAGCCGGCGGGCCAGCGGCTCCGCGTCCGCGCGGGCGGCGCGCGCGGACGCGGCCTCGGCGGCGGACGGTTCCTCGAACAAGACGAGGAGGAAGCCGCGCACCTTGTCGCCGTCTTGCAGGGCGGGCCTGACGCGCACCTGGACGGTCTTCACCTCGTCGGCAAGGCGGACGGCGACGGCGCGCGACAGCACTTCCTCGTTCTTGTGCGTGGCGTGGTGGAGGGCAGCGCGCAGCTCAAGACGCAGCTCGGGGCGAACGAGCTGGAGCAGGTTCGACGACGGCTCGCCGCCCCGCAGCTCCATGAAGCGCCCGGCCGTATCCGACATGTGGACGATGTCGTGGTCCTCGTTGACGACGACCGAGGGCGGCGCGTAGCGTTCGAGGAGCTGCTGGTGGAGCAGCAGGTAGGCGCCCGGCCCCGCCCGGCGGTCGGCCGCGCGCCGCGGCTCAGGCAGCTTGCCGAGGCGCGTGACGAGCGAGCCTTCGGGGACGGGGAAGGTGAGCCGGTTCTCGACGGCGCGGCCCTGATAGATGCGGTGCTCCCTGTCGAGCGCCGAGAAGAGGTCGTCGGCGCCGTCCACCGTCTCCGACATGCCGAGCATCAGGTAGCCGGCCGGGTTGAGGGCGAAGTGGAGCACCTCCATCACGCGCCGCTGCGCCTTGCGGTTGAGGTAGATGAGCAGGTTGCGGCACGTCACCAGGTCGAGGTGCGCGAAGGGCGGGTCTTTGATGACGTTGTGGACGGCGAAGAGGACGCGCTCGCGAATCTCGCGCCGCACGCGGTAGCCCTCTTCGCCCTCGCGGTCGAAGTGGCGGGCGAGGCGCTCGGGCGGCACGTCGGCCGCGTCGTTGAGGGTGTAGTAGCCGTCGCGGGCGACGGCGATGGCGCCCTCGTCGAGGTCGGTGGCGAAGACCTGTATCTGCGGCGGGGCGGAGAGCTTCGCGGCGTGGTCGGAGAGCACCATCGCCAACGTGTACGCCTCCTCGCCCGTGGCGCAGCCCGCCACCCAGACCCTCACCTGGTCGTCAACCGTCCGGCCCTCGAAGAGACGCGGGATGACCTCGCGCTCCAGCCGCTCGAAGGCCGCGTGGTCGCGGAAGAAGTTGGTGACGCTGATGAGCAGGTCCTTGAGGAGCGCGCCGGCCTCCTGCGGGTGCTCGTGGATGAAGAGCCCGTAGGCGGCGAGCGTCCCGAGCTGGTGGACGCCCATGCGGCGGGCGATGCGGCGCAGCACGGTCGGCCGCTTGTAGTTCGAGAAGTCGTGCCCGGTGCGGACGCGCAGTTGCGTGAAGATTTCGCGCAGGGCGGCGGCCTCGGCCTCGGTCTGCTCGGGCGGGTCGCCCAGCGGGATGTCGAGTCGGCGGAGCTGCTCGCGGTAGGCGACGATCTGCGCCGGTATCTGTGCGGCCGGGAGCACGTAGTCGATGAGGCCGACGGCGAGCGAGTGGCGGGGCATGTCGTCGTACTCGGCCTCATGCGGGTGTTGCACGATGCAGAGGCCGCCCATCTCCTTGACGCGCTTCATGCCCATCGAGCCGTCCGCGCCCGTCCCCGACAGCACCACCGAGACGGCACGCGCGCCGTGCGACTCGGCGAGCGTGCGGAAGAAGATGTCCACGGGCGCGCGACGCACCTCGCTGCTCGTCACGTCCGAGAGCACGAGCAGCCCGTCTTTCACCTCAAGGCTCTTGTTCGGCGGGATGACGTAGACGTGGTCGGGCGCGACGCGGACGCGGTCTTCGACCTGCGTCACGGGGATGGCCGTCGCGCTCTGGAGCACGGCGGCCAACTGGCTGTCGTGGTCCGGCGAGAGGTGCAGGATGACGACGTAGGCCATCCCGCTGTCGGCCGGCACGTTCTCGAAGAATTCGCGGAGCGCCGTGATGCCGCCCGCCGAGGCGCCGAGGCCGACGACGAGAAATTCCTTGTCCCGGTCGCCGTCAAGCAGTTCCGAGCCGAACGGGTCTGTGTTGCTTTCACTCATGTCGAGGTTCCTGACCGCCTTCTCACCGCCCGGCCCGCGCCCGTTCTTTATATGTCACGCCGCGGGGCGGCTCTATACGGCTCTGTACGCAAAGCTCTCGGCGAGAATTATTTTACGCCCCGGTGTGTTATAAAACTAACGCGAACACCCCCGGCGCCAAACTCTTACGACCCGCCCCGGCCGGGGGCTAGGAGAGCTTCATGCGGAAGGACATCGTCGTCATCGGGGCTTCGGCGGGCGGGCTCGAAGCCCTGCGCTCGCTCGTCGCCGCCCTGCCGGCCGACTTCCCGGCGTCGGTCTTCGTCGTCCTCCACACCTCGGCCGAGTCGCCGGGCCTGCTCGCCGCCATCCTCGACCGCTCCGGCCCGCTGCCCGCCGACACCGCCTCGGACGGCGAGCACATCCGGCCCGGCCGCATCTACGTCGCCCCGCCCGACCACCACCTCGTCGTCGAGCCCGGCGTCGTCCGCACCACGCGCGGCCCCAGAGAGAACCGCTTCCGCCCCGCCATCGACCCCCTGTTCCGATCCGCCGCGCAGGTCTACGGCCCCCGCGTCGTCGGCCTCATCCTGACCGGCTACCTCGACGACGGCACGGCCGGGCTCTGGACGGTCAAGCAGCTCGGCGGCACGGCCGTCGTGCAGGACCCGGCCGACGCGCTCGTGGACTCGATGCCGCTGAGCGCGCTGCAACACGTCAAAGTGGACTACTGCGTCCGGCTGTCCGAGATGGCGCCGCTTTTGGTGCGCCTCGCGGGCGAGGCGGCCGACGAAGGAGCGTACGAGGTGCCGGAAGAGACCGGAATCGAAGTCCGAATCGCCAAGGCCGACAAGGCGCTCGAAGCGGGCGTGATGAAGCTGGGCGAGCCGTCGAACTACACCTGCCCCGAGTGCCACGGCGTGCTCCTGCAAATGAAGCAGGACGACCGCATCCGCTTCCGCTGCCATACGGGCCACGCCTACTCGCTCGAAAGCCTCGTCGCCGAGATTGACGAGTCCATAGAGGAATCGCTCTGGAGCGCGCTGCGCTCGGTCGAAGAGAAGGTGCTCCTCATGAACCACATCGCCGAGCACGTCCGCGCCACCGACAACGGCGCCGTCGCCGAACAGTTCCTCCGCTCCGCCCAGGTCGCCCGGCGCCGCGCCGACCTCGTCCACCAGGCCGTCATGGTCGAGGAACTTTCACCCGCCAAATCCGGCGACGCGAAATAGCCGGAGGACGTGACCTCGCAGGGGTCGCCGATAATAGCGGACCCCGATAGCCGGACCCCGAAGGGGTCGCCGAAGATAGCCGGGGGCCAGCGCA
>DASZEK010000135.1:0-13788 GCA_035941045.1 Pyrinomonadaceae bacterium | reverse complement strand
GTGCCGCCCGAGAAGCGCCCGTCCGTGATGAGGCCGACGGCGTCGCCTAATCCGGCGCCGATGATGGCCGAAGTCGGCGCCAGCATCTCGCGCATGCCGGGGCCGCCCCTCGGCCCCTCGTAGCGGATGACGAGCACGTCGCCCGGCTTAATCGAGCCGGCGAGGATTGACGAGAGGCAGGCTTCTTCGGAGTCGAAGACGCGCGCCGGCCCCGTAATCTTCGGGTTCTTCACGCCGCTAATCTTCGCGACCGCGCCCTCGGTCGCCAAGTTCCCTTTCAAGATGGCGAGGTGGCCCTGCGCGTAGAGCGGGCGGTCGAAGGGACGTATCACGTCCTGGTCGCTCCGGGGCTTGTCGGGAACACCTTCAAGGACTTCCGCGACCGTCTCGCCAGTGACGGTGAGCGCGTCGCCGTGAAGCAAGCCCTCGTTCAGAAGCATCTTCATCACCTGCGGGACGCCGCCGGCCTTGTGCAAATCGGTGGCGACGTAGCGGCCCGAGGGCTTCAAATCACAGAGCACGGGGACGCGCCCTCTTATCTGCTCGAAGTCTTCGAGCGCGAGCGGGACGCGGGCGGCGTGCGCGACGGCGAGCAGGTGCAGCACGGCGTTCGTCGAGCCGCCGACGGCCATCACGACCGCGACGGCGTTCTCGAAAGCCTTTCTGGTGAGAAGGTGACAGGGAAGGATTTGACGGCGCACGGCTTCGGCGAGGACTTCGGCGGAGCGCGCGGCGCTCTCGGCCTTCTCGTCGTCCTCGGCGGCCATCGTGGAGGAGTAAGGCAGGCTCAAGCCGAGGGCTTCGATGGCGGAGGACATCGTGTTGGCCGTGTACATGCCGCCGCAGGAGCCGGCGCCGGGGCAGGCGCGGCGCTCGACTTCGAGCAGGTCCGTCTCCGCGATGCGGCCGGCGCAGAAGCTCCCGACGGCCTCGAAGGCGCTGACGACGGTCAGGTCCTCGCCGCGGTAGTGGCCCGCCTTGATGGTGCCGCCGTAGACGAAGACGGCGGGGATGTTCATGCGGGCGATGGCGATGAGCGCGCCCGGCATGTTCTTGTCGCAGCCGCCGATGGCGAGCACGCCGTCGAGGCTTTGACCCTGACAGACGGTTTCGATGGAGTCGGCGATGACCTCGCGCGAGACGAGGGAGTATTTCATGCCCTCGGTGCCCATCGAGATGCCGTCGCTGACGGTGATGGTGCCGAAGGTCTGCGGCATCGTGCCGGCGCGGCGCAGCGACTCGACCGCGCGCTCGGCCAGCGCGTTCAGGCCCGCGTTGCACGGCGTAATCGTGCTGTAGCCGTTCGCGACGCCGACGATGGGCTTCACGAAGTCCTCGTCGCCGAAGCCCACCGCGCGCAGCATGGCGCGGTTCGGCGTCCGCTCGACGCCCTGCGTGACGGACTTGCTTCTCAGATTGAAAGACATTCAGTTCTTCGCCCTGTCTACAAGACGCTCCTTGCCGAGCCAGGGCATCATCTCGCGGAGTTGGCGGCCGACCTGCTCGATTTTGTGTTCGGCGGTCTTCTGTTCGAGCCGGCGGAAACGCTCCTTGCCGTTGCGGTTCTCCTTCATCCACTCGCGGGCGAAGGCGCCGGATTGGACTTCGGCCAGCACCGCTCTCATGCGCCGCCGCGTCTCGTCGTTGACGACCGAGGGCCCGCGCGTCATGTCGCCGTACTGCGCGGTGTTCGAGATGGAGTAGCGCATCTCGGTGATGCCGCCCTCGTAAAGTAAATCGACGATGAGCTTCATCTCGTGCAGGCACTCGAAGTAGGCCATCTCGGGCGCGTAGCCGGCCTCGACCAGAGTGTCGAAGCCGGCCTTAATCAGCGAGGTCAGGCCGCCGCACAGGACGGCCTGCTCGCCGAAGAGGTCCGTCTCGGTCTCCTCGCGGAAGCTGGTTTCGATGACGCCCGCCCGGCCGCCGCCGATGGCGGAGGCGTAGGCGAGGCCCAGCTCCTTCGCGTCGCCCGAGGGGTCTTGGTGGACGGCGAGCAGGCAGGGCACTCCCGCGCCGCGCTCGTACTCGCGGCGGACGAGGTGGCCGGGGCCTTTGGGCGCGACCATGAAGACGCCCACGTCCTCGGGCGGTTGGATGAAGCCGTAGTGGACTGAGAAGCCGTGCGAGAAGGCGAGGTACTTGCCGGGCGTCATGGACTCGGCGACGTGGCGCGCGTACACGTCCGAAGCCTGCTCGTCGGGGACGAGCATCATGACCACGTCCGATTCGGCCGCGGCGCGCTCGACGGGCAGCACGCGCAGGCCCGCCGCCTCGGCCTTCCGAACCGAGGGGCTGTCGGCCTTGAGCCCGATGGTCACGTCGATGCCGGAGTCCTTCAGGTTGTTCGACTGCGCGAAGCCCTGGCTCCCGTACCCGATGACGGCGACGCGCCTCTCGCGCAAAGCATTCAAGTTGGCGTCATTGTCGTAATAGACTTTCATCCGTTCTATCCTTTCATTCCTTATTGCCGACGATTTCTTCACCCTCCGAAAGTCGGTTGATGGCGATGTAGCCGCTCCGGGTCAGGTCGTTGATGCCTAATGGGCGGAGCATTTCGACGAAGGCTTCGACCTTCTCGCGGTTGCCGCTGGCCTCGATAATCATGCGCGTGTGCGAGATGTCAACGACCTTGGCGCGGAAGACGGAGACCAGACTCAAGACCTCCTGTCGCGCGGCACCGGCCGGGGCCGAGACATCAATCAGCGCCATCTCGCGCTCAATGTGCGGCTGGCTGGTCACGTCGCGGACGTGGCTGACGCGGGCGAGTCGTTCACACTGTTTCACAATCTGCTCGATGGTCCGGTCGTCGCCGGTCGTCACAATCGTCACGCGCGACCAGCGCGGGTCCAGAGTCCCGCCGACCGAGATGGTTTCTATATTGAAGCCGCGCGCGCTGAACAGCCCGACGATGCGGGAGAGTTCGCCCGGCTGGTCGGAGACGATGATTGACAGCGTGTGACGCATGGACTTACTCGGGCTGGACGATCATGTCCGTTGAGTTGGCGCCCGCGGGGACGATGGGAAAGACGTTCTCTTCTTTTGAGACGACGACTTCGATGACGGCGGGGCCGGGGTGGGCGAGGCCGGCGGCGATGACTTCGCTCAGTTCTTCGGGGCGCGTGGCGCGGAAGCCTGCGGCGCCGTAGGCTTCGGCCAGCTTGACGAAGTCGGGCGCCACCGAGATATCCACTTCGGAGTAGGCGCGGTCGTAGAACATCTCCTGCCACTGTCGGACCATGCCGAGGTAGCCGTTATTCATGACGAGAATCTTGACGGGGATGCCGTACTGCACGGCGGTCGCAAGCTCCTGATTCGTCATCTGGAAGCCGCCGTCGCCGACGACCGCGACGACCTGCTGGCCGGGCAGCGCCAACTGCGCGCCGACCGCCGCCGGCAGGCCGAAGCCCATCGTGCCCAAGCCCCCGCTCGTGACGAGCTGGCGGGCGCGCGAGTAGGGGTAGAACTGCGCGGCCCACATCTGGTGCTGGCCCACGTCGGTGACGACGACGGCTTCCCCGCGCGTCAGTCTGTGCAGTTCGCGGATGACCGACTGCGGCTTGATGTGCTCGGCCGAGCCGTCGTAGCGCAAAGGCTGCTCAATCCTCCAAGAGCGCAGGCGCCCCCACCACTCTTCGCGCCTCACGGCGCCCGCCTCGACTTCCGTCTTTCGTGCGGCGACTTCCGCGCGCAGGGCGGCGAGGGCCTGGCGCGCGTCGGCGGCGAGCGAGAGGGTGGGCGCGACGTTCTTGCCGATGTTGGCGGGGTCGATGTCGATGTGGACGATGCGCGCGCGCGGGGCGAAGGTGGCGAGCTTGCCCGTCACGCGGTCGTCGAAGCGGACGCCGACGGCGACGAGCAGGTCGCTGTCTGCGACGGCCATGTTAGCCGCGTAGGTGCCGTGCATCCCGAGCATGCCCAAACAGAGCGGGTGGGCCGAGGGGAAGCCGCCGAGGCCCATCAGCGTCGGCGTCACCGGCAGCTTCAATTCTTCGGCGAAGGCGAGCAGTTCGTCGGACGCGCCCGAGTTGGCGATGCCGCCGCCCGTGTAGAGCACGGGGCGCTCGGCCGAAAGGATTTGGGTCGCCGCTTCGTTGATGTCTCGCGGGTCGGGCGCGTCGCGCCGCTCGGCGCAGGGGAAGACGATGTGGTCGAGGCGCGAGTAGGAGCAGCGCGCGGCCGTCACGTCCTTGGGGATGTCGATGACGACGGGGCCGGGCCGACCCGTGCGCGCGAGGAAGAAGGCTTCGTGGACGATGCCGGCGAGCTGGGAAACGTCGCGGACGAGGTAGTTGTGTTTGACGCAGGGGCGCGTGATGCCGACCGTGTCGACTTCTTGGAAGGCGTCGGTGCCGATGAGCGGCAGGGGCACCTGTCCGGTGATGACGACGAGCGGCGTCGAATCCATGTAGGCGTTCGCGATGCCGGTGACGGCGTTGGTCGCGCCGGGGCCGGAGGTGACGAGGACGACGCCCGTGCGGCCGGTCGCGCGCGCGTAGCCCTCGGCCATGTGGACCGCGCCCTGCTCGTGGCGGACGAGGTAGTGCGTGACGCGCTCGCGGTAGCGCCAAAGCTCGTCGTAGATGTGGAGCACGGCGCCGCCGGGGTAGCCGAAGATGGTGTCCACGCCCTCGTGCAGCAGGGCTTCGATTAAGACTTCGGCGCCGCGCGGCAGCGTCTCGCACGCGCCCGCGGGCGGCGCCGGTATGGCGTTCGTGACGTGTTGCTGGGCGAGCATAGGGTTACTTTCCGGGGACGACTTTGACGAAGCGTTCCCGCCAACTCTCGGCGAGGCGCGCGACCTCTTCGGCTTCCGTCTGCTGCTGGCTCTCGGCGAGCGCGGCGGCGTAGTGGCCGAGCAGTTCGCGCAAGGAAGTCTCGTCGGAATCCGCGACCGGCTCGATGCGGACCTGCGCGCCGGTGGCGAGGCGGCGGCGGAGCGCGGGCGCGTCGAGGCCCATCGCTTCGTCGGTTAGGAGGTAGACGACTCCGCCCGTCATGCCGGAGCAGAGCCACGGGCCGGGGTCGCCGAGGACGAGGCCGCGACCCGATGTCTGATACTCGAAGGCGAAGCCTTTAAGGTTGGCGCGGGCGGCGATGTTGCCCAGCTCGTCGCGCAGGGGCTCGCGCAGGCGTCCGCCAAAGATGACATCCGCGCCCGAGAGGCGGATGCCTGCGCGCGAGTCGGCGTCGCCCTGCACGATGAGCAGGCCCGCCTGCGCGCCGTAGGCGAAGCACTTGCCGACGGAGCCGTCAACGGGGACGCCGTCGTGGTTGATGCCCTTCAGGATGCGGATGCGTCCGCCCGAGGTGCCCTTGGCCGCGCCGTCCTGCACGCCGCCGTGGACGACGATGTCCACGCCGTCGGAGTTGAAGGCGCCGAGGCCGTTGCCGGGGACCGAGCCTTCGAGGAAGTTGAGCACGGCGAGCCGCAGCCGCCGCGTCGCGGAGGCCGAGTCGCCGTTGCCGTTGCCGAGCCCGTCGTGGGCGAGGCGCGCGCGGACGAGCTTGCCGGCGAGGTGCGTGCCGAGGGCGCGGTCGCCGCTTGAGACCGACGAGTCGTCGAAGTAGACAATCTCCTTGCCCGCCTCGGCCAGCTCTTCGACCGAGCGCGAGATGACGCGCGTTAACGTGGTGAGCGAGCGGCGCGCGCGGCCGACGGTCGGCTCCTGCGCGGAGACGCACAGTTGACAGGGCTCCTGCGGTTTCAGGAGCCACGCGAGGTCAAGGCGTTCGTGACAGCGCGCTTGTTCGAGTAAGTCAACGCGGCCCGTCAGCTCGCGCGTCGTCGGGACTCCGGCCCTCGCCGTCTCGCGCCGTATCTCTTCCGTGACGCCCTCGAAGAAGCGGACGAGGTGCGCGACGGCCAGCTCGTACTCGCGCGGCTTGAAGTGCTTCTGCCCGGCGGCGAGTGCTTCGTCGGCGCTCTTGAGCTGGCTGGTGATGCCGACGTGGCAGGTGCCCGTGTTGCACTCGCGGCAACTGGTACACCCGATGGCCGCCATCGCCATCGTCGCGAAGCCGACGCGGTCGGCCCCGAGCATCAAAAGCTTCACCACGTCGCGGCCCGACTTCACGCCGCCGTCGGCCCACAACTCGACGCGGCTTCTCAAGCCCGCGCGGACGAGTGCGCGGTGGGCTTCTCTTAAACCAATCTCGACGGGCAGACCCGTGTGGCGCAGGGAATGTTTGCGGGCGGCGCCAGTGCCGCCGTCGTAGCCGGAGATGGCGATGATGTCGGCGCGCGCCTTGGCGACCCCGGTGGCGATGGGGCCGAGGTGAGGGACGGAAGGAATCTTGACTGAGATCTTCGCGCGCGGGTTGATGGTCTTCAACTCCTCGATGACTTGCGCGAGGTCTTCGATGGAGTAGATGTCGTGGTTGTTCGAGGGCGAGATGAGGTCGATGCCGGCGGGCGTGTGGCGCGTCTCGGCTATCGCTGCCGTGACCTTGAAGCCGGGCAGCAGGCCGCCCTCGCCGGGCTTGGCGCCCTGGCCGACTTTGATTTCGAGCAGGTCGCAGGAGTTGAGCAGGCGCGCGTTGACGCCGAAGCGGCCCGAGGCGACCTGCTGGCCGCGGTGCTCGCGGTAGCGCCCGAGCATGTCGGGAATCTCGCCGCCCTCGCCGTTGACGCAGACGATGTCGAGTTGCCGTGCGGCCTCGGCGTAAGCGCGGAACGAAGTCTCGCCCTGCGAGCCGAAGCTCATGGCGGAGAAGTAGAACGGCGCGGCGTGGCGGCCGGCGCGCGTGTCCACTTCCCCGCTCCGGGGAGACTCGTCAGATTCTTTAATGTCCAGGAGGTGCCGGATGGCGACGGGCTTCGTCTCTTCGATTTCGCGCAGGCGCGAGGCGAACTCCGCGTAAGGCTTCTCGCCGCGCGCGACACGACCGACGACGTTCCAGATTGAGGGCTGCGCGCGGAACTCGCCGGGCACGGCCGCCGCGCGCTTCTTCGCCTGCTCTTCTTGCGATTCGCCGCGGGCGACGGCCGCACGCTCGCGCGCCTCGCGGTCGAGGTCGCAGAGCGAGAGGCCGGCGAAGGGCGAGCCGCCGTAGTCGGCGACGCCGAAGTATTCCGACACGTCGGGCGCGAGGCCGACGGAGGCGAAGAGGCGCCCGTAGCCGTCAAGCTCGTGGATGCCCATCGTCGAGAGAACTTTTTCGATTCCGACCGAGAGGGCCGCGACGCACTTGCGCAGCCGCGCCGCCCGCTCTTCATGTGAAGAAGCGCCGCGCGCGGCCACTTCGAAGAGGGCGTAAGGATTGACGGCGTCGGCGCCGCACCCCAAGGCGAGGACGAGGTCGTGGACGTTGCGCAGCGAGCCGGAGCGAAGCACGAGGCTCGTGTGTCGGCGGAGGCTGACGCCGCCCGCGGCGCGCTCGTCGCGCAGTCGGCCGTCAACGGCGGCGAGCGCGAGGTGAGCGTCCGTCACGAGACGCCTTTCGTCGAACGCCCGCGAGTCGTCGAGGACGAGGACGGACGCGCCTCTTTGACGGACGAGCCGCGCGGCCTCCTCTTCGATACGCGCGAGGGCTTCGGCCAGCGTCTCGCCCTCGTCGTACGTGGTGTCGAGGGTCGCGCGTTTTAGCGCCCCTTCAGCACGACTCTCATCCTCGTCTTCCGGGCAGAGCGCGAAGACCTCTTCGAGCGTGCGCAGGTCCGTCGCCGCAGCCGCCGCCGCGTGCGCCGCCTCGTCGCCCGCGACGCCGCCGAGCAGGATGGGCTTCAAAAGTTCCAACTGCTCGGCGCCCGCGGGCCGCGCGAGGCAGGGGCGCGCGCCGAGGAAGACGCGCGTCGAGAAGTGGTCGGCCTCGCGCTCGCGGTCAATCGAGGGGTTGGTGACGACGGCCACGCGCTCGTGGAAATAGTCGGCGACGTTGACGCGCCGCTTCGACAGCGCCGCCAGAGGTCCGTCCCACCCGAGCCCGCTGCTGGGCTCCTTCCCCGCCGCGGCCATCTCCTCGGCGTCAACCACGTCGAGCCGGCTCCAGCCGAACGCAATCAACCGGCGCTCGTCGAGTGAAGGGACGAACGACGGATGACGAGAGGCAGGCTTCTCGTCATCCGTCGCTTCTTTTTTGAACCAGTGTGTGCGGGCGTTGAGGCTAGAGAGTTGGATGCGCGTGCCGATGTCTTCGAGGGCGCGGCGCTGTAGCTCGTGGTACTCGAACACCTTGACGCCCCGGCCGCGGTCGAGGAGGAAGCCCATCTTCTCGCCGGGGGCGAGCGGGCGCGGGTCGCGCACCATTTGTTCGAGCGGGACGACGCCCTTCTCGGACGAGGCGAAGAACTCCTTCTCCGTCTCGCCGCACCACAGGGGGCGCAGGCCCAGCGCGTCGGAGCTGAATACTATCTCGTCGGCCTGCCGCGCGATGATGGCCGCCGGCCCTTGCGCGAGTGCGCCGAAGGCGCGGCGCCAGTAGCGGTAAAGCTCCTGAAGCTCTCGGGGGAAGCGCGCGATTTCGCTCCAGACGGGCGGGAAGACTATCTCCAGCGCGTTCATCAGGCTCAGGCCGTAGTCGAACATGAAGCTCTCGACGACGCGGTCTAAGACCTGCGAGTCGCTGGCGTGCGGCGGGAGTTGGAAGCCGAGCGCGCGGGCTTCGCGGCCGAGGCGGTCGATGGAATTTATCTCGCCGTTGTGGCCGAGGGTGGAGAACATCTGCGCGCGCTCGGCCCGCGAGTCGGTGTTCGTCGAGTAGCGGCCGTGGCCGAGCGTGATGGCGGATTTGAAGTCGGGATGCGAGAGTTCGGGAAAGTAGCGGCGCAGGGTTTCGGCGTCGCCGCGGACCTTGTAGATGACGCTGTTCGGACTTAAAGAGACGACGTGGACGGGCAGCTCGCGTTCGAGCTTTAAGGTTAGGTGGAAGATGTCTCGGTCTTCGAGGCCGCGGGCGGTGCGCGGGAGCGCCGCCACCTGCCAGAACTCGGGCTCGGCGGCGCGCGCCATCGACCCCAGCGCGTCGGGGCGGACGCGGGCCGTCTCGGAGACGAGCACTTCAAAGATTGACTCCTCGAAGAGCGCGAGCGCGCGGCGCTTGATGGCGTCGGCGTCGGCGCGGTGCTCGTGGGGAATCATGAGGTGCGCGACGGTGAACTGGGCGCGCGTGGTGAGCGTGCCGCGCAAACCGTCGGCTTCGAGGCGGCGCGCCCAGCGTTCGCGGGGGATGTCGGTCTGGAGTCCGGCGCCGTCGCCCTCTCCTTCGACCTCGCCCGTGCGGTGGCCCATGCGCGCGAGGGCTTCGAGCGTGCGCTTGACGTTGCCGTGCGAGGCGCGGCCGTCCTTCTTGACGTTGGCGATGATGGCGCAGGCGTCGCGCTCCGTCTCGTCGTGCGCCCAGGCGCGGGTGCGCGAGGCGCCGCTTTTACAGGCGGCGCCGTCGGGGTCGGAATGTGGCAAGGCGTGTCTGCTCATCGCCCTCGGGCGTTAATCGCTCGCGGTCGGCGGGATAAAAAAGGGCCATCAACCTCGTCCTGTTGATGGCCCGCATGACGTTTCCGTTCAAGGTAGCAGCCGCGCGTGGCCGGCGGAGCCGGAGCGGAGAGTTCTCCTCAACTGTGCGCGGGATGCTACAGCCTAAAGGCCGGTTTGTATAATTGATAATTTTTAGCGGCCTATAAATCCGCCCCGCGCCGCGACAGTTTTGTCGCCCGCGCCGAATTCGACGACATAAACGTCATCCACCCGGCCCGCTTCGCTTCGGATTCATTTTCCTTTGCGCCTCGGCGCCTTCGCGTGCTTTCTGAACTTCACGCGAAGGCGCCGAGGCGCAGAGAGTAATTTTTAAGCGACAAAATTGTCCCCGCGTGAGAGCACGGCCGGGAGGAGTTGCGCGTTATTGCCGCGCTTTGCGTTGTTTGGTCTGTGAAGGGAGAGCGGTATGGGTGTTGCAATCGAATGTTGAGCATTCTGACGCGGCACGTGTCTTAAAGGGAAAGGGGTTCGGGCGATGTCATTGGTGTTGAGCGGGAAAGAGTTCATCTCGGAGGGGCCGCTGGCGGCGGGCGTGCTGTTCAGCCTGTCGGCGCTGGCGGCGCGCAGGCCCGTGCTCATCAACGGGGTCGTGCTGAGCGCGCGCGACCTGGCGGAGTTGGCCGAGGAGGCGCGGCGGACCGGCGGCGGCGTGTGGGTCGGCAACCGCGAGGCGCCCGCCGGGCGTTGACGAGACGCGGCACGCTGCGGTTAACTCTCCCGCGCGCCGAGGCCGCCTGTTGCCTTTCGCCTGACTCGTGTTTTAACCCTTCAGCCCACGGATGCGCGCCCTCAACGACAAGGTCCGCAAGGACGCCGCCCTCCTCTCGGAAGCGGTCGCGGGGTTAGACGACCCGGCCGCCATCACCTCGCGCCTGCGCGCCTTCCTCAAGCTTGAGAACCAGCGTTTGAAGATGGCCCACCGCTCCGGCGCGGCGGGCCGGCAGACGGCCGCCGCGCGCAGCCTCGTCGTGGACGAAGTTGTGAAGTGCGCCTTCGAGTCGGCGTCGTGGCCGGGCGACGGCGGCGAGTTTCTTGACGGCGCGCGGGCGGGCTGCTCGCTCGTCGCCGTCGGCGGTTACGGCCGCGCGGAGCTTGCGCCCTTCTCGGACCTCGACCTCGTCTTCCTGCACACGGGCCGCCGCTCGGACCAGACGAAGATGCTGGCCGAGCGCGTGCTGCGGCTGCTCTGGGACGCCGGCCTCACCGTCGGCCACAGCTTCCGCACGGCGCGCGAGTGCACGGCCGCCGCGCGCGACGACCTGCACTTCCGCACCGCACTCCTTTGCGCGCGACCGCTCGCCGGGAGCGGCGCGCTCGCCGAGTGCCTGTTCGACTCTCTGGAGCGCGAGCGGCGCAAGGGCTCGGAAGAGTTTCTGTCCGCGCTGCGCGAGGAGCGCGACGCGCGCTACGCGAGGTTCGGCGCCTCCGTCTGCCTGCAAGAGCCGAACGTGAAGGAGAGCGCGGGCGGGCTGCGCGACCTGCACACGGCCTTGTGGGCGGCGCAGGCGCGCTACGGCCCGCAGACGCTCGACGGCCTGCGCGCGCGCGGAGTCGTCTCGGAGTCCGAGCACAAGGGGGCCGTGCGCGCCTACGACTTCCTCTGGCGCGTGCGCCACGCCGCGCACTTCCTCGCGGGGCGCAAGGCCGACCGCCTCGCGCTCGACTTGCAGCCGCGGCTCGCCGAAGAGTTCGGCTACAAGCCTTCGCGCGGGCAGATGGCCTCCGAGCGTTTCATGCGCGACTACTACCGACACGCGCGCTCGCTCAACCTCTTCGCGCAGTCGCTCTTCGCGCGCGCCGCCGAGAGGACGCCCGCCCGGCCCCGTTGGTTCGCGCGGCCCCAAAGGGCGCGGCAGGCGGAAGCCTTCGAGATTGTTGACGGGCGGCTGCGCGCTTGCGGCGACGCGCGTGCGTTCGAGCGCGAGCCGTCGCTGCTCTTCGACGCCTTCGCCGTCGCGCAGGCCGCGTGCGTGCCCTTCGAGGACTCTCTGCGCGACGCCGTCCGCAACTCGCTCGGCGTCGTCGGCCGCGACTTCCGCGCGTCGAGCGAGCACGCCGCCGCCTTCCTCAGAATCCTCCGGCGGCGCGGCCGGGTCGGCTTCGCGCTCCGGCAGATGCACGAGGCCGGCTTCCTCGCGCGCTACCTGCCCGAGTTCGGCCGCATCAGCCTGCTCATACAGCACGACCTTTATCATCACTACACGGTGGACGAGCACACGCTCAAAGCCGTCGAAGCTCTGGACGCGGTTGAAGAGAGGCGCGTGTCGCCGGTCGCCGATTTGCGCGCCGCCTTCGGGGAGGTGCGCGACCCCGCGCTCGTCTACCTCTCCGTCCTCATGCACGACATCGGCAAGGGCGGCGGGCGCGGCCACATCGCGCGCGGGATGAAGATAGCCGAGCGCGTCTGCCGCAGGCTCCGGTTAGACGAGGATGAGACGGCGCTCGTCGTCCTCATGGTCGAGCAGCACGTCGCGATGGCCCGCCTCGCGCTCCGCCGCGACCTCAACGAGCCGCGCGTGGCCGAAGACTTCGCGGCGCGCGTCCGCACGCTCGACGGGCTGAACACGCTTCTGCTTCTGACTTACGCGGACCTCTCCGGCGTCGGCCCCGGCGTCTGGAGCGAGTGGAAGGGCGCGCTCTTGTGGGAGCTTTACAGGAAGACGAGAGTCTTGCTGACGGGAGTCGAGGCCGCGGCGGACGGAGGGCGCGACGGGCGCGTGCGTTTCTCGGAGCGCGTCGCCGAGGCGCTGGCGGGCGAAGTGCCGCCGAGCGAGGTCGAACGTCACCTCGCCCTTCTGCCCGAGCGTTACGCGCGCGTCAACGGCCCCGAAGAGGCGGCCCGCCACCTTCGACTCGTCGGGAGTCTCGAAGGCAACGTTTCCGCCTTCCACTGGCGCGCGAGCGGCGCCGACTCGACCGAGTTGACCGTCTGCGCGCGCGACCGCCACCGGCTCTTCGCGGACATCGCCGGCACGCTCGCCTCGCGCGGCGTCGAGATACTCGGCGCCGAAATCAACACGCGCGAGGACGGCGTCGCCATCGACGTGCTGCTGCTGCGCGACGCGGCGACGCGCCACGCCGTCGAGGAGCACAAGCGCGCGGGCGTCGAGAAGGCTTTGATGAGCGCGCTGGCGGGCGCGGTCGAAGTGGCGGCTACAGTCGAGCGTTGGAGGCGTGAGAGCGCGCCGCGCAGGCGGCGGGCGCGCGGCGGCGGGGCGGCGCGCTTGAGGGAGTTGCCCGGCGTCGTCTGCGACAACGAGGCGTCGCCCGCGGCGACGGTCGTCGAGATACACGCGGCCGACGAGCCGGGCTTAGCCTACAAGATTGCGAGCGCGCTGGCGGCGCTGCGCCTCGACATCGTGTGCGCTAAAATCGCGACCGAGAAGAGCGACGCGCTCGACGTGTTTTACGTCACGGACGAGGGCGGCTCCAAACTTTCGGACGCGGCGGCGCGCGAGGTCGAGAAGGGCGTCAAGGCCGCGCTCGCGGGCGTCGGCGAAACTGTGGGGAGGGGCGCATGAAGAAAGTCGAAGCCATCATCAGGCCGCACCTGCTCGAAGCCGTCAAGAGCGCGCTTCAGGAGGTGGACGTGCTCGGGATGACGGTCTCCGAGGTGCAGGGCTACGGCCGGCAGCGCGGGCACACGGAGACGTACCGCGGGGCCGAGTACCGCATCGAGTTCGTCCCGAAGGTGAAAGTCGAGGTGGTCATCCCCGACGACATCGAGGAGGTCGTCGTCGCCGCCATCATGAAGGCCGCGCGGACCAGCAAGTTCGGCGACGGCAAGATATTCGTCCTCCCCCTCGACGACGTGCTCCGCATCCGGACGGGCGAGCGCGGCGAGGCGGCGCTTTGACGATTGCCCCTGAGTTGAGCAGTTAATTCTTAGCGCCTTTGGGCCTTTGCGAGACGGTTTCACGCAAAGGCGCTAAGAGTTTGAGTTTCGGCCCGCGTATTAGATGTCGAAGTACATCCCGAACTCGAACGGGTGGGGCCGCATCCTGAGCGGCTGAATCTCCTTCTCCCTCTTATAAGTAATCCAGCGGTCAATCAACTGCGGCGTGAACACGTCGCCCTTCAACAAGAACTCGTGATCCGCTTCGAGCGCGGCCAGCGACTCGTCGAGCGAGCCGGGCAAAGAGGGCACCGCCTTCAGCTCCTCCGGCGCCAAGTCGTAGATGTCCTTGTCGAGCGGCTCGCCGGGGTCGATCCGGTTCTGGATGCCGTCCAGGCCCGCCAGAAGCATCGCCGAGAAGGCCAGGTACGGGTTGCACGACGGGTCGGGCGGGCGGAACTCCAATCTCTTCAGCTT
>DASZEK010000134.1:0-33919 GCA_035941045.1 Pyrinomonadaceae bacterium | reverse complement strand
CCGCGGCCCGGAAAAGCAACAACGCGCCGCGGGCGCTCTTGCGAGCGCCCGCGGCGCGTCCCGTCCGGGCGGCGCGCGCGGCGGCAAGGTGGTGCGCAGAGCGCGCGCGCCGCTTCCGCGGGGGTGGCCGCGGAAGCTAAGTCGTCGGGAGGGTTACTGAATCTTCTGCACGGCGACCGTCACCATCGGCGAGTCGCCGGACGTGCGGAAGTAGGAGACCCAGCAGCCGGCCTTCGGGTAGCGAATCATCTTGTAGAGCGAGCCGTCGGGCTTGGCCTCGGCCTCGGAGCCGAGCACGACCTTGGCCGTCGGCGCCTTGTTCACGTCGCCGATGTAACTGATGGAGATGGCCGAGACGTTGTGCGAGCCGTCGTAGAAGACCTGCGCGGTCTCGGACTCGCCGAAGGTGTAGAGGTCCTGCGCGTCGCCCTTGTCGGCGGGGTTGCCGAGCAGCTTGCGGACCTCGGCGGCGGTCATGCCGAGCTTGATGCCCTTGTACTCGCGGAAGGTGGGCTGGTCGTCGGCGCCCTTGTCGTCGGCGGCCTTCTGCGCCGCCGCCGGGAGCGCGGCGAGGGCGAGCAGCAGGAGTGAGAGCGGAAGCGTTCTTCTGAAGCGAAGCATGGGCTAAACCTCCCTGACAGGTATTCGGTTTTTTTAGCGGATTCAGGAAAACTACGACCGGGCTGGAAGGAGACGAGGCCGCTTCTTCGGACAGCTTCTCGGCCCGGCCTCAAGCGTTTTGGTGGCGAGGACGATATGCCAAGTGCAGCGGGCAAGTCAATAGCGAAGAGGGGCTTTTAGATTTGGAACTTGCCGACCTTCTCGACCTTCTTCGGGCGCGCGGGGGCTGGGGCGAGGACGGCTTCGTCCTGCTCGCGGCGTTCGCGCTCGGGGCGCGTGTGCCAGCGCGCCCACTCGGAAGGGGCGTCGAAGGTTTCGCCGCCGTGCTTGGTGAGACGCTCGCGGACACGGCACATGACGGGCGTGTTGACGCCGACGCCCGAGATGACGGCCTGCCCCTTGGTGAGCGCGGGCAACTCTTGTAGGAGTTGGCGGCCCGCGCCCTCGACCGACTTGGCGACCGTGTCCTGGTCCACGGGGTTGACGATGCGCATGATGACCTGCGTCATGCACTGGGAGAGCACGTCCTGATCGAGCTTGCCCGGCCGCTGCGTGATGAGGCCGATGCCGACGCCGAACTTGCGCCCCTCGGAGAGAATCTGCTTGAGGATGTTGGTGGAGACGACCGTCTGGCCGGCTGGCGCGAAGCGGTGCGCTTCTTCGAGGAGCGTGAAGACCGGGTAGCCGAGCTCGTTGTCGGAGCCGGGCACGGCCTCGCCGCGGACGCTCATCATGCGCGCCTTGTTGACGCGCCGCAGGAGCGTGGCGACGACCACCTGCTGCTCGTTCTGCTCGATGTCGGAGAGTTGGAGGACGGTGCAGCGGCCGGGCCGGAAGAGTTCGGCGAGCGGGATGTGCTCGCTGTCGGAGAAGATGGAGCCGGGGTGGTCGAAGCGGTTGTCGAGTCGCCAGAGCAGGCCCTCGATGGAGCTTGCGTTGCCGCCGCCGTCGCGCTCGCTGCCCTCGTACTTCTGCGCCTTCACCTCGTCGCGCAGGTCGTGGTAGCCCCACAGCTCGCGCTCGCCGCGCCGCTCGCGCAGGGCGCGGTAAGCCTGCGAGAGAAAGTGGAGCATCTTGTCGGACGTGCCCTCGGGCAGCAGGTACTTGATGTCGGCCTCGGTCAGAGAGGAGAAGCGGACCTTGACGCGCTCGTGCGTGAAGACGCGGACCTCGGGCGCGTAGTCGCCCTCGGGGGAGCGGAAGCGCGGGCTCTCCTCGATGGAGCGCAGCGTGTCGTACTCGCCGTGCGGGTCCACGATGAGGACGGCGGCGCGGTTGTGCGGCATCATCAACTCTTCGACCAGCACGCCCGCCGTGTACGACTTGCCGGCGCCGGTCGAGGCGAGGATGGCGAGGTGCGTCGAGACGACATCTTTGATGGAGAGGACGACGGGCACCTCGCCGACCTCGCGCGTCAGGAGGCTCCCGACGTGGGCCGAGCCCGTCTCGCCCGCGCGCCGCGGACTCAGGCAGCCCGAGAGCGTTTCCGAAGAGGCGAGGAAGACGGGGTCGCCCGCCCGCGGCGGGATACGCGGGTTGACGAAGTCGCCCAAGACGGGGTTGAAGTAACCGATGGTCTCGACCGTCACCTCGTACAGCTCGCAGCCGTCGCCTTCGAGCCCTATGAGCGACGAGACGACCGACGGCGGTATCTCCGGGTCCGACAGGAACGCGTCCGGCAGGTTGCGCACCAGCCTGCGGCCCGTCACGTTGCCGATGATGCGCCGCTCCTCCTGACTATCCCGCGCCGTGTAATAGACGAACTCACCGGCCCGCGCTCGGACGTGGTCGGCCGTGATGAACACGTACTCGTGCGGGCGCTCGCCCGGCCCCTTGACCGTCCCGGTCAGGGCGTCTGTCGCTTGATTTCTGTCTTCCATGTTGGGCAACCAGGGCCGGCGCGGGCGACGTGTCGCGAACGTGCTCGTGGCGGCGCGGGCGTGAGTATATCACGCGCCGCCGCCGCTCAGTGGAGGGCGGGCTTCTTGGTGACGCCGCCGTGAACGTCGGAGAGGGGGTGGATGAGGACGAAGGCGGCGGGGTCGTAGTCGGCGACGAGGGAGCGGACGCGGCCTATCTCCAGCCGGGTGACGACGCAGAGGAGGATGTCCTGCTCGGCGTCGGTCCAGCCGCGGCGGCCTTTGTAGACGGTGACGCCGCGGCCGAGGTCGCGGATGACGGCCTGCCTGATCTCCTCGCTGTGCTCGGAGACGACGACGACGGCCGTGTGCTCCTCGATGCCGTGGAGGAGGAAGTCGATGGTGCGCGAGGCGGCGAAGTAGGTGAGGATGGAGTAGAGCGCCGATTCGACGCCGAGGAAGAAGGCGGCGGCCGCGAAGATGAAGACGTTGAGGATGAGAATCACGTCGCCGACGCGGAGCAGGCTGCTGCGCTTGCTCACCAACAGCGCCGCGACCTCCGTGCCGTCGAGCACCGCCCCGCCGCGGATGGCGAGGCCGATGCCGGCGCCGATGAAGAAGCCGCCGAAGACGGCCGTCAGGAGCTTGTCGGGCGTCACGTCGGGGAAGTGGACGAGGGCGAGGCAGAGCGAGAGGCCGGCGATGGCCGCCGCGCTCTTGAGGGCGAAGCGGGCGCCGACCTGCCTGTAGCCGAGCGCGATGAAGGGGAGGTTGATGACGGGGATGAGCAGGGCCAGCGGCGTGCCCGTCACGTTCGACAGCAGCATCGAGACGCCCGTCACCCCGCCGTCTATGAAGTGGCTCGACAGCAGGAAGCCCTTGAGCCCGAACGCGGCCGAGAGGATGCCGAGCGTGACGAGGAGGAGGTTGACGGCCGCGCGCACGGGGTTGCTCATGGCGCGAGGATAACGGGCCGCGCGCGCGGCGGGCAAACGACGCCGCTCAGCCGAAGAAGTCGCGGAGGGTCTCGACGACGTAGTGCTGCTGTTCTCGGGTTAGCTCGGGGAACATGGGGAGGGCGAGCGTCTCCTGCGCGGCGCGCTCGGACTCGGGGAACTCGCCGGCCCGGTAGCCGAGGTCGGCGAAGCAGGGTTGGAGGTGGAGCGGGACGGGGTAGTAGACCTTGGTGCCGACGCCGTTGCTTTTAAGGTGCTCGGCCAGCCGGTCGCGCGAGGCGGGCGGGCGGACGCGGACGACGTACTGGTGGAAGATGTGGCGCGCGTCTTCGCGGACGAAGGGCGGCGTCAGGAACTCCGTGAGTCCGGCTTCTTCGAGGAGGCGCGCGTAGAGGGCGGCGCGGTCGCGGCGGGCTTCGCTCCAGCCGTCGAGGCGCGCGAGCTTGACGCGGAGGACGGCGGCCTGGATGGTGTCGAGCCGGCTGTTGAAGCCAACCTCGTCGTGGTGGTATTCGGTCGCGCCGCCGTGGACGCGCAGGCGGCGGAGGCGCGCGGCCAAGTTCTCGTCGTTCGTCGTGAGCAGTCCGGCTTCGCCCGCCGCGCCGAGGTTCTTCGTCGGGTAGAAGCTGAAGCAGCCCACGGCGCCGAGCGAGCCGGCGCGGCGCCCGCGGTCTTCGGCCCCGATGGCCTGGGCCGCGTCTTCGACGACGGGCAGGCCGCGCCTTTCGGCGATTGCCGAGAGGTGGTCCGTCGCGGCGCACTGGCCGTAGAGGTGGACGGGCATGAGGGCGCGGGTGCGCTCGGTCATCGCCTCTTCGACGCGCGCGGGGTCGAGGTTGTAGGTGTCGTGCTCGATGTCCGCGAAGCGCGGGCGGGCGCCGGTGCGGACGACGGCGCCCGCCGTGGCGAAGAAGGTGAAGGGCGTGGTGACGACCTCGTCGCCGCTTTTAACGTCGAGCGCCATGAGGGCGAGCAGCAGCGCGTCCGAGCCGGAGCCGCAGCCGACGGCGTAGCGCGTTTGCGAGTAGCGGGCCAACTCCTCTTCGAGCAGGCGCACGTCTTCGCCGAGGATGAACTGTTGCGAGTCGAGCACGCGGCCGACGGCGTCGCGCAACTCGTCGCGCAGGGAATAGTGCTGCTGTTGAAGGTCGAGGAGCGGGACTCGCATGGCTCAGAGGTTGATGCGGCGGCCGCCTTCGTTAATCGAGGTCTGGGCGGCTTCGAGGAGGCGTACGACGCGGAGGCCCGCCTCGGCGCCCGTCAAGGGCGGGCGCGACTCTTTGACGGCGTCGAGGAATTCGGCGCAGACGTAGTGCAGCGCCTCGGTCGTGTCGAGCTTGGGCACCCACACGTCGCCGGTGCGGTAGCTGACGAGCGTCTTGTAGATCTTCTCCTCGTCGGCGACCTGCTGGTATCGCTCGACGCCCGTGTCGTAGACGCGGACCTTCTCGGAGGGCTCCACGTCGTCGTAGACGATCATGCGGCGCGAGCCGGCGATGAGCGTGCGGCGAATCTTGACGGGCGAGAGCCAGTTGAAGTGGAAGTTGGCGATGAGCGAGTCGTCGAAGCGGAGTTGGACGTAGGCGATGTTTTCGAGTCCGGGCTGGACGTGGCAACTGCCGGTCGCGGTGAGCGACGTGGGGCGGCGGCCGACGACGAAGTCCATGATCGAGAGGTCGTGCGGCGCGAGGTCCCAGACGACGTTCACGTCGTGCTGGAAGAGGCCGAGGTTGATGCGGACGGAGTCGAAGTAGAGCAGGTCGCCCAGCTCGCCCGAGGCGACCATCTCCCTTATCTTGCGGACCGCGCCGGTGTAGACGAAGGTGTGGTCCACCATCAACGTCCGGCCGCCGCGCTCGGCTAAAGATATCAACTCCTCGGCCTCGCGCTCCGAGGCCGTCATCGGCTTTTCAATCAGGACGTGCTTGCCGGCTTCCAAGGCGGCGCGGGCGAAGGGGTGGTGCGTGGCGACGGGCGTGGCGATGGCGACGGCGTCGAGGTGCGGGTCGGAGAACAGCTCGCGCACGTCGGTTGACTGACGGGCGGAGGGGTAGCGGCGCGCGACCTTGTCGGCGCGGCGGGGGTCGCTGTCGCAGACCCAGCGCAGCTCGGCCGACTCGTTCTCGGCGAAGTTGCGGATGAGGTTCGGCCCCCAGTAGCCGCAGCCGATGACTCCGACGGTGATTGGCATCTCTGCTGAAGACAATAAAGCAGGCGGCGCCTAAATTGAAGCGGCGACGCGTCGGCCGTCGGTCCACGCGCCGACGGCGCCGGCCACGCGCGACAGTTGCTCCTCGGTCAGCTCCGCGAACATCGGGAGCGAGAGCACGCTCGCGGCCTGACGCTCCGCCTCGGGGAAGTCGCCGGGCTTGTGGCCGAGCGAACTGTAGGCGGGCTGGAGGTGGACTGGCACGGGGTAGTGAATCCCTGACTGCACGCCCGCCGAGGCGAGCGCCTGTTGCAGCTCGTCGCGCGCGTCCGTGCGGATGACGAAGAGGTGGTAGACGTGCTCGGCGTAAGGCATCTCGGGCGGGAGTGTTAAAGCGCCCGCCTGTTCGAGCGGGGCGAGCAGCTCGCGGTAGCGCGCGGCGTGCTCGCGGCGGCGGGCGTTCCAGCCGTCGAGGCGGCGGAGCTTGACGGAGAGGACGGCGCCCTGAATGCCTTCGAGGCGGTAGTTGTGGCCGACGATGTCGTGGTGGTATTTGCGCTCGGAGCCGTGGTCGCGCAGCATGCGGAGGCGGCGCGCGACCTCGGGGTCGTCGGTGACGACGGCGCCGCCCTCGCCGTAGGCGCCGAGGTTCTTGCCGGGGTAGAAGCTGAAGCAGCCGGCGCGGCCCAAGGGACCGACGCGGCGGCCCTTGTAGCGGGCGCCGTGGGCCTGCGCCGCGTCCTCCACGACAATCAGGTCGTGCCGGGCCGCGACTTCAAAGACGGCGTCGAGGTCGGCCGGCTGGCCGTAGAGGTGGACGGGGACGACGGCGCGCGTGCGCGGCGTGATGACGGCTTCGATTTTGCCCGCGTCGATGTTCGACGATTCCGCCTCGCAGTCGACGAGGACGGGGACGGCGCCCAAAGCCGAGACGGCTTCGGCCGTGGCGATGAAGGTGTTGGCGGGGAGTATGACCTCGTCGCCCGCGCCGACGCCGCACGCGGCCAGACCCAGTTGGACGGCCGCCGTCCCGTTCGAGACGCCGACGCAGAACTCCGCGCCCAAATACTCGGCGAACGAACGCTCGAACTCCTCGACCGCCGGCCCGAGGATGAAGGCCGACGTGTCGAGCACTCGGTGAATCGCCTCGTCAACCTCGGGCTTGATTGACCGGTATTGCGCTTTTAAATCGACGAAGGGGACTGTCACTTGATAATTCTCGCGGGGTTGCCGGCGACGGTGGCGCCGGGGGGAACGGAGCGGGTGACGACGGAGCCGGCGCCGACGGTGGCGCGCTCGCCGATCTCTATGCCGCAGAGGATGGTGGCGTTGCTGCCGATGGAGGCGCCGCGGCGGACGATTGTCGGTTCGAGCGTCCAGTCCTCTTCGGTCTGCGGCGTGCCGTCGGGGCGCGTGGCGCGCGGGCGGCGGTCGTTGGTGAACATGACGCCGTGGCCGACGAAGACCTCGTCCTCTATCGTGACGCCCTCGCAGATGAAGGTGTGGCTGGAGATTTTGCAGCGCGCCCCGACCCGCGCGCCGCGCTGGATTTCGACGAAGGTGCCGACGCGCGTCTCGTCGCCGATGGAGCAGCCGTAGAGGTTGACGAAGCGGAAGATGCGGACGCCCTGCCCGAGCACAACGTCCGCCGCAATCGAAGAGAACTCGGCCGCCATCAGCCGTTCCCGTTGCCGTTCGCCCCGGCGTGGGCCGCGCCCTCGGGCTGCTCGTCCTCGGCGTAGTAGCCCGAGTAGTAGCTCGAATAGTAGTAGTAGTCGTTGGATTCGAGCTTGACGTTGTTGAGGACGATGCCGAAGAGGTGCGCGCCCACGTCCTGCAACTGCTGCTTGGCGCGGCGGACGACCGAGCGCGACGAGCGCCCGCCGTGGACGACGAGCATCACGCCGTCGGTCATCGTCGAGAGGATCGAGGCGTCGGTGAACGAGATGGCCGGCGGTGAGTCGATGATGATGTGCGTGAACTTCTCCGAGAGCACGTAGAGGAGCTTGCGCATCTCTTCGGAGCCGAGGAGTTCGGCCGCGTTGGGCGGCACCGGCCCCGAGGTGATGACCTTCAGGTTCTCCAGAGGCTTGTAGGTCTGGATGAGGTCGCTGAGGTTGGCCTCGCCCGACAGGTAGTTCGTCACGCCGCGCGCGTTGGCGAGGCCGAACTGCGCGTGGACGCGCGGCCGCCGGAGGTCGCAGTCGAGGACGAGCACGTCGGCCCCCGTCTGCGCCAGCATCGTGGCGATGTTGACGACCGTCGTCGTCTTGCCCTCGGAGGGCTGGCTGGAGGTGACGAGCACGGTCTTCGGCGGCTGGCCGGCCGAGGAGAGCAGGAGCGACGTTCTCAGGTGGCGGTACGCCTCGGCGATGGGCGAGCGCGCGTCGCGGATGAGCGTCAGCGCCGTCGAGGCGTCGGGGCCGACGGCGGCCGGCGCCGGGGCGCCGCGGCCGAGCAGGCGGCGGGCCTCGCGCGGGGCCGGGATGAGCGCCAGCGTCGGCAGGTGGATGTGGCGGTCAACGTCCTCGACCGACTTCAGGGTGTCGTCGAGGTAGTCGAGCAGGAAGGCCAACCCGATGCCGGCGCAGAGCGAGAGCAGCAGGGCGATGACGATGTTGCGGGTGCGCGGCGGGCCGATGGGGGTGCGCGGCGTGCGCGCCTCCTCGACCTGCGTGACGTTGCCGCCGGCGCGCTCGCCCTGCGTGACCTGCAACTCCTTCTGGCGCTGGCGGTAGGTCTGGAGGAGCTGCTTGTTGGTCTCGATGCGCTGCTTGAGGTCGTCGAGGCCCTGCACGGAGAGGCTCATGGTCTCGGCCTGGCCGCGCTCGCCGAAGTAGGCGGACTTCAGCGACGCCTCCTTCTGGCGGGCCATGTCGAGGCGGTTCTTCATCCCGGCGATGATCTCGTTGGGCGTCAGCCGCAACTCGGCTTCGAGCCGCTTGAGCTGCTCGTCTATCTTCTTCACCTCGGGGTGCTCGGTCGTGTACTTGACGAGCAGCGCGCTCCGCTTCTCGTTGAGGTCGCTCATCTTCTCGCGCAGGCGCTGGACGGTCTTGTCGCCCTGAACCTGCGGGATGGACCAGATGCCGGCGGTGTCGCGCGTCTTGAGCGCCTGGTCGTAGTCGGCCTCGGCCGTCTTGCGCTCGCCCTCGGCCGTCTGGAGCTGTGAGCTGTAGTTGCGGAGCCGTTCGAGCGTGAAGTTGGCGGCCGGCTCGTTGGTCAGCGGGACGCGGGCGGCCTTGAGGAAGGCGATGCGGGCGTCCTCGTCGGCCTTGATCTGCGCCTGCAACTCGACGATGTTGCGCCCGAGCAGGTCGTCGGCCTTCTGCGTGCCGGCCGTCTCCTCGCGGATGTCGTTCTCGCGGAAGACGATGGCGATGCCGTTGGCGACGCGCTGGGCGATGTCGGGGTCGGTGTGCTGGAAGTGGATGTTGATGAGGTTGGTGCGCTCGACGGGCTCGACGCGCAGGTTGGCGCGCAGCGCGTCCTCGTAGGGCTCAAGCTTCTGCGCCAGCTCGGGCGTGAGCTGCTCCACGTCGAGGGCGTTGTCGAGGGCGTTGTCGTCGAGGACGGCGACGCCGGAGGCGACCTCGGGCGTCGGGGCCGGCTGGCCGCGGCCGAGCACGCGCCGGAGCGACGTGACGAGGCTGGCGCCCTTCGGCGCGCCGAGGAAGGCCGGGTTGTTGTGCAGGCCGAGCCGCAGGATGACCTGGCGGGCGAGCTTCTGCGTCTCCAGCTTCTTGAGCTGCGTGTTCCAGTAGTTCGGGTCGCTGCTGCGGATGACGAGGCCGCCGCGGCCCGTCTCCAGCACGCCGCCGCGGCGCTGCTCGATCTGGATGGTCGTCTGCGCCTCGTAGGTCGAGGGCAGGCGGTACATCTGGATGGCGGCCAGCGTGGTGACGACGACCACGAGGCTCAGGATGAGCCACTTGCGCTTGAGGATGACGGCCAGGTACTCGCGCAGGTGGGCCGGCTCGTTCGAGCCCGCGGCGGGGACGAACGGCGCGGGCTGCGCGAGGTCGCGCAGCGGGCGGTCGAGCGTTTCGGATGACAGCGGCGACAGGAGGCGATTTTCTTGCGACATCATAATTCTTCTACTTCTGACTTCTTCTGTACTTCGGGACGGATGGAGGCGCGCGAGTCAGCAGCAGACTCGAAGGATTCCGAAGCCAGCGTAATATAGCAGAGTGCGGCGGCGGGACAAACCGCAGAGCGGGCAGTAATTGCGCGTCCGGGACCGTTCAGACGGGCGCGGCGAACTCGCGGAGCGCCTCGCGCCAGTCGCGCAGGGGCGCGAGGCCGACGGCCTCGGAGAGCAGGCAGCGGAGGCGGGAGTTGCGGGGGCGCGGGGCGGGGCGTTTTAAATCCTCGACGCCGACGCGCTCCATCTCGTAGCCGCCGAGGCCGCCCGCCTCAAGGGCCGCGCGGGCGAAGCCCTCGAAGCTGGCGCCCTCGCCGGAGTTGACGACGTGGTAGATGCCGGGCAGGTCCAGTTCGGCCAGCTCGCGCAGGCGGGCCGCGAGGTCGGGCGCGTAGGTCGGCGTGCCGTAGGCGTCGTGGATGGCCTTCAGGCGCTCGCCGCGGCGGGCGCGCTCGACGACCGTCGCGAGGAAGTTGGTGCCGCCGCGGCCGAAGACCCAGCCGGTGCGGACGACGCTGGTGCGCGCCGCGGCCGACTGCGCGCGCCGCTCGCCTTCGAGCTTGGCGGCGCCGTAGGCGCTCAAGGGGTGCGGGTCGTCGCGCTGCGTGTAGAAGTGGTTTTCGAGGCGGCCGTCGAAGACGTAGTCGGTCGAGACGGTGACGAGCGCGGCCGAGACCAGGCGGGCCGCCGCCGCCAGCATCTCGACGCCCTGCGAGTTGACGAGGAAGGCGCGCTGCGGGTCTAGCTCGCAGCCGTCCACGTCGGTCCACGCCGCGCAGTTGACGACCGCCTCGGGGCGCTCGCGCGCGAACGCCTCGCGGACTGAGGCGAAGTCCGTGATGTCGAGCCCGGCGCGGTCGTAGGCCGTCACCTCGTCGCCGAGGTGCCGGCAGTATTCGACCGCCGCCCGACCCAGCATCCCGCCCGCACCCGTGATAAGAATTTTCATAAACCTTCAAACCGATAGCCGATGACTTAAGATAACTGACTACTGCTTTTCCCCGTACTGCTTCTCGTAATACTCGCGGTAGGCGCCGCTGGTGGCGCGCTCGACCCAGCGGGCGTTGTCGGCGTACCAGCGGATGGTCTTCTTCAGGCCCGACTCCCATGTCTCGCGCGGGCGCCAGCCCAACTCCTCTTCGGTCTTCCGCGGGTCGATGGCGTAGCGGCGGTCGTGGCCGGGGCGGTCCTTGACGAACTTGATAAGCGTGCGCGGCTTGCCGAGGGCGTCCAAGACCGACTCGGCGACTTCGATGTTGCGGCGCTCGTTGCGCGCGCCGACGTTGTAGACGTGGCCGGGGTGCCCCTTCCGCATCGCGGCGAGGATGGCGCGACAGTGGTCTTCGACGTAAATCCAGTCGCGGACGTTGCGGCCGTCGCCGTAGACGGGGATGTCGCGGTCGCGCATGGCGTTCGAGAGCATCAGGGGCAGGAATTTTTCGGGGAACTGGCGCGGGCCGTAGTTGTTGCCGCAGCGCGTCGTCACCACGTCGAGCCCGTGCGTGTGGTGCGCGGCGCGGACGAGGTGCTCGGCCGCGGCCTTCGACGCCGAGTACGGGCTGTTCGGCTCGAACGGCGACTCCTCCGTGAAGAAGGCGTCGTCGCGCTCGGGGAGGCTCCCCATCACTTCGTCGGTCGAGACGTGCACGAAGCGGCGGACGCCCCGCTCGCGGGCGGCGTCGATGAGGACTTGGGTGCCGAGGACGTTGGTGCGGACGAAGGCGGCGGCCGAGTGGATGCTGCGGTCGACGTGCGACTCGGCGGCGAAGTTGACGAGGTAGTCGGTGCCGTCTTCGAGGGCGGCGAGGACGGCGTCCGGGTCGCAGATGTCGCCGCGCACGAAGCGGTGGCGCTCGGGGTCGAGCCCTTCGAGGTTGTCGAGGTTGCCGGCGTAGGTCAGGGCGTCGAAGTTGGTGACGCGGGCCTCGGGCAGCTCCGAGAGCAAGAGGCGGACGAAGCAGGAGCCGATGAAGCCGGCGCCGCCGGTGACGAAGAGTTTGGTCATGGGGTCTGAAGGGTTCGTGTCAATTAAGAGGCCCGAGTATAGGAAGCGGTTTCGAGGGGTGTCAAGAAAGGCCCCGGCGCGGGGGCAAATAATAAGGAGGGGCGGGGAAGACTTCCCCCGCCCCTCCTCGGTTAGTGACGGCGACGCCGCCGGCCTACTTGAACTTGAAGTAGGCGGTGTGCGTCGTCCCGTCGATGAGCGTGACGCTGAGGACGCGGCACTGGCCGGCCCACGAGCCTTCCGTCTTCCAGACGTAGTTGTAGCGGTCGGTCGAGGCGTCGTAGCTCAGGCTGCTGCTGCCCGCCGTCGTGGTGCCCTCCACGTCTATGACAGACGACGTGGAGCAGTTGACCTGCGCCGAGGTCGGCGAGCCGGCCGCCATGATGCCGAGCCCCTGGTTGCCCGCGAGGCTGAACTTGACGGGCACGGCGCGGCCGGCGTTGACCTGGTTGATGGTCGGCACGTTCGCCACCGGCGAGAAGAAGCCGGTGAAGTCGTAGATGACCCGGACCGTGCGCACGACCGGGATGGCCGCGTTGCCCGACGGGTCGGTCGCGGTGTAGGTGACGGTGTAGGTGCCGATGGCGTGCGTGTTGACCGTGCTCGTCGCGGTGACGGGGACGGTGCCGGCGCAGCTATCGGTCGCGCTCGCGCCCGCGTCGACGTAGGTCGAGTGGAGCAGGACATCGAGCGAGGCCGGGCCGTTCATGGTGATGACCGGCTTGATGGTGTCAACGACGGTGACGGTGCGGGTGGCCGAGTGCGTGTTGCCGCCCGCGTCGGTCGCCGTCCAGACGACCTGGTAGGTGCCGGGCACGTCGATGTTGACGTTGCTGGTGGATGCGAGCGTCGGCGTGGCCGAGCAGTTGTCGGTGACGGTCGCGCCCTGGTCGGTGTAGCTCGTGTGGCACTCGGCCGTGACGGACGAGGGGCCGTTGAGGGTGACGACGGGGGCGTGCGTGTCGGTGACGACGACGTTCTGCGTCTGGATGGTGGAGTTGCCGGCCGCGTCGCTGAACTTCCAGCGGACGACGTGCGTGCCGACCGTGCTGTAGCTGAGCGGGTCGAGCGCCACACCTTCGAGGTCGGAGCCGCCGCAGTTGTCGGTGGCCGTCGGCGGCGGGCCGGTGATGGCGGCGGTGCACTCGCCGGTGACTGTCGGCAGCGACGCCTTGTCGGGCGTCGGCGCGACGTTGTCGGGCAGGATGGTGACGGTCTGGTTCTGCGTCGTCGTGTTGCCCGCGCCGTCGGTGTAAGTCCAGACGACCGTGTAGGTGCCCGGCACCTCGTAGAAGCGGTCGCTGGCGGTCTCGCCGTTGATGGTCCCGCCGCAGGCGTCCTTGGCGGTCGGGTCGTTGGCCGGCAGGAGCGTCGCGGAGCAGGCGCGCGTGATGGTCGGCAGCGACGCCACATCAGGCACGGGCGGCGCCGAGTTGGAGTCGAGGTTGCAGCCGATCTGGTTGACCGTCACCTCGAAGGAGCAACTGTCGCTGTTGCCCGCCGCGTCGGTCGCGGTGCAGGTGACCTGGGTGACGCCGGCCGGGAAGGGCGAGCCGGAGGGCGGGTCGCAGTTGACGGTGACGGCGCCGCTGTTGTCGGTGGCCGTGACGGTGTAGTTGACGACGGCGGAGTTGGAGGCGGCCGAGCTCTCGGTGACGGTGATGTCGGACGGGCACGAGATGACCGGGGCCTCGGCGTCGTTCGCCGCCTCGACCGTCACGATGAAGCTGCAATGGTCGCCGCTCGGGGCCGTGGCCGTGACGACCGACGAGCCGAGGGCGAAGAAGGAGCCGGAGGCCGGCTCAAGCGTCACCGCGCCGGAGCCGCAAGTGCCGACCGGCACGGGCGCGTCGTAGGTGACGACGGCGCCGCCCTGACCCTGCGGGGCCGTCACGGTGATGTTGGACGGGCAGGTGATTGAGCAGGCGGGCGTGGTCGGGTTGCTGGCCGTCAGGTTCTCGTCCGTGCTGTTGTTGCTGCCGGCCGTCTCGGTGGTGTCGCTCGTGACGGTGGCCGAGTTGGTCAGCTCGGTCGAGTTGGCGACGCCCGAGTCCACCTTGTAGGTGACGATGAAGCCGGCGCTCCCGCCGTTGGCGAGCGTGGCGACGGTGCACTGAGACGTGCCGGCGGTGTTCACGGCCGGGGTCGTGCAGTTGAAGGTCGGGCCGGAGGTCTGCTCAAGCGACTGGAAGGTGGTGTTGGCCGGCGGCAGGTCGGTGAAGCGGGCGTTCGTGGCGGCGTCCGGGCCGGCGTTGTAGACCCAGATGACCGACTTGATGTTGGTGCCCGCGGCCGCCTGCGTGCCGCCGACGAGGAACTTGCTGATCTGGAGGTCGGCGACCGTCGCCGTCGGGTCGTGGACCGTGATGGTCGCGGAGACGCTCACGGCGGCGTCGGACGTGTCAACGAGGTTGACGCGCCACGCGCCGCGGTTGTCGAGCGTGACGCTGGAGCCGCCCGGCGTGCCGGAGGGGAAGCTGGACGTGGCCGCGGACGGGAGCGTGAAGGAGAAGGTCTGCGACTCGGCCGTTACGTCCGCGGTGAAGACGGCGAGGCCGGACGGGTTGATTAGCTGCACGCGGCGCGGGGGGCTCGTCGGTGCGTTCACCTTGACGCAGACCACGTTGCCCAGCGTCCAGTCAGTCTTCGGCGTCGTGCAGTCGCCGTCGAAGGTCTCGATGGGGGCCGGCGCCGCCGCTTGCAATAAGGTTGGGATGAACGACCTCACCGCCGACGGCATCGCCGCGGGCGCGAGCGCGACCGGAGCGCCGGGGCTCACGGCGGCGTGCGCCGGCGGCATCGGCGCGGCCGTCGTCCCTTTCTCGGCGGCGGCGCGGGAGCCGGGCAGGACGGCGGCTGCGCTCACGGCGGCAATAAACAGTATGAGGAGTGCGGCGCGGGCCGTGCGAGACGACACGCGGATGGCGGCCTTCACGTCATGCGATTTTTGAAAAGCCTTTTTGCCCTGGCTGGGGGTGGCAGGTGTCTGCGGGGCGTTCATAGGCATTTGTCTCCTTGCAGTTCGAGGGGCTATGCGGATGGAAGTTGTGACGAGCGGTTAGAAAGTGCCGGTGCCGGGAATTGAAATGATTGATTATGTCCGCGGGCGTTCAGTTGAAGGACGACTTAGTGGTACCAGTGGGTACCAGTGCCGCAGGAGCGCACTTCTATACTTCATCCCGGACAAATAATCAAGGCTTTATATAAAAATTTTTCGGGCGGCCAACTTTCCCATTGACAACGGGCGGCATTTAGCATAAATACTTCCACCGCTTTCAGCGGCAACGCCCCGCGCGTCAGAAACTCTCGCCCGGTAGCTCCGGGGTTGACACACCGGCAAGCGCCTAACTCTTCGAGTTTTCCCTGTCGCTTTTAACCAGACTTTAGCGGCACACCTAGCGAGCGCCACCCACTTCCCAACGCTTGAAGGAGACTTACGCATGAACAAGATTCGTTTCACTCTGAAGACCTTTGCCTTCGTCGTGTTCACCATCGCCTGCGCGACGGCCGCCCAGGCCCAGGCGACGCGCACGTGGGTGTCCGGCGTCGGCGACGACGTGAACCCGTGCAGCCGCACCGCCCCCTGCAAGACCTTCGCGGGTGCCATCTCGAAGACGGCCGACAACGGCGAAATCGACGCGCTCGATCCGGGCGGATTCGGCACCATCACCATCACCAAGTCCATCACCATCGACGGCACCAACGGCCAGGGCTTCGGCTCGATCCTCGCCGCCGGCACCACGGGCGTCAACGTCAACGACAGCCTGACCGCCGCCCCGATGTCGGAGATCGTCCGCTTGCGCAATCTCTCCATCAACGGCGCGACCACCGGGACCATCGGCGTCAACTACGTGTCGGCCAAGGCGCTCTACATCGAGAACTGCATCATCGCGAACTTCCGCGGCGGCACCGGCCAGGGCATCAGGGTCAACCACACCGCCACCGGCGGCGAGCTGCACGTGCGCGACACCATCGTCAGCAACATCCTGAACCAGGGCGTCTTCGTCACCACCTCGACGGGCCAGGTCAAGATCACGCTCGACAACGTGAAGGTTGACAAGGCTTCCGTCGGCATCCACGTCTCGAACAACACCTCCGGCTACATCAAAAACAGCACCGTCACGCTCAACACCTCGCACGGCATCCAGATCGAGAACAACTCGTCGGTCAACCTCGACCACACGGACATCTTCGGCAACACCGGCAACGGCCTGAACGCCGGGGCCGGGGCCCCGACCGTGCGCATCTCGGACGTGAGCGTGGTCAACAACATCGGCGGCGGCGTCGTCATAGCCGGCGGCACCGTCTTCAGCTTCGGCGACAACAAGATCAGGGGTAACGGCGGCGTCGGCAACATCTCCGGCGGCTCGCTCGACATCACCCAGACCAAGCAGTAAGGCACGACCCGGCCCACCGGCCGACGGCCCCCGCACGCGCCCCCTCGCGTGCGGGGGCTTTCGCGTCTGCGGCGCCCCGCGTTGACGAGAATTTAGGCCCGCTTGACGCCGCCGACGACGAGCGGCTAGACTCCCCCTTTCGCCCGAGGGCGTTAAGGTTTATCTGTGCGTGTCGCAGGGCACGTCGGCGTTCGGGCGAAGGGCCGTGTGGCCCCTCGGGGTACTCACGGATCAGTAATCGAATGGCAATGACCACCGGAGACAGCGCGGGCACGCTGGGATCGACCGCCAGCGCGGCAACCGCACGAAACGCGCCGCCGCCGCACAGCCTGCCGGACGAGCCGCTATTCATCATCCAACCGAGCAAGTCCTGGGCGGCGCTCGACGTGCGCGCCCTCTGGGACTACCGCGAGCTGCTCTACTTCCTGATGTGGCGCGACGTGAAGGTGCGCTACAAGCAGACCGCGCTCGGCGTGGTGTGGGTGGTGATGCAGCCGCTGCTGACGACGCTCGTCCTGACGGCCTTCCTCGGCCGGTTCGTGGGCTCCGCGTCGGAGGGCATCCCGTACCCGCTCTTCGTCTACGTCGGGATGCTGCCGTGGACCTTCTTCACCGGGGCGGTCACGTCGAGCAGCAACAGCCTCGTCAACAACTCGCACCTGATAACCAAGGTCTACTTTCCGCGCCTGCTCATTCCCGTCTCGGCCGTCGCGGCGCGGCTGCTGGATTTCGCCGTCTCCTTCGTCGTGCTGGTGGCGATGATGGCCTACTACGGGGTCGGCGTGACGCGCGCCGTCCTGATGCTGCCCGTCCTCGTCCTGCTCGTCACGCTGCTCGCGCTCGGCGTCGGGATGGCGACCTCGGCCCTGAACGTCAGGTATCGAGACGTGGGCGTCGTCATGCCGCTCCTGCTCCAGCTCTGGATGTTCGCCTCGCCCGTGGTCTACCCCGTCGGCGCGTTGCCCGAGGGGTGGCGGCGGCTGTACTCGCTCAACCCGCTGGTGGGCGTCATCGAGGGCTTCCGCTCGGCGCTCGTCGGCCGCAGCTTCGACTGGGAGGCGCTCGGCGTCGCCGCTGCCGTCACGGCGGCCCTGCTCGGCGTCGCCGCCTTCTCGTTCCGGCGGATGGAGACTTACTTCGCCGACATCGTGTAGACGGGGCCGATGAAGCCGATCATCAGAGTCGAGGGCCTGAGCAAGCAGTACCGCCTCGGGGCGCGCCGCGAGGCCAATGCCACGCTGCGCGAGACCATCTACGGCGCGCTCGGCTCGCCGCTCAAGCGCCTCAGGCGCGCGGGCGGGGCCGACGACGACACGGTGTGGGCGCTCAAGGACGTGAGCTTCGAGGTGCGCCCCGGCGAGGTCCTCGGCGTCATCGGCCGCAACGGCGCCGGCAAGTCCACGCTCCTGAAAATCCTCTCCCGCGTCACGGAGCCGACCGCCGGCCGCGCCGAACTCTACGGGCGCGTCGGCTCGCTCTTGGAAGTCGGCACGGGCTTCCACCCGGAGCTGAGCGGCCGGGAGAACATCTACCTCAACGGCTCGATTCTGGGGATGCGGCGGGCCGAGATCGAGAACAAGTTTGACGAGATAGTCGCCTTCTCCGAAATCGAGAAGTTCATAGACACGCCCGTCAAGCGTTACTCGTCGGGCATGTACATGCGACTGGCCTTCGCCGTCGCCGCGCACCTTGAGCCGGAGATTCTGCTCGTGGATGAGGTGCTCGCCGTCGGCGACGCCGCCTTCCAGAAGAAGTGCCTCGGCAAGATGGGCGACGTGGCGCGCGAGGGCCGCACCGTCCTCTTCGTCAGCCACAACCTCGGCTCCCTCCTGAACCTGTGCCCGCGGGCCATCATGTTCTCGGGCGGGCAGAAGGTGGCCGACGGGCCGACGGGCGAGGTCATCAGCGAGTACATTTCGGGCGGGGGGGCGACCGCGGGCGAGCGCCTGTGGGACGACCCCGCGACCGCGCCCGGCAACGACAAGGTCCGGCTGCGCGCCGTGCGCATCGTCTCGGGCGGCGAGGTGTCGTCCGACGTGGACATCCAGAAGGAGACGCGCGTCGAGATAGATTTCTGGAACCTGAAGCCGGACGCGCGCATCACGGTCGGCATCCACCTCCTCGACAAGATGGGGTCGGGCGTCCTCTCCTCTGCCAACATGCACTCGGCCAACCTCGTCCGCGACGAGTGGTTCGACAGGCCGCACCCGGTCGGCCTCTACCGCACGGCCTGCACGCTGCCGGGCAACTTCCTGAACGAAGGGGTCTATTACATCAACGCCGTGTTGCTCACCAACGTCATCGACATCGAGGTCATCGTCAACGAGGCCGTCTCCTTCAACGTCCACGAGAGCGGCGGGATGCGCAAAGAGTACGGCGGATACTGGCTCGGCGTCGTCCGCCCGAAGCTCGCGTGGCAGAGCGAGCAACTTGAGCCTGCGGTGGAAGCAGCGCCGGCCGGGGGTGCCTTATGAAGACCATCATCCTCTGCGGCGGCCTCGGCACGCGACTGCGCGAGGAGACGGAGTTCCGCCCGAAGCCTCTGGTCGAGGTCGGCGGCCGGCCCATCCTCTGGCACATCATGAAGCTCTACGCGCACCACGGCTTCCGCGACTTCGTGCTCACGCTCGGCTACCGCGGCCAGAAGATCAAGGAGTACTTCCTCAACTACGAGGCGATGAACAACGACTTCACCATCTGCCTCGGCCGCCAGCACCGCGTCTCCTACCACGACGAGCATCAGGAGCAGGACTTCCACGTCACGCTGGCCGAGACGGGGTTGGAGACGATGACGGGCGGGCGCGTCAAGCGCGTCGAGCGGTACGTCGAGGGCGACACCTTCATGGTCACTTACGGCGACGGCGTGGCCGACGTTGACCTGCGCGCCCTGCTCGACTTCCACCACTCGCACGGGCGGACGGCGACCGTCACCACGGTGCGCCCCGTGTCGCGCTTCGGCGTCCTCGAAGTCGGCGACGGCGGCGACGTGACGAACTTCGCCGAGAAGCCGCAGCTCGACGGCTGGGTCAGCGCGGGCTTCTTCATCTTCAACCGCAAGTTCTTCGACTACCTCGAAGGCGAGGACTGCTTCTTCGAGCGCGCGCCGCTGGAGCGGCTGGCGAGCGAGGGGCAGTTGATGGCCTACCGCCACGAGGGCTTCTTCTTCGCGATGGACACGTACCGCGAATACGAATACCTCAACCAGCTCTGGTCGAGCGGCGAGGCCCCCTGGAAGGTCTGGAAATGAGCACTTCTTTCTGGCGCGACCGCCCCGTCTTCGTCACCGGCGCGACCGGCCTGCTGGGGAGTTGGCTCGTGCGTCGGCTCCTTGAGCGCGGCGCCGACGTGGTCTGCCTCGCCCGCGACCGCGTGCCGCAGAGCGAGCTTGTGCGCAACGGCTCGCTCGACCGTGTCAAGGTCGTGCGCGGCGACGTGGCCGACCAGGAGCTGCTTGAGCGGGCCCTCGGCGAGTACGAGATTGAGACCGTCTTCCACCTCGCCGCGCAGACCATCGTCGGCATCGCCAACCGCAACCCCGTCTCGACCTTCGAGACCAACGTCAAAGGAACGTGGGCGCTGCTCGAAGCGGCCCGCCGCAGCCCCACCGTCGGGCAGATAGTCGTCGCCTCGTCCGACAAGGCGTACGGCGACCACGAACAACTCCCCTACGACGAGAACGCCCCCTTGCAGGGCCGCCACCCCTACGACGTGAGCAAGTCGTGCGCGGACCTCATCGCGCAGGCGTACGCCGTGACCTACGGGCTGCCGGTCTGCGTCACTCGCTGCGGCAACTTCTACGGCGGCGGCGACCTCAACTGGAACCGCCTCGTCCCCGGCACCATCCGCGCGCTGCTCAGGGGCGAGCGCCCCGTCATCCGCTCCGACGGCAGCTACATCCGAGACTACTTCTACGTCGAGGACGGCGCGGCGGCCAACATGCTGCTCGCCGAACAGCTCGCCTCGCGTCCCGAGCTTCGCGGCGAGGCTTTCAACTTCTCGAACGAGTTGCAGGTGTCGGTGCTCGACCTCGTCCGGCGCGTCTCCGAGATTGTCGGCTCGGACCTTCAGCCCGACGTGCGCAACGAGGCGCAGCACGAGATACACCATCAATACCTGAGCGCGGAGAAGGCGCGGCGGCTTTTGGGCTGGTCGCCGCTCTTCACGCTCGACGAGGGCTTGCGCTCGACCGCCCAGTGGTACCGGACTTTCCTCGGGGCCGAGGGCGGCGGCGCGAGATGAGGGCGCTGGTGACAGGCGCGACCGGCTTCGTCGGGTCTTACCTGACTGAAGCTCTGGTGCGCGGCGGCGAGGAGGTCGCGGTCCTGTGCCGCCCGTCGAGCGACCTGTGGCGCTTGCGCGATGTGCTGCCGAGAGTGACGCTGGTGCGCGGCGACTTCACGGAGCCGGAGGGGGCCGAGGCGGAGATAAGGGAGTTCGCGCCCGACACCATCTTCCACCTCGCGTGGCACGGCGTCGAGGGCGCACACCGCGCCGACGAGGCGCACATTGACAAGAACCTCCTCGGCAGCGTGGCGCTCTTGCGGATGGCGCCGCGGGTCGGGTGCCGGACCTTCGTGGGCCTCGGCTCGCAGGCCGAGTACGGCCCGCAAGCAAACGTGCTGAGCGAGGCGTCGCCGACCGAGCCGACGACCACTTACGGGGTCGCCAAGCTCTGCACGTACCTCCTCGGCCGACACCTCGCGGCCTCCTCCGGCGTGCGCTTCGTGTGGCTGCGGCTCTTTTCGTCCTACGGCCCGAAGGACAACCCGAGCTGGCTCATCCCCTACCTCGTCCGCGCCCTCTCGCGCGGCGAGCGGCCGGCGCTCACGCCCGGCGAGCAGCGTTGGGACTACATCTACGTCGAGGACGCGGCCGAGGCCGTCTACGCGGCGGCGGCGTCCGAAGGGGCCGAAGGGCTCTTCAACCTCGGGTCGGGTGAAGCATACCGCCTGCGCGAAGTCGTCGAGCAGGTGCGCGACATGATAGACCCTTCGCTGCCGCTCGGCTTCGGCGAGCGGGAGTACGCGCCCGACCAGGTGATGCACTTGCAGGCCGACATCACGCGGCTCGTGGGCGCGACCGCGTGGCGCCCGAAGACGACGCTGGCCGAGGGCCTGCGCCGGACGGTGGAGTGGTTCCGGGCCGAGCCTCAGACAGTTTCCGACACGAAAGGGAGTTGAGATGGAACAAGCGAACGGGCGGGCGTGCCGCCTCTGCGGGGCCGGGCTTGAGGGCGGGCCGGAGTTGGAGCTGCGGCGCGTGCCGAGGGGCGCGCAGTACTTCCCGAAGCCCGACGAGCGCCGGTCTGACTTCGGCGTGGACCTCGACATCTACCAGTGCCACTTCTGCGGCCTCGTCCAACTCTCCGGCGAGCCCATCATCTACGGCGAGGGCGAGACTTCGGCCACGGCCTTCTCGCCGGGCATGTCCGAGCACCGGACGCAACAGATGCGCGACTTCGTCGGCCGGTTCGGGCTCGCGGGCAAGAAGGTGATTGACGTGGGCTGCGGCGACGGCCACGTCGTCGAAATCCTCGCCGGTGCGGGCGCCGACGCCTTCGGCCTTGAGCCGTCGAACAAGGCCCGCGCGCTCGCCGAAGGGCGCGGCTTGCGCATCCTCGGCGGCTACTCGACGCGCGGCCGGCAGTTCGAGGGCGGGCCGTACGACGCCTTCACCTCCATCCACTCGCTCGAACACGCGCCCGACCCGAACGACTACCTGCAAGGCGTGCGCGGCTCGCTCGCGCCGGGCGCGGCCGGGCTCGTCGAGGTGCCGAGCGTCGAGCAGGCCGTCGAGCATTCGAGGTTCTACGACTTCCTCGCCGACCACCTCTCCTACTTCTCGGCCGCGACGCTTCGGCTCGCGCTTGAGAAGAACGGCTTCGAGGTGCTTGAGGTCGAGCGCGACTGGAACGGCGAGCACCTCGTGGCGCGCGTCCGCAGGCGCGAGGGCGTTGACTTCGCGGAGCTGCGCGGCCACGTCGAGGTGTTGCCGCGCGAGTTCGAGCGGTTCGTCGCCCGCTATGAGGCCGAGGGGCAGCGCCTCGCGCTGTGGGGCGCGAGCCACCACGCCATCACGCTGCTCGCGATGGTGGAGACGCGCGGCATCGAGTACGTCGTCGACTCGGCCGCCTACAAGCAGGGCCGGCTGACGCCCGTCTCGCACCTCCCCATCGTCGCGCCCGACCAACTGCGCTCGCACCCCGTGGACGCCGTGCTGGTCTTCGCGCCGCGCTACAACGACGAGATAGTCGCGCAGTTGAGGGACGAGCTCGAATTCAAGGGGACGGTCGCGCTGCTGCGCGGCAGCCGGATTGAAGTCTTGCAGTAAGGCGGTCGGGCCGGCGGCCGAAGGAGGCAGATGATGAAGGTGAAAGACTACGTCGCGCGGTTCCTGGCCGAGCAGGGCGTGCCCTGCGTCTTCGAGCTGCCGGGGGGGATGAGCGCGCACTTCATTGACTCGCTCCACCAGCAGGGCCGGGTCCGCATCGTCAGCGTCCACCACGAGCAGAGCGCGGCGTTTGCCGCCGACGCGGTCGGGCGCCTCACAGGCGTCCCCGGCGTCGCCATCGCCACCAGCGGCCCCGGCGCCGTCAACCTGCTGACGGGCGTCGGCAGTTGTCACTTCGACTCGTCGCCTGCCGTCTTCATCACCGGCCAGGTCAACCGCAGCGAGCTGAAGGGCGAGCGGGCGATTCGTCAACTCGGGTTTCAGGAGACGGATGTCGTCTCGATGGTGCGCCCCATCACGAAGGAGGCTTGGCAGGTGCGCGGGCCGGAAGAGGTTCCGGGACTTCTGCGCCGCGCCTTCGCCGTCGCTTGCGAGGGTCGGCCCGGCCCCGTCCTCGTTGACATCCCGATGGACGTGCAGAGTTCGGAAGTCGCCGACGACGCGGCCGTCGGGACTGCGGACGAGAACGGCGCGGGCGGCGGGTGCGAGGTGGACGAAGCCGCCCTCGGCGAGTTGTTCGACCGGCTCAAGGAGGCCAAGCGTCCCCTGCTGCTGGTCGGCGGCGGCATCCGCGCGGCGCGCTCGACGGCGCTGCTGCGCGAGCTGGTCGAGAAGATTAAAGTCCCCGTCGTCAACTCCGTCATGGCGGTTGACGCGCTGCCTTACCAGAACCCGCTCCGCGTCGGGATGATAGGCACCTACGGCAACCGCTGGGCGAACCTCGCCATCGGCCGCAGCGACTTCATCCTCGTCCTCGGCAGCCGCCTCGACATCCGGCAGACGGGCGCCGACACCACCTCCTTCAAGAGCGACCGCGTCATCTTCCACGTTGACTGCGAGGCGGGCGAGGTCAACAACCGCGTGACCGGCTGCACGGCCGTCATCTCGGAGCTGTCCGCCTTCCTGCGCGCGGCCGTCGCCTACACCTCCGACCGCACCTTCGCGGAGCGCGGCGACTGGCTCGGCGAAATCTCCGGGCTGCGCCGGACGTGGCCCGACACGCGCGAGATTCTCGACATCCGCGGCATCAACCCGAACGCGCTGATGCACCAACTGTCGGCGGCCTCGGGCGCGGCCTCGGCCTACGTCGTTGACGTGGGCCTGCACCAGATGTGGGCGGCGCAGTCGTTGGAGCTTCACGCCGAACAGCAGTTTTTGACTTCGGGCGGGATGGGCGCGATGGGCTTCGCGCTGCCGGCGGCGGTCGGCGCGGCCGTCGTCTCTGACCCGCGCCCCGTCGTCGTCGTCGCCGGAGACGGCGGCTTCCAGTTGAACATTCAGGAGCTACAGACCATCGTCCGCAACCGTCTGCCGATCAAGATGGTCGTCATCGACAACCAGTCGCAGGGCATGATTCGTCAGTTCCAGCAGACCTACTTCGACGGCCGCTACCAGTCCTCCATCTGGGGCTACAGCACGCCGGACTTCGCCCGCGTCGCCGAGGCGTACGGCATCCCCGGCCGCACGCTCGAAGCCGAGGGTGACGTTGACGGGGCGCTCGAATGGCTCTGGCGCGACCCGTCGGAGCCGGCGCTGCTGCGCGTGATGGTTGACGTGCAGGCCAACGCCTACCCGAAGATCGCCTTCGGGCGGCCGCTCACGGAGATGGAGCCGCACGCCACGCCGGTCGGGCTGGAGGCGACGTGACACCGCTGCTCTCCATCTGCATCCCGACTTACAACCGGGCCGAACTGCTCAGGTCGGCCCTGCTGTCTTTGATGGCGGAGGTGCGTGAGTTCGAGGGCGCGGTCGAGCTGGTCGTCTCGGACAACTGCTCGACGGACGAGACGCCGCAGGTCGTCGAGTGGGCGCGACAGCTCGGCCCCGTCCGCTATCACCGGAACGAGGAGAACGTCGGCGCCATCCCGAACATCCTCCTGCTCGCCGACCGACTCGCCGCGGGCGAGTTCTGCTGGCTCCTCGGCGACGACGAGATGGTGCGCCCCGGAGCGGTGGCGAAGCTCGTCGAGATTCTCAAGGCCAACCCCGACCTCGACTACGTCTACGTCAACTACTCCGTGGACAGCTTCGACCGGAGGGAGGGCCGCCACGTCACGCCCGAGGACTTCCGCGAGTGGACGCGGACGGGGAGCGGGCAGCTTGAGGAGCGCCGCGTGGCGCGCTGGGAGGAGTTGCTGGCCGAGGACTCGAACTGCCTGACGGCGATGTACTGCTCCGTCTTCCGCCGCTCGACGTGGCTCGGCGTCTCGCGCGGGTTGAAGCCCGCCGAGCTTTACTCCTGCGTCGAGTGGACCTACACGCCGACCGTCTTCTTCGCGAAGACGCTGGTCGGCCGGCCGGCCTACTCGACCGGCTACCCGTGGGTCATCATGTGCGGCAAGGAGAGCTGGTCGGACATGATCCCGGTGGCCGTGCTCCTGCGCTTCCACGAGCTGCTTGACCTGCTGGGCCGGAGCGGCGTCGAGGCGCGGCTGTTGGAGCAGCACCGGAGGCGGATGTTGACTTACGCGACGGAGCACCTTGCGAACGTGCTGCGTGGGCGGCGGGCGGCGTGGCTCGGCTCGTTCTCGGTGCTCAGGTTTCTCGCGCGGCACGCGCGCTACCGCGAGGCTTGGGCGGCCGTCTACGCGGCTCTGGTCTCCGTCCCGCTCCGGGCCGAACTCAAGGCTTCGCCCGTCTACGCCGCCCTCGCCGCGCCGGCCAAGGCCGCCGAACGCTGCCTGCGCCTCGCGCGCTCGGCCCGGCGGCGGCTGGCGCCCGGCGTCGCGGCCTGACCTCATTAATCTCATGCGCATTCCGCCGGAACTCATCTGTCAGACTCACGCGCTGCCGCTGGCGGCCTCGGCGGGCCGCGCCGTCGAGGAGGCCGAGGCGCTGGAGTGCCCGCGCGGGTGCCGCTTCCCCGTCGTCGCCCACGTCCCGCGCTTTACGCCCTCGGACGAGTACGCGTCGGCGTTCGGCCGCCAGTGGAAGACCTTCCGCAAGACGCAGCTCGACTCGCACACCGGCACCACCATCTCGCGCGACAGGCTGACGCGCTGCCTCGGCGGCTCGCTCGAAGTGTTGCGCGGCAGGAGCGTGCTGGAAGTCGGGTGCGGCGCGGGCCGCTTCACCGAGCTGATGCTGGGGGCGGGCGCGCGCGTCGTCGCCTGCGACCTCTCGCAAGCAGTCGAGGCCAACTACGACAACTGTCATCATCACGGCGACAACTACTTCGTCTGTCAGGCCGACGTGCGTCGGCTGCCGCTCCGGCCCGCCGCCTTCGACTTCGTCGTCTGCCTCGGCGTCGTCCAGCACACGCCGAACCCGGAGGAGACCATCGCCGCCCTCGCGCGACACGTCCGGCCCGGCGGCACGCTCGTCATCGACCACTACACCCGCGACACGCCGAAGAACCGCGCGCAGTCGCTCATGCGCGGGCTGTTGATACGCCTGCCGCCGCGCCTCGCGACGCCGCTGGCGCTGGCCGTCTCGCGGGCGCTTTTGCCGCTGCACAAACTCTCGTGGAGCGACAAGCGCGGGCGCTGGCGTCTGCGCGGGCCCCTGCAACGCTTCTCGCCGCTGGCCGACTACTCGACGGCCTACCCGCAGCTCGGCGAAAAGCTCCTCGGCGAGTGGTCCGTGCTCGACACGCACGACATGGTGACGGACTATTACAAGCACCTGCGCGACGCCGACGAGATACGGGCCATCCTCGCGGCGTGCGGGCTGGAGGGGCTTGAGGTTTACTACGCCGGCAACGGCGTCGAGGCGCGCGCGCGGGCGCCGCTCAAGGGCGCGGCGGCGGGGAAGGGTTAAGAAGGATGTGCGGCATCTGCGGAATCTGGGGCGGCGGCGGCGGGCGGCGCGAGGCGGTCGGCGCGATGGTCGCCGCCATGCACCACCGCGGCCCCGACGACCGCGGCGTCATGGAGGACGGCCCCGCCGCGCTCGGCATGACGCGGCTCGCCATCATCGACACCTCCAGCGGCGGCCACCAGCCGATGTGGACGCCCGACGGCCTCGTCGCCGTCGTCTACAACGGCGAGCTGTACAACTTCCGCGACGAGCGCCGCCTGCTCGAAGAGAAGGGCTACACCTTCCACTCCTCCTCCGACACCGAAGTCCTGCTCAGGATGTACGAGCACTACGGCGACGACTTCCTCCTGAGGATGCGAGGCATCTTCGCCCTCGCCGTCTACGACAAGCGGCGCGGGCCGGGGCGCGAGCGCCTCCTCGTGGCGCGCGACCAGATGGGCATCAAGCCGCTCCTCTACACGCGCGCGGGCGGCCGACTCGTCTTCGCCTCGGAGGTCAAGGCGCTGCTGGCGAGCGGGCTCGTCCGCGCCGAGCTTGACCCGGTGGCGCTCAGGCTGCTTCTGACCTACGGCTCGGTCTACCAGCCGCGCACCATCCTGCGCGGCGTGCACATGCTCCTGCCCGGCCACCGACTGATAGTCGAGGGCGGGACGGAGCGCGTCGAGCGTTACTGGTCGCTCGGCCTCGACCGCCGCGCGGGGCTGCGCGCCCGGCCTTACGAAGAGATAGTCGAAGAGATGGCGGGCGTGCTCGAAGAGTCCGTGCGCTTGCAGATGGTCGCGGACGTGCGGCTGGGCGCGTTCCTGTCGGGCGGGATTGACTCGTCGCTTCTGGTGGCGCTGATGGCGAGGCAGGCGGGCGGCCACCGCGTCAAGACCTTCTCGGTCGGCTTCGAGGGCGAGGGCCGCGAACTCGACGAGACGGACGACGCCGAGCGCACGGCCCGCTTCATCGGCACCGACCACACGCGCGTCGTCGTCACGGGCCGCGACGTGCGCGAGCGCATCCGCCACATCGCTTCGGGGCTCGACCAGCCTTCGGTTGACGGCGTCAACAGCTACTTCGTCTCGATGGCCGCCCGCCGCGGCATGACGGTCGCCATCTCGGGCACGGGCGGCGACGAACTCTTCGCCGGATACCCGTGGTTCGGCGACATGGTGATTGACGAGGCGCAGCGCGGCTCCGAAGCCCCGTGGAGGAGTCTGGCGAAGTCCGTGCTGGCGACGGTCGCGCGCCGGCCCGCCTTCGACCCGCTGCTGACGGGCCGAGTCGCAGGCTCCCTCGACCGCGTCCGCAACAGCGCCGGCTTCCTCGCGCGCTACGCGCCGCACTACCGCATCTTCGGCGTCCACGGCGCGACCCGCCTGCTCGCGCCCGAGCTTCGCCGCGCGGCGCAGGCCGGGCGCTCGCCGCACTACGACCTGAGTCTGATGGACGAGGTGCCGCGCGGGACGGTCTTGGAGCGCGTGACGGGCGTCTGCCTGCGCGGCTACACGACGAGTCAACTGCTGCGCGACATAGACGCCGTCTCGATGGCGCACAGCCTCGAAGTGCGCGTGCCCTACCTCGACCCGGTCGTGGCCGACGCCGCGCTCTCGCTGCCCGACGAGGCGAAGATGACCGGGCCGCCCGTCCCCGGCAACAGCGCCGTGCGCAGCTACCGCGAGGCGGGCACGAAGCGCGTCCTGCTCGACATCGCCCGGCCGCTGCTGCCCGAAGGTTACGACACCTCCCCGAAGCGCGGCTTCGGGATGCCCTTCGGCCCGTGGCTGCGCGGGCCGCTTCAAGACGTGCTCTCGGACGCGCTCTCGGACGAGGCGACGCGCGCGCGCGGCTGGCTCGACGCGGGGGCGGTGGCCGGCGTGCGCGACGGGTTCCTCGCGGGCACGGCCGAGTGGTTCCAGCCGTGGCTGCTGATGATGCTTGAGCTGTGGGCGCGCGAGGTGCTCGACGCGGCGCCCGCCGAGCCGGCCGCCCGCGCGCGCGAGCACAGGGCGGGCGAGACGGTCGGGGCGCGCTAGGGTGTTGAGCGGGATGACCCTTTCGTTCGAGCGCGACCCCCACCCCGGACGCCCGAAGATTCTCTTCGTCGCCCACGGCGAGAGCTCGCACACGCACTCGTGGGTGGAACTGCTCGACGGCGCGCCCTTCAACGTCCGGCTGTTCTCGACGCCGTCGGGCTCGCCGCCGGCCGCGTGGCCGGTGCGGACCTACGTCACCGAGTATCTGTCGGACGCGCAGAACTCGGCGACGCGGCTGCGGCTGTTCCCGCGCGGGCGCGGGGCGCGGTTCGCGCGCCGCAACGTCGAGCGACTGTTGGGCGCGGCGAACGTCGAGCAGGTCGCCGCCAAGTGGCTGGCGAGGGTCATCAAGGAGTGGAGGCCCGACATCATCCAGACGCTCGGGCTCGCGCAGTCGGAGGTTTACCTCGGCGCGCGGCGGCGGTACGGGCTCGAAGGCATCGGCAAGTGGGTCTTGCAGACGCGCGGCGGCTCCGACCTCGCGCTCAGCCACTTGGACCCTGAGCGGCGCGCGCAGATAGGCGAAGTGATGCGCGAGTGCGACCAGCTCTTGAGCGACAACTTGCAGAACTTCCGCATCGCGCGCGAGCTGGGCGTCAGCGAGGAGCAGTTGTCGAGCATCGGGACGGTGCCGGGCACGGGCGGCATCGACGTGGACGCGCTCTCGAAGGGCTGGCACGGCAGGCCGTCCGAGCGGCGGCTCATCCTGTGGCCGAAGGTCTACGAGTGCGCGTGGTCGAAGGCGCTGCCGGTCTTCGAGGCGCTGAAGCTCTGCTGGGAGCGCATCCGGCCCTGCGAGATAGAGCTGCTGGCGATGTCGCCCGAGACGCGCATGTGGTTCTGGGCGCTGCCGGAGGAGATAAGGGCGAGCTGTCGGCCGCGCGAGCGCGTCCCTCGCGCCGAGGCGCTTGCGATGATGACGAGGGCGCGCGTGATGCTGGCGCCGACGCTGGTGGACGGCGTGCCGAACTCGATGTACGAGGCGATGGCGGCGGGCGCCTTCCCCGTCGTCTCGCCGATTGAAACCATCGTCCCCGTCGTCGAGGCCGAGCAGAACGTCCTCTTCGCGCGCAACCTCTACCCGGAGGAGATTGCCGGCGCGCTCGCCCGTGCCATGACGGACGACGCGCTGGTGGACGCGGCGGCCGAAAGGAACCTGGCGCTCGTGCGCAGGGTGGCCGACCGGGCGGAGATTCGCGGGCGCGTCATAGGGTTTTACGAGCGGCTGGCGGCCGGTTGATTTCATGACGGAGAAGAAGGTCACACACGTCGTCGGCGCGCGCCCGAACTTCATGAAGGCGGCGCCCGTGCTCCACGCCATCGAGGCGCGGGGCGGCTTCGCGCAGTCGCTCATCCACACGGGCCAGCACTACGACGCCAACATGTCCGAAGTCTTCTTCGGCCAGTTGGGGATGCCGCGCCCGGACGTGAACCTCGAAATCGGCTCCGGCTCGCACGCCGTCCAGACGGCGAAAATCATGATGGGCTTGGAGGAGGAGTTGACGGCGCGGAGGCCCGACCTCGTGCTCGTCTACGGCGACGTGAACTCGACGGTCGCCGCCGCGCTCGTCTGCGCCAAGCTCGGCGTCAAGGTCGGCCACGTCGAGGCGGGCCTCCGCTCGTTCGACCGCACGATGCCGGAGGAGATTAATCGCCTCGTCACGGACCAGTTGGCCGACCTGCTCTTCACGCCCTCGGCCGACGGCGACGAGAATTTGCTGCGCGAGGGCGTTGACCCGTCGAAGGTCCACCTCGTCGGCAACGTGATGATTGACACGCTCATCCGGCTGCGGCCCGCGGCCGAGGCGCGGTGGACTGAGTTGAGCGCCGGGCACGGGTTGACGGACAAAGGCTACGCGCTCGTCACGCTGCACAGGCCGTCGAACGTGGACGACGACGGCTGGCTGCGCTCGATGTTGGAGATGCTCGACGAGATGGCCGCGCGCCTGCCCGTCGTCTTCCCGATTCACCCGCGGACGCGACAGCGCCTTCCCGGCGCGGGGTGGGAGGGGCCGCGCGCCGCGGGGCTGCGGCTGACCGAGCCGGTCGGCTACCTCGACTTCCTCGCCCTTCAGGCGCACGCGGGCCTAGTCATCACCGACTCGGGCGGCGTGCAGGAGGAGACGACTTACTTGGGCGTGCCGTGCCTGACCGTGCGCGAGAACACGGAGCGGCCCGTCACCATCAGTTCGGGGACGAACGTGCTGGTCGGCCGCGACCTCGGCCGGCTGCGCGCCGAGGCCGAGAGGGTGCTGGCGGGCGGCGCGCGCCGAGCGCACGAGCCGCCGCCGCTCTGGGACGGCCGCGCGGGCGAGCGCATCGCCGGGGTGCTGGCGCAGAGTCTTTAAAGAGGGCGCGGGCCGAATTTATCAACTGCGAGGTGAAGGATGAGGATTCTGGTTACGGGTGGATTGGGCATCGTCGGCACGGGGCTCATCAAGGAGCTGCGCTCGCGCGGTCATCACGTCGTGTCGTGCGACCTGCAACACCAGCCCGACGAGGTCGGCTTCTCCTTGCGCACGGACGTGCGCGAGCCGCTCTACGCCCGGTGCGACATCGGCGAGTTCCGTCAAATCGAGCGCGTCTTCGAGCGGATGGGGCCGTTCGACCTCGTCTACAACGCGGCGGCCGAGTTCGGCCGCTGGAACGGCGAGGACTTCTACGAGACGCTGTGGCGAACGAACGCCGTCGGCACCAAGAACGTCATCCGCCTTCAGGAGCGCCTGAAGTTCCGCCTCGTTCACTTCTCCTCGTCGGAGGTCTACGGCGACTGGCCCGAGCTGATGGTCGAGTCGGTGATGGACGAGCACGAAATCAAGCAGATGAACGACTACGCGATGACCAAGTGGGTCAACGAGCAGCAGGTCCGCAACTCGGCCATCCAGTACGGCACCGAGTCGGTCGTCGTCCGCCTCTTCAACACCTACGGGCCGGGCGAGTATTACAGCCCCTACCGCTCCGTCAACTGCCGCTTCCTCTACTGCGCGCTGACGGGCCAGCCCTTCACCGTCTTCCGCGGCCACTACCGGACCTCGACCTACCTCGCCGACACGGCCCGCACGCTCGCCAACATCTCCGACAACTTCCGCCCCGGCGAGACCTACAACATCGGCGGCGTCCACCACCACTCGATTGAGGAGCTGGCCGACGTGGTCGTGCGTGTGGCGGGCGCCGACTCGGGCCTCGTCGAGTACCGCGACTCGGAAATCCTGACGACGAAGATTAAGAAGGTGGACATCTCGAAGTCGGTCCGCGACCTCGACCACAAGAACTCCTACGGGCTGGAGGAGGGCATGCGGCTCACCGCCGAGTGGATGCGCGGCGTCTACAACCTGCGCTGACTTTAGTCATGAAGTTCGCCCTGCTTTCTCACATCCTGCCGCCCACCTGGAGCGGGCAGACGGTGATGCTCTACCGCATCCTCAGCGGGTTCGACCCCGAGGACTACTGCCTCGTCTCCCGCTTCGACTACGCGCCCGGCGCCTTCCAGGGCGGCGACGAGTACAGGCTCCCGGCCAGGTACTACCACCTCCCCGTGGACGCACGCCTCACGCGCGGCAGCCGCTTCGGGCTGTGGCGCTTGCGCGAGGGCGTGAACGTCCCGCTCGGCGTCGTCTCGCGGGCGCGCAAGGTGGCGCGCATCATCCGGAGCGAGGGCTGCGGCGCGGTCGTCGCGTGCACGGGCGACGTGTTCGACCCGCCCGCCGCGTACCTCGCGAGCAAGATGGCGGGCGTCCCCTTCTACTTCTACGTCTTCGACTACTACTCGGAGCAGAGCCACAACGCCGTCTGGCAGTTCTACGCGCGCCGCTTCGAGCCCGCCCTGATGCGCGGCGCCAAGCGCGTCATCACGCACAACGAGCTGCTGCGCGACGAGCTGCGGCGGCGCTACGGAGCCGAGGTCGCCGTCGTCTACAACCCCTGCGACCTTTCCGTCTACGAGTCGCTGCCGGAAGGCGACAGGGAAGCGGACGACGGCGGCGAGGTCCGCATCGTCTACACGGGCGCCGTCTACGAGGCGCACTACGACGCCTTCCGCAATCTTGTGCAGGCCGTCGGGCGGCTCGACCGGCCGGGCGTGCGGCTGCACCTCTACTCGGGCTCGCCCGCGGACTGGGAGGCCGAAGGCCTCAGCGGCCCGGCCGTCGTCCGCCACGGCTACCAGCCGATGTCGGCCGTCCCCGCCATCCAGCGCGCCGCCGACATCCTCTTCCTGCCGCTCGCCTTCGAGTCGCCCTACCCCGTGCTCATCAACACCTCGGCGCCGAGCAAGATGGGCGAGTATCTGGCGGCGCGCCGCCCCGTCCTCGTCCACGCGCCGAAGGACTCTTTCCTCGCGTGGTACTTCCGCGAGCACGAGTGCGGTCTGGTCGTGGACGAGAGCGACCCGGCGCGAGTGGCGGAAGCGGTCGGGCGGCTTATAGGCGACGCGGCCCTGCGGCGCAGGCTGGTCGAGAACGCGTGGGCGCGGGCGCAGGCCGACTTCAGCGTCGGGGCTTCGCGGGACGCCTTCGCGCGCGCCCTCGGGCTCGGCGGGGCCGGAAGGGGGTGAAGGCTTTGCGCATCCTCTTCGTCGCCCGGCCTTACAGCGTCCACACGGCCCGCTGGATTAATCAGGTCGCGGACCGCGGCTGGGACCTGCACCTCTTCCCGGCCTCCGAGGACACGCCGCACCCCGACTACCGCAACCTGACGGCCTACTACACCCAGCCCCTCCCGCGCGGGCTGCTGCACGAGAGCGTCCGGGTGCGCGCGCTGTGGCCGCTCCCCGTAGGCGCCCACAAGGTGCGGCGGCTGGCGGCGAGGCTGCCGGCGCGCTGGACCGACCGCGCCGAGTGGCTGGCGCGCGTCATCCGCCGCGTCAAGCCCGACATTGTCCACGCGCTTGAGTTTCAGGCGGCCGGCTACCTCGTGGCGCGGACGTGGCCGCTGCTCGGCGCCGACCGGCCGCCGCTCGTCGCCTCCAACTGGGGCAGCGACATCTACCACTACGGCCCGCTCCCGGAGCACGCCGAAAAGATTCGGGCGCTGCTGGCCGCGGCCGACTACTACACGGCCGAGTGCCACCGCGACGTGGGGCTGGCGCGCGAGTACGGCTTCCGCGGCGAGGCGTGGCCGGTGCTCCCGGCGGCCGGTGGATTCGACATCGAGAATATGCGACAGTACCGCGAACCAGGGCCGACCTCGCGGCGGCGCGTCGTGGCGCTCAAGGGCTACCAGCACTGGGCCGGCCGTGGCCTCGTCGGCTTGCGCGCGCTGGAGCTGTGCGCCGACCTGCTCAAGTCGAAGGGCCTGACGGCCGTCGTCCACTCGATTTACAACCCGGAGGTGCCCCCCGCCGTCGAGCAGGCGGCGCGGCGGACGGGGCTGCGCATCGAGACGCTGGCGGTCGAGTCCCGCGAAGAGGTGCTGCGCCTGCAAGGGCGCGCGCGCGTCTCCATCGGCCTCAGCATCAGCGACGGCCTGAGCACCTCGGCGCTGGAGGCGCTCATCATGGGCGCGTTCCCGGTCCAGTCCGACACGAGCTGCCTGTGCGAGCTGGTGCGGTGCGGCGAGGG
>DASZEK010000133.1:0-54318 GCA_035941045.1 Pyrinomonadaceae bacterium | reverse complement strand
GACGACGCGGAAGCGGCCGTCGGCGAACGACTCGACCACGTTCAGCGTGTTCCGCCCGATTGACCCGGTCGAGCCGAGGATGGAGATGCCTTGAGGTTCCATAAAAAAAGGATGACAGCCGGGCCGTCACCCGAAGCGAGTTACGGCGCCTGCCCGTGCCCCCCCTCGCTGATGTGCTTCTCGACCACGCTGATGAGAGCATTCAGCCGCTCGTCCGTGCGTGACTCCGCAGAGGCAATCTCGCGGATGCTTTTGGACTGCTTTCGATTAAGCACATCCTGTTCCGTAAAGGCGTGCGTCACGACTTCGATGAAGTTCGACAGCGTGCTGGCGTATATCCTGAGCTGCTTGCTCGTCTCCGCCATTTGAATGCTAACTTCGTCTATCCTCCCGTCGAGCTTACGGTCAACCTCCTCGATGTAGGTCTCAAGGTTAGCCACGCTCTTGCGCAGGCCGTCTACCGCGCGTTCCATCTCGTCACCGGTCATCGCTTTTCCTTTCTTCAAAGCCTCCGGTGGGTGGACCTTCGGGTGCATTCGATTATCGCATTAACGCCAGTAGAAGAGGGCGAAATAGTAGATGACGGGCGCGTTGAAGAGCAAGCTGTCGAGCCGGTCGAGGAAGCCGCCGTGGCCGGGGAGAATCTGGGCGGCGTCCTTGGCCTTGGCGCCGCGCTTGAGGGCGCTCTCCGTCAGGTCGCCGACCACGCCGAGGACGTTCATGACGGCCGCCAGCGGGAGCGCCGCGCTCAGCGAAAGCTCGGGGAAGAACCAGTAGTGCGCAATGGCCGCCGCCGCGAGGCTCGCCGCGAGGCCGCCTGCTGCGCCCTCCCACGTCTTGCCGGGGCTGACGTTGGGCGCGAGCTTGCGGCGGCCGAGGGCGCGGCCCGTGTAGTAGGCGCCGATGTCCGAGCCCATCAAGACGAGGAGGAAGAAGGAGAGCAGATGCGTCGAGAGCGTCTTGTCGATGATGCGTTCGCCGACCCAGTAAGCGCCCTCCGGCGGGAAGACCTGAGTGAACCCCGTGCGGATGGCGATGATGTGACCGCCGAGCAGCGCCACGTAGAGCACGCCGAGGACGGTCGAGCCGACGGACAGCACCATCTTGTCGAAGGGCGCGCCGCGCAGCATCTCGGCCACCAGCGCGGCGATGACGAGCGCGAGCACGGCGAAGATGACCAGCGACGGCTCGTTGTAGAAGAAGGCCACCAGCAGCGCGGCCGTCGCCGAGTAGCCGACGACCACGTCCGGCTTCGCGCCGACGCGCCGCGCCAGAAACCAGAACTCGTAGAGCCCGATGAGGATGGCCGCGACCGCGATCAGGACGAAGAGCGGCTTGAGCGGCGGGTAAATGACCGAGGCGATGATGACGGGCAGGGCGACGGCGGAGGTGACGAGACGTGAGTTCATTTATCAGGTGTCGGGTATCAGGCGTCGGGTGTCGGGAAGGATGATGTTAACCGGCACCCGATACCCGACACCTATTTCGCGTTCGCAACGAGCTGGAGGCCGCCGAAGCGGCGGTCGCGCCTCTGAAAGTCCGCGACGGCCGCGAGCAGGTCGGCGCGCCGGAAGTCGGGCCAGAGCGTTTCGGTGACGTAAATCTCGCTGTAGGCGGCTTGCCAGAGGAGGAAGTTCGAGATGCGCAGCTCGCCGCTCGTTCGCACCAGCAGATCGAGTTCGGGCAGGCCGCGCGTGTAAAGGTGCCGCTCGATGTCGGCCTCGGTCAGCTCGTCGGCGGGGCGGCCTTCTGTTTTCAGTTGGCGGACGGCCGAGCGGACGGCGTCAACGATTTCGGCCCGTCCGCCGTAGTTGAGCGCGACGCTGAGGACCATGCCGGTGTTCTCCCGCGTGCGCTCGACGGCGCGCTGGAGTTCGCGGCGGACGCTGTCGTGCAGACCCTCGACGCGGCCGACGGGCTGGAAGCGGATGTTCTGGCGGTGAATCGATTCCAACTCAAGCCGCAGGTAACGCTTGAGCATGCGCATCAGGGCGTCCACTTCGAGCCGGGGCCGCTTCCAGTTCTCGGTCGAGAAGGCGTAGAGCGTGAGCGCGCCGAGGCCGAGGCGGGCGCCCGTGTCGACGGCGGCGCGGACGGCTTCGACGCCCGCGCGGTGGCCGGCGATGCGGGGCTGGCCGCGCCGCGCCGCCCAACGCCCGTTGCCGTCCATGATGACGGCGACGTGGCGCGGCAGCCGCGACCAATCTATCTCCGAGAGCAGCGCCTCGTCGCGCGAACCCCTCTCGACGATTTCGGTAAAGTTGGCGAGCATTCAGTAAAACGTTATCCGAAGCCTCTCGCGGCCCCGCGGCATCTTAAACGCAAACCACTCTAAATTTCAAAGTCGTCAGGCTTTTTCAGTAGACGACTTCGACGAGCGCGAGCCCTTTGGCCGGGGCGGTGGCGAAGGTGTGGGGCCGTTCGCCGGTTTGAATGGCGCGAATGATTGACTCTTCGTCGGCCTCGCCGCGGCCGGCGGCGAGGAGCGTGCCGGCGATGGAGCGGACCATGTAGCGGAGGAAGCCTTCGGCGCCGGCCGTAATCTCGACGAGGCGGCCCCGGCCTCTGTCGCTGAAACGCTCGCCCACGTCGAGCCGCGTGACGTTGCGGACGCGCGAAGACACGTCCGACTGGGCAGCGGAGAAGGCCGTCCAGTCGTGCTCGCCGACGAAGAGGCGGGCGGCGCGGCGCATCCTGTCGAGGTCGAGCGGGCGCGCCTCGTGGTGCGCGTAGCGGTCCCAGAAGGGCGAGGCGAAGCGTTCGTTGAAGACGCGGTAGCAGTAAAGCTTGCCGCGCGCCGAGAAGCGGGCGTGGAAGTCTTCGGCCGCCGCCTCGGCCTCGGTCACGCGCACGTCGCGGCCGACGTTGCCGTTGACGGCGGCGCGCAGTCGCTCCGGCTCAATCTCCCGTTCGAGCCGCACGCTCGCCACCTGCGCCTCCGCGTGCACGCCCGCGTCCGTCCGCCCCGCACCGTGGACGACCACAGCGCGCCCTTCTATCAAAGACAGCGCGCGCTCCAACTCGCCCTGCACGGTGCGCCGGTCGCCTTGCGCCTGCCAGCCGTGAAACTCCGTCCCGTCGTACTGAATCGTCAACACGTAATTCATAAGCTCGTCGGCCGGGGCCTTCGGATGGCTCCACCCGCGCCGTTCTAATAACACAAGGATGCGGCCCTTTATCTCGTCGTCCCGGCATTATAGACCTATACGATTGCCTGGCCTTGCGTGTAAAATCGGCCCACGGCGCCGGAATCGAAACGTCCGATTACCTCTACCAGCCCTCGCAACCATTCTCTGAAACTGCGGTGACACCGTGACGCGTCCGCCGAGCATCGAAACGCTGAGTCATGAGGAGGCACTCGACTGGGTGCGCATCCTGATTTCCGAGAGCGACGAGGCGCACACGGAATTGGCGCTACTGCGCCGGGAGCACGGAAACGACGACGCAAAAGGAGTCGCAAGTGTTAAGGACGCGGAAGGCGATACGGCGCCGCCGAGCGTTGCGTCAAGTGACCCTGATTTCTCTAAGCAGTTCGTTCATATATCCGGGCAAACCTTCCTCCAAGCTTTTGAGCACACGGCGCCGCTGATAGGCGCGATTCTATCCATCTGGGCGGTTCATTCGGCTCTCAATTTAGCCTTGGGGAAGGAGGCGAAGTTTTTTGACTGGATACCCATAGCCTACTTCTTCGACGCAGCGCACGCCGCGACGCTGCTCGCTTTCTTCGCCGCTCTGCTGGGCAAGCTGTCCAAGTATGTAGTCAAAGCCGTACGCGGGCCGAAGTGAAGAGATTCTTAAACCTTTACCGTTCTTACCTGCACGCCGCTTTAATCGGCACGGCGGCATTCGTCGCTCTCCTATACCCGTTAGCCGTTCTCTTTAACAGCCGACTTGAGGAGGCAAATATGAACCTCGGGGCCGTAGATTTGGAAGCACTCGTGCGGGCGATCAGCATCAGCGCGGGAGTTAGTCTAGTGGGCGGCGCCACCGGCTATTTTGTCACGAAAAGGAGGAAGGAGTGGAACCGCTGGAAATCCGTCGTGGTGATGGGGGCGGCTGGGCTGGCGCTCCTTTCCGCGACCCTCATGTACTACGCTTGGCCGAGTCTTATCAACGTCCCAATTCTCGATGACATGAGCCGTGACCAGGCCGAGGAGTTGCTAAGAAGCAAGGGTCTGGTCCCCGAGTCGCGGTTCCAATACGTCAGCGGCGTGGAGCCGGGGCGCGTGATTCCCCGTTCGCAAGACCCTGTGGCGGGGCTGCCGGTAAAATTCGGCTCTTACGTCCGCTTCGCCGTCAGCATCAGAGAGGAGCAGCTATCCGTGATCGGCAAGTCAACGGACACTCTCTCCCTGTCCCTGTCCGAGCCGCGGGCGGGGGATAAGGTCCGGTGCTCTCGCGGCGGCGATGAGGTCTACAGGTTCTCGGCCAGCGGCGGCTCCGCGGGAATCGCCGCCGGCAGGTATGGCTTGCTCTTGTGGCTCAGACCCGTGAATCCGCCGTCCGACGTGCCGGGATGGTATCTACAACGGCCGCCGGCCAACGGGATTTTAAAAGTGGAGGCGGATGGCACTTGGCTCGGGACGGCGCAGGTGGGCAACGCCCAATGGCCGCCGCAGGAAGGCGACATCATAGACTTGGCCGTCACCATAGCCGACGACGACGCGATAAAAAATTTGATGGCGGAGCCGGGGGTGATAGTCAAACCGCAGCCCGTCGGGGTTAAGACGGCTACCGCGCCGAGCGTGTCCGTGACGCTGAAGTAACACCCCTGCCGTCACCGGTCAGTTCTTGCGGCTGCCGGGCTTGACGGCCGGCAGCCCCGCGGCGCATTGGGGGCAGGCGGAGGGGGCGAGGGCGGGCACGTCGAGGGTGGCGAGGGCGTGGCGCGGGACGCCCACGTCGGCGCGTCCGCCGGAGCGGTCGATGATGGAGGCGGCGCCGACGACGAGGGCGCCCGCGGCGCGCAGCGTCTCGATGGTTTCGCGCGTCGAGCCGCCGGTCGTGACCACGTCTTCGACGACGAAGACGGGCTCGCCCTGCCGGACCGTGAAGCCGCGCCTCAGGGTCATGCGCCCTTCGGCGTCGCGCTCGGTCCAGACGGAGCGCGTGCCGAGGGCGCGCGCCACCTCCCAGCCGATGACGATGCCGCCGATGGCCGGGGCGACGACCGTCTCGGCCTGCCCCTTCCCTAACAACTCGGCGATGGCGCGGCCGAAAGCCTCGGCCTCGGGCGGGTGCTGGAGCACGAGCGCGCACTGGAGGTAGTGCGTGCTGTGCAGGCCGCTCGTCAGCGTGAAGTGGCCTTCGAGCAGCGCGCCCTTGCGCCGGAACCTGTCTAAGACCTCTTCGCCTCGCATCGCCGTCCTTCCCTTTCCGCCCGCGTCTCATCTACAATTAGGCCCCGATGCGGAACTTCCGGTGCCTCGTTCCCGATTCGGCGCTCGTCGAGGAGACAGTTCAACTGCTGCGCTCGAACGGCGGACGCGTCCGCGCCGAAGAAATCGCCGAAGTCGTCCTCCAGCTCCCCGCGCTCGACGCGCCGCTCGCCTCCACCCTCGTCTCCGAACTCGTCAAGGAAGACTGGCGGCTCGGCGTCTCGGAAGAGACGCACGAGGTCGTGATGCTCTGCGAGGACGACGACTGCCGCCCGCTCGCCGAGACCGACTTCGTCGTCTTCGACCTTGAGACGACGGGGCCGAAGATGCCGCCGAGCCGCATCATGGAGCTGGGCGCGTGCCGCGTCCGCCGGGGCCGCATCGTCGCCGAGTTCCAGACGCTCGTCAACCCCGAGATGCCCATTCCCGACTTCATCGCGCGCCTCACCGGCATCCGCGACGAGATGGTGGCCGGGGCGCCGACCTTCGACCAGATAGCGCCCGACTGGCTCGACTTCGCCGACACGTCCGTCCTCGTCGCCCACAACGCCGTCTTCGACGTGCGCTTCATGCAGCACGAGCTGTCGCGCCTCTTCCCCGGCCGCAAGATGATGAACCAGCACCTCTGCACCGTCTCGCTCGCGCGCCGCGTGCTGCCCGACCTCAAGAGCTTCCGGCTCGGCGCGCTCGCCGAACACTTCAACGTCCGCCACCCGGCCCGCCACCGCGCGGGCGACGACGCGCGCGCCACCGCCGAAGTCTTCCTCCTTCTCTTGAAGGAGCTGGACCGCAAAGGCGTCCGCGACGTGGCCGGCGCGCGCAGCTTTAACCACATCGCGCTCCAGCCCAAGCAGCCGCCGAAGGTTCACTGACCCTCCGCCTCGGCCGCCCCGCCCGCCCCCTGCTTCTTTCGCTTCAGCAAGGCTCTCAACAAAAAGAATCCGATGATGAGGACGGCGAGGCCGACGCCGACGGCCGGGTAGTGCTTCTTGAAAAGCTCCATCGCCTGCTCGCCGTAGCGGACCGCGAAGAAGCCTTCGAGGAAGTAGCGGAACGCGCGCCCGCCCGCGACGGCCAGCGCGAAGCGCAGCAGGCTCAGGCGGAAGACGCCCGCCGTGATGACGAAGAGCTTGAAGGGGAACGGCGGCGGCAGCACCGACGCGACGAGCACGGAGAGCACGTCGTAGCGGTCGATCCAGTCCTTGACCTTCTTCTGCTTCGACTCCGAGAATTTTTCGAGCGCCCGCCGGCCCGCGCGCTTCGAGATAAAGTAGAGGATGACGCAGCCGATGGTCGAGCCGACTGTGGCCGAGAGGGCGTAGACGGGCATCATCTCGGGCCGGCTGACCGAGAGCGCCATCATCACCGCGTCCGGCCCGCCCGCCATCGGTATTAGCGCCGAGTCCAGCAGCGCGACCGCGAAGAGTCCGAACGGCCCGAACGTCTGTAGGTACTCGGAAACCTGACCCAGCCAGTCGCCGAGTTTCTTAAGCCACTTCACCTATCCTTCATCCCTCCCCGGCCCCGCCCGTCTCCGGGGGCACCTTTTCCATCATGCTCCGGCGGGGCGCGCGGATGCGTTTGACGACGACGTAGACGGCGACGACTACGACGAGGAGCGCGGCCACGGCGCTCAAGACGTACGGGCCCTTCTCGCGCATGAAGTCGATGACCTGCTCGCCGTAGAAGACTGCGAGCGCGCCCTCGACCGCGTAACGGAGCGTGCGCGCAATCATGATGGTCGTCACGAAGCGCCAGCGCGGGAACTCCAAGGCGCCGGCCGTGGCGACGAAAATCTTGAAGGGCATCGGCGGCGGCAGCAGGGCCGGGATGGCGAGCGCGAGGATGCCGAAGCGCGCGTAGGCCCGCTCGACGCGCGCGATGTTCTCGGGGCTGAAGCGGCGGCGCATGACGGCCTGCCCGCCGCGGCGCATGATGGTGTAGAGCAGGTTGCAGCCGATGACGGAGCCGGCGGCGGCGAAGAGCGGGAAGTAGAAGACCGACTTCGGGTCGCTGTAGCAGCGCGCGACGACGAGGTAGTCGTTAATCTCGGGCAGGCTCAGCAGCGACGAGTCGAGCGCGCCGATGACCACCATCGCCGGCGCGGCGTAGTAGATGGGCACCTCCTTGATAAAGTCGTGCAGGTAGCGCGCGACCTCGGCCAGCCATTCGTACATATGTGACCTGAATAGTAAATCGTAAATCGTAAATAGACAAAAACGCTTCTATTCACGATTCACGATTCGCGAATGGGCGAGCCTATTTCGCGGGGGCGAAGACGGTGGGCGTGTCGTAGGTGACGCCGAAGGTGATGCCGGAGCGGGGGCTGGCGCTGGTGAGTCCCTTGATGCCGGCCGCGTCGAAGCGCAGGCCCGCGGCCTTGACCTGAAGCCCTAAGCGGAACTCGGAGAGCGATTCGGTGCCGAGCGGGGCGCTGCCCGAGCGGGTGTTGGCGCGGCCGTTGACCTCCGAGGCGATGCTGACCTTGTCGTTGACGCGGTAGATGCCGGCGAGGCCGTAGAGCAGCACGTCGTTCTGCGTGAAGAGGCGCGTGGGCGCGGTGAGGATGCCGATGCCGAGGTTGCCGAAGGTGTTGAGGCGCCCGTCGCGCCCGAACTTCTTGCCGAGAAGAATCTGGCCGAAGGCGTTCGTCTGGTTGAGCCCGATGCCGCGCGTCTCGTTCGAGTTCGGCAGCTCCACCCCGAACTGGAAGCCGAGCGAGGGACTGCGCCGCGTCTCGTTGCGAATCTTAATCTTGGTCGAGAGGCGGAAGTCGCCGATGTCGTTCGTCGAGTCGGGGCCGCCGGAGAGTTGCGGCGCGACTGCCGGGGAGGGCGAGCGCGTGTTGACGCTCAGGAAGTTCTGCGCGACGCCCTCGATGGAAAACTCGACGTTGGGCGAGAGCCCGAAGTGGACGCCGACGACGCCGACGCGCGTCAGGTCGCCCGTCAGGCCGGAGACGGGGAACTTGGCGCCCTGCATGAAGTCGAGGCCCGCCTCAATCCGCACCGTGCCGACGGGGACGATGTCCACGTCCTCCGTGATGAGCGGGCGCTGCTGCGCGTATGTCTCCGCCGACAGGCCGAGGGCGAAGGCGAGGGCCAGAAGGAGGCGCGTGGTTGACTTCCGTAGTGTCGGCATCAAGGTTAGGGTGCTTACCTCTTGGACTTTAAGGCCGGGCGAATTGTAATGTTCGGCCGGTGGGGCGTCAACCTTATTGAAAAATATGGAAGAAAGCCGGGCCGGCGCGCGTCGAAGTGTTTGAAAGGTGGCTGATTGAGGATGGAGCAGGTCGCCGTGATGTTCGAGGCCGAGAAGGGCGAGGCGGTCATCGAAGCCTGTAAGCTGGGCGACCGCGACGCCTTCCGCCTGCTCTTCGAGCGCCACAAGGACCGCGTCTACTCCGTCGCCCTCTACTTCTTCGGCGGCGACGAGGCGCTCGCGGCCGACGTGACGCAGCAGGTCTTTCTCAAGCTCTTCACGCGCATCGGGCAGTACCACGGCGAGGCCGAGTTCACCACCTGGCTCTACCGCCTGACGACGAACGCCTGCATCGACGAGCAGCGGAAGCGGCGGCGCTTCCTCCAATTCGGCGAGGACGCGGAGGTGGGCGAGATGCCCGAGCGGGGGACGCAGGAGGACGCGGTGCAGCGCGGCGAGACGGCCGCCTCGGTCGGCCGGGCCGTCGCCGCCTTGAAGCCGAAGCTGCGCGTCGTCATGCTGCTCAAGTATTTCGAGGAGCTGTCTTACGAGGAGATTGCCGCCGCGTTGGGCTGCTCGAAGGGGACGGTCGCCTCGCGTTTGAACCGCGGGCATAAGATTCTGGCGCGCAAACTCGGGCACCTGCGCGGGTCGCTCGTGCGCGCGGGGCACGAAAGCTGATGTTCGGCACACACGTCAAAAAGGATTTGTCGGCCTACGCGCACGGCGAGCTTGCGCCCGAGAGGTCGCAGCGCGTCTGCGAGCACCTGCGCTCGTGCGCCGCGTGCCGCGAAGAGTACGAGGAGATGAAGCTCGGCATCCGCCTCGCCGAATGTCTCCCGCAGGCGGAGGCGCCCGCGGCGCTCTGGGATGGCATCGAGGCGGGGCTCGCGCGCGACGCCTTTAAAGGGAAGGCCGACGAGACCAAAGCCCGACGCGCGGGATTCCGCTTCCCCGCTCTTTCGTGGCGGGCCGGGCTCTCCTTCGCCACGGTTCTTCTGCTGGCGGGCGCGGGCTGGCTTTACTACCGCGCGACGCGGCCGGCGTGGGAGGTGGCGAGCATCGAAGGCGAGGCGAGCATCGCGGGCCGCGTCGGCGAGCGCGGGCGGCTCGGCGTCGGCCAGTGGCTTGAGACGGGACCGGACGCGCGGGCGCGGGTCGAGGTGGCGAACATCGGTCAAGTCGAAGTCGAAGAGAACACGCGCATCCGACTGGTCGAGACGCGCCTGACCGAGCACCGTCTGGAGCTTGAGCGCGGGACGCTGCACGCGCGCATCTACGCGCCGCCGCGGCTCTTCTTCGTGGACACGCCGTCGGCCGTCGCCGCCGACCTCGGCTGCGCCTACACGCTCGAAGTTGACGACGCGGGGCGCGGGCTGCTTCACGTCACCTCCGGGTGGGTGGCGCTGGAGAAGGGCGAGCGCGAGTCGGTCGTGCCGGCGGGTGCGGCCTGCCTGACGAAGCCGGGCGCGGGGCCGGGCACGCCCTTCTTCGAGGACGCGCCCGAAGAGTTCACGGACGCGCTCACGCGGCTCGACTTCGAAGGCGGGGGGCGCGAAGCCTTAGAGGCGGTGCTCTCATCTTCGCGGCCTCGGGACACGCTCACGCTCTGGCACCTGCTGGCGCGCGTCGGCGAGGCCGACCGGGGCCGCGTCTACGAACGCCTCGCCTCGCTCGCGCCGCCGCCCGAAGGCGTCACGCGCGAACGAATCACGAGCCTCGACGCCGACGCGCTCGCCGCCTGGAAGGAACAACTCGAAATCACCTGGTCGAGCGAAAGTTTCCCGAAGCTCCGGCGCACGCTGCGGAAGCTGCTCAAATAATTTCCCCTCAACTCCTTAACACGACGGCCCGCCGTGCCGCGCGGGGTGGAGGTGACTTGTGTCTAAAAAACCGACGACGATTCTTCTCAGCTCCCTCGCCGTGCTCCTCTTACTCTGCGCCGAGGCTTCCGCGCACCCCGCGACCGGCATCGTCATCGACCGCGAAGGCCGCGTCTACTTCAGCGACCTCGAAACCGTGTGGCGCCTCGAACCGGGCGGGCGCCTCGCGGCCTTCCGGCCGGGCAAGACGGGCGAGCACGTCCACGAGTTGACGATTGACGACGAGGGGAACGTCTACGGGGCAATCATCACTTACAACTCCGCGACGAAGACGTGGCCGAGCGCCGTCTGGCGCAGGACGCCGGAGGGGCGCGAGACTTTCCTCTTCGGGCTGAACGAAACCCCGCCGCTCGCCCTGACCATCTGGCGACTCCGCGACGGCTCCACCTACTTCTTCGACCAGAACGGCAACACCAGGACCCGCTCCGCCCTCTTGAAGCGCACGCCCGACGGCAAGGTCACGACGTTGGCGGGCGGCGCTTACGGGAGCGCGGACGGGCGCGGCGCGGAGGCGCGCTTCGGCACCGTCGCCGGCATGGCCTTCGGCCCTGACGAATCGCTTTACATCACCGACAGCGGGGCGCTGCGCCGCGTCTCCCCCGACGGGATGGTTCGCACCATCGCGAAAGACCTCGGCGCCAAGCTCCCCGACGACCAGCCCGCCGGCTACGGCGGCCCTTCGGGGCTCGCCGTGGACGCGCGCGGCAACGCCTACGTCGCCGACTACGGCAACCGCCGCGTCCTGAAGGTCACGCCCGACGGGCGCGTCGAAAGAATCATGCGCGCCGAGCCGCCCTGGTCCCCCAGCGGCGTCACCCTCACGCCCGACGGCCGCCTCCTCGTCCTCGAAACTTCCTTCACCCCGCCCAACCGTTACGCCGGCCCCCGCGTCCGCCAACTCTCGCCCGACGGCACAATCAACGTCGTCGCCACCGTCGGCGAGAAGGAGAAGGGGGCCCCGCCGGGCGAACTTGAGAGCGCGGCTGAAGGAAGCGCGAGCGGTTTCGGCCTTGGCGTCGGCGTCTACTACGGGCTCGGCGTCCTCGCCATCTGCGCGGTCACGGGTCTGAGCGTGGCGTTCAGGAGGGAGAGGTCATGAAGAAGGCATTGAAGCTGACGGCAATCGTGCTCGCGCTTCTTTTCGTCGGGCTTCAGTTCGTGAGGCCGGCGCGGACGAACCCGGCCGCGGTTGCGGGGCAGTCGCTTGAGGAGGTGTCGCCGCCGCCCGCGGAGGTGGCGCGGGTGTTGGACCGCTCGTGCATGGATTGCCACTCGAACCGGACGCGCTGGCCGTGGTACTCGAACGTGTCGCCCGTCTCGTGGTTCGTCGCCGACCACGTCGAGGAGGGCCGGCGCGAGATGAACTTCTCACGATGGGGCGGCTACACGGAGCGGCAGCGCGAGGGCCGTTTGAGGGCCGTCTGCGGGACGGTGAGAGAGGGCTTCATGCCGCTCAACTCTTACACGCTCGTCCACCGCGGCGCGGCGCTGACGCCGGACGACGCGAAGGCTCTGTGCGACTGGGCCGCATCGGAAGAGGCACGCCTGTCGTCTTCGAGAGAGCGTTGAGGGCCGCGGGGTGCGTGTGGCGCTCCGCAGGGCTTTCGCGTAAGATGGCGCCCGGTCCTAACACCTACCGCCGGGGGCTCATCCGATGCACACACGCCGACTCTTCGCGAGACTCATGCTCGCTCTGACGCTGCTGTCTGGCGCCGCGCCTTACGCCTTCGCCCAGACGCCCGCGCCCGTCCGCGTCGAGGGCTTGAAGAAGGGCGTCACCGTCCGCCGCGACGAGCGCGGCATCCCATACATCGACGCCGCCGACGAGTCTGACCTCTACTTCGCGCAAGGGTACGTGACGGCGAGCGACCGGCTCTGGCAGATGGACCTGCTGCGCCGGACGGCGCGCGGCGAGCTGTCGGAAATCTTCGGCCGCGCGGCGCTCGAAGAGGACAAGCGGCGCCGCACCTACGGCTTCGCGCAGATAGCCGAGGCCAACGTCGCGCAGGCCCCGCCCGCCGCCCGCGCCGTGCTGGAGGCTTACGCGCGCGGCGTCAACGCCTACATCGCCACGCTCGACGAGCAGACGCTCCCGCTTGAGTTCAAGCTGCTCGGCTACAGGCCGCGCCCGTGGACGCCGGCCGACACCGCCGTCATCGGCAAGAACTTCGCCGAAGTGCTTTCGACCACCTGGCAGATAGACTTGATGCGCGCCGCCTTCGCGGACCTCCCCGAAGAGAAGCGCGCGGCCCTCTTCCCCGCCACCTCGCCGCTCGACGTGTTGGTCGTCGGCACAGACAACGTGCAGAAGAAGGCCGCGCCCGGCCGACAGTCGAAAGTCACCCCCGTCTCGCCCGCGTCGGCCGCCGAAGCGATGCGCATACACGAGCTGACGGCGCGCTCGTTCGAGCGAATCGGGCTCTACGCCGAAGACCTCGCGGCGAGCAACAACTGGGTGGTGAGCGGGCGCCACACGGCGACGGGCAAGCCCCTGCTCGCCAACGACCCGCACCTCTCGGCCTCGGCGCCGAACATCTGGTACCTGACGCACCTGAGCGCGCCGGGCCTGCGCGTCGCGGGCGTGACGGCGCCCGGCGTCCCCGGCGTCATCATCGGCCACAACGCACGCGTCGCGTGGGGCGTGACGAACCTCGGCCCCGACGTGCAGGACGTGTACCGCGAGAAGTTCGAGTCGAAGGACTCGCGCCGCTACATGACGCCGACGGGCTGGAAGGAGGCCGAAGTCCGCCGCGAAGAGATAAAGGTCCGCAAGTCGCCCGCCGGCCCCGAGGTCGAGACGGTCGCGCACGAAGTCGTCGTCACGCGCAACGGCCCCGTCGTCCTCCAGAGGGGCGGCGAAGTCTACTCGCTGCGCTGGACGGCGCTGCGGCCCGGCGCCGACGAGTTCGAGGCTTTTTACCGTCTGAACCGCGCGCGCAACTGGAAAGAGTTTCAGGACGCGCTCGCCTCCTACCGCGGCCCGACGCAGAACTTCGTCTACGCCGACGTTGACGGCCACATCGGCTACTACGGCGCGGGCCAAATCCCCGTCCGCAAGAGCGGCGACGGGAGCACGCCTTACGACGGCTCGACCGACGCGGGCGAGTGGACCGGCTTCATCCCCTTCGCCGAGCTGCCGCACACCGCCGACCCGCCCAGTGGTATCATCGTCACCGCCAACAGCCGCGTCGTCGGCCTCGACTACCCGCACTTCCTCACACACCTCTGGTCCGCGCCCACGCGCGCGCGCCGCATCTACGACCTGCTCTCGGCGAAGAAGAGGATGACGGCCGCCGACTTCATGGAGGTGCAAGGCGACACTTACACCATCTCCGGCGCGACCTTCGCGCGCGAGGTCGTCGAGGTGGCGCGCGCCGCCAAGCTCGGAGAGAAGGACGCGAAGTGGGCCGAGACTTTGAAACTCTTCGAGACGTGGGACGGCAAGCTCACGCCTGACTCGCGCGCGGCGCGGGTGGCGGTCGAGATGGCGACGGTCTTTCGTCAGAAGACTCTCGAAGCGGCCGTCGGCGCCGAGCGCGCGAAGGAGTACCGCTGGGGCAGCACCGCAACCCTCTTCGACCGCCTCATAGAGCAGCGCCCGGCCGAGTGGCTGCCGAAAGGTTACGCCGACTACGCCGAGCTTCTGGACGCCGTCCACCGCGAGGCGCGCGCCTCGATGGAGAAACGCTTCGGCGCCGACGAGTCGAAGTGGACGTGGGGCATCCTGCAAGTCAACTTCCCGCACCCTCTGGCCGGCGTGCCCCTAGTCGGCGGGCCGTTCAAGGTGGCGCCCTTCCCCCAGTCGGGCGGCGGCGGCATCTTCGCGGCGCCGAACGTCGGGCCGTCCGTCTCGATGCGCCTCGTCGCCGACGCGGCCGACTGGGACCAGTCGCGGCACGGGATAGCACTCGGCCAGTCGGGCGACCCCTACAGCCAACACTGGCAGGACCAGCTCGCAGACTGGCGGGCCTCGACGCCGCGCGTCTTCCCCTTCACGCCCGCGGCCGTCAACAAGTCGGCGCGCGTGACGCTCACGCTCGCGCCGAGATGAGCGAAAACCTGATTGGCATTGAGGGAAGGCTGCGGCTCTTCTTCGCCGTCGAGCTGCCCGAGGAGGTCAGGGCGCGGGCCGCCGAGCACGCCGCGCGCCTGCGTCGGTCCTTCCCCGACGTGAGGGCCGGCTGGGAACGGCCCGAGAAGATGCACGTCACTCTCAAGTTCCTCGGCGACGTGGACGCGGCGCGCGTCGCCTCCCTCCGGCGCGCGGCCGAAGTCTCGACACGCGGGCTCTCATCCTTCACGCTCACAGTCGAAGGCACCGGCTCCTTCCCGCCCCGCGGCGCCCCGCGCGTCATCTGGCTCGGCCTGCGCGACACGTCGGGCCAGCTCGCCCGTCTCCAAAGCCTCCTCGAACAAGAGTGCGAGCGCGAAGGCTTCCCCCGCGAGCCACGCCCCTTCAAACCCCACCTCACACTCGCCCGCATCCGCACGCCCCACGGCGCGCGCGAGCTGGCCGCCGCCCACGCCGACGCGCCCTTCGGCCCGCTCGATTTCAACGTCCCCGAACTCCTCCTCATCCACAGCCAACTCGGCCCCGGCGGCTCGCGCTACACGCCCATTTCTCGTCACCCGCTCCGCTAAAAACACTTCGCGCCTTTGCGCGAGAAGTTCACGCAAAGGCGCAAAGAGAATCGCCGCCCCTTTGTCGAAGCCTGTTTCAGCCGTTCGGCAGTTGGCGGGGCCGGATGTTGGGCTGCTGCTGGCCGTCCTGCGGCTGCCGCTTCTCGCCCGTCTCGGCCAGCATCTCCTTGATGGCGCCGATGCTGGAGAGCATGGCCGAAGTCTCGACCGGCATGAAGACGACCTTCGAGTTCTGGCCGCGCGACATCTCTTTAAGGCTCTCGATGTAACGCTGCGTGATGAGGTACTGCGCCGGGTTGCCGTGGTCGAGCATGACGCGGGCGACCTGACTGATGGCCTCGGCCTCGGCCTCGGCGGCGCGGAGCCGGGCCTGCGCGGCGCCCTCGGCGGCGAGGATGGCCGACTGCTTCTCGCCCTCGGCCCGCGTGATGGCCGACTGCCGCTCGCCCTCGGCGCGGGTGATGGCGGCCTGGCGGTCGCCTTCGGCCTGGAGGACTAAGGCGCGGCGGTTGCGCTCGGCCGTCATCTGCTTCTCCATCGTGATGCGCACGTCCTCGGGCGGCGTGATGTTCTTCACGTCCACACGCGTCACCTTGACGCCCCACTTGTCGGTCGCTTCGTCGAGGATGATGCGCAGCTTGTTGTTTATCTGGTCGCGCGAGGAGAGGGTGTGGTCGAGGTCCATGTCGCCCATCACGGCGCGCATGCCGGTGATGGTGAGCTGGACGATGCCGCCGATGAGGTCTGCAATCTCATACACGGCCTTGACGGGGTCGGTAATCTGCCAGTAGACGACCGAGTCAACATGGATGGTGACGTTGTCGCGCGTGATGACGGGCTGCGGCGGGAGATCTATGTACTGCTCGCGCAGGTCGATGGAGGTCAGTCCCGGCCGGACGTTGGTCCAGTAGACGCCGCGCGGCTTGTCGATGAAGGGGACGAGGACGTTGAGGCCGCTCTCGGCGCGGCGGTTGAAGCTCCCCAGCCGCTCGATGAGCATGACGGTGGCCTGCGGCACGATCTTAATCATCTTCGACGCGATAATCAGCGCCGACACCGCGAGGAAAATGAAGAACGCCAGAATGCCGAGTTCCATAAGACCTCCGAGGGGATTTTCAAACGGGGACTGGAGCGCGATTGCGGCAAGACTATAACGGATTCGGGCTCGGCTGTGAAAAGTTTTCTCGCGGCGGTTGCCACCCGCCGAGCGCCTCCTCCAAGACGCGCGCGGCGGCGAGCACGCGACGCTCCTCGAAGGGGCGGCCGACGATTTGGACGCCGACGGGCAGACCTTCGCGCGTGCGACCAGCGGGGACGCAGGCGGCCGGCAGGTCGAAGACGTTCGCGGCGTGCGCGTAGCCGAAGGCGCGGAAGGTCGGAACAGCACGGCCGTCAACTTCCACGCGCCCGTACTCCTCGTGCCGGAACGCGGGCACGGCCCCGACGGGCGCGACGAAAAGCGGCGTCCGCTCCATCCAGTTCAGCAGGCGCGCGCGGACGCGGTCGCGCTCCTCCCACGCACCGAGGAAGTGGCCGAGCGTGGGCTCGCCCCAACGCGCCGCGCGCTCCATGATGACGCGGGCGGCGCGGCCCGCATCCTCTTCCCTGCCCGTGTACGTGGAGAGGACGAAACGCTGCGTCGCGTGCTCGAACAGCGGCAGCCAAAGGTCCGTCGCCCGCTCGACGCCGGGCGGGCGCTCCTCGAAGACCTCAAGCCCCGACGCCTCTAAAGCCCTCGCCGCCTCGCGCACCGCGACGGCCGTCTCCTCCGTCACCGCCACGTTGCCGTCGTCCGCGTACCACGCGACGCGCACGCCCCCCAAACTCGCTTCGCCCTCGCGCGACGCCGACAACACGCCGAAGAGAAGTTCCAAGTCTGCGACGTTACGCGCAATCGGCCCGAGCCCCGCGCCGAGGGCGTGCGGCCCCGAGACGGGCGGCAGGTGGCCGCCGCCATGGACGCGGCCCGCCGTCGGCCTTAAAGCGGCGACGCCGCAGAAGTGAGCGGGGATTCTGACCGAGCCGGCGAGGTCGCTCCCCAGACTCGCGGGCGTGAGGCACGCGGCGACGGCCGCGGCGCAGCCTCCGCTCGAACCGCCCGGCGTGCGCGTGTGGTCGTGCGGGTTGAGCGTGCGGCCGAAGACGGGATTCTCCGAAGTGTAGTCGAGCGCGAACTCGGGGCAGTTCGTCTTGCCGAGGATGACGGCCCCGGCCGCGCGCAGCCGCCCGACCGCCTGCGCGTCTTCTGTCGGTACGAACTCGGCGCGCACGCGCGAGCCGCACGTCGAGCGCACGCCGCGCACGTCGAACGTGTCCTTAATCGTTAAGGGAACGCCGTGCAGCGCGCCCGTCGTCTCTCCCCGCATCAACGCCGCCTCCGCCTCTCGCGCCCGCTCAAGCGCGTCGGCCGCGACCGTGACGACGGCGTTCAACGCCGGGTTGTGAGTCTCGACGCGGCGCAGGTAAGCCCCGGCCACTTCGACCGGCGAGACCTCGCGGCGCCTCATCAACTCCGCGAGGCGCGAGGCCGAAAGCGTCGTCAGCTCTTCGCTCATTTCTTCAACAGCTCGATGAACTTCTTCGCGGCCGTGCCGAGCGCGCGGTCGCTGCGGTAGACGACGCCGACCGTCCGCTCCCACTCGGGCTCGGCCAGTTGGATGACGGCGAGTTGGCCGCTCCGTTGTTCATCTAAAACGGACGGCCGCGGGACGACGGCGACGCCGAGCCCGACCTCGACGGCGCGCTTTATCGTCTCGATGTTGTCGAACTCGGCGGCGCGGTGGACCGTGACGCCGTGCGCGCGAAGTATCCGGTCGGTCGCGCGCCTGGTCGGGATGTCGCGCTCGAAGAGGACGAAGTCCTGCCCCTGTAGCTCCGACGCCTTCAGCTTCTTCCGCCCCGCGAAGGCGTGCGACGGCGGGCAGATGAGCACCAGCCGGTCGCCCGCCAGCGGGATGACTTCAAGGCCCCTCCGCTTCTCCGGGTAGGCGACCAGCCCCAGCTCGACCGCCCCGCTCAACACGTCGCGCACGATGCGCGTCGTGCGGCTGTATTCGAGGTCGATCTTCGCCTGCGGGTAGCGCGTCATGAACTCGCGCACGACCGGCGGCAGCTCGTGCAGTCCGACGCTGTAGACGGTCGCCACGCGCACCGTCCCACTAACCGTCCCCGACTGCCGCCGCATTCCCTCCTGCAACTGCTCGTAGGCCCGAAGCACCTCGCGGCTCGCCTCGTAGAAGGTCTCGCCGGCCTGCGTCAAATGTAAGTCCCGCCGGCCGCGGACGCGTTCGAGCAGCCGCCGCTTGAACTTGCTTTCGAGCGAGCGGACCTGCTGGCTGACGGCCGACTGGGTGACGAAGTTGCGCTCGGCGGCCTGCGAGAAGCTCCGGGTCTCGACCAGGTCGCAGAAGATTTTCAGCGTCTCTATCTGCAAAGCGTCTATTAGTACCTTTCAGAATTCATTTCAGTATTTTTCATTTTACCTTATAACCCCCCAGCCACTAAAATCACTCCCATAGCAATGACCTCGTCCGCTTCCCCCACGGCAATCCCCCGGCCGATTGCTTTTCGGCCTCGCGTCGTTATAATCATGGGCGTTCTCAACAGTCCTATAGTTCGGGCGCTTCCCGCGAGCGCCGCACCTGCCCGCCGCAGCCGCGCCGGCTCTTTGCCCGCGCGCCGCCACGGCGAAGGAGGGACACTTCCGACATGGCCGTCCGTCTGAGCAAGACTTTCGTCATGCGCAAGCTGCACCAGCTCACCGGCATCGTCCCGCTGGGCGCTTTCCTGCTTGAGCACCTCTACACGAACTCGAAGGCCGCGCACCCCGAGCTGGGCCGGCAGCACTTCAACGAGGCGGTCGCCGACCTCCAGAACATCCCCTACATCCTCTTCGTCGAAATCACCTTCATCTTCATCCCGCTCCTCTACCACGCCGTCTACGGGATGTTCATGCTGAAGGAGATGCGGGCCAACAACCTCGCCTACCCCTACCCGCGCAACTGGTTCTACACCATCCAGCGCGTGACGGGCGTCATCCTCTTCTTCTTCATCCTCTTCCACGTCCTTAACTTCCGCTTCGGGCTCCTGCCGGGCCTGAACGATGTGTCGGTGGCGCACAGCCCGCAGCTCGCCTACCAGATCGTCGCCAACGAGTTTCAGCAGTGGTGGATAGTCGCCATCTACGCCGTCGGCATCGTCTCGACCATCTGGCACTTCGCCAACGGCATCTGGCTCTTCCTCGTGGACTGGGGCATCGTCATCGGCGAGCGCGCGCAGAGGCTGACGGGCTACGCCTGCATCGCCTTCGGCGTCGTGCTGCTCGCGCTGTGGGCCAACGTCACCGCCGCCTTCATCACGCGCGGCGGCCTGTTCGGGGGGATTCTCTAAAGTGGCAAACACACAGATTCGCGTGGCGATTGTCGGCGGCGGCCTGGCGGGGTTGGCGGCGGCGATGAGGATCGCCGAGGCCGGCCATCAGGTGGACCTCTTCTCGGTCGTCCCCGTCAAGCGCTCGCACTCGGTCTGCGCGCAGGGCGGCATCAACGGCGCCGTCAACACGAAGGGCGAGGGCGACTCGCCTTGGAAGCACTTCGACGACACGGTCTACGGCGGCGACTTCCTCGCCAACCAGCCGCCCGTCAAGGCGATGTGCGAGATGGCGCCCTCCATCATCTACCTCTTCGACCGTATGGGCGTCCCCTTCTCGCGCACCAACGAAGGGCTCCTGGACTTCCGGCGTTTCGGCGGCACGCTCCACCACCGCACCGCCTTCGCCGGGGCCTCGACCGGCCAGCAGCTTCTCTACGCTCTCGACGAGCAGGTGCGCCGCCAAGAGGTGGCGGGGCGCGTCAAGAAGTATGAGCACTGGGAGATGCTCTCTCTCGTCCAGGACGGCCACGGCGTCTGCCGCGGCCTCGTCGCGATGGAGCGCGCCACCCTTGAGCTGAAGGCATTCCCCGCCGACGCCGTCATCATGGCGACGGGCGGCCCCGGCCTCATCTTCGGCAAGTCAACCAACTCGATGGTCTGCACCGGCTCCGCCGTCTCGGCCTGCTACCAGCAGGGCGCGCGCTACGCCAACGGCGAGTTCATACAGGTCCACCCGACTTCGATTCCCGGCGAGGACAAGCTCCGGCTCATGTCCGAGTCGGCGCGCGGCGAGGGCGGACGCGTCTGGGTGCCGAAGCAGAAGGGCGACAAGCGGGCGCCCTCTTCCATCCCCGAGTCCGAGCGTTTCTACTTCCTCGAAGAGAAGTACCCGGCCTACGGCAACCTCGTCCCGCGCGACATCGCGACGCGCGAAATCTTCCAGGTCTGCCTCGAAGGGATGGGCATCGGCGGCGACAATCAGGTCTACCTCGACCTGACGCACATCCCCGCCGAGACTTTGGACCGCAAGCTCGGCGCCATCCTCGAAATCTACGAGATGTTCGTCGGCGACGACCCGCGCCACGTCCCGATGCGCATCTTCCCCGGCGTGCACTACTCGATGGGCGGCCTCTGGGTTGACTACGACCAGCGGACGAACGTGCCGGGCCTGCTCGCCGCGGGCGAGTGCGACTACTCCATCCACGGCGCCAACCGGCTCGGCGCCAACTCGCTGGTCTCATGCGTCTACGGCGGCTTCGTCGCCGCGCCCGCCGCCATCGAGTTCGCCAAGAACGTCGAGCGCAACGGCGCCGACGGCTCGCGCATTTACGACGACGAGCTGAAGCGGCAGCAGGAGCTTAACCAGCGGCTCCTGAAGCAGGAGGGCAAGGAGAACCAGTACGTCATCCACGACGAGATGGGCAAGTGGATGACGGACAACGTGACGGTCGTCCGCTACAACGACCGCCTGCGCCAGACCGACGAGAAGTTGCAGGAGCTGCTCGACCGCTACCGGCACATCTCTTTGAACGACTCGAACATGTGGGCGACGCACGCGCTGCCGCACGCGCGCCAGCTCTACAACATGCTCCAGCTCGCCCGCGTCATCACGCTCGGCGCGCTGAACCGCGACGAGTCGCGCGGCGCCCACTACAAGCCGGACTTCCCGAACCGCGACGACGAGAACTTCATGAAGACGACCATCGCCGAGTTCTCCGGCGAGGGGCCGGTCTTCTCGTGGGAGCCGGTGGACGTGGGGCTCATCACGCCCCGCAAGCGCGACTACACGAAGGGCAAGCAGAAGGCGCAGGCCGCGGGCGGCGGCCAGGCCGAGCAGTCGCCGACGAAGGACGGCGCCGCGCAGGTGCCCGCGACGGGCTGGGAGCAGAAGCCGCCCAACACCTCCGGCCCGGCCGTCTGGGGTCAGGAGAAGGAGTTCGTTGACCGCTCCGTCAGCGGCGACGTTAAAACGAGGAACGAGCGCGGGGACGCAATCGAAGACGCGGGCGGCAAGAACCCGTAAGCGCGCCCGCTTGGTGTGAAGGCTATGACGACGCAGACGATCACGACGTACGTGACGCCCGACGAATATCTCGCCACCCAGAGGTTGTCGGAAGACAGGGCCGAGTATTTGGACGGAGTTGTGTACCCGATGACCGGAGCAAGCATTCGTCACACTACAATTGCCTTCAACATAGGCGCCGAACTCAACATACAACTCCGGGGCCGCCCCGGCCGGGTTCTCGGGATGGATGCGAAAGTCAGGATGCCCGACTCGCGGAAGTTCTTCTACCCGGACGTAATCGTCGTCTCCGGCGAGCCGCAGTACCACGACGACCGTAAGGACGTGCTGTTGAACCCGGACATCATCATCGAGGTTCTGTCCCCCAGCACCGAGGCTTTCGACCGCGGCGCGAAGTTTCAGGCTTACCAGACGCTCGAATCGCTGAAAGAGTATCTGCTCGTTGCTCAGGACGGTCCTTTCGTCGAGCAGTACGTCAGGGGTGATAACGGGGAGTGGACCTACAAGGCGGCGAGCGGGCTTGAAGCATCATTGAAGCTCCCGTCCGTCGAATGCACTTTGAAACTGAGCGCCGTCTACGACAAGGTGGATTTCAACTCATGAGCGCACAAACCGAGAGCCAGCACCGACCGACGAGGACGCCGCCGGGCGAGGTCGTCATCCGCATCCGCCGCCGCGACCGGCAGGACGGCCCGGCCTACTGGGAGGAGTTCGCGCTCCCCTACCGGCCGAACCTCAACATCATCTCCTGCCTGATGGACATCAGGAAGAACCCGGTCACGCGCGACGGCCGTGCCACGACGCCGCCCGTCTGGGAGATGAATTGTCTGGAGCAAGTCTGCGGCATCTGCACGATGGTCATCAACGGCCGCGTCCGCCAGTCCTGCTCGGCGCTCGTTGACCAGTTGGAGCAGCCCATCACGCTGGAGCCGATGTCGAAATTCCCGAACGTGCGCGACCTCGTCGTGGACCGCTCCGAGATGTTCGACCACCTCAAGCGCGTCAAGGCGTGGATCGAGATCGACGGCTCCTACGACCTCGGCCCCGGCCCCCGCATGTCGAACGAGGACGTGGCCGAGCGCTACGCCTACTCGCGCTGCATGACCTGCGGCTGCTGCCTCGAAGCCTGCCCCCAGTACGGCGACGGCAACTACATCGGCCCGCAGGCCATCGCACAGGTCCGCTACCAGAACATGCACCCGACGGGCAAGATGACGCGCGACGAACGCCTCTCGGGCATCACCGACGACGACGGCATCACCCAATGCGGCAACGCGCAGAACTGCGTCCAGGCGTGCCCCATGTCCATCCCCCTCACCAAAGCCATCTACGAAGAGAACCGCGAGACCATCATCTACGGCCTCTTCGGCTGGCTCAGGAAGTAGGGTCGCCCCCCGGAGATAGGCGGGCGACCGTCGCGCCCCAGCCGCCGGCCTCGGGCGGGGCGTCGGCGAAGTGCTCGACGAAGGGCGTCCCGGCGAGGACGGCGCGCACCGCCTCGCGCTGCACGCCGACGCCCTTGCCGTGGACGATGCGCACTTGGCGGAAGCCGAGCCTGCGCGCCTCGCTCAAGTATTCTTCCACGACGGCGCGGACCTCGCGCGGCGGGATTGAGTGGAGGTCGAACACGTCCTTAATCTCTATCGAGACGGGCTCCGGGAACGGGTTGAAGGGGTCAATCGCGTCGTCCGCCTCCGGCTCCTCGCGGGGGCTTTCGCGCCGGCCGAATAAATTTCTGAGCGACTTCATAGGAAAGGAAACTTAAACGAGATGGGCAAGCGAAACAAGGTTACGGTGGTCGGGGCCGGGAACGTCGGCGCGACGGCCGCGCACTGGCTGGCGAGCAAGGAGCTGGGCGACGTGGTGCTCGTGGACATCGTCGAGGGGATGCCGCAGGGCAAGGCGCTCGACTTGGCGCAGGCCGCGCCGGTCGAGGGCTTCGACGCGCGGCTCGTCGGCGCGACGAACGACTACGCGCAGACGGCCGGCTCCGACGTGGTCATCATCACCTCGGGCCTGCCGCGCAAGCCGGGCATGAGCCGCGACGACCTCCTCAAGACCAACGCCGGCATCGTGTCGAGCGTCGTGGACGAGGTCATCAAGCACTCGCCCGACTGCGTCATCATCGTCGTCTCGAACCCCCTCGACGCGATGGCGCAGGTGGCCTTCAAGCGTTCCGGCTTCCCCAAGCACCGCGTCCTCGGCATGGCCGGCGTGCTGGATTCGGCGCGCATGCGCTGCTTCCTCGCCGAAGCCCTCGACGTGTCGGTCGAGAACGTGACGGCCTTCGTCCTCGGCGGGCACGGCGACACGATGGTGCCGCTGCCGCGCTACTCGACCTGCGCCGGCATCCCCGTCACCGAGTTGCTGCCGAAGGAGCAACTGGACGCCATCGTCAAGCGGACGGCCAACGGCGGCGCCGAAATCGTCGGGCTGCTCAAGACCGGCTCGGCCTACTACGCGCCGTCGGCCGCGGCCGTCGAGATGACGGAGTCTATCCTCAAGGACAAGAAGAAGATTCTGCCCTGCGCCGCCTACCTCGAAGGCGAGTACGGCGTCAACAACCTCTTCGTAGGCGTCCCCTGCAAGCTCGGCGCGCGCGGCCTCGAACAGATAATTGAAATCAACCTCACGGCCGAAGAGCGCATCGCCCTGCAAAAGAGCGCCGCCTCCGTTCAGGAACTCGTCAACGTCCTCGGCATCTGAAGAAGGCGACGGGTGCCGGGTGAAGACAAGTTGCTTTCACCCGGCACCCGTCACCCGACACCCGTCACCCTCCTGATTACTTCACCTTCTTCCCCGGCACCTGCCGCCCGCCTTGATGAAGGACGAGCCCCGTCACATTCCCTCCGGCGTCCTTCTTAAATTCCAGCTTCGCGTCCACGACCTTGACGAAGAACGTCGTCTCCGTCTCGGGGGAGATTTCCAACTCTGACTGGCCGGTGGCCTGGGCGAAGAGTTGTTCGCCGCGGCGCGTGACGGCGATGGAGAAGGTCGGCGCCAACTCGTAGACGCCGACGTAGCGTTCCAAAACTTCGGGCGCGAGTTTGATTGCGACCCTCTCGGCCGGGAGCGGCCGGTCGGCCCGGACGCCGACGGTGGGCGGCCCGAAGCGCCTCGTCACCCGCAGGCCCGTCACCTTCCCCGCCGCGTCTTTCGTGAAGGTGAGGCGGTCGAGCGAGTCCGGCGAGAAGAAGAATTCCGTGGCCGAGAGCGGGTAGCCGGTCAGGCGCGGGCCGCCGCCGGGCTGCACGAAGAGGAGCCCGTCCTTCTCGCGGACGGCGTAAGCTTCGCCGCCGACGATGTCGTAGACGCCGACGAGCGGGGCGAGGTCCGACGCCTGAACCTTGACGGGCTCGGGCGCGCGTAACGGCCTGCCGACGGCGATGGCCGCGAGGCGCAGCGCGAGGTCTCCGGGCACGGGCGGCGCCGAGTCGCGGTTCTGTAGGACGGCGACGTAGAGGCGGTCCTCCGGCATCCGAAGCGCGAAGGTCATGAAGCCGTTGATGCCGCCGCCGTGTTCGACGACCGTGTGGCCCTCGTAAGTCGTCCGGCTCCACCCGTAGCCGTAGCCGGTCGGGGTGCCGTCGTTGAGCTTGAAGGGCGTGAAGGCTTTTTCGAGCGAAGCCTGCCTGACGGGGCGGTCCGTGTAGAGCGCGGCGTCCCAGAGGGCGAGGTCGTCCACGTTCGAGAGCAGCGAGCCGGCGGCGTAAGGGTGCGTCATGCTGAGGTAGGCGGCGTTCTCGAAGCCCGACTCGCCGCGCGTGTAGCCGGGCACGCGGCGCGGGATGAGGCGCGAGGCGCTGCCGTAGAAGGTGTGCTTCATGCCGAGCGGCTCGAAGACGTTGCGCCGCATGAACTCCTCGTACGTCTGCCCCGACAGCTTCTCGATGATGGCGCCGAGCAGGACGTAGCCCGAGTTGTTGTAAGACCAACGCTCGCCCGGCGCGAAGTCCATCGGCTCGTTCCTGAAAAGGTCCGTCAACTCCTTCACCGTCATGTCCCTGCGCCACATGCCGAGCCACGCCGGGATGGACGTGTAGCTCTTGATGCCGGAGGTGTGCGTCAGAAGGTGCTCGACCGTGATGCGGCGCCCGCCCGTCGGGTAGTCGGGGAAGAACTTGGTGAGGTCGTCCGAGAGCGAGAGCTTCCCCTGCTCGGCGAGCATCAGGACGGCGACGGCCGTGAACTGCTTCGTGATGGAGCCGAGGCGGAAGACCATGTCCGGCTCGACGCGCACGCCCAGCTCCATGTCGGCCATGCCGTAACCTTTGCGCAGCAGCGTCCTGCCGTCCTTCACGACGACGACGGCGGCGCCCGGCTCGTTCGCCGGATAAGCCTTCGACAAAAGCTCGTCCATCGCCCTGACGGCCTGCTCGTCGGACTGCCGCGCGAGGGCCTGTGGGGCGCAGATGACGAGCAGCAGCAGGAGCGCGGCCGACGCCACCGCCCGCCTGAAACGTTCGCCTGTCGGGGACATTGTTCGAGGTCTCCTTCGGAAGTGATGCATGAGGCCAGGCCGTCAGGCGCACTCTAGACCAGCGGGCCGGAGTTTTCAATCTTCACCCGGCTATCCTGAGAAGGTCTTTCCAGTTCGTCGTGTAGCGGGGCGAGCGTTGTTCGGACCTGCCGCGCCAGCGCGGTTTGAGTAAGGCGGCGGCGTATTTAATCGCGCCCGGTCCCAGCTTCGAGTTGATGAGTTCGACGGCCTCGGCGACGCGGCGCGCTCGCCCGCGGTCGAGGTCGTCGAAGAGGCCGGCTTGCAGGGGCGCGGCCGGGACTAGTTCGAGGAGGGTCACGCCGGCCTTCTTGTAGAGAAAGCCTTCGCGGTGGATTTGCTCGACGCCGCGGCGTGCGTGCGCGATGAGTTCGGACCTGATGTCGGTCGGGACGGGCAGGTGGATGGTGGCGGCGAAGTGTTGGGGGTCGGGGCCGAAGCGGTCGGTGCCGGCGAAGACGACGAGGACGGACGTTGCCAGTCGTGCGCGCCGCAGGCGCTCGGCGGCCCTGGTGACGAAGCAGGCCGCGGCCTCGCACAGCTCCTCCCTCGATTCGACGAGGCGGCCGAACGAGCGCGAGGCCGTGACGCTGCGGCGCGGACGCGGGCAGGACCCCAGCGGCAGGCAGGGCGTGCCGCGCAGCTCCAGCACGATGCGCGCGCCGACGACGCCGAGGCGGCGCCGCACCCAACGCTCGTCCGCGCGCGCGAGGTCGAGCGCCGTCCCGACGCCCGCCTCCTTCAAGACGCGGGCCCGGCTCGGCCCGACGCCCCACACCTCCCCGACCGCGGCGCGCGACAGCGCCTCCTCCGTCAAACGCCCGTCCGAGAGCACGACGACCCGGCCCGCCTTCGCAGACTTCCTCGCGACGCGCGCGGCGAGCTTCGCCAGCGTCTTCGTCGGCCCGACGCCGACGGTCGCCGGAAGCCCCGTCCACCTCTTAAGCCTCTCGCGGACGCGCTCGCCCCACTCGCGCGCCTCGCGCCGCCCCGCGAAGTCGAGCCCGAGGAACGCCTCGTCTATCGAGTAGACCTCGACCTCGGGCGCGAAGTCGGAGAGCGTCTGCATGACGCGCCAAGACATGTCGCCGTAGAGGGCGTAGTTGGAAGAGAAGACGCTCACGTCGTGCTCTTCGACGACGCGGCGCTCTTCGTGCAGCGGGGCGCCCATGCGGATGCCGAGCGCCTTCGCCTCGTCCGAGCGCGAGATGATGCAGCCGTCGTTATTCGAGAGCACGACGACGGGCCGCCCCAGCAAGCGGGGGTCGAAGACCCGCTCGCACGAGACGTAGAAGTTGTCGCAGTCAACGAGCGCGAAAGCCCGCGGCATAACGGGTGTCGGGTGCCGGGTGCCGGGTGCCGGGCAAAGACAATGCCTTTACCGGCACCCGGCACCCGACACCCGACACCCGCTTTTCAGAAGGAGCGGATGGAGTGCATGACGCGGCCCCAGACCTCGAAGTCCATCCCCTCGATGACCTCGATGGGCTGGTAGTCCTCGTTCTCCGGCATCAGCCAGATGCGCCCGGCCGCGATGCGCAGGCGCTTGACGCACAACTCGTCGTTGATGCGCGCGACGACGATGTCGCCGTCGTCGGCCTCGACGGCGCGGTCCACGACCAGTATCGAGCCGGGCTCGATGCCGACGCCGACCATCGACTCGCCCGCGACCCTCACGTAGAAGGTCGCCACCGGATGCTTGATGAGGTAGCGGTTCAAATCCAGCCGCCCCTCGACGTAGTCCTCGGCCGGCGAGGGGAAGCCCGCCGACACGGCCGTCATGAAGAGCGGCCTCGCCCACCGCGTCGTGCGGTCCGGGCAGAGCACCGCCTCGACGTTCGCGTATGAAAGCATGATGTGTTTCACCCGTGGTTGAATGTCCCGACGCCGGGATTCTACACGCGCGCCCCCGGCCGAGACAAGATTTTTTTTCAACCCGTGTTGACGAAGCCTCCGCTCCAATCATATAAACGCCGGCACGGACGTTCCCGGAGAAAGGCGGTGGCGAGTGAAGGAAGTAACCATCGGCAGCGGCTCGAAACCCAACTACGTCGGCCTCCTGCTGTTCCTGGCGGGCATGGCCGCGGGCGCCTTCGCCATCTACGCCGCGCTCATCAGAGGCAACTTCGTCGTGCCGACGGCCGCGGCGCTCCTGCTCATGCTCGGCGGGTGCGTCCTCGTCGTCGTAAAGAAGGAGGGCGGGAAGTGACGCCTTCGACCCTGCGCGTCATCGGCATCGTCTTCCTCGTCGCGGCGGCGACAGTTGCCGTGCTCAACCTGCGGCGGGTGGCTGACCTCGGGGCCGTCGCCGTCCCGTCGGCGCTCATGGTCATCGGGCTGGCCTTCATCCTGCGGGCGAGGAAGCGGAGGCTGTAATCGTTTGGCATGTAAACTCATACTGACAAGATGGAAACGGCCACCTCGCGGGGCGGCCGTTTGTGCTTGATGGCGGCGATGCTCCCGGCACGACTTGAACGTGCGACCCCTCGCTTAGGAGGCGAGTGCTCTATCCACTGAGCTACGGGAGCCGAGGGAGAAAACTTAGCAGATGGGCGGGCGCGCAGTCCAGCCGAGCCCTCTTTTATGATTGGTATTTGAGGAGCGAGCGCACGTCGTAGCCTTTCAGCTTCTCGCGGCCGGGCAGGAACTCCAGTTCGACGACGAAGGCGAGGCCGACCACCTCGCCGCCCAACTGCTCGACGAGTTTGACGACGGCGCTGGCCGTGCCGCCGGTGGCGAGCAGGTCGTCGGCGATGACGACGCGGTGGCCGTGGCCGACGGCGTCGCGGTGGACCTGCAAGGCGTCCTGGCCGTATTCGAGGTCGTAGGAGACGGTGGCGCACTCGGAGGGCAGTTTGCCGGGCTTGCGCGCCGGGACGAAGCCGGCGCCGAGGTGGTAGGCCATCGCGGGCGCGAAGATGAAGCCGCGCGCCTCGATGCCGACGACGGTGTCGATGCGCTCGCCGCGGAACTCGGCCGAGAGCCCGTCAACGACGCCGCGCAGGCCCTCGGGGCTCTTCAGCAGCGTCGTGATGTCGTAGAAGTTGATGCCCGGCTTGGGGAAGTCGGGCACCTCGCGGATGAGAGATTTGAGATGTTCCATCGTGCGGTTGTCGGTATCACCTTTCCGTGCAGAATGACTCGCAAGCGGGATAGGGTAGGACAAGGCACGGGAATTGACAACTTGCCGGGGGCGGCGCGGGCGTTAACCCGAGCCGCCCCCGGATGAATCCCCTTCGGCTTACGGGCAGGTTTCGCTAATGAGGTACTGGTCGTAAGAGATGAAGGTGCAGGAGCCATCCGGCGGAGCGCCCCCGCCCCACGGGCAGTAGTACCGGGTCACTTCCATCCAGGTGTAAGAGCAATCCTCCGGATAATTCAAGGCAGGCTCGTGCCTCGTCCATTGCTCGCAGTCGTTGATGGTGGGGTCCGCGTCGTTACAGTCGTAATACCGAACCCCGTTTATCTTTACGCCGCAGGTCGTCCCCCCGTCGTTGTCGTTGTCCGTGCAGGTGGCCGTGGCGACTCTCTGAGGCACGACCGGGAGCAGGACCAACGCAGACACGAGGAGTGTGAGAGAGATGAGCTTCTTCATGTTTACCCTTTCTGTTGTGCTGAGGAGCATGGTAGGAGGTGTCACCGGGTGAGCGGCGGGCACACTCGTTAAACTAACAGGGCGGAGGGATAGTAGCGTCGGCGACGAGGACTGTCAATCAGGCCCGCCCGATTCCCTCACCTTTCGATGCGGAAGGACGGGTAGTGGCCGGTGGGCTCGACGTTGACCTCTTCGACGCGCTCGACGCGCGCGTGGCGCGGGCCGGCGGCGAGTTCGTGCTTGAAGCCTTCGACGCTTTCGGGCGTGCCCTCGACTAAGGCTTCGACCGTGCCGTCGGGGAGGTTGCGGACGTAGCCGACGACCTGATGGCGCGCGGCGGCGCGCTGCGCGAAGAAGCGGAAGCCGACGCCCTGCACCTCGCCGCTGATGGTGTAATGGCGCGCGACCTTCATGACTCTCTGCCCCCCTGACGTGAACTTTGATTCATCCTATCACGACTTCGGGACCAGCTCGACGACGCGGACGCCGCCCGCCGGCACGCGGACGCGCGCGGCGTCGCCCGCCACCTTCATCTCATCTTCCGTCGTCCACTCGGATGCCGACGCCAGACCGGCGCCGCGCAGGTCGAGCGTCACGTCCACGGCCTCGTCGCGGTTGACCTGCGCCATGCCCTGCTGCGGCTTGTAGACGCCGCGGTTGTTGAAGAGCGTGACGACCCAGCCGCGCGCCGTGCGGTTGACGAGGTATTCAACGTCGCCCGCGACGCGGACGGGCGTCGCGTCGGCGAAGAGGTGCGTGAGCGCGTGGGCCGCCGCGGGGACGAGCCTTTCGTCGAGGCCGAGCAGGTCGGGCACGGCGCAGTAGACGACGCGGCCGCGGCCGACTTTGTTGACCGTGACGACGGGGTCGCCCGTCGGCGTCTTTATCAAGACTTCGGCGCCGCGCGGCTCGACGCGTTCGTAGCGAAACATCTGACCGGCGAGGTCAATCGCCGCCTCGCCCGGCGCGTTGCAGGCGGCCGTGTCAGCCTCGGCCGTCGCGTTCAGCGGGCGGACGCCGGTCAGCTCGGCCGTCAAACTCTTCGCCTGCGCCGCGTTGACGAAGACGGTGCCGCCGCGCTCGGCGTAAGCCTTGAGGCGCGCGGCCCAGGCGGGCGTGAATTTTAAATCCCCGGCAGCGACGACGGCGCGGTAGGCCGAGACGGCTTCGGCGTTCTGGTCGGAGGCGACGAGCACGTCGAAGATGTCGCCGAAGAGGGAGTTGACGAAGGACTGCCGGTCAGAGGTCGCGGGCTCGCCCTCGTTGACGGGCGCGGGGTAGTAGGCGGCGCCGAACAGCTCGCGCAGCGCGCGGTCGCTTCGATTGATGGACGAGACGCCGAGCGGCAGGTGGGGCCAGTCGGTCATGTCCCAGCCGTGTGCGGGGTCGAGGAGGATGGCGACCGGCGTGTAGGGCGTCCCGCGCTCGGGGTGCTTTTCGGCGAAGCGCACGAACTCGTCGGTGATACGGCCCAAGGGGTTGAGCTGGTAAGGGTGCTCGCCGGGGCCGGGCTTGAAGAACTGGTCGTAGCCCTGTTCGAGATAGACGGCCGAGGCGCCCGCCATGTAGTAGAGGAAGTAGGTCTTCCTGTACCAAGAGAGCGAGGTGCCCATCGTCGCGCCGTAGCGCGTGTGGAAGAAGTGGTCGGGGCCGGCGAGGTTCTGGACCTTCGTGAAGGTTGTGGCGGTGTCGCCGAAGTTGGGCGCCTGATAGTAAAGAAATGTCCCGCCGTACTGACGGGCGGCGCCGCGCGTGAAGGCGAGTCGCATGGCGGTGACGGGCTGCACGGCGGAAGTCTCAATGCCTAGAAGTCGTACGCCCCAGCGCGTGAGCGCGTGCGCGTAAGCGGTGCTCGAAGTTGACTGCGCGGGGATGAGTTTGTCCCACATCGGCCCGGCCTGAGTGCGGAAGGTCGTGCCCCACTTCTCTTCGAGGGCGCGCGTGTAGGCGGCGCGGTAAGCTTCGAGGATGTCGGCGCGCGACATCTCGGGCGTAATCTTCAAGTGGGTCGCCATCTGCCCGAAGACGTGGCCGATGCTCTCGCCGGAAATCCAGCCGAGGAACTGCCCCTTCAGCTCGCCCGTCAGGAGGTTGAAGGCCGCCTGCGCATCGCCTTCGGGGAAGGCGGCGGCGCCGTAGTTGATGAGGATGGCGAAGGGCGACTTCGTCTCGCGCAGGTAGCGGAGGAAGGGGCTGCCCTCCTTCAAGTGCTTCGGCAGGTGGTTGAGGTAGACGACCGGGACGACGAGCTTCGAGGAGAAGAAGGGCACGTCGCGCGCGCCCTTGTACTTCGCGGCGAAGGCTTCGATGTCTTCGGCGTGGAAGGGGTAGAGGGGGCGCTCGGCGGCGGGCCGGTCGTACATCGCCCAGAACTCCTCGGCGATGTTCCACGGCATGAGGAAGTCGCGCCCGGCGACTTGCGGCCGGCGCCAGAGCGCGGGCACGTCGGCCTTCGGCCCTTCCCTCTCCAACAGCGGCGCGAGGGCCGCGCGCTTCTCGCCCCACTCGCCGAGCAGTCGCAGCGCGGCGAACGGCGGCTTCCGGCGGCCCGCCGGTGTGTAGGCGGGGTCGTTCGTCACCAGCGCGCAGTCAACGTGACGACGCGCGCCGGCCTGCTTCTCGACTTCAATCGAAAGACGCGCCGGCCCCTTCTTCAGAGCGACCGCGTCGGAGCCGTCCCACGCGAAGGCCCAGCCCCAGTACATGCTGACCTCGTCGTGCGGGTCAACTAGGTCGCGCGCGCCGAACTCGCGGCGGAAGACTTCGCGGTTCTGCTGCGTGAGCCGGACGACGAAGTTCTCCGTCTTGCCTGCCCAGTCGGCGTAGCGGACCCAGAAGCGGTAGTCGCCGTCGCGGGGGATTTCCAAATCCTGTGAGAGCGCGGCGCGCGTCTCGTCGGCGCTGGCGGCCACGGAGTTCCATTCGCTCTCGCCGCCCTGCGTCCACTCGGGCGAGACGCCGGGGCCGTTCATCCCGAAGCCCTGCGCCTGCGCGGCCGGCAGGTTCAGCCACGAAGGGTTCGCGCGCGGCTCGCCGCGCGCGTCGCGGGAGACGCCGCCCATGTTCTCGGCTTCGTACCAGAGATATTCGTGATGACGCGACGCGGGCGGCTGCGCGGCGAGCGGGCGCGCGGAGATGAGAAGGAGGCTGGCGAGAATGAAGAGCGTGGCCGGTGTGAGTCGCATGAATCCGATTTAAACACAGAGGGCGCGGAGTTCACACGGGGCGCGCGGAGCGGAGCGCCTCTATTAATTGCGGCGACCACAGCGCCAGCGGCTTGCGCGACCTTCGGTTGTACGTGGCGGCGGCGCGGTTGTAAGTGGCGAACAACTCGCGCGGGTCGCACATCGCGGCGACGAGCGCGCGGCGGCCCAAGACCTTTTCGATGGTCACGCACATCCGCCAGCCGACCGTGTACCAAGGCCCTTGCTCGCCGTAGAAGGGCGCGACCGTCTCGGCTATCTGCTGCTCGCTCAACTTGTCCGCCAGCACGTCGAGGAAGAACCGTTCGACCTTCCGCAAGTCCGCGTCGAAGTTCGCCGCGTCCCTGTCCCAACGCTCGCGCTCCTTCGGGTCGCTCGCCGCGTGCGGGTGAACGTCGGGGCCGCCGGCCGCCGCGAGCACCGCGAAGCCTTCGCCGAAGGCGCGCGCGTAGGTGAGGGCGGTCTGCGCGCCTTTGGGGAGGCGGGCGAGTTCCGCCTGCGTCTGCGCGGTCGGGCAGACGGTGCCGTAGCCGATGTGATGAAGCTCGTGCGCGAGCGTGTTCTCGAACCGCGCGCGGCCGACGGCAGGGTCGAGGTAAAGGAAGATGGCGGGGTCGGTGTCGATGTCGAAGACGAAGCTGTTCGTGCGCGGCTTGACGACGGGGTAGATTTTGGCGCGGATGCGGGCGCCCTTCGGCAGATAGGCGAGTGCGAGCCGGGCCGAGCGCGCGTGGTCCGCGCGCCGCCAGCGTTCGAGCGTGTCGGCGAGAGTTTCGGCCCGCGCGGAGAGTTCGTCGGAGAGCGCGAACGCCTTAAAGTCTTCGTCCTCGAACTGCCGGCCCATCGCGCGCTCGCGCCTCTTCAGACGCACGTAACCTTCGCTTGAGAAGATGCGCCGCCAATCTTCATCGGTTATCGCCTGCCCGGCCCGCTTCTTCGAGAGGACGGCGAGCACCGCCTCGGCCTCGTCCGTGACGACGCCGACGTTGACGGTTTGCGCGAAGACGCCGCCGGTCAGGACGACACATAAGATTGCAAAAAGGGAGAGCTTCCGTGCTCTCCCTTCGCGCGTCTGAGTCATAAGAACTTCTTCAGCCAAGCTCGTCGAGGCACTCGGCCAGCGGGAGTTGGCGACAGGTGAACATGGGCGTGTCGCGGAGCGTGTAGCGGCTGGCCTTCGACTCGCGCAGCTCTTGGACGAGGTCGAGGAAGTCGGCAGGCTGGTCCGTCTCGAAGGCGACGACGAACTCCTGGTCGTCGAGGCCGAAGGAGTAGGTCGTGTGCAGCTTCACCGAGCGGTACTTCGAGCCGACGCGGATGTGCTCGTCCATCATCTCCTGCCGCTGCTCGACGGGCAGGCCGTACCACTCGCGCGTCTTGACGAAGGGGTAGACGAAGAGGTACTTCGAGCGGCCGGGGACGATGTGCAGTCGGTCTTCGACGTGCTCGGGGTTGTCCTTGTCGATGTACATGGACCGCTTCGTCATCGAGAGGAAGGACTGCGTCACGTCCAAGTGGCGGCCGAGGTGCGTGCGGTTGAGGCGGGCCGACATCTCCTGGAAGGGGTCGAGCGAGTAGCCGATGCGCCAGAGCATGAAGTCAACGTTCGAGCGCAGGCCGACGATGGAGTAGGTGTGCAGGAGCATGTCGCGGCGGTAAGTGTCGAAGACCTCGACGTACTCGCGCTTCGACTCTTCGCGCGCGCGGTCGTCGAGGAGCCGCCACTCGGGCCGGGCCTTGTAGAAGGTGAAGGTGACGAACTGTCTGGGCAGCGCCGCCTTCTCCGTCTGCTCCTCGCCCTGCCCGCGCGGCGCCTTGTCGGCCAGCCTCAGGGACGGCCGTCCCGCTCCCGTCTGCTCGTGTTCCGTGCTCATGTTCTTAAAGTCCTCAGAACTCTTAAAAGGGGGGCGCGATGAGTTTTAGCGGCTGTGTCGAAATCGGGTAGAATGGGCGCCCGTCGAACGCGACATATTTTGCTTTGCGCGGCGCGAGATTGCAAACCGCCGCGAGTCCGGAGGCGGACAAACGCTAGCGAGCATGTCTGACGCCACACCGCCCGCCCCTTCGGCACCCGCCGGGGGCCTCCCGCGCAGGAAAATTCTCCGTTGGATTCCCGCCGCCGTCTTCGCCTCGATAGGCGCGACGATGTTGGCGACCGCCTACAGGTTCCTCCGGCCGAGGGCGGGCGAGGTGGGCGTCGCGGGCGGCGGCGGGGCGTGGGTCGCGGCGGCGGACTTGAATGAAGTCGGGCGGGCGGCGACGCCCCTGCGCCGGGAGGTCGTCGTGGAACACCGCGCGGGGTGGGCGACGGCGCCGCGCGCGCACGCCGTCTACGTCCTCCCCGGTCAGGGGGGGCGCGTCGTCTCGGCCGTGTGCCCGCACGAGGGCTGCGAGGTCGTGTGGGAGGAGGGGCGCGGCCAGTTCCTCTGCCCGTGCCACGACAGCAGCTTCGACGCCGACGGCGCGCGCCTCTCGGGGCCGGCGCGGGCGGGGCTGGCGGAGATTCCTTCGCGCGTGAGCGGCGGCCGTCTCGAAGTCAGAGCCGACGCGGTTGCTTCCTTGTCAGAACAGTCTGAGACGGAGGAGCGCCGGAAGGGTTCATGAGAAGGACGGCGCTCGGACTCGTCTTTGAGAACCTTGTTGACGAGCCTTCGGCGGGCCTCGCCGCGTGGGCGCGGACGACGGCGGGCGTCGTGTGCCTGCTGCTCGCGTTGCAGATGTTGACGGGCGTGCTGCTCGCCTTCTACTACGTGCCGTCGGCGGAGAGCGCGCACGCGACGGTCGCATACGTGGAGAAGGTCGTGGGCGGCGGGTCGTGGGTGCGGGCTTTGCACTTGTACGCGTCGCAGCTTTTGCCGCTCGCGCTGGCGCTGCACCTGCTGCAAATGCTCTGGCGCGGGTCGCACAGGCGCAAGCCTTTCGGGTGGGCGGCGTCGGTGCTGCTGCTGGGGCTGGTGATGGCGAACGCGGGCACGGGCTACTCGCTGCCGTGGGACGCGCGCGCCTTCTACAGCACGCGCGTGGCCGAGAACGTCGTCGCCGGTCTTCCGCTTCTTGGTGAAGGTGCGCGCGCGTGGCTGCTCGGCGGCGCGGAAGTCTCGACGCTCACGCTCTCGCGCTTCTACGCGCTGCACGCCGTCGTCGTCCCCGCGCTGTTGACGGCCGTCGTCGTCGCGCGTCTGCTTCTCTTCCGCGAGCCGCGAAACGAAGACTCCGTGTTAGACGTTGCGTGGGCTCGCGCGCAACTGGCGCGCAACTCCGTCGTCGTCGCGCTCGTCTTCGCGGCGCTCGCCTGCTACGCGTGGGGGTCGCCGGCCCCGCTCGGGCCGCCGCACGAGTCGGCGCCGCCGGGCTACCTGCCGCGGCCCGGCGCGCAGTTCCTCTGGCTCTTCCAGCTCCTTAAATACTTGCCGAAGCCGGCCGCCTCCGCGCTCGTCCTCCTCGGGCTGCCCCTCCTGCTCCTCGCCCTCGCGCTGCTCCCCTTCACGGCGGCGCGTCGAAGGAAGCTCGGCCTCGCCCTCGTCGGCTCCCTTCTCCTGCTCGTCGCCGCGCTGACGGGGGTCGCGCACTTCGAGGACTCGCGCGACCCCCGCGTCAAAGAGCAGCTCGCGCGACAGGCGGCGCGCGAAGATGAGTTCAGAAACTCTCCCTTCGTCCCCAAGTCCTCGCGCGCAGACGCCTCGAAGCCTGACGCCACGCCGGTTGAATCGGTCGAAGCCCCGCCCGAAGCCTACCAGCGCAACTGCGCCAAGTGTCACGGCCCGCGCGGCGAGGGCAAGTCCATCTACCCTGACCTGCGCGGCATCTCCGCGCGCCCCGGCCGCACCGTCGAGGACCTTATCTCCATCATCAACGACCCCGCCGGCCACGGCCTTGAGGCGCGCATGCCCTCCTTCGCGCGCAAGCTCACGGAGGACGAGAAGCGCGCCGTCGCTGAGTGGATAGTCACCCTCAAGTGAGGCCCCGGCCGCTTTCACACCGCCGCGCCGCTCGGCTATACTCGGCGGGCTTTACGAACACCGACAGCACGAGCCCAACACTCTTGCCGGAGCCTTTCGTCTGCATGAAGACTTTGAAACTCGCACTCGCCGCGTCCGTCCTCGCGGCCATCTTCTCACTCGCCGCCTGCGGCAGCGACGCCCCTGCGAATCAGTCGGCCAACGCCCCGAACGTCAACGCGAACGTCGCCGCCAAAACGACGCCCGCCGCCCCCGCCGCGACGCCCGACGCGCTGGCCTCGGCCCGCGCCGACTTCAAACAGTTCTGCATCCGCTGCCACAAGGAAGACGGCACGGGCGGCGTCGCGGAGCTAGACGAGGGGCAGAAGATTAAAGTCCCGAACTTCCGCGAGGGCCACGGCGCCAAGCACACCGTCGAGCAGATGGCGAAGAAGATTACGAACGGCGACACCGACGAAGGCATGCCCGCCTTCGGCAAGCGCCTCCCGCCCGAGCGCATCGAAGCCCTCGCCCGCTTCATCAGCCAGGAGTTCCACGGGCAGCCGGCGGACGCCCCCGCCAACGTCGCCCCGGCCGCCGCGAAGTCGCCCGCGCCCGGCCACTAAAGCGCGGGGCGCGGCTGTGTTATCCTTTGCACCGCGCCGTGAAAGCCTTATGGGCCGTTAGCTCAGCCGGATAGAGCACTAGTCTTCGGAACTAGGTGTCGGGGGTTCGAATCCCTCACGGCCCGTCATTTATCAAGCAACTCAACCACAAATGGGCGCCACACCGGCGCCCGTTTTAGTCCGCAGGCACTTCAAGCGGGAGCGATGGCGAACTGTCCGATCTGTCAGAGCGGGGCGAAGGCGGCGCCCCTGTGTAAAGTCAACCTGGGGCTCGCCGCCGACTACGACCTGGTGGAGTGCCCCGGCTGCGGGGTGCGCCGCCTCGACCCGCTGCCGGGCGTCGAGGAGCTTTCGCAGTTCTACGCGTCGAAGGACTACGGGCAGGACTGGTACAAGCAGCAGGGGCTCGGCATGGCCTTCGCCAAGTCTTTGCTGCGCTACAAGGCGGGCGGGCGATTCCTCGACGTGGGCTGCGGACAGGGCTTCTTCCTCGACGGCATCCGAAAGAATTCGGACTGGCAGGTGCAAGGGACCGAGTTCACGCCCGCGCTCGCGGAGTTCGCGGCGCGCGAGCTGGGGCTCGACGTGAGGCACGGCGAGCTTTCGGACGTGAGCTTCCCCGGCGGGCACTTCGACTACATACACATCTCGAACGTGCTCGAACACGTCCGCGAGCCGGTCGAGTTGTTGAGGGAGTGCCGCCGCATCATCAAGCCCGACGGGGTGCTCCACCTGAGAGTGCCGAACGGCGCCGTGGACAGCCTCAACCTCATCAAATACTTCCGCAGCGAGCGGCGGCCGGCGCTGAGCCCTTCGGGCCACCTCTTCTTCTTCCCTCGGCGGACGCTGCTGCGGATGTTCGAGGAGAGCGGCTTCGAGGTGGCGCGCAGCCGGACCTACGGCATCCGCCGGGGCTTGCGCAGCCTCGGCCTCTACCCGCAGAAGCGCAACTGGAAGAAGTCTTACCTCTCCGGCGAGCACGCGCGAACCCCCGAGAACGGCCGCGCCGTCCTCTCCGCCGGGAAGAACCGCCCGGACGTTTACTACCGATACCGCTTCCTGCAATTCCGCCTCAAGATGCTGCCCGGCATGCGCGGCTTCGGCCTCGACTACCTGCTCCTCCTCCGGCCGAAGGTCAACGACTAGCCGCCGCCAACTCGCCGTCAATGCTCAGCTCGTACTGCCCTTCGAATTTCGAGTAGAACTTTTTGAGGAACTCGACCGAGGCTTCAGGCGAGAGTGTGTGGAGGGCTTCCATGTCGAAGTTGTCGGGGCACTTCTCCTTGCGGTCGGGGCGGTCGAGGTAGCCGCGCCGGTAGGCCGTCTCCACGTCCACGCCTTCGACGCCGGGCAGCTCCTTCGGGGCGATGAAGGCGTTGTTGTATTCGAGTTCTAAAAGTGCGTACCCGTGCTTCTCGGTAATCTCCTTGAGCATGGCGATGCTGTAGCCGTAGAAGTGGTGGCGGAGGCGGAAGTCGGGGTCGTACTTGACGACGAACTTGAGGGGCGGCGGTATCTTCTCGTTAATCTCGGTGGAGACGAGGCGCGGCCGGAAGTGCGTGAGCAGCGTGTCGAGCACCCAGTAGTCGTTGCCGTCGATGTCGAGGCTCAGGAACTCGAAATCTCTGGGGACGCCGTAGGCTTGCAGCAGCGGGACGACGTTGTCGGGCGTGACGCGGCAGCGGCAGAGCGCGACGTTCGGGTAGTACTTGTAAGCCTGCGCCAGCTTGCAGACCGTGTACTCGTCGGCCTCGACGCCGACGCCGCGCCAGCCCGAGCGGAACAGCGCGTAGGTGTTCGAGCGGCGGATGCCGTCGCCCGCGCCGATGTCCACGGCCGTCCCCGTGTGGGCGGGCGGGAACAGTCGCGCGAAATACTTGCGGAGTATTCGCTCCTCGTCGAAGTTCGAGAACTTGTTCTTCCTTAAGGCGAGCCGGGTCTCGTGCAGACGTTGGTCGAGCTTCTTCAGGTACCTCTTCAGCGGCTTGGCTAGTCTCATGGCCTTTTATGCCGGCGCGTCGCCGTTGAGAAGTTTGACGGGCTGGCCGACGGCGAGGCGGCCCGTGCGCAGGACGCGGACGTAGGCGCGCGAGTAGCCGGGGAAGACTTTGTGGGAGATGCGCTTGAACTCGCCGCCGCGGAAGGATTTGGCGATGGTCTTGCACGGGCTCGCATAGCCCGTGACCTCGACCAGCACCTCTTCGCCGAGCGCGAGGCGCGCGCCGGGGACCACCTTCGCCCAGTCGAGCCCCGTGATGGTCACGTTCTCGCCGGTCGAGCCGGGGAAGATGGAGTGGCCTTCGGCCTGCAACTCCTCTATGCGTTCGAGCGAGTAGAGGCACAGCGCGCGCTCGGGGCCGCCGTGATAACGTCGGTCCTTTTGCCGGTCGCCGTCGAGGCCGTTCTCGGTCAAGAGCGAGTCGGGCACCGGCGTCTTGGGAACGCCGCCGTTCGAGCGGTTGAGTTGATAGATGCGTCCGTCCACGTCCGTCCTCACACGAGTCGTTTTAAGAGTTCACGCAGCCGCGTCAGGTCGTCGCGCGTGTAGACGGGAGCGACGGCCGCCGGCCCTTCGAGAGTTTCTGATTTGCGCCACGCCTCGAAGTCTTCGCGCAGTCGCCCGCCTTCGCCCGACAGGTAGAAAGCAGAGACGCTTGAGAGCACGCGACGGGCGGAAGGCTTAATCTTGAGTTTATCCGGGCGCGCGACCATCAGCGTGAAGTCGGCGGCGACGTGGCGCAGGAAGCTGTTGCCTTCGACGAGCACGCCGGGCGAGCGGACGCGCCCGAGCGCCAACTCTATCCCGCGGCCGACCTGATTGTCCGTCACAATCGCCCAGTGGACGTTGGCGGCGCCAGCCTCCCAATACTTTCCCGTGTCCTTCCCCGCCTCGTACGTCTCTTCGCGGCCCGAGCGAACCACAGGCTCCTCGCCGAGCAGCGGGCTCACGCAGCAGGCGTGCGGGTCACGGCCGCAGGAGCGGTAGTGGCCGCGCGTCATCTTCACGGCCTCCCAGCCGGGCAGGCCGCGCAAAAGCTCGCACACGAGCGTCGTCTTGCCCGAGTCCGAGGTGAAGCCGCCGACGGCGACGATTGCACGCTTCGTCATAGAAACACTTCGCGCCTCCCGCGCCTTCGCGTGTAAACATAACACGCGAAGGCGCGGGAGGCGCAAAGGTGGTTGGAGGGTTGGTTACTTAACGACCTTGGCCCCGTTGCCGGCCGTCGTGCCGTTACCCTGCGCCGGCTGTTCGACCCCGAGCCGGTCTTTGAAGAGGCTCAGGAGGAGCAGTTGGCCGATGCCGCCGCCCGCGCCGTCATTGCCGCCGGAGGCGAGGATGTCGGGCGTGATGCGGACGCCCTTCTCGCCGATGACCTTCAGCGTCTCGACGAGCGCGACGCCCTGCGGGCCGAGCGCGTTGACCTGCTCGTGGTAGGCGACGCCCTGCGCCTCGCCCATCAGGCGGACCTTCTCGGCCTCGGCCTTGCCGGTGGCGAGGATGTAGTGGGCCTCGCCCTCGGCCTCGGCCTTGCGCTGCTCGGAGCGGCGCGAGGAGATTTCGACGCCGACGGTCGCCGCCATCAAGTCCTTCTGGTTGTCGGCGTGCGCCTTGGTCTTCTCAAGCTGGATGCGCTTCTCCTCGGCCTCGCGCTGCGCGTTGTACATGTTCTGGCGCTGCTCGGCGAGGATTTTCTCCGTCTGCGTCTTCATCAGCTCCTCGGGGAGGTGGATGTGGCAGATGAGGACGTTGACGACATCGACGTGGTACTTCAGCAGGTGCATCCGGACGCGGGCCTCGGCCCTCTCCTGCTCCTCGTGGCGGTTTTGCAGGTAGGCCATCGCCGACGACTCCGACGCCTGGTTGCGGAAGATGGAGTCGATGAGCGGGTGCATCACGTTCTGGATGAGCTTGTCGGTGTTGCCGATTTTGGCGACCATGAAGGGCGCGTCCTCGGGCTTGACGCGGAAGACGACGCGGACTTCGAGCTTCATCGTGAAGCCGTCCTTCGAGATGACCTCGAAGGGGTCGAAGGTGTTGTCAACTTCCTCGGCCGTCCACTCGACCGTCATGTTCGTCGTCGGGATGATGATGGGCGTCATCGCCAGCGTGTTGACGTAGTACTTGCCGGGGCCGACGACCGACTCCTGTATGCCGCGGAAGCCTTCGGGGACGACGTACGCCTCGTGCGCGCCCTGGTCGAGCCGCATGTCGGCAGGGTCGTTGATTATCAGCTCCTCCTGAATCTCGGAGATTTCCCGGCTCTCGCCGTCGAGCTTGTCGAGTCGCGCGGCGGCCTTCGACACCTGCTCCTGCTCCTCCTTCTCCAGACGACCGCGCACCTTGTCGGCCATCTCGCGGCGTATCTCCTCGGTCGGGTCCTTGCCGACGTTCGAGACGATGACGGCCACCTCGCCCGGCTTAATCTCGCGCGCCGTCTCGGGGATGACCTTGAAGACGAGCGGGTTGATGTAGTAGGTGCCGGGCAAAAGGATGTCGCGTTGGGGCCCGCGCTGGCCGCCCTTCGAGATGAACTCGTTGCAGTCCTGGAAGTTGTCGTGGCCGGTGACGGGCGAGGCGACGTAGTCGCGCGGGTCGAGCGGCGCGCCGTCCAGGGCTTCGACGAGGCCGATGTTGTTCTCGTTGATGACGGTCGCGTCGTAGAGGCGCAGGAAGAAGAGTCCCGGCTTCACGTCGCCGCCTTCGAGCGGCACCGACTGAGTGAGAATGCGGTAGGTGCCGGGCGTCAGTATCTCGACCTGCGGGCCCTTCTGGCCGCCGTTGGCGACGAACGACTCGGCGTCCTGGAAGTTGCGGTGGCCCTGAATGGCCTTGCCGTGGAGGCGGCCGGCGTCGAGCGGGTCGCCGTCGGCCGAGGTGACAACGCCGACCTTGCCCGGCGGGATGACGGTCGCCTTCGCGACGGAGACGCGGAACAGATACGGGTGAATGGGCCACAAGCCCGGCGGGAGCGTGCGGAGCTGGATGCCCTTGACGCCGCCGCGCTTGATGAAGGCGATGGGGTCCTGGAAGTTGTTGTGCGCGTTCTGCGCGCGGTCGGGGGCGAAGATGCTGCCGGCCTGCATCGGCTCGCCGTCAACGGCCTCGACGACGCCCAGCTCGTCGGCCCCGACCTCGATGAGCGGCACCTTGCGCACGACCTTCTCGAAGGGCCACTTGATGAGGTGGAGGCCCGGCTTGAGCACGTCGGCCTGGATGCCGACCTCGCCCTCGGTGGCGACGACGCGGCCCGGCGGCATCTTCGCGCCGAGGTAGCGGCGCTCCTTGATGGCGATCTCGCGCGCGCCGACGTTGACGAGAATCTTGCCCAGCACGATCAGCAGGATGAAGAAAAGAATCAGCCCGCCGATGACGTAGGGGGAGAGCAGAAAAAGAGAGTCGTTCATGGTCTACCTCATCGCGCGGCCGGCTCGGAGGAGTCGGCGGCGCCTGTTGGTGAGTCTGTGCGCCTCGCCCTCTCCTGAAGGCGGCGGCGCAGGTCTGAAAGTTGTTGCTTGAGCACGAAGCCCTCGCCGGAGCGTTTCGCCTCGGACGAGAGGAGCCAGTACTCGGCTTCGAACAGGTCGCGCAGGTCGGTGGAGGAGAGCCCTTCGATTTTCCCGCCCTGCCACGCGTCGAAGACTCCCGACACGGCGCGCGAGAACGCGCCCGCGTCGTCGGAGAGCGCCGAGACGCGCAGCAGTTCCGCGGCGCCCACGCGCGACGGCTGCCCCTTCCAGTGTTCGAGAAGCTTCTCGGCGAGCGCCGGGCAGGCGCGCAGCTTGTGACTCACAAGGTACGTCGAGAGCGAACTGAGTTCAGCCTTGCTCTCAAGTGACTTGACCGCGCCGTCGAGCGCGCGCCTGTAGAAAGCGGCGTCGCCCGTCTCGGAGGCGTCCACGAGCGCCCCGCGGTTGCCCGCCCCGGCCAGCGAAAGTATCTGCTCGCGGCGAGCCGCCTCGGCCTCCGCCTTCGCTTCCTTCTGGGAGACGCCGGGCTCGTCGCCCGCGCCGAAGAGCGAGCGCGGGACGGGGTCGGGCAGGTAGCCGGCCGCGCGGGAAGAGTTGCGCTTCGAGCGGAGGGTGGAGTAGGAGGCTGCTGCGAGGAGGAGAATCGAGATGATGAGAAAGGCGGTCAACTTGTAACGCCAACAGCGCCGGGGCGGCCTTCAGGGCCTCGAAAGAAGCGGGCTCGCCTGTCGCGCGCCCCGGATGTTGTCCGCTGATGTCATACGAAGAAAATGGGTGAAAGTTGCGGAGCCTCGGACGTGGCCTCCGACGCGGAGCCGCCTGCCGCAAAGCCGACGGGCGACGAATCATACAACGACTCGTCGCCCGTGTCACTGTCCGGCCATGAGGACCGGCAGCCTTTATTTTGTAAGCCTCGCCCTACTGCTTCTCGGACGCCCACGCCGACCCGTGGGTGCCGCCGGCCGCCGCGGCGTCGGCCTCGGCGGTGTCCGCGGCCTGCTTGGGCTGCGTCGGCAATTCGCCGCCCGTGGGGGCCGGCGGCGCCGACGGCCTGCGCCGTATCACCCTGAACTGGCGAACGCGCTGCGCGCCGAGCGCCCGCGCGAGGTCCGACTCCTTGAGCAGCTCGACCTTGAGATAGTCCTGCTGCGCCTTGAGCCGGTCGAGGGCCGCGCTCTCGCTCGCCGACAACTCGTGGGCCGACACCCACTGAGCCCGCCCGCGGCCTTCGGTGCCTTTCCGCTCGCCCTTGACGGAGGCGGGCAGCGTCACCGCCCCGCCGACGGCGCGCGGCAGCGGCGCGGCCGGGACTTTAACCTCCGCCACTTCGTGCACCGCTTCGGCAAGCTCGCCGACGAACTCAGCGACGAACGGCAGCGGCGGCCCTTCAGCCTCCTCGGCGACGAACTCGCTCAGCTCGCTCTCATCCGGCGACTCGCCGCGGGAGACGGCGGACGCGGCGCGCGGGCTGGCCTTCTTAGCGGCCGAGGCGACGGCCGGGTTCTGCTTGGCGGCCTCGGGGCAAGAGGCGAGGGCGGTGCGTGCCTGACGGGAGGACGGCGGCGCGGGCGTGGCCTCGTCGGAGTTAAAGCTGAGGATGGCTTGCAGCAGCTCGCCGCGGGCGCGTCCCAAGACCGACCCCTTCAGCGAGCGGATGTCTTCGACGGCCTGCGGTATCGCGAAGAGTGTGGCCGCCAACAGTAGGAATGCGCCGATTGACCTGTGTTTCATCTCTGTCACCCGCTTTGTCTACGGCGTCAACAACCCGCCTTCTTCTACCCGCGAAACACCGCGCCGGAAACTTCCGTGGCAAAAAATATTTCGTTTACAATGACGGCCCGCGATATATTAACGTTAACGCGCGAGGGATATTAACGTTAACGCGCGAGGGGCGCCTTAGTTTCTGCCGTTACAAACATTTTACATACGGCGAGATGGGCGCACTGTCGGCCGAAGCGAGGGTTTCGGCGTCGCGTCCGAGCGGCGCTTGAGTTTAGCCCGGCCCTCCGAAGGCGGGGCAGGCAAGGCGACCGCCGGGTCGTATCTGCGACGACTGAGGGAGTCCATCTCAATCGCCGTGCCATTCGACGACTCGGCTGCCGTCAAGTTCCGGTCCGGCCCCGACTCGGCGGGCCGGGCTAAGCTCAAGCGCCGCCTCGGCGGCGAGCAGCGTTGCACTTTCCGTCTAGTTAGTGCGACGACCTGCAACTTGGTTTCAAAATAATTCGGCCCGCAGTTTCATTATTTTCACCGGCGCCGAAAGTTTCATTTCTGGGACGCCGCAGTTCCATTTTCGGGATGCCGGCCGTCGAAAATTTTTTTTTAGGGGGGGGCGCGATGAGGTATCGAAGGTTCGGCCGCACGGGCTGGCAGGTCAGCGAGGTCGGCTACGGCATGTGGGGCATGGGCGGTTGGACCGGCTCGGACGACGCAGAGTCTCTGGCGTCGCTCCAGCGCGCGGTCGAGCTGGGCTGCAATTTTTTTGACACCGCGTTCGTCTACGGCGACGGTCACAGCGAGAACCTGCTCGGCCTGCTCGTCCGCTCCAACCCGGACCGGAGGCTCTACACGGCCTCGAAGGTGCCGCCGAAGAACAGGAAGTGGCCGAGCCAGCGCGAGTTCAGTCTGGACGACACGTTCCCGCCCGACCACGTCGAGGAGTACGTCCACAAGAGTTTAGAGAACGCGGGCCTCGACAGCTTCGACCTCATGCAGTTCCACGTCTGGGAAGACTCGTGGGTCGAGGACGACCGCTGGATGAAGAAGATGGACGAGCTGCGCTCACAGGGGCTCGTCAAGGCCGTCGGCATCAGCATCAACCGCTGGGAGCCTTGGAACGGCGTGCGCGCCGTCCGCAGCGGCCTGATTGACGCCGTGCAGGTCATCTACAACATCTTCGACCAAAACCCGGAGGACGAGCTGTTCCCCGCCTGCGCCGACATGGACGTGGCCGTCATCGCCCGCGTCCCCTTCGACGAAGGCTCGCTCACGGGGACTTTGACGAAGGAGACCACGTGGCCCGAGGGCGACTGGCGCAACACCTTCTTCGTCCCCGAGAACCTGTTCCCGACCGTCGAGCGCGCCGACGCCCTCAAGCCCCTCGCCGAGCGCGCCGGGTTGTCGATGCCCGAGATGGCGCTGCGCTTCATCCTCAGCCACCCGGCCGTCAGCACCATCATCCCCGGCATGAGGAAGACGCGCCACGTCGAGACGAACGTCGCGGCCAGCGACGCCGGCCCGCTCCCCGCCGAGCTGATTGAGGAGCTGCGCGCGCACCGCTGGGTCCGCAAGCCCAAGCCGTGGTCGCAATGAGAAGCATGAGAGGCAGGCTGCAAAGCATGAAGGGACTCGGCTCGCGTGCGTCGCTGCTGTGCGCGCTGGCGTTGCTGCTTCCCCTGCTCGCGCACGCGCAGGCGCCGCAGGCTGCGAAGGACCAGCAGCCGCCGAAGGAGGTGGGCGAGTTCCGCGCGCCGGACCTCGTCGAGTTGGTCAAGCTCGACAAGTCCATCCGGCTCCAGATTCGCTACGCGACCTCGAACAACTTCGCCGGCCGTCCCGTCTACGCGCAGGCGCGCGCCTTCCTCCAGCGCCCCGCCGCCGAGGCGCTCGTCCGCGCCGGCCGCGCGCTCAAAGCTCACGGCTACGGCCTGATGGTCTTCGACGGCTACCGCCCGTGGCGAGTCACGAAGCTCTTCTGGGACCTGACGCCCGCCGACAAGAAGCAGTTCGTCGCCGACCCCGCCAAGGGCTCGCGCCACAACCGCGGCTGCGCCGTCGACCTCACGCTCTACGACCTGCGCACCGGCCGCGAGGTCGAGATGCCGAGCGGCTACGACGAGATGACCGAACGCTCGCACGTCAACTACTCCGGCGGCACGCCCGAACAGCGCCGCCTCCGCGACCTCCTCCGCTCCGCGATGGAGGCCGAAGGCTTCAACATCTACGAGCCCGAGTGGTGGCACTTCGACTTCAAGGACTGGCGCCAATACCCAATCCTCGACGTTCCCTTCTCCGAAGTCAGAAGGACCAAATAAGGCGGTCTCGCTGAGCCTCACACGATATAGTGTCCGGCCTGCACCATCTCGCATGAGTCGCCGTCGTCCTTCTTCATATATGTGCGCGTCGGCCCCGACGGGCACGCGCATTGCTCCGCCCGCCCTTCAAAGATAGAAAGCCCTCGCAAGTGCTTTCTTCCGGAGGCCCCGCCCGCAAGGGTCCGTCGGATTGGTCTGCCCCCAAGCAGAAGCCGTTCTGTTGACACAGTCGAAGGAGCGTCCCGTCATGCGTTCAAGCCGTTGGCTGCCCCGCACACTTCTCTTCCTTCTTCCTCTCCTCTTCCTCTCGCCGGCCGCTGCACTCGCCGCCGACGACACCACCGAGACAGAGTACGAGGAGCAGGCGCGCGTGCTGCGCGTCACGCTCGTCAAGGGCGAGGCGAGCCTGCTGCGCGCCGACGGCGACGAGTGGGAGTCGCTGCGGCTGAACCTGCCGCTCGTCGAGGGCGACCGCCTGACGACGGGCCGCGACTCGCGCCTTGAGATTCAGGTGGACGCGCGCAACTTCGTCCGCCTCGGCGCCGACTCGACGCTCAAGGTCGTCACGCTCCGCGACGAAGGGATAGCCTTCAGCGTCACCGAGGGCACGGCCACCTTCCGCCTCGCGCGCTTCGACCGCGACCGCGAGTACTTCGAGGTGGACGCGCCGAAGAGCACGATGGCCGCCGAGAAGACCGGGCTCTACCGCGTTGACGTGAACGGTAAAGGCGAGGTCAGCGTCACCGTCCGCGACGACGGGCGCGCGCGCATCTACTCCGAGTCGTCAGGCTTCGTCCTGCGCAACAACCGCACCGCCAAGCTCACCTACTACGGCGCCGACGAGGCCGACTGGGAGATGTCATCGGCCGCCTCATTCGACGAGTGGGATTCGTGGAACGACGAGCGCGAGCGTTACCTCGCCGCGCGACTGCGACAGGAAGGGCGCGACCGTTACTACGACCCCGAGGTCTGGGGCGCCGAAGACCTCGACGCCTACGGCGACTGGGAGCACACGCGCGACTACGGCTACGTCTGGCGCCCGCACGTCACCATCGTCAACAACTATAACAACTGGGCGCCGTACCGCTACGGCCACTGGCGCTGGTGCGCGCCATACGGCTGGACGTGGGTGCCGGACGAGGACTGGGGCTGGGCGCCTTACCACTACGGCCGCTGGGTCTACGTCAACAACAACTGGTGCTGGGCGCCGCGCGGCTACGGCTACAACTACGGCCGCGCCCGCTGGCGGCCCGCGCTCGTCGCCTTCGTCTACGTCGACACGCCGCACGGCCGCAACCTCTGCTGGTATCCGCTCACGCACGGCCAGCGCGACCCCCGCGGACGCTTCTGGGCGCGGCTCAACGACCGCCTCACGTCGCTGCAATCCGGTCACGCCGCGCCCCTGCGCCGCAACCCCGCCTTCCTCCGCGCCGTCACTTCAATCCACGAGCGCGACTTCGGCGCGCGCTCCATGCGTCCCCGCCCCGCGCCCGCCGACATCGCGCAGCGCGCCATCAACGGCGAGCCCGTCCGCGGACGCCTGCCCATCGCCCCGACCGGGCGCACCGGCCCGGCTCGCTTCGAAGGCCGTGCGAATCGCGGCACGCCCCCCGCGGGCGGAAACCCGACCGCGGGTCCGCGCGAAGGCTTGACCATCGTCCGGCCTTTCCCCGAAGGCGTCCCGGCGCGCACCCCGCGCGAACGTCGGACGGGCGCCGCCGCTCGCACGCCCGGCGTCCCGCTCGACGAGTCGCTGCGCCGCACACGCACCTTCAACAACCGCGAGCCGCGCGTCGCCCCTCCCGCCCTCGGCGAAAGCAACACGCCGCCGGGCGGTCAGGAAGGCACCGGCGCCGTCACGCGCCCCGGCCGCTGGGAGCGCCGCCCGCCCGCCGACAACCCGCGCCCGCCCCGCGACAACGGCGGCTTCAATGCCAACCCCGTGCCGCGCGACCAGCCGGCGCGCACCGAGCCGCCCAAGCCGAGGCGCGACGACGAAGACCCCATCATCCGCACGCCGCGCGTCCGAGGTCCGGGCCGCGACGAGACGAACCGCGCCGTCGAACAACCCTCCGAGCAGCGCACGCGCCCCGAGCGCCCGCGTGACAACCGCCCCGACGACGGTCAGCCCAAGGCGGACCGGCCGAGCGCCCCGCCCGCCTGGCGCACGGAGCCCCGCCCGCGCCCGTCCGAGCGGAACGAGTCAAGCTCTCCCCCGGCCCGGCGCGCAGAGCATCCGCAGCCGCGTCGCGAGGCGCCGCCTCCCGACCGCCCGGAGCGCTCTGCGCCCCCGCCGCAGCCGCGCCAGCAAGAGCCCCGTCAGGAAGCGCCGCGGCCGTCCCCGCCCCCTCGGCAGGAAGCCCCGCGGCAAGAGCGCCCCGCCCCTCCGCCCCCGAGCGAGCGGCCCGAGCGCAGGCCCGCCCGGCAGAAAGACAACCAGCCTTAAAGAAGTGGAACGGGGCTCCGCTTCTTTAAGTGAACGGAGGACGCGGAAGAAGAAATTTAAGATTTGAGATTTCAAACTTGAATCTTTAAATTTCTTCTCTCCGCGCCCTCCGTACCCACTTGCCGTGCGGCTTGAAATTGTGTGAAGCTTCCGCGCGGTGAATCTCCACGACATTAAAACGCCTTCGCTCCTGCTCGACGCCGGGCGCGTGCGTCGGAACGCGGCGCGGATGTCGGAGCGCGTGCGCGGCTTCGGCGCGGACCTGCGGCCACACGTCAAGACGCACAAGTGCGCCGAGGTGGCGCGCATCCAGACCGAAGGCCACAAGGGCGGCATCACCGTCTCGACCCTCGCCGAAGCCCGCGCCTTCGCCGGGCGCGGCTTCCGAGACATCACCTACGCCGTCCCCGTCGAGCCCGGCAAGTTCGACGAAGCAATCGCGCTGGCGAAGGAGTGCGAGCGGTTCGCGCTCATCACCGACGACGTTTCCGTCCCGCCCCTGCTCGACGAGGCCGCCGACCGCGCGGGCGTTTCACTAAGCCTCTTCCTCAAAGTTGATTGCGGCTACCACCGCTGCGGCGTCGAGCCCGACCAGCCAGAGGCTTTAGAGATTCCGAGACTGATAGCCGGCGCGCGCGCCCTACGCTTCGCAGGCATCCTCACGCACGCGGGCCATTCCTATAACGCCGGCTCTCACGAAGAACTTCTCGCAATCGCGCGGCACGAGCGCGACCTGATGCGCGAGTTCGCCGCGCGGCTGCGCGCCGACGGCGTCGAGGTGCCCGTCGTCAGCGTCGGCTCGACGCCGACCGCCACGCAGGTTGACCACCTCGACGGCGTTGACGAGGCGCGGCCCGGTAACTACATCTTCTTTGACGCCTTCCAGGCCACGCTCGGCAGTTGCTCCTTCGACGACTGCGCGCTGACCGTGCTGGCCTCGGTCGTCCACCGCGACCGCGCGCGCCGCAAACTCGTCATCGATGCCGGCGCCGTCGCCCTCTCCAAAGACCGCGGCGCCGCCGACCTCGACCCCCAATGCGGCTACGGCCGCGTGCAGGACTTGGAAGGGCGCGACCTCGGCCTCCGCGTCGAATCGCTCTCGCAGGAGCACGGCGCGCTGCACGTCCGGGAAGAAAAGCTTTTTGACTCGCTGCGCGTCGGCGCCCGCGTGCGCGTGCTCGCCAACCACTCCTGCCTGACGGCGGCGCAGCACTCGCACTACAACGTTTTGGAAGGCGGGAGGGTCGTTGACCGCTGGGAGATTTTCCGCGGGTGGTGAGGGGTTAGAAGTTGATGAGTGCAGACCTGCACGGACTCGGCGCGTTCGCCGACGACGGCGAGCTGAACGTCGTGGTCGAGACGCCGAAGGGCAGCCGCAACAAGTACAACTACGACGACAGGCTCGGCCTCTTCAAGCTCGGCGGCGTGCTGACGGCGGGCGCCGTCTTCCCCTTCGACTTCGGCTTCGTGCCTGCGACCGTGGGCGGCGACGGCGACCCGCTCGACGTGCTCGTGCTCATGGACGAGCCTGCCTTCACCGGCTGCCTCGTGCGCGCCCGCCTCGTGGGCGTCATCGAGGCCGACCAGACCGAGCGCGACGGCGAGACGACCCGCAACGACCGCCTCATCGCCGTCTCGACCGACTCGCGCCTCCACGCCCGCGCCCGCTCGCTCAACACGCTCCCGCCGACGCTGGTCGAAGAGATAGAGCACTTCTTCGTCTCCTACAACCGCGCCAAGGGCAAAGAGTTCAAGCCGCGCGGGCGCTTCGGCCCCGCCCACGCCCTCCGCCTCGTTGAAGAGGGCGTGCGTCAGTTCAAAAAATCTAAAAGGAAGAAGTCGCGCCGTTAGCGGCAGGGGTAGAGGAAGCGCAGGAGCGGGTTGACGCGTTCGGCCCAGGCGTGTTCGTCATGGCCTGCGCCGTGGGCCTCGTGGTACTTGAGGTCGCGTTCGAGGTGCCAGCCCTTCTCGACAAGCGCGTCGCGCAGCAGCCGCGCGTCCTTCGTCGCGTTGCGGCTCTCGGCCGTCCCCATGTCGAGCCAGATGCGCGCGCCGGTCCTCGCCCGCATCGCGCGCACTTCGCGCAGGATGGCGCGGTCGTCCCACCAGACCGAGGGCGAGAGGACGGCGAGGCGGCCGAAGGTGTCGGGGTGGCGCAGGCCGAGGTAGAGCGAGACGAGCCCGCCGAGCGAGGAGCCGCCGAGGCCCGTGTGCGGGGCGTCGGACAGCGTGCGGTAGTTGGCATCGATGAAGGGCTTCAGCTCCTCGACGATGAGGCGGCCGTAGAGGTCGGCCTTGCCGCCGGCCTTCATGCGCGCGCAGGGCGTGGGCGTGTACTCATCCACGCGCGCGTGGCCCGTGTTGTAGATGCCGACGACGATGAGGGGTTCGACCGATCGGGCGTTGATGAGCGCCTGCGCCGTCTCGCTGAAGCGCCACTGGCGGCCACGGATGTAGGCCGTCTCGCCGTCGAAGAGGTTCTGCCCGTCGTGAAGATACAGAGCGGGGTAGCGGCGGGCCGGGTCGGCGCCGTAGCCGGGCGGGAGGAAGACGAGCACGTCGCGCTCGGCTTGGAGGAACCGCGAGCGGAAACGCTCGTGCTTGCGCAACTCGCCCGCGGGCGCGAGCGGCGGCGCGTCGCCAAAACCCTGTGCGGAGATGTTCGTTGACATGGCCGTCAAAGAAGGGCGGGCCGGGGCGGCAAGGTCGCGCCCCCTCTCTCGTGCGGGAATCGTCTTTAGTGCTTCAGCCTTCGGCTTCGCGGCTGATGGCGGCGTCGCCGCCGACGCGGGAGGCCGCGCGGGCGAGGATGAGGAGGACGACGACGGCGATGATCGTGGCGATGACGGCGTAGACGTAGAGGCCGACGAGGCTGTCGTCCTCGCCGAACACCTTGCGGATGGTCTGTTTGATAGCCTCGTTCCACGCGAGCGCCGCCACGAGGCCCAGCGAGGCCGAGGCGAGCGTAATCATCGTCTGAATAAAGACGCGGGCTTTGTTCATCTGCGGCTCCGTCTGAAGGGGCTTCTGAAGGGGCAGGACGGAAGCCCCTTGAGGAGTTCTACGCGAAAGCCGAGGCGGGAGTCAACAAAAAATTTCAGGGTCCGTCCCTGCTTTTTTTCGCCGGACGTATTTTCTCGGCCCGTCCCGACACTGTTACCCCGAACTCCCCTTCGTCAGCTTCAAAAGCATCGCGCTTCTTCAATAGTCCGTAGAATTTCAGCGCCCGGCCGGCGGCGGCTCGGGCATAACTTCGCCCCGAACGTGCGCGCGCCGGGTACGCCCGCGCCCGCTCCTGAGCGAGCCGCACATGCCCCGTGCGGCGCTCTTTTTACAAGGAATAAAGGGAACAAAGGGATGAAAATCGAAACCTCGCTCGTTTACCTCCGGCCCTCCGCCGGGCTCCTCCGTAAGCTGATTTTATCGTCGCTCGCGGCCTCGCTGCTCGCGCTGCCGCTCCGGGCCACGGCGGGCGCGCAGACCGGCGGCTCCAACCTCTCGAAGCCGCGACTGATCTCCAACGCCAAGAAGTACAGCGACGCCGGGCAGCGTCCGGCCACGGGGCGCTCCGGCTCGGCCTCGCTGACGGCGCGCGCCCTGCTCGGGCGCGACGGGCAGACCGCGGTCGAGCTGACGACCGGCTCGCTCGACGCCGGGACGCCCGCCCCCGGCAACATCCTGAAGGCGCAGCTCAAGCCCCTCAACAACGAGGGCGAGGCGCAGTACGCGCGCAACTACGTCGGGCTGACCGGAGGCGGGCACTTCGCCGTCACCGTCAACGACCTGCGGCGCGGGCAGCAGGTGCAGGCGCAGGCCAGCGTCGGCGGCATCGACTCGAACCGGACGGACGTGGTGACGGTCGTCGAAACCGTCAAGCTGCGCCCCGACCTCGCGGCCGCCAGCCTCGTCGCCCCGGCTAAATCCCCTATCAACACGAGCGTCAACATGACGGCCGTCGTGCGCGAGCTGAACGGCGACGTGGGCGCTAGGGCGAACGTCGTCCTCTACGTAGACGGCGCGGAGGCCGACCGCGCCGACGGAGTCTGGGTGGATGCCGGCGGGACGGTCTCGGCGGCCTTCACACACACGTTCGCCTCCGAGGGCGTCAAGCAGCTCGAAGTCAAAGTCGAGCGGGTCACGCCCGGCGACTACCGCGCCGACAACAACTCGGCGAAGGGGAGCATCGAGATTGTCTCGCCGCGGGTGAAGCTCAGCTACTACGCCTTCGCCAACGACATCGACTACTCTCTCCACTACTCGACCGACTACCAGTACAACTACAACGACGGCACGGTCGCCCAAAGTCAGGCGTCCAAATACCTCACCAGCACCAAGTCGCACACGCAGGACATCCACTTCTACGGCTGGAGCTACAGCACGGCCGTCAAGTTCCCCTTCAGCGCTTCCATCACCGAGTTGAGCGACGGCGCGCCGGTTGTGTCGGCCTCCTTTGACCGCGTCGAGGCCGACTACGCCTACAGCTACAACGACGGGTCCAGCCAGTACGAATACGGCTACGCCTTCCGGCAGGACAACGCGACCGGGTGCTACCTCTACGTGAACACTTCGTCGTTCAGCGAGCCGGCGTCGGGCTACGAGTGGAATACGACCCAGGTGACGTACACGCGCCACGCCGGCGACGTTACCTACCACTCCTCCGGCTCTTACCGCTCCTACTACGCCTACCAGGGGGAGACGGTCTACGACGACTTCTACAGCTTCAACTACGACTCCGGCGGCGTCGATGGCGTCTTCAAGCCCTTCGGCACGCAGTACGGCCTTGACGTTACTTTCACCGGGGCCGACGGCACGGCGGCGGGCGCCTCGCCGCGCATGCAGCTCGTCCCGACGGCCTTCGACCGCTCGAACAGCTTCTGCTGGGAGTATTCCTACTCGTTCGCCAACGGCAGGAACTGCTACGACGACAACTACACCTACAGCGGAAAAGACGGCTACGCGCAGGAGGACTTGGGCCAGTAGCGGCGTCGGCGCTCAAACGCCCGGCGGGGGGG